>JAFTKH010000010.1 GCA_017453365.1 Clostridia bacterium
ATACGCTTCTCGGTCTCGCTGCGGCTCGGTCACACTCGCGGAAAAAGCTTTATCAAAGCTTTTTTAAACACGCTCGTGCCGCTTCGCTACGTCAGCCAACGATTTCTGCTCTAAATCAAGCGAGCCCCAAAGGCGCTTCGCGCTAAGAATACAGAGCTTTTCGCTTTAAAACTCAAAATAGCCTTTATTTCTCTGTATTCTTAATGACTCAGCGCCTGATTTATTTTTATATGGGCTTATTTTGCCGTTAGCTTTCCGTCCTCGACGTCGATTATAACGGTGCTCTCGGGAGCTACGTCCTCGGCTATTATCTTGCGCGCTACGAGGGATTCGACGTTCGCGCTGATAAACCGGCGCAACGGACGCGCGCCGAAGCTTGGGTCGTATGCTCTGTCGATGATATATTACTTCGCCTCGTCCGATACCTCGACCGTCAGCTGCCGCTCGGCAAGCCGTCCCTCGAGCTCACCAAGCATAAGGTCTACGATTTTGCGTATATCCTCGCGGCCTAGCGGATTAAAATAGATTATCTCGTCGAGTCGGTTTAAAAACTCGGGTCTAAAGGAACGGCGAAGAAGAGCATCAACTCCCGCCCTAGCCTCGTCGGTTATTTTACCGTCCTTAATGCCGTCGAGAATGATATCAGAGCCTAGGTTGCTCGTCATAATGATTATTGTGTTCTTGAAATCCACGGTCTTTCCGTGGCTGTCCGTGATACGCCCGTCGTCGAGCACCTGTAGGAGCACGCTCCATACGTCGGGGTGTGCCTTTTCTATCTCGTCGAAGAGCACGACACTGTATGGACGGCGCCTTACCGCCTCGGTGAGCTGTCCGCCCTCGTCATATCCGACGTAGCCGGGAGGCGCTCCGATAAGTCTCGACACGCTGTACTTTTCCATATATTCGGACATATCTATTCTTGTTATGCTCTTCTCATCGTCGAAGAGAGCCTCTGCGAGAGCCTTCGCTAGCTCTGTTTTACCAACGCCCGTAGGACCCAGAAAGATGAATGAGCCTATAGGACGCCCCGGGTCGCGTATACCCGCTCGTGAGCGCAGAATTGCCGAGGATACCTTTTTCACTCCGTCGTCCTGGCCTACAACCCTTTTGTGGAGAAGCTCTTCCATACGCAAAAGCTTGTCGCGCTCGCTTTCGAGAAGCTTTGTTACGGGTATCCCTGTCCAACGGGATATTATCTTCGATATCTCCTCGTCGGTGACTGCATCGCGGAGCAGTGTCCTGGAGGCTCCGGAATTTTCGTTTTTCTCGGCTTCCTCGAGCTCTGCCTTCAGCTTCGGGAGCTTTCCGTATTTTAGCTCTGCCGCGAGCGCGAGATTGTACTCACTCTCCGCGCGCTCTATCTCTGCATTGGTGCTTTCGAGCTCTGAACGCAGCTTTTGTACCCTTCCGATGCTGTTCTTTTCATTTTCGAGCTTTGCCTTCATGGTCGAGAGCTCCTCACGGAGAGAGGAGAGCTCCGCACGGAGCGCTTCCAGCCTTGCCGCCGATAGCTTGTCACTTTCTTTTCCGAGTGCAGCTTCCTCTATCTCGAGCTGCATAATTTTTCTTGATATCTCGTCCATCTCCGTCGGCATAGAGTTCATCTCCGTCTTGATGAGCGCGCACGCCTCGTCAACAAGGTCTATCGCCTTGTCGGGTAAAAATCTGTCGGAAATATAGCGGTCGGAGAGAGTAGCCGCCGAGATAAGCGCCGCATCGTGTATCTTAACACCGTGGTATACCTCGTACCGTTCCTTAAGGCCGCGAAGTATAGTGATGGTGTCCGCAACCGTCGGCTCCGGAACGAGAACGGGCTGGAAGCGCCGCTCGAGCGCAGCATCCTTTTCGATATACGTACGGTATTCGTTTAAGGTCGTCGCACCAATGCAGTGAAGCTCCCCGCGTGCGAGCAGAGGCTTTAAAAGGTTGCCGGCATCCATAGCACCGTCCGTCTTACCGGCCCCCACTATCGTATGAAGCTCGTCGATAAAGAGAATAATTCGCCCGTCGGAGGATTTGACCTCGGAGAGAACGGCTTTTAGCCGCTCCTCAAACTCACCGCGGTATTTCGCCCCCGCAATAAGTGAACCCATATCGAGAGAGAAAATGCTCCTATCACGGAGATTGTCGGGAACGTCGCCGCGGACGATGCGCTGTGCCAGTCCCTCTGCTATAGCAGTCTTTCCCACGCCCGGCTCACCGATAAGGCAGGGGTTGTTTTTAGTCTTTCTCGACAGAATTCGTATTACGTTGCGTATCTCCTCGTCGCGCCCTATAACGGGGTCGAGCTTTTTAGCTCTCGCGAGCTCTACGAGGTCCTGGCCGTATTTTTTAAGCACGTCATAGGTGTCCTCGGGACTCTCGCTCGTTACACGTCGGTTTCCTCTTATATCCTTAAGCCTTGAGAGCACGTCGGTTTCCTTAATTCCGGCGTTCTCAATAAGCGCGCGGAGCTTCTTGTTCTTGAGTGTAAAAAGAGCTAGGAAAATATGCTCGACGGAGAGAAACTCGTCACCCATTTCCTTCATTTTTCTCTCGGCCGAGGTGAGGAGCTCCTCGCACTCCGCCGATGCGTAAATTCTATCGGGAGAATATCCGCCGCCCGATATACGCGGCAGTGTTAAGATAAGCTTTTCCGTATCTGCCGTGAGCTTCTTAACGTCACAGCCGAGCGACGTCAGAATTTCGGGAACAAGGCTGCCGTCGCCGCTCAAAAGAGCAGACAGAACGTGCACAGGCTCGACCGTTTGATTTCCGTATTCCTGTGCGGTGCTCCTCGCCGTCATAAGTATCTCTGCGGTTTTTTTTCGTATATTTTTCGGGATTCATTTAAAAAATCTCCTTTCTATTCAAAGCGGCTTTCAAACCGCACTCCTGACTGCTTATAGTCTACACGAATTTGGTGAACAAACAAAGTATAAATTGTGTATAAATTGTAAATGTTAGCACTCCAAATCAAAGAGTGCTAAAAAATAATCTTGACAAAGTGGGTCAAATGTAAAAAAAGTGCGAAATTTTAGGCCTTTCTTATTGACAAGACGGCAAAAACAGTGTATTATAAACGGGTCGATTAATATATAATGTAGGAAAGGAGAGAGCTTATGCAAAGAGGTATGCTGCATGCACATACTCATTCGGGTATAACCGAATTTCTCGCGGACAAGCTCGGCCACGCGGGAGAGTTCCTCGGCGAGGTAGTAATAGAGTCTGTGATAGATACCCTAAAGCTTGTTTTGTTCCTATTCCTTACCTATCTCCTTATGGAGTTTATAGAGCATAAGGCCGAGGATAAGACTAGGCGCCTTATGGAGCGCTCGGGCGTTCTCGGGCCCCTTATCGGAGGACTTTTCGGCGTCGTTCCGCAGTGTGGCTTTTCCGCTGCCGCTGCAAATCTTTACACGGGTAGGGTAATAACGCTTGGAACACTTATAGCCGTCTTCCTTTCTACCTCCGATGAGATGATACCGGTTCTTCTTTCGGGCGGTATTGAGCCGTGGAGACTTGTGTTAATAATTATTTACAAAACGGGAGTTGGTATACTTGCAGGCTTTGCAATAGACCTCGCTCTTCGCTTGATGAGGCGTGGCGGTGAGAGTATAAATATCGACGAGCTCTGCGATAACGACAACTGCCACTGTGAGCGTGGAATACTGCATTCCGCCATTCACCATACACTTACCACGAGCGGATTTATTCTTCTGTCCACCCTTACCATAAATACCGTGGTGTTTATCGTCGGAACGGACAGGCTGTCGGATATTATGGTTAATATCCCCGTTCTATCGCATTTTATCGCATCGCTTGTTGGGCTTATACCGAACTGTGCCGTTTCCGTCGTGCTCTCGCAGTTTGCTGTATCGGGCATCATTTCTTACGGTACGATGCTCTCGGGACTCCTTACCGGCGCCGGTGTCGGCGTGCTTGTGCTTTTTAAGGTGAATAGGCGACCGCGCGAAAATATTGCTATACTCGGTCTTCTCGTTCTCTTTGGCACGGTATTCGGAGCTCTGTCGGAGCTTATTCCATTTACCTCATAAAAAGCACGGCGCCGCCGTGTTTTTTTCTGTCTGTTGACAAATAATAGTACGGAAGAATATAATAACCCAAGATATAATGAGAGGAAGATTTATGGAAGCTTGGATTAGGAGAGTCGCGGATTTTGCCATAGGGCTGGCTCTGACCGAAAGGAGCAATCCTTCCGTCATACCCTACCGCCCGTCGAAAACCGAGATTTTAAAAGCGGAGCGTCCGACACTGCCTCGGGTGACTCCGCGCGCTCTTGGTATGTCGGAACGGCGGCTTCTTGCCCTTCTCGAGTCGCTCGAGGGTGAAAAGAGCGCGAATGTACACAGCCTTATGGTGGTGAAAAACGGGTGCGTAGCCCTCGAATGCTCCGCTCCCGGCTACAGCGTTAATATGCCTCACCTGTCCCACTCTATGTCGAAGGTGCTGACATCTCTGGCTATAGGCCTGCTCGTTGACGGGGGAAGGCTTTCTGTCAAAACGCCGATTTGCGAGCTTTTTCCCGAATATACACCGCGGGATAAGCGCTTTTTTGATATAACCGTCGAGCATCTTTTGACAATGAGCACGGGCGTAAGATTTTCGGAGGCCGGTGTCGTTTCCGAGAACGAATGGACGCGTGCGTTTTTTGAGAGCGACGTTGCCTTTGTGCCCGGGAGCCGCTTTGAATACAATAGCATGAATACCTATATACTAGGCAGAGTCGCGGCAAAGCTTGCCGGAATGACACTCACCGAGCTTGTGAGAGAGCGAATACTCCTTCCTCTCGGAATTACTAGCTTCTTTTGGGAGTGCGGCCCCGAGGGCTTTGAGAAGGGCGGCTTCGGTGCCTTTCTCTCTCTTGAGGGGTGGGTGAAGATTGCTCTTCTTATCCTTGGAAGGGGAAGGTGGCGCAAATCGCAAATACTGTCCCCCGAATGGATAGCCGAGTGTACACGTGCGCACCGTCGGACCCCCGACTCCGAGGGAAGATATGACTACGGCTACCAGATATGGGTGTCGGGTGAGGGAAATCTTCTGTTTTCCGGTATGCTGGGGCAGGCGGTACTCATAAGCCCTAAAAGTGATACGGTAATCGCGGTAAACAGCGGTAACAATGAGCTGTTTCAGTCAGGGCGCGCCTTCGCAATTCTTGACGAGGCGCTCGCCTCAGGCTTCTCCCGCGATAAGCACGAGGGTAGCTCTCTTTATCCGCTTTTAAAGCACCGCGCTTGCCGCTTCTTTGAGGCGAGGAGGTGGGTGAAGCCACGAAAGCGCGAAAGGGGACTTTTGGCGAGAATAGGAATGCGTGCGCGTGAGCCGTATCCGCCCGAGTGGAATAGGCTGCTCGGCAGATTTGATTTCATAGACAATAATATCGGGCTTCTTCCCGTATTCGTCCGCGCAATGCAAAATAATTTTGGCAGCTCTGTATCGGATATTTCCTTCGTGCGAGAGGGCGGACGGATATTCTTTGTTTGCCGTGACGGAGGAAGACTCTTTAAGCTCGAGGTGGGGTTTTACGGCTTCTGCACCTCTTGTATAGATGTGTCGGGAGAAAAGTACGTTGTAAGTACCCTTGGCGGTGTCGAGACAGAGGGTGACGGCGTGGTATATAAGCTGGAGCTCCTGTTCCCTGAGCTGCCGAATACACGGCGTATAGAGATGCGAGTGCTCGGTGAGGGCGCGCTGTCGGTGAGATTTTCCGAGCTCCCTGACGAGAGACTTGCCTCTACCTTCTCCGACGAGATACTGAAATCAAACTCCAGGGTGTCGGTGTTAATAGATATAGCAGAGCGCAGGCTCGGCGGCGGATTTATAGGGGAGAAGATAAAGGATACCTTTTCCCGCACACTCGTCGGTGCGCGAGTCGGCTCGCCGTATTACGATACCGTACTCGATGAGGAGAGAAGAAAAAGAAGCGAGGGCGAGTCCACCCGCAGAATGCTCGAGGGCTTCCTCGAGCGCTACCTTCGTGAAAATGAAACGGAGAATGAATGCTCCATACGCGAGCGTGTCGCGGATATATTCGATAAGGTGAAGGAAAAGCTTCAGAGAAAAAAATCACCGCCGCAGTGAGTGCGGCGGTGATTTTTATGTAGGGTGCGTATCAGTCCAAATTGAGCTTGTTGAGCATATCCCGAAGAACCTTAGCTTCAGCTACGGAAATAGTAACGCCCTTGCCCATTTTTTCGTGATCGGCAGACCAAGTACGGATATCATACACAGGCTCTCTCTCATTCCAGCTGATAAGGTTAAGCTCCTTGTTCCAGCCGTTGTTGCCTTCGCTGACTACACCGATCTTGTCAACCAACTCATACTTGATTTCAGGCATAATAATTCTCCCCTTTTATTTAATAGAAACGCGCAAAATATTACCTTGATTGACACAATTGTAGCATAGAAATATATGATTGTCAAGGAAATATAAAAAAATTATATTGAAAAATGATATTTTTCACGTGAAAAAGTCACTTTTTTTAGAACATAGTGAGAAAAAAACAGTTTTTTTCGATAAAAGTGGGGAGCGGAGGGCGAAATCTCGACAGTTCTCTTGACTATTTTCTTCGTATGTGGTAAAATTTCGGTGAAAAAAGTGAGAGGTCTAAATATGAGAAGACGTAGTAATCTGCCCGAGCTGCTCGCACCTGCGGGAGATTTTGAGTGCCTTATAGCCGCCGTTTGCGCGGGAGCGGACGCCGTGTATATCGGCGCCCGTGAATTTAGTGCGCGTGCGTACGCGAAGAATTTTGATATTTTCGAAATCGACAGAGCGGTGAGGTATTGCCACCTTTTCGGCGTACGTCTTTACGTTACTGTAAATACGCTGTTGACAACAGCGGAGCTTCCTCGTGCCGTCAGCCTTGCGCATGAGCTTTACGCACTCGGTGTCGATGCACTTATAGTTTCGGATATCGGGCTTGTCGCAGAGTTGAAAAGGACTCTGCCCGAGCTTGAGCTTCATGCCTCGACCCAGATGTCGGTGCATAATTCCGTCGGTGCAGATGCTGCCTACCGTATGGGATGCTCGAGAGTCGTTCTTGCGCGCGAGCTTACCCTCGGGGATATGACGCTCGCGACCGAGCGCTCGCTCCCAGAGACAGAGGTCTTCGTGCACGGTGCGCTTTGTGTCAGCCACTCGGGACAGTGCCTGTTCTCGTCGCTCGTCGGCGGGCGGAGCGGTAATCGCGGCGAGTGCGCCCAGCCCTGCAGATTGAATTATAACGGTGATAATTATCCACTGTCACTAAAGGACCTATCGCTGGCAGGGCATATTCCAAAGCTTATTTCCTCGGGTGTCGCCTCGCTTAAAATCGAGGGAAGAATGAAGGCGCCCGGCTATGTATACACAGTAACCCGTATATACCGAGCACTGCTCGACGGAGGACGTTCCGCAACAGAGAATGAGATGAAGCTGCTCGAACGTGCCTTCTCGCGTTCGGGATTTACCGACGGATACCTTACAGGTAGGCTCGGCGGTATGACGGGAACGCGGAAGGAGAGCGATATTGCCGCCTCACGCGGCATTACCGCAGAATACTCCGAAATGCGTGCCACGGTAGCTGCTCACGCCAGCTTCCGACTTGGCGAGCCGTCACGCCTGACTCTGATGCTTCGCGGTACGGATAGGAGCGTTACCGTCACGGGAGACGTACCCGGCACAGCGGAAAAGCATCCGCTAACGGTGGAAGAGCTCGCAGTGCGGCTATCCAAAATGGGGAATACCTTCCTCTCTCTTGCGAAAGAGGATATAGAAATAGAGCTCGACGAGGGGATAAACCTATCTCCCGCCGCTATAAATGCACTTCGCCGATTGGCGGCCGAGGAGCTTGAGACCCTCGGCAGACCGAGGACTCTGCCGACCCCGTCACAGACAGCGCCGAAAGAGCGTTCGGAGCATAGGTTACCCCTCGGTATCACCGCTGAATTTCTTGTGCCCGAGCTGTATTTTTCTCTTAATAATGCAACACGGGCACGTTTAGATACAGTTTTTCTTCCCCTTGCGGGAATAGAAGAATATGAGAGTGTCACTGACGGTGTTGCACTGCCGCCCGTTGTCACGGACAGTGAGCTTGATGAGCTTCGCCGATTGCTCCGCATCGCAAAGGAAAAGGGCGTAAAATACGCCCTCGTGGGTAATATCGGAGCCATTGAGGAGGCGTGTCGCGCAGGACTTGTCCCTGTTTCGAGCTTCAGAATGAATATTATGAATTCCTACGCGAAGTCGGCGCTTCTTGATATGGGGGTTCACGACGTTACGCTCTCGGCAGAGCTCGGCGCTCCCGCCGTGTCCCAAATGGGCGGAAGGGCTATAGTATACGGTCGAATACCGCTTATGCTGACTGAGAGATGCTTTATCTCCGAGAATTTCGGCTGTGACAGCTGTAAGAGCGCTGCCTTTTCGGATAGAAGAAGGGAAAAATTCCCCGTTATCCGCGAATGGAAGCACAGAAATCTAATTCTCAACTCCAGAGTTACCTATATGGGAGATAAAAGAGCGCAGTTGGTTCGCCGCGGTACTGTGGGAGAGCATTTTATATTCTCTACCGAAACAAGGAGCGAGGCCGAGGCCGCCATATCCGCATATATGTCGGGCGCTTCTATGCCGGAGAATATCCTATACCGCAGAATGGGAAAAAGGGAAGCAAACTAGCTCTCGCGAACTCGCTCAAAGACCTTCATACCTACTGTGAGGAGGATAGGTATAAGCGGAATTGCCAATACTATCCTAGCTACGGTCGAGCCTCGTAAAAGACATAAAAGACCTGCGTAAAGAACGGCGAGCACATAGGTTATAGCCGTAGCCTTCAGCTTTACGGGATATTCACCCGACAGTCTTTTGAAAATTAGCGCGTTCAGGAAGAAAAGAATAATATATGAAAGCAGTGCCGACACGCTGACGAACCTGTAGTCTACGTGGGGCAGAACGGTGAAGGCGAGCGTCGTACTCACCAGAGCCGCTATTACAGACGGCAGGGACGATATTGCACTCCTTTCATAGTACATCTCCCCTTGGACGGTTATGCTTGAGAGGAACATAGGCACTGCCGATAGCGATAGGGGATATACTGCGAGAAGAGAGCTGTGATATTCCGGCGGCGTGATAATCTTCATAGTCTCCGGTACAACCGATAGAATTAGCAGGGACAGAAGACAGAGCCCCGACGAGAGCAGATACAGCATATCCCGTATACCGTCGAATTCACCTCCGCGTATTTTTCGCAGTATCCACGGTGAGAGTGCCGAGATGAGGCCGTTAGTTATCATAGTTAGCGATAGACCGAGTGACATCGCTACGGAATATCTTCCGAGCGCCTCTGTGCCGTGCATTCGTCCGACCGCTATCTCGCCTACCCGCAGTATCGCCGCCGCAGAAATGTAATGGGGTAATAGGGGAAGTGCCATACGGAGAAGATACCGCCATATATCAGGTGAAAACAGTCGCCGTCCTTCCTTCAGTATAACGAAAAGCAGTGGCACGGCTATAGCCGCGGCAGTGATAAAACCGCCGAATATTCTCGCCTCGGCGCGATAATTTGTCAGAACGATAAAAATTATGGATATGAAGGGAGCGCCCAGTGCCAGAATAACGTTTAACAACGCTACGCTTTTGTATTTGTATTCATATTTTTCGCGTCCCGTGTATAGGTTTATTACGGCATTTACGAATATCTGCCCGAGTAAGAGCGCCGATATCGGAGTAGACAGTCCCGTGAGGCGGTTTATACCCTCGCGAAAGGCAAAATAAAGAACGCTGATTATAGAGAAGACCGTGGCAATAAGACCTACCGATGCGGAGAGAAACTCCGCGCGCCTGTCGGAGAATTTCTGCATTCCGCGAAGCGCTATTCCGCCCGTTATCTCCAGGGTCGCTATAACGGTGACTATTCCGAGATAAGTGTTGAAAAGCGGATAAAGACCGTATTCCTCGGCAGAGAGAAGTCGCGTGAAAATGGGAGTGCCGAGCACTCCTACGCTTCTTTGTAAGCTGGATGCCGCAATGTACCAAAGCGATGCCCGTGCAGGCAGCTTGACCCTCGGCGCCTTTTTGACCTCGTCCAAGATTTTTGCTCCCTTTATCTGTTTTTACTATTTTTTGCACTTTCTTGAGCTTTATAATAGTCATAAAATGCCAACCGCAAGGGAAAAAACGGAAAAAATGCAAGTTTTATGAAGAAAAATGCAAGAAACCTATTGATTTTTAGAAGTGTTTGTTGTATAATTACATCATTGATTTTAATATTTTTAGTAAGAGGTGATTTCTATGTTTAAAATCGAGTACTTAAACGACCTTTACGAGAGGGTTTGCCGCCGTAATGCGGGTGAGACCGAGTTCCACCAGACCGTATACGAGGTTCTTTCCTCTATTGAGCCCGTTCTTATTCAGAGACCCGAGCTCATTGAGAGCGGTGTTATGGAGCGCATCGTTGAGCCCGAGAGAATAATTAAATTCCGTGTTCCGTGGATTGACGACAGCGGTAAGGTGCAGGTTAACCGCGGCTTCAGAATTCAGTTCAACAGCGCTATAGGCCCTTATAAGGGCGGCCTTCGCTTCGACCCCTCGGTAAATGAGAGTATAATTAAGTTCCTCGGCTTTGAGCAGACCTTTAAGAATTCCTTGACCTCGCTTCCTATGGGTGGCGGTAAGGGCGGCTCCGACTTTGACCCGCAGGGTAAGAGTGATATGGAGGTTATGCGCTTCTGCCAGAGCTTTATGACCGAGCTCTCGAAGTACATAGGACAGGATACCGACGTTCCCGCGGGAGATATCGGTGTCGGCGCTCGTGAGGTAGGCTACCTCTTCGGACAGTATAAGAGACTTCGTAATGAGTTTACGGGTGTTCTTACGGGTAAGGGTATCCCTTACGGAGGCTCGCTTATCCGTCCCGAGGCTACCGGCTTTGGCGCGGTATACTACACTGTGGAGATGCTTAAGTATTTCGGCGACAGTGTGAAGGGTAAGACCTTCGCCATCTCCGGCTTCGGAAACGTTGCTTGGGGTACCGTTAAGAAGGTGACGGAGCTTGGCGGTAAGGTTGTTACGATATCGGGCCCCGACGGATATGTATACGACCCCGACGGCATCGTAACTGAGGAAAAGATAAACTATATGCTTGAGATGCGCGCATCCTGCAGAAACAGAGTACAGGACTATGCTGATAAGTTCGGCGTACAGTTCTTCCCCGGCGAGAAGCCCTGGGGAGTTAAGGCTGACATTCTTATGCCCTGCGCTACACAGAATGAGGTAGGAATGAAGGAAGCCGAGGCCATAGTAAAGAACGGTATCAAGTACTACGTAGAGGTATCGAATATGCCTACGACGAACGAGGCTGTTGCATACCTTAAGGAAAACGGCGTTATAGTTGCTCCCTCGAAGGCAGTAAACGCAGGCGGTGTTGCGGTATCCGGACTTGAGATGTCGCAGAACTCGATGCGCTACTCCTGGAGTGCAGAGGAGGTTGACGCGAAGCTCTACACGATAATGAAGAATATCTTCGAGAACTCTGTGAAGGCTGCGAATACCTACGGACTTGGGGACGACCTTGTTGCGGGTGCGAATATAGCGGGATTTATTAAGGTCGCCGACGCGATGCTCGCACAGGGCGCAGTCTGATTTTTTGTGATTTTTCCCGTTTTTGCCCAAGCTCGACGAGTCTATGATTTGGCGCACCGCTCTTGATGCCGACGACCTCGCAGGACTTCGTGCATACTTTGAGCAGTAAGCAGAAAAATAAAGGAGTGGCGATGGAAGAAAATTCCATCGCCATTTTCTCTTTGTTAAAAACTTTCAACACATGCCATTTTGTCCACAAGAGCTCTATGACAGGATGTCCGTAGTAGCATGTCAATTTGTCCGGCATATAATAAAGATAATATAAAAACAATTTAATAATCAATCTAATAAAAGTGTGCGCGCGTGAAGCGCGAGAATGACATTTTGTCATATTGCTTATTATTGATTGTTGAAAATCACCAAGACTAGGTGAGAAAGACACCCGTTTTTTTGTACTGCTCCCGTACTTACCGGCGCGTAAAGGCTTGGTATAATATGAGTGAAGAAAAAAGAGAGCACCACGAGCTCGCCGCTATGCTCTCTTAATAATGATGTAATTTACCAGTATCTTACCCAATCGGGCTTGAGGTATCTTGTCAGCGCCTCAAGGTAGAAGTAGTCGCCGTATACAGCGCACTCGTCAAAGCCGTAGCCCTGCGGGAGCGCGTGAGAAACATGGTGTATAAAGCCGTCGAAGGGAATACCGATATCCGTAGTGCAGTTATCGATAACTGCCTCGAGAAGCTGTGCTGCCGCACTTTCGAAAACAACCTTATCCGAGTCGCTCTCGGGAAGCAGGCTTGCCATTTCTCTCATACCGCACAGAGAGGCACACGCCGCCGATGCATCCCTGTAGTTGTCCGGTGTTGTGAACACGTAGTCCCAGCAGGGAATCATATCATCGGGGAGATGGTTAAGCATATAGTAGCTGACCCCCCGGTGTACGTTCTTTAAGAATTCCTCGTGCGCGTAGGAGTACGCGAGTGCGAAGCCGTACACACCCCACGCGTGACCGCGAGACCAGCAGGAGTCGTCGGAGTACCCTTGGAAGGTAAGGCCGCGAACAGGGCCTGCGGTTTTTGGGTCGAATTGATAGTGATGATAGGATGAGCCGTCCGAACGGATAAGAAGCTGCTCGGTCGTTCTGGTGTGGTCGAGCGCCGCCTGATACAGCTCGGGCCTCCCCGTCGCTTCCGCGCCCCAGAAAAGAAGCGGTGCGTTCATAAGAGAGTCCATCATGGTGCGGCATCCCGTACCGTAATTCCAGCCCTTGTGGTTTCTAATAATAAATTTGCCCTCTTTACTGTAGTTCGGCTCATAGAGGTATTCCGCTGCATCCTTCGCGAGTTGGTATGCGAATTCGCTGCCCGTTATCTTGTATGCCGCGAGAGCAGAGGGAATGAATACGAATCCGAGGTCGTGGTCGTCGACACCTACGCGGTTATCAAGCCTGTCACGGAAGGATTTTAGCTGATATTCCGCACACTCGCGGAAATACTTGTTACCTGTGAGCTCGTAGGCGAGCCAGTTACAGCCCGAGTACATACCGTGCTGCCAGTCGTTGTTCGGACGGGGCAGATACTTATAATTCTGCGAGCACATCCACGGGTAGCTGTCAAGGCCGAAGCGGCGATTTCTCTCCTCGAGCTTGTCAACGACGGCTTCTGCCGCTCGCTCCAGCTTATTCTTTGATATCTCGGGGATATTCGAATACTTTTTCGGATTGTTCAGTATAATCTTTTCGGTTATCATACTCTCTCCTCTCTCCTTTTACCAATATCTCACCCAATCGGGCTTGAGGTATCTTGTCAGCGCCTCGAGGTAGAAGTAGTCGCCGTATACGGCGCATTCGTCAATGCCCTGGCCCTGCGGCTTCGCGTGGGTTACCTTGTTTACAAGGCCGTCGTAATCTACACCTATATCTCCTGTGCAGTTATCGATAACTGCCTCGACTATCTGCGCAGCAGCACTCTTAAATACATTTTTCTGCTCTGCCGTGTCGGGCAGGTGCTTCGCCATCTCGAGCATACCGCATGCGGAAATAAGACCGGCCGACGAATCGCGGGACTCTTCTCCGGAGATGAAATCGTAATCCCAATAGGGAATACAGTCCTCGGGCAGGTGATTTAGCATAAAGTAGGTGATGTCACGGTGGAGTCCGGGAAGGAAGTCCGCACCCGTGTAATCGTACGCTACGGGGAAGCCGTAGATGCCCCAAGCGTGACCGCGCGACCAGCAGGAGTCGTCGCTGTGACCCTGAAGCGTCCAGCCCTTTATCGGTTCTTCGGTTTCGGGGTCGAATATGTAGTGGTGGTATGACGAGCCGTCAGCACGTATTAAGAGCTTGTTCGTCGTTATCGACTGATTAAGACCTGCTTCGGTATATTTCGAGTCGCCAGTCTCCTTACCCGCCCACAGTAGGAGAGTCGCGTTCATAAGGGTGTCCATCATAGTGTGGTGACCCGTCGTCTTTATACACTTGTACTCGCTCTTCGGGAAATAGCGCTCCGCCATAACGTAGTCGGCGGTGTCGAGAGCTATCTTGCGGGCGTATTCGTTGCCCGTTATCTTCCATGCCGCAACGCACGAGGGCATAAAGGGGAAGCCCACGTCGTGGCCCTCAATACCGATTTTCCCGTCTAGGCGCACCTTATACGACGGAATATGGCTCTCCGCTTCTTTTCTAAAGAACTCATTACCCGTGAGCTCATACGCGAGCCAATAACAGCCCGTGTACATTCCTGCCTCCCAGTTTTTGTTCTCGGCACACTCGTACTTGAAGTTTTTCGTGCAGGTGCCGGGGAAGGCGCAGGGGTTCTTCTTCGCGAACTCTTCGAGCTTATCTGTAGCCTTCTCTGCCGCGCGAACAAGCTTCTCACGGCTGATTTCGGGAATTTTTGCAAACCTCTCGGGTTGGTTTAGCACTATCTTTTCAGTTACCATAATATAGCTCCTCTTGTTCTTATGCTTGAATTAATACTCGGTCGTGTAGTTGTCGAAATAACCCTGAATATAAACTATCGGAGTACCCTTATCGCCGGAGCCAGAGGTGAGGTCGCAGAGCGAGCCTATAAGGTCGGTGAGCTGTCTTGGCGTCGTGCCCTCACTCGCCATATTACCAACGAGGTCGGCATCCTTCTTTACTATCTCGCCCTTAATAGCTTCCTTAAGCGCGTCGCCGGAGAGAGCTGCAAAGTCGTTATCTGCAAGATATTTGAGCTTGAGCTCGTTCGGAGTACCCTCGAGCCCCTTTGTGTACGCGGGAGAAACTACGGGGTCTGCGAGCTCCCAAATTTTCCCTACGGGGTCCTTGAATGCACCGTCTCCGTATACCATTACCTCAACGCGCTTACCCGTAGCGGCGAATATTCTTCTCTGTATTTCGTCGACAATCGGCTGGCAGTCGCGCGGGAAGAGCTTAACCTCGTCTTCCGTAGCCTTGTTGGAGCCGAGAAGGCCGTAGTGCTCGTTATAGCCCGAGCCGTCGACGGGAGCATTCAGTATCTCGTCGAGTCCGAAGACACGCTCTGCACCCGCTGCGCGAAGCAGGCGCTTCGTTCTCGCTCTTGTGTGAATGTCACAGTTGAGAACGTTTTTAGTGTATGAGAGTATAGCTCTCGGGTCGTTCGCGAATATTATCTCGCACTCAGCGCCCGCCTCTTTTATAAGGCTCTCGTAATACTCGACGTAGTCGACACCCGTGAAGCGGTGCTTCTCATAGCCGAAGAGCTCGCGGTAGGTCTTAAGGTCGAGGACGTCGCGATAGGGGTCTACACCGCGCTCGTCGAGCATATCGAGCGAGATAAGGTGGTTTCCGACCTCGTCGGACGGATAGGATAGCATAAGAACTATCTTTTTAGCACCCGACGCAATACCGCGAAGACAGATAGCGAAACGGTTTCTCGAGAGAATGGGGAAGATAACTCCCACGCACTCACCGCCGAATTTCGCCCTTACGTCCTTCGCAATATCCGACACTGACGCATAGTTGCCCTGCGCACGTGCGACGATAGCCTCGGTCATAGCGACTATGTCTCTGTCGCGTATCTCATATCCCTCTGACTTCGCTGCCTCGAGCACACAGTCCGTTACGATATCGGGAATACTGTCACCCTTTCTGATAATCGGTGCTCTTACACCTCTTGATACGGTACCTACCATACGGCTCATAATTGTTTCTCCTTAATGCTCTTTTTATAAGAGCCAAAAAATTACCATAATAAGTATATCACAATTGTTTTAAAAAGTAAACATTTAGAGAAGAAAATATTTTTTAAATTTTTACGGGTGAGAGCAAGAAAAAGAGAGGGAGCTTGCCGACGGCAAGCTCCACCAGAAAAGAGTTTATCAGATTTATTTCTTCTCATAGAGAAGGATAGATACATCGAACGGTGCGACGCACTTATCGCTGCCGTAGTAGACTCTCGTGAGCTCGTACTCGGAGGAAGTGACGGTGATGTCTGCCGCCATGTCGTTCGACGCGAGCATAGGACCCATCGTTCCTATCTCCTCGGCAAGACAGGGCTTACCGCTCACGCGAGCAGCACTCCATCATAACGTCGTCAAGAACCTCGGCGTCGAAGGAGCGCCACATATCCGCGCCCGCGTTGGACGCCCGGTAGTTACGTTATATGATGAAATCCGCAATGCCCCCGTTGGGTTATTTCGTCGCCTTATTCTCGACGTATCTGCATACGTCGCCTACCGTCTCGAATTTTACGAACTCGGTGAAGCGGAAGCCGAAGGCGTCCTCTATCTCCATCGACATCATCATAATGGCGAGGGAATCGAAGCCGAGGTCGTCGATGAGCGTCGTGCTCTCGGTTACCGTGTCCATATCCACGTCGGGTACTACACGGGTAAGTATAGCTTTGAGTCTTTCTAACATATCGTCACTCCGTTAAATAGATTTTTTGTAAGAGCGGCGTCTTTTGTGTTGCCTTGCTGTGAAGTGCTTCCACTGCGCGAGCACCGCCGTGTTGGTTTCGAGGTTGAGGTTAGTTTCGCATTTCTCGACCTTTCCCGAGAGCATATCGACAAGGGCGTCGAGAATTACCGCGTTGAGACCTGCGTTTTGGTATTCCGGCAGGACTGCCACGAGGCCAAGGTCTATGACCTTCGGATTTTTTACAGCCGAAAGAATACGGAAAAGTGCCGGGAGAGTGAGTCTTCCGCCACTCGGCTTTACCGCCTCGGCAATAGAGGGGAAGCAGAGGCCGAAGGCCACAACTCTCTCGTCCTTATCGCAGATGAAGACCAGGTAGTCGTTGTTGAGTATCATCATAAACTGACTGACGAGCTCGTCCTGCATAGCGCGTGAGATGGGCACTGTGCCGTATAGCTTCGAATAGCATTTGTCGAGACAGTCGAAAAAGCCGTCGCGGTATTTCGCGATATACTGCTTCTTCGACATATTCCTGTCCGCGATATGAAGCCCCGAGAGCTCAAGTGCACGGTTCGCCACACGAGAGAGCATTTCGTTTCTTTTCTCGGGCGCACGGAGCTCGAACTCGAGCCAGTCCGCGTCCTTTTTAAGTCCCGCATCCTCGACGAGCGAGCCGTAGTATTCGTAATTGTACTGCTCCTCGAAGGTAGCACCCTCGGAGAATCCCTCGACAAGCAGCCCCTCGCGGTCGAGGTCGCTATAGCCGAGAGGGCCGACGAGCTCCGTCATTCCGCGCTCGCGCGCCCAATTTTCAAGGGCGGAGAAGAGTGAGCGGGATATCTCTTTATCGTTTGGTGCGTCAAATCTTGTGAAGCGCACCTGCTTTTTTTCGTGTATTCCGTTGTACTGCTTCTGTATGATACCCTGTATTCTTCCGACCGTACGTCCGTCGCGCTCGGCGAGAAAAAATACCGACTCGGAGATAGAGGCATCTCCGCCCGTACGAAGAAGCTTCATTTCATCGGAATAGAGGGGTGGGGTAAATTCCTTACAATTCTTGTACATACGGAGAGGGAGCTCGACAAATTCGCGTCTGTCCCTCGCTGTCTTAACTTCCTTAACTGTCAGCATAACACTGTCCTAACCGTCGATAGGCTCGTCCTCACGGCGAAGGAATGCGAGTCCGTAGCCGGCGAGCCACGGGCCGTTATGCGCGCCGCTGACGGGTGACATTATTACCGCTTCGTGATTTGTCGCGAGGTCATACTTCGGCTCTATCTCCTTAAGAGTGGTGAGCAGTGACGGGCCGGTGTAGATATGGAAAAGCACGTAGTCCTCGGGAGCTCTGTCGCCTATAATTTCCTTCATTATCTCGCACATTCTTGCCAGCGCCTTTTTGGGCGTTCTGACGCTCTCCATAGCGACTATCTCGCCCTCCTTCGTGAAATGCACGACGGGGCATATTTTAAGCATCTGACCCATAAACGCCTTACCGCCCTTGAGACGGCCGTTATAGATGAGGTAGTCGAGCTTTGCATCGACACCGACGAACTCCTGACGGCGCATCATCCACGCGCACTCCTTGAGTATCTCCTCGCTCGTCTTGCCTGCCTTCGCCCACTCTGCCGCCTTAATGGCGAGAAGTCCCTCGCCGAAGCAGGATATCTTCGTGTCTACTACGTGTATCTTTATTCTTTCCTTGAACTCCTCTGCGATAAGGCATATCTTATTGTACGTGCCGCCGAGCGCCGAGGAAAGAGTGAATACTATAGCCTCGTCGCAGCCTTCGGCAATAGCCGCCTCGAAGTGGTCGTAGAGCGCCTGCGTCGTGGGCATAGCGGTAGAGGGAAGATTTTTCTTCGGCTCTTCTATCGTCTCGAGCCTCTCGTAGAACTTAACGGGGTCGAGGTCAAGACCCTCGAGATACTCTTTGCCCTCGAAAATGATATGTATTCTGATAATGTCGATGCCGAGCTCGCGGTAACGCTCGGGAGCGTACTCTATGCAGCCCGTAGATGTGCACAAAATTTTGATTTTTCCCATAATATCCTCCAATAAATTATTGTCCTTCGAAAATCTCGCGGTTTTCGGCTATGTTGAGAAGCATACCCGCAGTGTTGACTATCGACTGCTCGTTTGCAGCTCCGTGAGCCTTTATAACGGGCTTCGCAGCTCCGAGAATTATACCTCCTCCAAGCGAGTTGAAATCGTATATTCCCATAAGGTGTGATACGAGCTTCATAAGCCCGGAGTCCCCTGTTGCCTTCGAATATTTCACGATATCGGTTATAAGCCGCCTGGCAATTCCCTCGGATACCTTAAGCACCTGATTGCCCGCGAAGCCGTCGCATACGAGAACGTCGCACGCGCCCGAAAGAGCGCCCGTGCCCTCGATATTACCGATAAAGTTGATATCCTCCGCATCTCGAAGCAGCGCGTGAGCCTCCTTTACCACCTTGTTACCCTTGGTGGGCTCGGCTCCGTTGGAGAGAAGGCCGACCCTCGGGGAGTCGAGTCTGTAAAGGCGGCGCATAAAATCACTGCCAAGATGTGCAAAATGCAAAAGCGTTGCCGCTCCGCAGTCAATAGTAGCTCCCGTGTCAACAAGGCAGGTGAAGGAGCCGTTCTCCGCGGGAAGCACCGCCGCAAGGGCGGGACGCACTCTCTCCTTGCCCGAGAGAAATCTCATAGAGCCTGCAATAAGTGCGCCTGTCGAGCCCGCGTTAATGAGACCCGTCATATCATCGCGCTCGCTGACGAGCATAAGAGCTTTTACAAGCGAGGAGTTCGGCTTCTCGAAAAGAGCCGTCGCGGGACTGTCGTAGTTGGTTATTTCGTCGGGGGCGTCGACTATCTCTATTCTCGAGGCAAGGTCGGGTCGGGTCGCTGTAGCTTTCTCGATAACGTCCTTATCACCGACGAGACATACTCCGAGGGCGGGGTGTCGGTCGAGCGCCATGAGCGCACCGCGTATCATCATCTCCTGACCCTTATCGCTGCCCTTCGTGTCTATCGCAATTTTATAAAGCTTTTCCATAAGCATCTCCAATGTTTTTTACTCAATGGCTACGAGGTAGTCGTATACCTCTTGTCCGCCCTCGTATACAATGACCTCACAGTCGGGGTATTCTTCCTCTATTTTTTCGGTAAGCTCGACACGGGTATCCTCGGATATGCCCTTACCGACGAAGAGGGTAATTATCTCATAATCGTCCATATCGACCGTTTTCAGCATTTCGAGCACCGTTGTCTCGGCGGAGGCTGCGACTGCGACAATATCTCCTTCGGAGATAGCTATAAAATCGCCCTCGCGTATCTCACGGCCGTTTATCGTAACGCTTCTCACGGCACGCGTTATCTCTGCTCCTATAACGCTCTCTGCGGCGCGGCGAGTGTTCTCGACCAGCATATCCACGTCGGTAATTCCCGGGGTTATGACCGAGAGTGCACCGTAGCCCTGCATAAGGCTCTTTGTCGGGATTATATGTACCTCGGCATCGGTGTAGAGCTCTGCCGCTTGCTTCGCTGCCAAGTGAACGTTCTTATTGTTCGGGAGCACTATGATATGCTCCGCATCGTGAGCACGAAAGGCTTCGATGAACTCCTCTGTCGACGGGTTTTGAGTCTGCCCGCCGCTTATTATGCCATCGGCGCCCATATCGAGGAAGAGAGAGCACATACCCTCACCCGTAGCTACGGAGAGCACGGAGAGCCTTGCTCTTTCCTTTTTCTTTGCTTCCTTTTCCTCGGAATGTCCGACAGACATATTTTCTATCTTCAGCGTAAGGAACTCTCCGAAGCCTTGACAATAGGAGAGAACCTCTCCCGGTGTGAAGGTGTGGACGTGCACCTTCACTATATCACCGTCGCGGTATGCGACGATGCTCTCTCCGCCCATTTCGGTGAGCTTATCCTCAAGCGCCCCGAGCTCGAAAGCGTCTATATCGCACTTATCGACCGTAAGGCGGAGAAGAAACTCGGTGCAATAGCCGAACTCGAGCTTCGAGTAACGTGTGAACCTCTCAATGTCGGGCGGAGTCTCCTTCTTCGGAGCAAGCTCCCTGTATACCGAGCTTTTAAGCTTGCCCGTAAGGGAGAGATACATTCCCACCGCTATAGCGAGGTAGCCCGCGCCGCCCGAGTCGACAACGTCTGCTTCCGCGAGAACGGGCAGGAGCTCCTTCGTCCTCTCGAGTGAGCGATGCGCTTCCTCAATGTGCAGCCTGTAGAAATCGTCTATCGTCGAGTTTTCGTCGACGTTACGCGCCGCAAATTCCGTGCTTTCGCGGAAGACGGTAAGTATCGTTCCCTCGGTGGGGTTTCTTACGGCGGAGTAGGATTTCTCAACGCCGCCTCTGTAGGCAGCGGCGAGGTCGAGCGCAGTTACGGTATCCTTTTCCGCGAGTGAGTCCTTAATGCCGGCGAGTATCTGCGAGAGAATAACCCCCGAGTTCCCGCGCGCACCGAGGAGCGCGCCGCGTGCAAATCTGGTTATAATGTCCCCGATGCTGTCGTTGTCTATTTCCGATATCTCGGCGATGCCTCCCTCGAGAGTCATCGTCATATTGGTACCCGTGTCTCCGTCAGGGACGGGAAACACGTTTAAATCATTTATTTCAGAGGAGCTCGACCGCATATTTTGGACGCCGCCGAGAAGCATATTTTTGAGTGTTTTGCCGTTTAGAACGTCTGTACTCATAAGTCACCTTCAATTCTCTTTTTTTAGACGGAGTGCTCCGGACGGCCGACCTGGGCCGATCGAACGTGAGAGCCTCTCCCACTCAACGATTGTAACATAAACGTGAATTTTTATCAACTTTTTTCGTCAAAAATTTATTTATTTTAATAATTTTTCTTGCGCAATTTATAAAAAGCGCGGTTGATATTTGTACAATGTGCCACATAATATCCGGTTGCTGTTATTCATATTGTGCCAAAAGCACGAAATGCAGAAAACCTTTTCAAAAGCTATTGACTTTTCCGCTTTAGCGTGCTAAACTAATAAAGCAATTACTTAAAAGTGAGGGCGAAATGGATAAGCTTTTAATCAATAATATCGACGGATTTATCGATGCTGTTCTGAAGCTTGACAGTAAGGAGGCGTGCAAGAATTTCTTTCTTGACGTTTGTACAATAAAGGAGCTGCAGGATATGTCACAGAGGCTTCTTGTGGCAAAGGAGCTTCGCGCGGGCAGGAGCTATCAGGAGATATCTCGCTCGACGGGAGCAAGCACCGCTACGATAAGCAGGGTTAACAGATGTCTTAACTGGGGCAGCGGCGGATACGCCTTCGTTCTTGACTCGGAGGAGAAAGATGATTGATTTTGATAAGGTGCTGACCCCCGAGGAGCGCACGGTTTTTACACTGCGCGGCTTATATAGGGAATACGGATATCAGCAGTATAAAATGAGTAAATTCGAGGAATACGACCTCTATGCGAAAAATAAAGATTTTCTCGTATCGGACGGTGTAATAACATTTAACGATAAGGACGGAAGACTGCTTGCCTTAAAGCCCGACGTTACCCTCTCGATAATAAAAAACTCGAAGGACACGGGCGGCGTACAGAAGGTTTTCTACAACGAAAACGTTTACAGAGCAGAGAAGGGGACGGGCTCCTTTAAGGAGATTATGCAGACGGGCATAGAGTATATAGGGAGGGTTGGGAGCCCCGAGCTTTCCGAGGTGATAACCCTTGCTGTAAGGAGCCTTGCTGCGAATACGCGAAGGTACGTTCTCGAGCTTGCGGATATGGACGTTCTCGAGGCGTTCCTCTCCTGCCTCGGCATCAGCGAACGTGGATGCGAGCGCATTCTGGAATGCTTGAGGGAGAAAAATGCAAGCGGTGCGGCTTCGGTGGTGGAAGACGAGGGCGGCTCGCAGGCTGATGCGGCTCTTATTTCAGAGCTTGTAAAATTTCACTGTCCCGCTTCTGTGGCGGAGGAGAGGCTCTCCCTCTTTATTCGTGATGATGCTACCGAGGCGGCAGTTGGGTCCTTCGTATCCGTGCTGCGAGAGCTTATTCGCGCGGGGGTAGCCGACAGCGTTTTCGTCGATTTTTCGGTCGTTAACAACACCAGATATTATAACGGTATAGCCTTTCGCGGCTTTGCCGAGGGGGCGCCCTCCGCGGTGCTTCTCGGAGGAAGATACGATAAGCTTATGAGAAGAATGAAAAGAGAGGCGTGCGCCGTAGGCTTCGCAGTCTACGTAGACGAGCTTGCACGTGCGGGGAGGGAAAATGACTGATTACATAAACGTAGCTCTCCCGAAGGGTAGGCTCGGAGAGCGTGTGTACGAGATGTTCGCCCGCGCAGGCTTTGAGTGTCCGGCGCTTTTATCTCCCGGCAGACGGCTGATATTTGAGAACGCCGAGCGCGGAGTGCGCTATTTCTGGGTAAAGCCCTCGGACGTTGCCATATACGTTGAGCACGGCGTGGCTGACGTCGGTGTTGTGGGGAAGGATATTCTTACCGAGTATCGCCCCGACGTCTACGAGCTTTTCGACCTTGGGGTCGGAAGGTGTGATATGGCGGTAGCGGCGAAGCGCGGCTTTTCAGACGATAGGCTCCGTACGCTCACGGTCGCGACGAAGTTCACCTCTATTGCGAAGGCGTACTATTCGTCGCAGGGCCGCGATATTGACATTATACACTTGAACGGCTCGATAGAGCTTGCCCCGATACTCGGGCTTTCCGACGTTATCGTGGATATTGTGGAAACGGGCACGACCCTAAAGGAAAACGACCTTGTGGTCGTCGAAAAATTTATGCCGATAAGCGCGAGGCTTATAGCCAACAAGGCAAGCTACGCGTTTAAGTCGGACGTGATAGACAGGCTCACAGGAGAGCTTGCGAGGATACGGAGCGAAGCAAATGATAAGGATAATTGAGGACAGTCTCTCAAGACGAGAGGAAATATTCGCGGTAGAAACAGAGGCGCGTGACGTCTCGGGAGTCGTTAGCGAGATAATAGAGAGGGTAAGGCGTGAGGGAGATGCGGCGCTTTTCTTCTACAATGAGAAATTCGACGGCGCGCGTCTTTCGTCTTTGCGCGTGTCGGAGGAAGAGCTCGACGAGGCTGTTGCAGGCGTTCCCGCTCGTTTTACAGAGGTGCTCGAGCTCGCGGCAGAGAATATAAGAAAATTTCACGAAAGACAAAAGCGAGAGAGCTTCGAGATGCGCGAGGGCGGAACGGTCATAGGACAGAAGATAATCCCCATTGAGCGCGCAGGACTCTACGTTCCCGGTGGCACGGCGGCTTATCCCTCAACCGTCCTTATGGACGCAATACCTGCGAAAATAGCAGGGTGTGAGAGGATAGTAATGGTCACACCCCCCGATAGAGAGGGAAAAATTAATCCCGTAATTCTCGCCGCGGCGAAAATAGCGGGTGTTGACGAGATATATAAGGTAGGGGGCGCACAGGCGATAGCCGCGCTTGCCTACGGTACCGAGAGCGTTCCAAAGGTGGATAAGATAGTAGGCCCGGGGAATGCCTTCGTCGCAGAGGCGAAACGGCAGGTCTTTGGCGTTGTTTCTATAGATATGATAGCCGGACCGAGCGAGATAATGATAGTCGCGGACGGAAATAACAGCCCGAGAAACCTCGCAGCAGACCTTCTTTCACAGGCGGAGCACGACAGAATGGCGAGCGCAGTCCTCGCAACAGACTCGATGGAGCTCGCTCTCTCGGTAAGAGATGAGCTCGAGCGTCAGATACCGACACTCGAAAGATGTGAGATAGCGCGCTCGTCTATAGATAATAACGGTAAGATAATTGTGACGGGAAGCATCGACGAGGCGATAGAGATAGCCAACGGTATTGCACCCGAGCACCTGGAGCTCTGTCTTGACGATTGCTTCTATTACCTCGAGAAGATTAAGCACGCAGGCTCTGTGTTCCTAGGTAAGAACTGTCCCGAGGCACTCGGCGATTATCTCGCGGGGACGAACCACACCCTGCCGACGAGCGGCACGGCACGGTTTTCGAGCCCTCTTTCCGTTGACGATTTCATTAAGAAAACGCAATTTATCTACTACGATAAGGACGCACTTGCACGTGTCGCACGCGACGTTGAGTATTTTGCAAAGCAAGAGGGGCTTACCGCTCACGCGAGAAGTGCGGTTATAAGGCTTGAGGACGGAGAAAAATGAGCAGATTTCTGACTGATAGATATAAGGTGTTGAAGCCCTACACACCGGGTGAGCAGCCGCAGGATAAAAAGTACGTAAAGCTCAATACAAACGAGTCGCCCTATCCACCGTCAAAGACAGCTATGAGGCTCGCTGCAGAGGAGCTTGAGCGGCTGAAGCTCTATCCGGACCCCGACTGTACCCGTCTTACACGCGAACTCGCCGTCACCTATGGCGTGAGCGAGGACGAGCTTATAGTTACCAATGGCTCCGACGAGGTGCTTAATTTCGCGTTCATGGCGTTCTGCGATGAGAGGACTCCCGCAGTCTTTCCCGATATTACTTACGGCTTCTACCGCGTGTTTGCAGACCTAAACGGCGTGCCCTATCGCGAAATACCTCTTCTTTCCGACTTTTCTGTAGACAGGGAGGGAATGAAGGCGGAGCGCGGAGTTTTGTTTATAGCCAATCCCAATGCGCCGACGGGTATTGCACTCTCGGCATCGGAGATTGAGGATATCGTCGCGTGCAACAGAGAACGTGTCGTAGTTGTCGATGAGGCCTACGTGGATTTCGGTGCAGAGAGCGCGGTGCCCTTAACAAAAAAGTACGATAATCTCCTCGTTACAATGACCTTCTCGAAATCTCGTTCTATGGCAGGCGCGCGTCTCGGCTTTGGTATCGGATGCCGCGACCTCATATCCGACCTTGTCAGGATAAAATATTCAACCAACCCGTATAACGTCAACCGTATGACGGCGGCGGCAGGTGTCGGTGCGCTTCTTGACGCGGATTATTTCTGTGAAAACTGTAGGCAGATAATCGAAACCAGGGAGTGGACGGCGCGCGAGCTTGCGGCCCTCGGATTTGATTTAACCCCAACCCGTGCTAATTTTCTTTTTGCAAAAAGTGATAAAATAGGCGGAGAAGAGCTCTATCTCGCTCTCCGCGAGCGCGGTGTTCTCGTTAGGCATTTCTCGGGCGAGAGAATAAAGGAATACAACAGAATAACCGTTGGAAGCATGGCGGAAATGCAAATATTTATTGACAAAACCAAGGAAATTTTGGAGGTTAACCGATGAGGTGCAGTGAGATAGTAAGAAAAACGGGCGAAACGCTCGTAGAGATAAAGCTGAATATTGATGGCGAGGGCAAGTCGGATATTGCTACGGGCGTCGGCTTCCTTGACCATATGCTGACTCTTTTTGCGAAGCACGGGCTTTTCGACCTTACGGTCAAGTGTAAGGGCGATACCGAGGTCGATTATCACCACACGACGGAGGATGTGGGAATAGCACTCGGCAGCGCCTTTGAGGTTGCCCTCGGCGCGAAGCGAGGTATCAATCGCTACGGGGACATCACCCTTCCTATGGACGATGCTCTCGTGCTCTCTGCCGTCGACCTATCGGGAAGAGCCTATTACGTCGGTACGTTTGAAATAGGCAAGGAGAAGGTAGGCGATTTCGATACGGAGCTTGTGGATGAGTTTTTCTACGCATTTTCCCAGAATGCTAAATGCAATCTCCATATCCGTATGCTGGCGGGGAAGAATGCTCACCACATAATAGAGGCGATGTTTAAGTCCGTTGCGCGCAGTATCAGGCGTGCCGCAGAGATAGACCCGAGGCTCGGGGACGCAATCCCGTCTACGAAGGGCGTGTTATAATGATAGCAATAGTTGATTACGGCGTCGGAAATCTTTTCTCGCTTTCCTCTTCCTTTGCCATGATAGGAGCCGAGGCGGTTGCCACATCAGACCCTGGGGTTATACGGAGTGCCGAGAAAATAATTTTGCCCGGTGTAGGTGCTTTTTCCGACGCAGCGGAGAAGCTTCGCCTGTCGGGCCTTGGTGAGGTTGTGTGTGAAGAGGCAGGGCGGGGTAAACCAATTCTCGGTATATGCCTCGGTATGCAGCTTCTTTTCGATAAGAGCTTTGAATACGGCGAGCACGCAGGGCTCGGGCTTATCTCGGGCGCTGTTCGTCCGATATCGGACGTCATACCGAAGGGCTTGAAAATTCCGCACATAGGCTGGAACTCACTAAATTTCAGGGGCGAGCACTCGGAGCTGTTTAAGTATATAAGCGAGGGAGATTTTGTCTATTTCGTACACTCCTATTACGCCGCGGACTGCGAGGAGGCTGTAATAGCGACGGCTGAATACGGCGCACCGCTTACGGCGGCGGTCGAAAAGGGGAACGTCTACGGCTGTCAGTTCCACCCCGAGAAAAGCGGCAGGGTAGGCCTAAATATTCTCCGCGCTTTCTCCGAGATATGAAAAGGAGATTTATATGAAAATATTTCCCGCTATTGACCTTTTCGACGGAAAAGCAGTGAGACTGCTCCGCGGAAAATATGAGGATATGACGGTTTATAGCAACGACCCGCCTGTTATTGCGACGGATTTTAAGCGCGCCGGTGCGGAATGTATGCACCTCGTGGACCTCGAGGGCGCGAAGTGCGGCGGTACACCAAACCTCGAAACGGTGAAGAGTATACTCAGCGCAGCCGATATGTTTGTTGAGGTAGGTGGCGGCGTGCGAACTATGGACGTGATAGAGGCGTATACGTCGGCGGGCGTGTCGCGCGTGATACTCGGCACTGCTGCCGTGACGGACAGAGACTTTCTGCTTCGCGCGACGGATAAGTACAGAGAAAAAATAGCTGTCGGTGTTGATATTCGCGATGGAAGGGTTGCGATAAAGGGGTGGACCGAGACCTCGGAGCTCAACGCCTTCGATTTCTGCCGCGAGCTTGAGAAAATAGGCGTCGGTACGGTGATATGTACCGATATATCGAAGGACGGAGCGATGCAGGGAACTAACCGCGAGCTCTACCGTGACCTTTCGCACGAGTTGGGAATAGATATCGTAGCCTCGGGCGGTGTCTCGACACTCGATGACGTTCGTGCCCTTCGAGAAATGGATATTTACGGTGCGATAATAGGAAAGGCGTACTACACGGGCGCTATTTCACTTTCTGAAGCTATAAGGATGGCAAAATGATAACGAAAAGAATAATCCCCTGCCTCGACGTAAGAGACGGCAGGGTAGTGAAGGGTGTGAACTTCGAGGGGCTCTCGGACGTATCCTCGCCCGTCGAGCTTGGCAGGTATTACAGTGAGTGCGGTGCCGATGAGCTTGTTTTCTACGATATAACAGCTTCGGCAGAGGGACGCAGGCTCTTCTCGGATATACTCACTGAGGTAGCGCGGACTATATTTATTCCCCTCACCGTTGGCGGCGGTATAAATACGCTCGACGACTTTGACAGGGTGCTGAAATGCGGAGCTGATAAGGTCAGTGTAAATTCAGGAGCGATAAGGAATCCCGAGCTCATTTATGAGGCGGCGAAGCGTTATGGCGACCAGTGTGTCGTGCTCTCCGTCGATGTGAAGCGCGTTGACGGAAAATTCACCGTCTTCGCGAAGGGTGGAAGAGAAAATACGGGCATGAATGCGCTTGAATGGATACGTCACGGTGTCGAGAGCGGCGCGGGTGAGATAGTACTGAATTCGATAGATACTGACGGCGTGAAGCGCGGCTTCGACATCGAGATGCTCCGCGCGGTAACGGATATAGTTTCTGTCCCCGTAATCGCCTCGGGCGGTGCCGGTTGTATAGAGGATTTTATTAAGCTCTTCCGTGAGCTTCCGCTCGTTGATGCGGGGCTTGCCGCTTCGATATTCCATTTTGGTGAGGTGAAAATATCAGAGCTTAAAGCCAGACTAGCCGAGGTTGGAATACCCACAAGAATATGACACGTGTCAAGTTTTGAACTCAAGAATGTAAGGAGTTGTTTACAAATGCTGAATATTGACAAATTGAAGTTTGACGAGCGCGGGCTCATTCCCGCTATAGTGGTCGACTCTGTGACGAAAAAAGTGCTCACGCTGGCGTATATGAATCGCGAAAGCCTTGAAATATCTACGGAGCGAGGACTCACCTGCTTTTTCAGCCGCTCGCGTGGCGAGCTCTGGCTGAAGGGGGAGACGAGCGGAAACTATCAGCACATAGTTTCCATTACCGCCGACTGCGATAACGACGCACTCGTCGTAGTTGTTGAGAAGGACGGACCCGCCTGCCACCTCGGCACGGACAGCTGCTTTACAAATCCCGTCTATGAGAGCTCCGAGCTCTCCGAGTTTTCCCTCGAGGGGCTTTACGACCTAATTCGCGAAAGACGCGAGAACCCGAAGGAGGGCTCCTACACCAACTACCTCTTCGATAAGGGTATCGACAAGATACTGAAAAAGGTCGGCGAGGAATGTACCGAGGTCATCATAGCCGCGAAGGCAGACGATAAGAAGGAGACGGTCTACGAGATAGCCGACCTCGCCTACCACACCCTCGTCCTTATGCTCGAGATGGGTATCTCGCTCGAGGACGTCCACCGCGAGCTTGCCTCCCGTCATGTCATCGATAAGAAGGTTAAGCAGGAGAAGATGACCTGATTTTCCGGCTTGAATAATCCGTACTGTATCGCAATTTAATATCACAAAGTCCGAGCTAAATGCGTGTTCTCCGTTGAGGATAACACGCTAAAGAACGGGCTTTTTTATTTGAAAAAACGGCATACTTTACCTAAAATGGAGTTTCGTGTCAGTAAAAGTTGTTTTATTTCCGTTTTGCTCGAAAAAAATAACTATCCACTTGCAATTATTTTAAATATGTGTTATAATTTAAAATAAAGCTTTATTATGATAGTAGCCGTGTTTCGTTTGCCCCTTTCTTTTTGGCAATATAACGGTAGCGTAGAAAGGTAACTCTGCAGGAGGATTTAGCTTATATGATGAATAAAAGTTCACCCAAAATCTCAATCCTTATGAGTGTATATAACGGAGAGAAGACGTTAGGGAAAGCTATTGATTCGATACTGTCACAAACATATACGGACTATGAGTTTATCATTTGTGACGACGCGTCCTCTGACACTACTTGGTCGATACTCGAGAGGTATCGGGCGAGCGATGACCGTATCGTGCTCATCAGCCACTCCGAGAATAAGGGGCTCGGCGCTTCTCTTAACGACTGTCTTGAAATTGCGAGAGGCGATTATATCGCAAGACAGGACGCCGACGATGTATCGAAGCCCGAGAGGCTCGAGAGGACTTTTAGGTATCTTGAAGAGACAGGCTGTCCATACGTCGCGTGCGGTATCTACGTTTTCGACGACTCAGGAGTGTTTAGCAAGCGGCTCTTTGAAGAGAAGGTCACCAAGCATACCCTGGCGAAGAAGAATCCCTTCTTCCACCCGACGATGATTTTCAGAAGGGAAGCCTTGGAAATTGTGGGAGGCTACCGAGTGGTCGAGGAGACGAAGAGAACTGAGGATTATGACTTGGTTATGCGTCTTGCGGCAGAGGGGCTTATAGGACAGAACCTGCAGGAATATCTCTATTACGTGTACGAGCCTCTCGATGCGTATAAAAGGCATACCAGGCAGACGAGAAAATACGAGCTTCGAACGAGACTTCACGGGCTTCGGGCTATGAAATCGCCCTTTTACGATTATATCTATCTTGCGAAGCCTGTAATTATGAGCCTGATACCGCATAGACTCTACAAAAAATTAAAGCAAGTACAGTGGGGTACTCACAGGGAGGAAGAAATTGAAAAGGCTAGCGAAAACTAAGAATTATATACTTGAAAAAATTGACGGCTTAAGGCGCTTCTCGCCCCTGCTACGCGAGCTCGTCGTCAGAGATATTAAGGTGCGATACAGACATTCCGCGCTCGGTCTTATCTGGACGGTGCTGAACCCGCTTTTAATGATGGTGGTTATAACTATCGTGTTCTCCACGCTCTTTAAGCAGAATATTGAGCATTTCCCGATATATTATCTCTCGGGCTCGCTGCTCTTCTCCTTTAACACGGAATCCACCACGACTGCTATGCATTCGATGATATCGAACGCGTCGCTCCTTAAAAAGGTTTATATACCGAAGTATCTCTTCCCGCTGTCGAACATACTCTCGGGACTTGTGAACCTGAGCTTCTCGCTTATCGCGATGATTATAGTGATGATAGTCACGGGCGCCCCCTTCCACGCAACGCTGCTTCTGATACCGATACCGATTTTCTATACCTTCCTCTTTGCTACTGGTCTTGGTATTATGCTGTCGGCGCTTACGGTGTATTTCAGAGATATCGCGCACTTCTACGGCGTGTTTACTCTCGCCTGGACGTATCTTACGCCTATATTCTATCCCGTTACGATACTTCCCGACTTTGCTCTGAAGCTTATGCAGCTCAACCCGATGTATCACTACGTGAGCTATATGCGCGACCTGGTTCTTTACGGAACCTTCCCGAGTATGAAGGAAAATCTGATTTGTCTTGCTATGGGTCTTCTTATGCTCGCAGTAGGTCTTTTCGTCTTCTACAAGAAGCAGGATAAATTCGTTCTGTACGTGTGAGGTGAGTCTTATGAGTGCTGTAATAAAGGTTGATAACGTTTCGATGATGTTTAATCTCAGCTCCGAGAAGATAGACAGCATCAAGGAATATCTTATAAAGATGCTGAAGAAGGAGATGCATTTTCAGGAGTTCTGGGCGCTGAATAACGTGTCCTTCGAGCTCGAGCGCGGAGATTCGCTCGGTATTATCGGGCTTAACGGCTCGGGTAAGAGCACGCTTTTGAAAATTGTATCGGGGATTTTGAAGCCTACGAAGGGTACTGTAACCACGGTCGGCAGTATCGCCCCCTTAATCGAGCTCGGTGCGGGCTTCGACCCCGACCTCACTGCGAGAGAGAATATCTATCTCAACGGTGCTATTCTCGGCTATAGCAGAGAGTATATGAAGAGCAGATTTGACGAGATAATCGAGTTCGCGGAGCTCGAGGACTTCGTGGACACCTCGATAAAGAATTTCTCATCCGGTATGGTTGCGAGGCTCGGCTTCGCTATCGCGACAATGAATATTCCCGATATCCTCATAATCGACGAGATACTTGCTGTCGGAGACTATAAATTTCAACAGAAGAGCTTCAAGAGAATGCAGGAAATGATAAATTCGGGAGCTACCGTGGTATTTGTATCTCATTCCGTAGAGCAGGTGAAGGAGATTTGTAAGAAGGCCCTGTGGCTTGAGCATGGTAATGTTGTAAAGTTCGGACCTGCCGAGGAAATTTGCACAGAATATATGAATTCTTAAGGAGAGTGGCATAATGAAGGTGCTTTTTGTCATCAATCAGCTGTTTCGCGGTGGCGCTGAAGGTGCGCTTATAAACCTGCTTTCAGCTATGCGGGATAAAAAGTATCAGATTGACCTGTTGGTTTACGACCAGATAGATTTGCCTGATACGGTCAGTTTAATTCCGAAGGTACCCTCTTACGTTAAGCTTTATAATATTGCAAAAAACGAAAAGAAAGTAGCATTTGTAAAAAAGGCGTTTTACAAGGTTTATAACAAGATGACCGGCCGCACTGCATTTCGCAGAGGTGCTTATAAGGTACTCGAAGATAACGAGTATGATGTCGCCATTTCATTCGGCGAATGGTTTTCCTGCTCGCTGGTAGCAAATTATGCGAAGGCCAGGTGGAAATATGTATGGATACACGCAGATGCCGATAAGGCCGACTTTTTCCATCCGGATATTTACCGGTATCACGAATGCTTTGACGGCTTTATTTTCGTATCGAACAATTCGAGACTCTCTGCGGAGAGGCAGTATTCCTTTATTGCAGGACGAAGCTATATCGTAAATAATATGATTGATGCGGATGAGGTTTTGGAAAAATCGAAGGATAAGCCTTGTATTACACTTCCCGAGGACGGGTTGCCGCGATTGGTTACCGTCGCAAACGTGCGCCCCGAGAAAAATCACCTGCGCCAGCTTCGCGTTATGAAGAGGCTTTTTGACCGAGGGCTTCGCTTCTATTGGATAAACGTCGGCTCCACCGCTAATTCCGCGCTTATGGGTAAGCTTACTGCCGAGATTCGAGCCTCGGGGCTTGAGGAATACTGTCTCTTTACAGGTGCTGTGGAGAATCCTTACTCTGTAATCAGAAATTCCGATGCGGTGTGCGTGTTGTCCGACCACGAGTCTTGGTCAATGGTTATCACAGAGACCAAGACACTCGGAACCCCCGTTATAGCTACGAAAACGTCTGGAGCCCTGGAGCAGCTCGTACACCTTGATAACGGTATTCTCTGCGACTTTGACGAAGGTGATATTGAAGAGAAAATCGAAGAGTTTTTAAAAGACCCCGGTATCGGAGAGAATATCCGTAAGAATTTGCGCGGCTTTTCGAGCACTGCGAATGTACTTGCCTCGCTTGATGCTCTCTTCGAAAACAGAAAAAAGCTCTTATACGTCTTTGACGATATAAACTATATGAGCGGTGCAAGAGCTGCAACGCTGATGCAGGCAGATTGCTTGCGTGAGTCGTGGCATGTTGATTTGTTCTCGGTTACTGCGGCAAAAGATGAAGAGTTGCTCTCAAAATACCGTATAATCAATATCGAAAACAACGAGCGCTTCAAGATTCTGTCCGTCCCAATTCGCGAGGCTTTGTCGAGCGCGAAATACTCGAAGAGGTCGAAGCTCCTTCGAATTGCTTACGCCGTTCTTGTAAGGCTTGGTATGGATATTCCGCTATACCGAAGCCTCTTAAAAAATGAATTGACCCATCAGTTTTGTGGCTATGACTGTATAATCGTCGTCAGCGAGGCATCGAAGCTGAGACACTTCGTATCCACACTTTCTCATCCGAGGAAGATACAGTGGATACATACGGATTACGTCGCGTGGAGACTCCATAGCTCCTGGACGAAGAAAATCACGAGGAACGATGGGGCGACGTATAAAAAATACGATAAGGTCGTATGTCTCTCGGAAGCCCTCCGCGAGAAATTTGCATCACTCTATCCCCTACTCGCGGAGAAGACGGTCGCGATACCCAATCTTATAGACTATGATGGAATTATCGAAAAAAGTCTTGAGCCCTGCGAAATTTCGGTAGATAAATCGAAGCTGAATATAATCACTATTGGCCGAATGGAAAGCGAAAAGCGATATGACAGAATTCTATCCCTAGCAAGAGAGCTTTCAGAGCTCGGCAATGATTTCACGTGGTACCTCGTAGGCGACGGAACCCTGCTTGAAGATTATAAGACGGCGTGTGCCGAAATGGGACTCGAGGGCAGGGTGATTTTCACAGGCTATCTCGATAACGCCTGTCCGCTGCTTAAGCAGTGTGACCTCTTCGTCCTGCTCTCGGAATACGAGGGCACACCCGTGACGGTAGACGAGGCGAAGGTGCTCGGTGTTCCCGTCCTGGCGAAAAATGTCGGCGGTATATCCGATATGCTAGGTCCCGCTGTGGGCAGGGCTCTTTCGTCGGTGTCCGCAGCCGATATCGCGGATTTCGACACTTCTTCCTGCATCGGTGTGGGAGAGAGTGAAATAAGAGACTATAATAAGGAAACTTCCAATAAAATAAAATCAATTCTGTAGTGAGGCGTAGCGAATGAAGCTGTTATTCATCATTAATCAATTTTATAAGGGCGGTGCAGAATCCTCCCTGCTCAATCTTTTAAAGAAGCTCGACAGCGAAAAATACGATATTGATTTGCTGGTGCTGAATCAGTGCCCCGTTAAAAACGGCGTTTCCCTAATCGAGAGGGTGCCCGCTTGTGTTAACGTCTTTGATGCATATAAGGAAAATCGGAAGTTCAGCTTAATAAATAAGGTTAAGGAACGTATTCTTTTGACTCCTGTGCAAAAGAATGAGAATACGGTAGGCTCATACCTCTTCGTACGGAACAAGACTTACGATTGGGCATTCCACGTCGGCGAATGGTGGACGCCCGATTTCCTTGCAACAGAGGTGAACGCTCGGCATAAGGCGGTGTGGATTCACACGGATATTACAAGAGCCGTAACCTTTTCCGAGGAGAAGTTCTTCTCATTCGACGACTGCATAGACAAGTATATATTCGTCTCCAAGCGCTCGCTCGAGTCCTGTATGGACGAGTATCCATTCCTTCGCGATAAGTCCGAGTGTATTTATAACATCCTCGATACGAAGGAGATAAGGGAGCTCTCGGGTGAGGAGGTAGAGGAGAATTATTTCGACACCGAGCTGCCCGTGCTCGTTACCTGCGCCAACGTAAGAAAAGAGAAAAATCACCTAAGGCAGCTTCACGCTATGTCCATATTGAAGGAGCGCGGCGTGGATTTCGTCTGGGTGAATATAGGCTCGACCTCGGAGCGCGACAGGTGCGAGGGGCTTATAAGACGGGCGAAGGAGCTCGGACTTTCTGACAGATTTATCCTCGCAGGACCGAGGGACAACCCCTACCGCTATATGAAGCGTGCCTCTGCCGTTACAGTTCTTTCCGACTATGAGTCGTGGTCTATGGTTATTACCGAGGCTAAGATACTTGGCGTGCCCGTAATTGCTACGAAGACCTCGGGAGCGCTCGAGCAGATAGAGCACGGGCGTACGGGTATGCTCACCGACTTCAGTGAAGCGGATATAGCGGATAAGATAGAGGAATTTCTCTCATCCCCCGAGCTTCAGAAAACTATCAGAGAGAATATAAAAAACAGCGATAACACGGACGAGATACTGGAGTCGTTCGATAAGCTCGTCCTGACGGAGGACGTGACCTCGCACCCGAAGCAGTTGCTCTATATAATAGACGACGTAAATTACGGTGGCGGCGCTCACGTCGCGACGAAGCTGCAGATAAAGGAGCTTCTCCGCGAGGGCGTGAATATTTCGGTGTTCTCCGCCGTAACTCCGAATATCAAGCTTCGCTCCGAGCTTATCGGCGTGAAATTCCTCTCCTGGCGCGATTTTCCCGAGAACCAGCTCTATAACCGCAGGTTCTTCGACTGTATGCTCGATAAGAGTCTTACTAAAGAGCAGAAAAAATTCAAGCGGCGCCTGACCCGTACCGCGAAGCGTGACCCCGAGTACGACGTATTCGGTAAGATGGTTCTCCCCGAGATATCGAAGCTCTTCTCGGAATATAAGACGGTGTGCGTTATGTCGGAGAGCTCGGGCTTCAGAGCTGCTGTTGCGGACTCTTCCGCCGCGCGAAAGGTTCAGTGGATACACACCGATTACTGCGAGTGGAAGGATAAGACCGAGTGGACCCGCACGCTCACGGAGCACGACGGAGAAATATATTCGAAATTCGATTGCGTGGTTTTCTTAACCGAAGGTATACGCGACGGCTTCGTCGCCCTTTACCCCGAGCTTCGTGATAAGACGGCGGTGAATAAAAATCTGATGCCCGTCGACACGATAGTGAAAAAGGCAAAGCCAATCGAGAAGAACGGAGTGCGATTCGTGACAGTCGCGAGGGTGGATAAATACAAGGGCATAGACAGAATGTGCACAGCACTTCTGAGACTGTATGAGGAGGGCTACAGGTTCTCCTGGACGGTAATTGGAAACGGCGATATGCTCGCGGAATACACACGTACGGTTGAGAAGAGCGCGCTTGGCGGTGCCGTAGAGCTCGTCGGCGCGAGGTCGAACCCGTTCCCGTACGTGAAGGAGGCGGACGTCTTCGCCCTGCCTTCCAGATATGAGGGAATACCCAACACGATATACGAGGCTCTTATCCTCGGCACACCCGTCTTCGCGACGGACGTCGGCGGTATCGGCACGCAGGTCACACCGGGTGAGAACGGCTGGCTCGTCGAGAACGACGACGGCGCGATTTACGAGGGGCTGAAGTATATACTAGATAACCCCCACGAAATCGCGGAATATAAGAATAATCTGAAGAGCTATCACTACGATAACGAAGCCGTGATGGATGTGACAAGAACAATCTTGTTTAATTAAGGCATACCGAAACTCAAATTTACAGGAGACTATTAGGAGATTATTATGGAAAGATTGGATTTTTCGAACAACACTGCTTACAGCAATATCGAGGCGTGTATTCACCTTAACAGGTACGCAACCGCGAAGCCCTACTGTAAGGATGCGAAGGTTCTTGACGCCGCGTGCGGTCAGGGCTATGGCAGCTACCTTATGAAGTGCTGGGGAGCTAAGGAGGTTGACGGTATCGATATCAGCGAGGAAGCGGTCTCCCAGGCGAAGAAGATATTCAAGGCAGACGGTCTGAATTATATCCAGCATACGGTCGAGTCGCTGCCCTACGAGGACAATACCTTCGACCTCGTTGTATCCCTCGACACTATAGAGCACGTAGACGACGTGGACTCCTTCTTGAAGGAGATAAAGAGGGTGCTGAAGCCTGACGGAGTAGTGGTCCTTTCCTGCCCGAATGACAACTATTATTTCCAAAATGATAATTTCGACAATCCCTATCACAAAAGAGCGTATACCTTCTTTGAATTCCGTGAGCTCGCAGAGCGACATCTCGGAAGCTATGCTGATTTTTATCTTGCTTTCGCGCTCGACGGATTTATCAACATTCCCTTCGAGCACAGGACAGAGCCCGACCGCTCATACATCCACGATGCTCTCAGTCTCTTCAGATACGTGAAGTGTGACGAGGCTCTCTGTGTGCCTCAGCAGAGCTTTTTGAATCACTGGAACTGTAACTATTACGTCGGTATTTGGGGAAATACGAATCAGGGCTACAGATACAACGCGACCATTTCACCGCGCGAAACCTTCATCGACCATAAGGATACCGACTATGACCTTCTCGGGCATCTCAATGAGACCGAGAAGGCAGGAAGAGAGCTCGAGGAGAAGCTCGCAGAGGCGGAGAAGAGAATAGGTGACGTCGAGAATGAGAAGAGAGAGCTCGAGGAGAAGCTTTCCGGAGCGGAAGAAAAAATTCTTCAGCTTACCGAGTTTAATCAGGAGCTTGAGGATGCAAGAGCAGAGCTCTTGACCAAAAATATAGAAGGGAAGAGACTCACTATGCTCCTCGACCTTGTGACGAAGGAGAGAGACTTCTCGAGAGAGTATATACTGAAGCAGGACGATTATATTCACGAGCTTGAGGCAACGAGAGAAACGAACGGAAGAGAGCTCGTATTGAAGGATGACTATATCCACGAGCTCGAGGCAACTCTCGCTGACACGAAGGAGAAATACGGAGCTGTCACCGCTCGCCTTACCTCCCTTGAGTCATCAAGGGGTGTGAAGCTTCTGCAGAAGTGGTATATGCTGCGCCACAGAGAGAAGAAGGCGCCGAAAAAGTCTAAGCATCAATAAGGGGTGAACTGAGATATGATGGAAGATTGGAAGCTTGGTTGGAATATAGAGAAGTACAATTATTTCACAAGCTCGACTCATACATTTATGGGTGTCGGAGAGGGAAAGTATCTCTTCGACAACATCGGCGAGGGCGGCGAGAATTTAACGGTTGCCGTTTTGTCTATGAACCGCTCCTCACTGACTATCCGCCTTATGAATTCTATAAAAGAGCATATCCCCGACTTCAAGGGAGAATTTCTCATCGGAGATAACGGCTCAGAGGAGGCTGAGAAGGCAATACTTCGCTATGAGATGGAGAGAATGCCCTATCGCTGCCGTATGGTTGAATTCGATGCCAACTATGGTGTCGCAGGCGGACGTAACAGGCTCTTCTGCCACGCAAAGACGGACTGGATTCTCTCGCTCGATAACGATATTTATTTCGTCGGAAATCCCCTTCCTGTTGCAAGGAAGAACATTGCTCAGATCGGATGTCACTTCCTCTGTATGCCCCTTATAAATTACGGGAATGAGCATCCTTACCTATGGGGCGGCCATATGTACGTCGACAGGCTGAAGGCGGGCGTCGATATAGGCGGCGGTTCGGTATATATTCAGTCGGGAGCAAAGGCGAACGAGGAGTTCGAGCCCTCATTATGTACCTTTATGCCCGGTGGCACGTGCATATTCAATAAACATACCTTCTATAAGCTCGACGGATATGACGATAATATGTTCGTCGGCTTCGAGGACACGGAGTTTTCTATCCGCGTCTTCCAGGCTGGATACAAAATTGCGGGCTGCGGTATAGCATCTCTGGTGCATAATCATCCGAAGCCCGAGAATAACAATGATAAGAATTATGAGAAGCAGCGTTTTTCGAATACAAAGCTGCTCGAATCCGCGAGGTATTTCGAGCGCAAGCACGGCGTTCAGGTCTGGAACCCGATGGTAGAGGAATGGGTCAACACTCAGCTGAGAGAAATTCTGGACGAGGAGAAGGCCCCTCTTGCAAGCACCGCGGATACGGAAAAGACGCCTGCCGAGAAGCGTAAGGTTCTGCTCGTCGTGGACGCGAGAGGATGGGCTCTCGACAATATAGCCCATCAGATAATCCGTCACTGCAGTGACGCGTATTCCTTCGAGATTATTTATCTTTCGGATATTGATAACGTCTGGGCAGTCTTCTTAGCGGGTGCGGAATGTGATATAATACACTTTCTCTGGCGCCCCTGGTGCTCGGATTACAAGGCGGGATGGTCGCGAGACTATGCCGCAAGGTGGGGCATAGATCCCGACGAGTTCTATAAAAAATACGTCGCGGATAAGACGGTTACGGTCTCCGTATACGACCATCTCTTCATAGATGATAATTTTATCATCTCAGAAAGACTCTTTACAGAGCCTGACTCACCTGTGCGCGCTTACTCGGTCTCATCGAATATCCTGAAGGAGATATACGATGCCGACGACCGCATAAGGCTTAAGCCTCACAGTATTATCACCGACGGTGTCGACCTCGGTCTCTTTAAGCCGAAGAACCTCGAGCGCTTCCATGACCGTAAGCCCGGTGATAAGCTTACAGTCGGCTGGGCAGGTAACAGTATGTGGTCTGCCGAGAAGGAGGACTTCAAGGGACTGCACACACTCCTTCGTCCCGTGGTGGAGGAGCTGCAGCGTGAGGGCTATCCGATAGAGCTGAAGCTCTGCGACAGTAACGTGAAGAAGATTCCGCACAGCGAGATGCCCGATTACTATGCGAGCATCGACCTGTACGTATGTATGTCGAAGATAGAGGGTACACCAAACCCGATTCTCGAGTGCTCGGCGTCGGGCGTCCCCTTCGTCTCCACGCGTGTCGGAATCGTTCCCGAGGTTGCAGGCCCTCTGCAGTCGAAATTTATTCTCGAGGAGCGCTCGCGTGAGTGCCTGAAGGCGAAGCTGCTGGAGATTCTTAATAACCCCGCAGTATTAGCTTCGCTGTCACAAGAGAACTTGAAATACATTGAGAGCTGGAGCTGGGAGCCCAGAGCGAAGCGCTTTATAGCGCTCTGGGACAGTGTATAGCTCAGGTCATAAAACGGTTTTGTCAATAATATCAAGCCCAGGAGCGGTATATGGAAAAATATAAAAGAATACTGTCGTATTTGCCCTTTGTTCTGAGCGTTTGCGTCAGTGTATATCTCACATATCTGGTAGACCTTACCACCCTTAATTCGGTTTTACAGCGGATATTCGTATTCTGCTTCTTCGCTTTGTCGGTAACCGTGTTGCTTCTTCTTTTCAGAAGATACGTAGGGCTTGATTTTAACCCTAAGCTTATCGCCTCGGCGGCAGTGCTTTCTCTCACTTTTATCATTCTCTTTCAGGGGAGCTTCATCCCCGAGAAGAGGGAGAGCACAGTAACCTTTCGGGCGGTAGTGGAGGATGGCTCGTCTCATAGCGGTGAGGTCTGGCTCTCCGAGGTTGCCCTCGATGGGGTGACCGTGCCGGTCTCGAGCCTTGAGCTCGTTGAGTCTTACGGGTGGAGCTATTCATCCGACCTTGACGATTACGTATACTATCCTCGTACGGGCGGCAGTGCAGAGAATGAGAACGCCCTGACGTTCAGGATCTACTCTGACAGTATGTCAGTTATCTTCGCGAAGAATTCATGGTCGGGTAGGGTGTCCTATGCCGTCGACAGCTCCGATGCCACCGTGCTCGAGCTCTTCTCGGTTGAGCCCTCGCCCGAGCCCGTGAAGCTCTCCCTAGACCTTGTGGGGGCTGAGTCACCGCTCAGGATAGTTCTGTGTGCCCTCGGCGCTGTGACGACTGTATTTACCTTCGCCTATCAGCTTTTGGTTATAATCGACCGCACGGCGAAAAAGAGGAAGAGGTCTCTCTTAACCGAGAAATTCGCGGATAATATCCTCGTTTTCGGCATCTACTGCCTTTTAGTCACCCTCCTTCTCGAAATATTCGAGAGGGTCTACGACTTCTCACTCTTGGATATCACCCGTGTGATAGGATTCTTCCTTCTTCTCGCTCTTTACCCCTCTTGCCACCGCATAATTCCTATGCTTCGGAGGCTTCGGGTAGCCGAGATAATCCTCTTCCTTGCCGTCACCTTCATAATAACCTTCCAGACGGTATCGGAGATTATATTTATGGATATAGAGAAGGTGACAGTCGGGTTTATCGATATTATCACCTTCATTATCGCGATGGCGGTAGTGGCTGTACCGATTCTTGAGATAATCCTGTTCGTTGATAAGCGGACGCAGAAGAGATTCGTCGGAGGTGAGAAAAATGAGGAAGAATAAGGCTCTTATCATAATATCCGCCCTCGTTGCAATTCTCGCGTTTGCCGTCTCCTTTAAGGTGCTTCCGCAGTATATAAACGGCGGTCAGTGCGAGAGCGAGATCACCATCGAGATCCTCGAAGAAAAGGATGAGATGTCGGACGGTCACGAAATGCTTCTTTCGAAAAACGCGCAGATAGACGGTGTCTCCACACCCCTTGTCGCGAAAGAGATAGACGGATATTTTAACACGGATGGCGGCTATTTCTGGGGTGTCGACCCGAATAGCAGAATAATCTTCTCCTTACCCGCGGCGGAGGATATAGACCTCCTCTTCAATAAGCATAAGTGGTCTGGAATTATTTTGATATACGACGGCGAGGAGAGGACGGAGATAAATCTCTATTCGGCATCCTCGAGCGATTATATTGAAATCTACAGCGTGAAGAGCAATCGCTTGGCGCCGAGCTACCCTCTCGTAGTGCTCCTCTCGCTCCTCGTTGCCGTAGCAGTCGGCGGCTCGGTGTGGTTTTTACTCTTCACTACGCTCTCGAAGGAAAGAGAGAGACTGTACGCTCTGTCCCTGTTTCTGGCAGTAGCTATGATTTTCGGGGTTTACCTATGTGCGAACTACCCCGGAACGATTACGACAGATACCCTCAACCAGTTCAGTCAGGCTATGGGGATTACCGAGATTTTCGACGCGCACCCCGCCTTTCTTACGCTGGTGTACAGATGTATCTTTAACCTCACGGGCGGCCCCGGCTTGTTTACAGTGCTGCAGATAGCTCTGTACGCGTGGGCTATTACGGCGTTTTTAACCTACCTGAATAAGCTAGGCATAAGTAGGAAAATTACCACTCTTTTCGCCGTTCTTTTTAGCGCGCATATAGTGAACGGCATATACGCAACCGTCCTATGGAAGGACGTGCTTTATACCGTGGCTCTTCTATGGGCGACGCTCCTCTTCTTGAAGCTCGCTATAGAGAGGAAGCAGTTTTTTACGATATCGAATATAATTCAGTTCTCGATATGCGCGGGATTTATCTACCTTCTGCGCCATAACGGACTTATCGTCTTCGGTATGATTCTTCTCACTATGGCGATAGCGGTAATAGTCCTTCGCTCTGTGAAGCCCCTTGCGGTTATCTTGGCCGCGCTTGTGCTCGTCGGAGTCGTGAAGGGCCCCGTGTACTCGAGCATCGGTATAGAAAACCAGGGCATCTCCGCCCCGAACGGTCTTTTGCATGGAATAGTGTATACCTGTATGGAGTCCGATTTCGAGAGCGAGCTTTTAGAATCCGTCGTTCCGATGGAGGTCTGGTATGAGGTCTGGGAGCCCTATTCGACAAATAGCTTCGTGTTATCGAGCGCATCTGTTGAGAATAACTTAGTTGAGAAGATGAATACTCTTTCTTCGGGAGAGGTGATAAAGGAGTATTTAAGAGCCTTCTTAAACCATCCGTTCCTGATTATTAAGGACAGGCTATACGGATGTAATGCGCTCTGGAACAGCCTTACGAGCGGCTATAACTGGCGTTGCGGTAACGACCAGTACGGTGTAATAGTAGAGGCGAATGACCTAGGCTTCTATTGCCGTGAGAATGCTATTACCGAGCTCGTCGACGGGATATACCACGCGAGCGTTTCGAATAATCTTATCGACTCCCTCGTCTGGCGTGTAGGTCCGTATCTCTCCGTTGCCCTCGTGCTTCTCCTTATCGCGGTATTGCAGAGAAAATGGGCGTTCCTTCTTGCCTATATTCCCATCGTCGGGAACAGTATATCACTTCTGATGTCGATGGCGTGGCAGGATTACCGCTACGTATATTTCGTGTTCGTTATCTCCTGCTTCTTAGTGCCGAGCTACTTCGTTTTCCCATCGGGCAGGGGGAAGAGGGCAGAGAAGGAAACGAAAGAGGAAAAGTAATGTCGGATATAAAACGAATATGCCTTGTATCGAGTCAATACCTTCCTCACGTAGGCGGTGTTGAGAATTACGTATACAATCTTTCGCGTGAGCTTGCGAGGCGGGGACACTCGGTAACCATCGTGACCTCTCTTGCAGACGGCACACGGGAATATGAGCGCGAGGGGAATATTGAAATATTCCGTCTCCCCTCTCTTCAGCTTATGAACGGGCGCTTCCCCGTTTTGAAAAAAAGCAAGACGCTTAAGCGAGTCTCGCGTGAGCTCTCCGAGCGTAATTTCGACCTGATGATAGTCAATATGCGCTTCTTCTTCATCTCCCTTTGGGCAGTGAAGCTTGCAAGGAGGCTCGGGGTGAGGTGTATAATGCTCGACCACGGCTCGAGCCATCTGAATACGGGCGGAAAGCTGACGAGTAAGCTTGGAGAGCTCTTCGAGCACTGGATAACTTGGCGTGAGAAGCGCTACTGTAAGACCTTCGCTGGAGTCTCGAAGGAATCGCTCGGCTGGCTCAGACACTTTGGGATAGAATCGGACGTGCTCCTTTGTAACGCCGTGGACCTCGAGACCTTTGAGAAATATCGCGACGAGCCCGTACGGGATTTCAGACGCGAGTACGGTATTCCCGAGGGTGCTACCGTCATAACCTTCGTCGGCAGATTGACCGTAGAGAAGGGAATAGAGCAGCTTGTGAACGCCGTCAGGCGTATCAACGAGGAAAGAGACGACGTCTACCTTCTCGCGGCGGGCGGCGGCTATCTTCTTGAGCGGCTCGAGCGCGTGAAGAGCAAGAACACCTACTTCGTCGGTCAGGTTTCGACGCCCGAGGTAGCGTCCCTCCTCGCCGCAGGCGATATTTTCTGCCTTCCGTCCTTCTCGGAGGGCTTCCCCACCTGCGTCATTGAGGCGTGCGTCGCGCATAATTACATTATTACCACCTATCGCGGAGACGCGAAGGAAATAGTCACGGACAGAGAACACGGAATAATACTCCCCGATAATAACGAGGACGGAGTATACGAGGCTCTCCTTGGCGTGCTCGATGACCCCGAGCACAGACGTGCCGCGGCAGAACTGTGCTACAGTACCGTTGTGAACAATTACACCTGGCGTCATACTGCTGACGCGATTATAAATCTCATTGGATAAGATATGAAAGGAGCGATATGGATACAGAGGTTTCTAAAAAGCTTGGCAAAAGTGTCCTATGGAATACTGTTGGGGCGCTTTTCTTCCTCGTTTGTCAATGGCTGATAACTGTCCTCGTCGTCAGATTTTCCGACGACTACACGAATGCGGGAATCCTGTCGCTCGCTATGTCGGTTACCAATATCTTCGCGATAATCGCGCTTTTTAACGTGCGTAATTATCAGGTCTCTGATACCGAGGAGAGATTTTCGGCGTCCGATTACGTCTCCCACCGTATAGTCACCTGTCTTGCGGCACTTATACTTTGCATAGCGGTTGCCCTAATAGGCGGATATCCTCCCGTGACCGCCGTGTGTATTATCGCGTATATGGTCTTAAAGCTTACCGAGAATTTCGCCGACGTATTTCACGGAATTGCGCAGAAGCGCTGGCGGCTCGATATCGTTGGTATATCGTTTATCATACGCGGAACGCTTATAGTGGGAGTCTTCACGGTTGCGTTTCTTCTGACGAAGAATCTCGCCGTGACCCTCTCGCTTATGGCGGTGTCGAACGTGCTCGCTCTTTTGCTCTACGACTTCAACAAAATCAGAAAGCTCGAGAGACTTTCTTTAAAAATCGATAAGGAGAAGATTTTCTCCCTCTCGAAAATATGCCTTCCTATGGTAGGCTACGGCCTGTGTATTCACTCGATTATGCCGCTGGCGAAATGTATCCTCGAGGCATATCACGGCGAGGAGGCACTCGGCTACTACGGCTCGGTGACCACCGTCGCCACGCTGATACAGGCGTTCTCCATAATGATTTTCACTCCCTTGATAGGCGTGTTTACGGAGCATTACCGTGACGGAGACAGACGCGCGCTGGTGAAGCTTATACTGAAATTGCTCGTAATGATCTTGGCTATTACCGCCCTCGCCTCTCTTGCGACGGCACTCCTCGGTGAGTGGGCAATGGTGCTCGTCTTCGGCGAGGAGATACGCGATTACGTATACCTTCTCTATCCGACCATAGTTGCGAGCTCGCTTACTGCATTCGTATGGCTTATGGGAATGCTTCTTGTCGTTATGAGAGCTATGAAGACCTTGCTTATAGGCTCGCTCGCAGGGCTCGCCGTGTCAGTAGCTCTCTCGTTCGCTCTTATCCCCGGTACAGTGTACACGGGCACGAATATCGCGCTTATCGTAGGCTTCTCGGTTATAACCCTTATATATCTTCTTCGTTTCGCGGTATATGTTGCCGCACCCGCCACAATGGAAAAAGACTGATAAAGAAAGGCTAAAGTATGGAACAGAAAATACCGAAGATTATTCACTACTGCTGGTTCGGCGGAAATCCTCTTCCGGAGGCAGCAGTGAAATGTATGGAAAGCTGGAAAAAATACTGCCCCGACTATGAAATTATGGAGTGGAACGAGGAGAATTTCCCGACAGACTTCAACGATTACGTGAAGGAGGCATACGAGGCGAAGAAATGGGCGTTCGTCTCCGATGTGGCGCGCCTTTATGCCCTCGTCCGGTACGGCGGAGTTTATATGGATACGGATATCGAGGTGGTGAAGAATATTGACGATATTCTTGTATACGATGCCATCTCGGGCTTCGAGTCCTCGGGCTCTATTCCTACGGGAATGATGGCGGCGAAGAAGGGACATCCATTCTTTATAGACCTATTGCACGATTATGACGGGGAGCATTTCATAATGGAGGACGGCTCATACAATATGACGACGAACGTCGTCAGAATTACCGAACCCTGTCTCGCTAACGGACTGAAGCTCAATAATAAGGAGCAGACCGTCTGCGGCTTCACCTTCAAGCCTATGGATTACTTCTGTGCGAAGGATGCGATAAGCGACGAGGTGAAGGTGACTGAGAACACCTACACCATCCACCACTTTAACAGCTCTTGGATAACCGATGAGAAGAGATGGGCGAAGGAGTACAGAATAAGGCATAAGAAGCTTCTTCCGAGATTTATCGCTCCGCACGTCAGCTGCTTCCTTGCCGCGTGGAAGTTCCGCGGTATATTCGCCGCCTTTGGCGAGATAGGTGTATATTTGAAGAGCAAGAGGAAGATGAAGGAGCAGATGAAGAAATACAGACAGTCACGCCTGAATAAGAAGACACAGGGAGAGACGTTATGAAAAAGGTAATGCTGGTATTCGGGACGCGTCCCGAGGCGATAAAGATGTGCCCGCTCGTGAACGAGCTGAAGAAGAGAAAAACGGTAGAGACGGTAGTGTGCGTAACGGGACAGCACAGACAGATGCTCGACCAGGTGCTCGAGGCGTTCTCGGTAACTCCCGATTACGACCTCTCCATTATGAAGGCAGGGCAGACGCTTTTTGATATAACTACGAACATTTTAAATAATATTAAGATTGTTCTTGAGAAAGAAGCACCTGACGTTGTTCTCGTGCACGGCGATACCTCTACGACCTTCGTTACCGCCCTCGCTTGCTTTTACTTACAAATTCCTGTCGGTCACGTTGAGGCAGGACTCAGAACCTATAATATCCACTCTCCTTTTCCGGAGGAGTTTAACAGACAGGCAGTTTCAGTTATTTCGAAGTATAATTTCGCACCTACCGAGCTATCGAGGGACAATCTTCTTAGAGAGGGAAAGAACCCCGATACAATCTTCATAACGGGCAACACCGCGATAGACGCGCTGAAGACCACCGTCAGAGAGGATTTCTCGCATCCCGAGCTCGACTGGGCAGAGGGGAGTAAGCTCATACTGATTACGGCTCACAGGCGTGAGAATCTCGGCCAGCCTATGCATAATATGTTCCGTGCGATACGCCGCGTAATAGAGGAGCACCCCGACGTGAAGGCGCTTTATCCAATCCATATGAACCCCGCAGTGAGAGAGGCTGCTGCCGAGGAGCTCGGTGATTGTGAGAGCATACACATAATCGAGCCGCTCGAGGTTCTCGACTGCCATAATATTATGGCTCGCTCCTATATGATACTTACCGACTCGGGAGGAATACAGGAGGAAGCGCCCTCGCTCGGAAAACCCGTGCTCGTTATGAGAGACACGACAGAGCGCCCCGAGGGAATTAAGGCAGGAACGCTGAAGCTCGTCGGAACGGACGAAGAGACCATCTACGAGAATTTCAAGCTTCTTTTGGAAAATAGCGAAGAATACGATAAGATGTCGAAGGCGAGCAACCCGTACGGAGACGGCTTCGCCTCGAGGAGAATTGCCGACGTCTTGGAAAGGGATGAGTAAAGGGTATGTCGAAGGTATTGATAATAATTCCCGCATACAACGAAGAGGCGAATATCGAGCGCGTGGTCGACGTCCTTATGAAGGACTATCCGCAGTATGATTACGTGGTAGTGAACGACGGCTCGCGCGACAGAACGCTCGAGATATGTAAGCAGAGAGGCTACAACTACCTCAATATGCCGATAAACGTGGGGCTCTCGGGCGGCGTGCAGGCAGGAATGATGTACGCCTACGAGCACGGTTACGACTGCGCTATACAGTTCGACGGAGACGGACAGCACGACCCGAAATATATCGAGCCTATGGTGAAGAAGATAGAGGAGGGCTACGATATCTGTATTGGCTCTCGCTTCGTCACCGAGAAGAAGCCGCATTCGCTCCGTATGCTCGGAAGCAATATGATAGAGTTCATCATTCGACTCACGACGGGCAAAAAAATAAAAGACCCGACCTCGGGAATGCGCATGTTCAATAAAGAAACCATTAAAATCATGGCGGAAACCTTCGACTACGGCCCCGAGCCCGATACTATGGCGCATCTTATCCGCTGTGGCGCGAAGATATGCGAGGTGCAGGTAGAGATGCACGAGAGAATTGCCGGCGAGAGCTACTTGGATCTTCGCCGCTCGGTGAAGTATATGACTCATATGTTCTTCTCCATCATTTTCATTCAGTGGTGCAGAAAAAAGGTTAAGCTCGGAGGTAGAGAAAAATGACGTTAGCCCTGAGAATTGTTCTTATCGTAACCTCGGTTATAGTGAGCCTTTACGTCCTCCGTAAGATACGTAAAGCACAGCTAAATATCGACGACGCCTTTTACTGGATTGCCGTTGCGGTGATTTTGCTGGTTATGAGTATTTTCCCCATTGTACCGACCTATCTCTCCACACTCATAGGAATAGAGTCGCCATCGAACTTCGTCTTCCTCGTTATGATATTTTTAGCTTTCGTGAAGCTCTTCGAGCAGTCTATAGAGTTCTCCATACAAAAATACAGGCTCAATAAGCTGATACAGAAAATCGCATTACAAGATCATCTAGACGCAGAGCCAAAGGATGGCGATCATAGCAAATAAAAAAGCAAAGGACACCCACATGGGGTGTCCTTATTTTTGTATAACGAAAACCACGCGATAGTCGCGTGGTTCAAAAGAGGTTAACCGGTGAGGAAAAATCCTCCGTTTGTGGTATAATTAGAATTGACCTGCCAGTCGAAACTAAAAAACACAAACGGAGGATTATCTATGAAAAAG
>JAFTKH010000023.1 GCA_017453365.1 Clostridia bacterium
GTTTTCTCCCGCTCGGTGTACCCTCGTACGCCATCGGGGCGAAGAGCGACGCTTCTCATCAAAAATTTCCTCACTCAAAACATATTATTGATGAAATTTTAGATAAAGGTTTGGAACGGCAGTTTTTGCGAAAACTGCCGTTTTCTCCCGCTCGGCGTACCCTCGTACGCCATCGGGGCGAAGAGCGACGCTTCTCATCAAAAATTTCCTCACTCAAAACATATCATTGATGGAAGTTTAGAAACAAAGGTATTTTATATAAGAGATTGTCGAATTAAGCAGAAAAGCCGACCGCCGTGTCGGCTTTTCTTAATGAATAATGCGTAATAATAAGCGAAAATTATTGCATTTTATAAAACAATATGTTAAAATAAGGTAAAAGAAAGTAAAACGGGGTGAGGTATAAATGGAGCTTAAGATACACGCAGGGTCAGAGGACCCGTCCTTTCTCGAGGGAAAATACAGTGAGAGCTTTATATCGGAGCTTGCGCGGCAGATAACTCTCGCGATAGAGGATGCGATGGGAGTTTCGGGGCTTGACGGCTCGACGCTCCGCCTTGAGCTTGTTTTCGCACCCGGCACGTATATGGAGCACACCTCGGATAACGTTACGTACAGACGGCTTCTCCTTTCGGATAAGTCGTGTCAGGCGCGAGATTTTTGGGTTAAATGGACGAGGCTCGACGGTGCCGTGGCCTATACGGTGTCGGACGACGTGACCGCAGAGACAATCAGCTTTGAGCTCGGTGAGGACGTTCCGCAGAAGATACGCGAGAGGGAGTTCCGCTTCCTCTGCTCGAAAAATCCCGATAAATATCAGGCCGCTATGGGTAAGAAGACCGTTACCGAGTGGCGCGACCTTATTAAGCGCGCTGTAAGGCGCGGTGATATCGTGAAGCTCGAGAGCGAGCTTTCAGAGGCGTCGCACTCGGACGACGTGCAGGACAAGCTTCTGGCCGTACTCGGCTCGTTCGGTAAGTCTGTAGAGGTGGAGCGCGAGGAGGAGAGCACGCCCTCGTTCGACAGTATAATGGAGCTTGCCCGCGCCGCGCTCGATGACTCCGCGGCAGATGAGGCTCGTGCGGAAACAGACGAGTTGTTCCTTGACCTCGGGGACGGGGATGCGGAGGATACCGGTGAGAAGCCTGCGGAGGACTCGCTCCCGTGGTTTGCCGAGGATGACGGAGATGAGAGCTCCGACCTTGAGGAGGACTCGTTGCCCGACGGCCTATACCTTGACCTCGGGGACGGGGATGCGGAGGTTACCGGTGAGAAGCCTGCGGAGGACTCGCTCCCGTGGTTTACCGAGGAGGATGAAGAGGAGAGCCCCGACCTTGAGGATGACGTGCTTCCTCTGACTGTCCCCGACGAAGCAGACGGCACCGCTGCCGGAGCGGAGGAGACCGTCCGTCCAAGCGAGGAGGATATCCGCCGCGAGCTCGAGGAGCGCATTCGCCGCGAGCTTGAGGAAAAGATACGGCTCGAATACGAGGAGCGCGACCGAGAGAGAAGAGACGCCGCCGAGCGCGAGAGGCGCGAGGGGGAGGAGCGTATGCGCCGTGAGAACGAGCGCCTTGCCGAAATGGCGAGACTCGCCGAGGCGGAGAGAGCCCGTCATGAGGCAGAGAAGCTTGCCCTCGAGGAACAGAAGAAGAAGGAAGCCGAGGAGCTTCGCATAAGCATAGAGGCCAGGGCGGAGAGAGAAGCGCGTGAGCGCGACAGACTGGCCGAGGCGGCACGCCGCGCCGTTATCGAGGAGCGCTGCCGCGAGCTCGAAAGACAGAGAGAAAGGGAGGAGCGCGAGAGACGCGAAGCTGCCGCAGCGCCCCCCGAGCCCGAGCAAGCGGCCGCAAGTGCAACAGGGGAAGAGGCCGCAGGGGCAAGCGAGGAAGCGGCTCCCGAGCTTATCGAATACCTTGCGAAGCACGCGCGGCTTATGTTCCGCCGTCCCGCCGACCTTAACGTCATAACGCGGATAAAGGAGATAATAGAGAATACCCTGATAGCAGAGCATAAGGAAAATATTCCTATGCATATAAAGGCATATCCGATAGACGAAACCACCATAGGCCTCGATATTCTCCGCATACCCGAGAGTGAAAAGCAGCTTCTCGTCACTATGATGAAGGCGCTTGGAAACGGACACCTTGGAATAATAAAGATTACGGTAGAATAGGGCGAAAGGGGCTGTGGCGTTAAGAATTCGGTTGGAACAAGGCTTTAAAATAAAAGTATAAGCTGAAAAGACCGAATTTTTAGTGCGATGCGCCTCCTCGGGGCTCTGTTGGTTTCGAGGGGGAAATCTTTGTTCGGGTGAACGAGGGCGTATTACATACGATACGGTAGAGCGCCCGAACAAAGGCAGAAAGAAAAAACTTAATAAAAAAGGAGAAAACCACGGGTTTTGGGCCTCGGATTTTCTCCTTTATATTTTTATTCTAACGAGAGAAGCGTTTTTGGCTTCTTTCGTTTTTTCTTTCGGTCACACCGAAATGAACCGTATCCTTTCTTAACGAATAATGAAGAGCTACAGCCGGATGAGTGTACTTAAAGCCTTACTCCGCGGAATACCCCATTCACGCTCTTACGAAACTCACTCGGGACTTGTTTCCGTAATAGCTGATTGGCCGCCGGCATGAGCGATTATTCACCGATTCAGCATTCCTCGATAACTATAGTCAGATAGACCTTGTTCCCGTAATAGCTTCTTGTCATCCGCGACTCCACGCCGAGCGAGGAGAGCGTGTCTACGCTCCGCTTTACCGCATCGAAAAATGTATCTATTCTTCGCCTTTTATCAGCTCTGCCTATAATGTCGGGCACGTCGGTCTCGGCCGCCGCATCGACGAGAGCCTCGCACTCCCTGACCGTCAGGGAGCGGGAGATGATTTTCTCGAGTATTTCCACTCTCTTCTCCTCGCAGTTGAGGCGCAGAAGCGCCCTTGCGTGCCGTTCGCTGACACGTGACGACCTTATTTTTTCTTCCGTCTCGCGAGAAAAGCCTAAAAGCCGTAGCTTATTAGCTATGTATGATTGGCTGACACCCATTTGCCGAGCCAGCTCCTTTTGCGTAAGCTTGCAGAGCGCGAGAGTTCCCTCTATCGCCCTCGCTTCTTCGAACATGTCCATTTTTCGCATCCTTTTTTGATTTATTTTAACACGCCCCGCGCGCTAAATTTCACGAAATATAGCGAACTGCGTTTTTTGCGAAAAATAAACGGGTTCGGCTCTATCAGCTCTCTTCTAAATCCGTTTGCCCCGTCCTTTATAGCGGCTTTTTCGATATCTGCGCGTATGCACGCGGGTAGGCGGGCGGCGTGCGCTCTGCCTTCCTTACGGTGATGAGCGGGTGAGAGAGCACCTCGGTGCCGTCGGTTATCGTGATATCCTCGATTTTCGTATCCCGGCCGCCGAGCAGGGTTATCGCGCGCTTCGCATCCTTCAGCTCGTAGGCGGCATTCTTTCCCTTCATAGCTATGAGCTCGCCGCCGCGCTTCACGTAGGGCAGGCACAGCTCTGCCAATACGCGCATTTCTGCCACCGCACGTGCGGTGGCCACGTCGAAGACTTCTCTGTATTCGGGCTTTTTGCTCCCGTCCTCGGCACGCATAGTTATAACCCCCACGTTTGTGAGGCCGAGGACAGCCGCCGCACGGGCGACGTAGTCGGTACGCTTCGCCGTCGAGTCAATAGCGGTTATGGAGAGGTCGTCGCGGAGCAGGGCGAGCGGCAGCGTCGGAAAGCCCGCGCCCGCACCAACGTCGGCAACCCTCGCTCCCTTCGGTATCCGTAACGCGAGGGTCGCGCAGTCGAGGTAGTGCGAGAGTATAATCCTGTCGGGGTCGGTTATGGCCGTGAGATTGAATTTCTCGTTCTCCGAGAGCATAAAGTCCGTAAGCGTGTAAAATTTCTCCGCTCGCTCCTTCGAGAGAAGCTGTCCCATTTTATTCCTCGCGAAGACTGCGCACAGCCTCGACGTAAATTCATCTCTTGATATCATTTCCTACCCCACGCCTTTTTTAAATTTATTTTACTACCAAAAGCCTTTTTTGTCAATAAAATCTTGAAAAAGAGAATGCACCGTGCTATAATTGCTTATTGAAAATACTTTGGAGCGTATTATGACAAAAGCCTTAAATTTCATAAAGAGCAACGCAGTTATGCTGATAGCCGCCCTCTTGGCGCTCATCACGTCAATAATAGTGCCGCCCGACGGGGAGTATCTCGGATATTTTGATTTCAAGACGCTGACCTGTCTTTTCTGCGTTCTCGCGGTTGTCGCGGCGCTGCGAAACATACGCTTCTTCTACACGGTCGCAAAATACATAGTCAGAAAATTCGGCAACACGAAAATCTGTATTCTCGTCCTCGTGTATATCACCTTCATAGGCTCTATGCTCATAGCGAACGATATGGCCCTTCTTACCTTCCTGCCGCTCGGGTATTTCATTCTCCATACGACGGGGCGTGAGAAATATATGGCCTTCACCTTCATAATGCAGAATATAGCCGCCAATCTCGGCGGTATGCTGACCCCGTTCGGAAATCCGCAGAACCTCTATCTCTATACGAAATTCAATATCCCCGACCTCGAATTTATGGGGATAATGCTCCCGCCCTTTTTGCTCTCTATCGCGCTCATTACCGCACTGTGCTTAATATTTGTGAGGTCGGAGCCGATAGAGATAGAGGAGCGGGCCCCCTCGTTACCCATACCCCGTGTAATAATTTATCTGCTCCTTTTCGCGCTCTCCATTGCTATAGTTTTCCGCGGAGTGCATTATCTTTTCGGTCTGATAATTATACCTATAGCGCTCCTTATACTCGACCGCCGCGCGCTCCTCGCCGTCGATTGGGGACTGCTTCTCACCTTTGTCTTTTTCTTTATCTTCTCGGGAAATATGGCGAGAATAGAGCCCGTGCGTGAGTTTTTCTCCTACCTTCTTGAAAAGGATACCCTCGTCGTCAGCGCCCTCTCCTGCCAGTTTATCAGTAACGTACCCTCGGCAATACTCCTCTCGCAGTTCACTGACAATTACCGCGAGCTCATCCTCGGCGTAAATATCGGCGGCGTCGGCACGCTCATCTCCTCGCTCGCGAGCCTTATCACCTTCCGCGAATACTCGAAGCACGACAGAGCACACACCCTCGGATACGTCCTGAAATTCTTAGCTGTGAATTTCCTCTTCCTTCTTGTGCTTATAGGCTTTTGCGAGATAGTGAAGGGGTAAAAAAGGCGTTCATACGAACGTCTTTTTTCAATTAATAATCGAAGGCAATTTGATAAAACTTCGCTAAATGTATTTACAAATTTGAAAATTAGTGATATAATAAATGTGCCACATAATTTAATCAACAAATTTCACGAGATAGCTCTCTGTTTTTAATAGAGGGTTTTGTGACTATACCTTTTTTCATACGTTGATAATGGATTTGGCAAAAATGCGATTTCCACTCGGCGTGTGAAGGTGGTTATCCTGAATTTGTTGAGAATTGTGTGGCAACAATGGAAACGCATTTTTCAGTGCGTTCCTTTGGGACGCACTTTTTTGTGTATTGATAGGAGGTATATATGAGCAACGACGTTCCAAAAAAAATAATAGATATTACCGGCGTAGAGCTTACGCCCGGAGAGCCTGACGTTTGCCTTGGTAACGGAGAGCAGGGCTTTGAGTGCTGTTGCGACGAGTGCGACTACTATTTGCTTTGTTTCCCCGATTTTGACCTGATAAACGAATATAAAATCAATGATATAGAATTATCTCCGCCAAGTAAACGGCACAAGATACGAATGAACAGAATTTTTCGCGAGCGCGTCGGCGGCTCCTTTATTCCGTTCCCCGAGGTGGACTGTTTTTATGAGAGAGTACGGAGCAAGATTGTTGTAAAGCTGAAAATCAATGAGCTTCTCGATAGATGTAAAAAACGTAGACGTAGAAGATAAAAATAATAGAAACGCGCCCATTACGAAGTGAACCCGAAGGTTTAGACAAGAATTGAATATTAAATTAATTCATTAAAAGGGGCTGCTTCATTTAGGCATAACCCAAAAAGAGCGAGGATTCCGTTGAAAAACACGGTTTCTTCGCTCTAATTTTATGCTTTGTTGTTTTTTAAGGTTGAAATTCTTCAAATTTCTTCCATTTTATGCTCTTTTTGTA
>JAFTKH010000024.1 GCA_017453365.1 Clostridia bacterium
ATGCTCTTTTTGTATCGTCGTTTCCTCACTCACCGTATTTTTATACGCTTCTCGGTCTCGCTGCGGCTCGGTCACACTCGCGGAAAAAGCTTTATCAAAGCTTTTTTAAACACGCTCGTGCCGCTTCGCTACGTCAGCCAAGGATTTCTGCTCTAAATCAAGCGAGCCCCAAAGGCGCTTCGCACTAAGAATACAGAGCTTTTCGCTTTAAAACTCAAAATAGCCTTTATTTCTCTGTATTCTTAATGACTCAGCGCCATTCGTTCTACAAAAGATAAAGGGGAGGCTTGATATTTCACACGCCTTCCCTTTAGTTTATTTTAAATTCAAATTCTCGACACTCCGCTCTTAACGGCTGCGTCGTATACCGCCTTTGCAACGGTGGGGCCTACACGCTCGTCGAACGCTTTTGGGATTATGTAATCCGCCGACAGCTCGCTCTCGTCGACGAGTGACGCTATTGCATAGGCGCTCGCGAGCTTCATATCCTCGTTTATCTCACTCGCACGTGCGTCGAGCGCACCGCGGAAGATACCGGGGAACGCGAGGACGTTGTTTATCTGGTTCTTAAAGTCGCTCCTGCCCGTTCCGACAACGGCAGCACCTGCGGCGAGAGCCGCCTCTGGAGCTATTTCGGGTGTCGGATTTGCCATCGGGAACACGATAGCTTCGCTATTCATAGATGCGACCATCTCACCGCTCACAATATTGGGAGCGGAAACACCGATAAAGACGTCGGCGCCGCGCATAGCATCGGCAAGGGTGCCGTCGAGCCTACCCTTATTCGTCAGCTCGGCAAGCTCTGCCTGTGCCGCGTTCATTCCTTCCTTACCTACGAAGAGCGTTCCCGCCCTGTCGACGAGTATCATATCGCGGACACCGAGCTTGAGCAGAAATTTCGCAATAGCTATTCCCGCGCTTCCTGCGCCGTTTATGACCACGCGTACGGCGGAAATATCCTTTTTAACCACCTTAAGCGCGTTTATGAGCGCAGCGCCGAGGACTATCGCCGTTCCGTGCTGGTCGTCGTGAAATACGGGAATATCGCACAGCTCCTGCAGTCTTCTCTCCACCTCGAAGCAACGGGGTGCCGAGATATCCTCGAGGTTAATGCCGCCAAAGCTGCCCGAGAGCAGATAAATCGTGCGGACAAGCTCGTCGGTGTCCTTTGTCTTTATGCAGAGCGGTATTGCATCAACTCCGCCGAACTCGCGGAATAGCAGCGCCTTTCCCTCCATAACGGGCATACCCGCAACGGGGCCTATGTCGCCGAGGCCGAGGATGGCAGTGCCGTCGGTTATAACGGCAACCGTGTTCCATCTGCGAGTGAGCAGATAGGACTTCGACTCGTCCTTCTGTATCTCGAGGCAGGGCTCTGCGACGCCCGGCGTGTATGCTAAGGAGAGGTCCTCACGGCTCTCCACCTTCACTCTCGGCGCTATCTCTATCTTTCCGCGCCACTCGTAGTGCTTCTTTAAGGATTCTTCTCTGTAATTCATTTTTTCGCCTCTTACTCTTCCCATGGGAACTTGTATTTACCAAGCTTATACTCGTCTCTGACCTTTATCATCTCTGCCTGAACCGAGGGGTTGATAGGCACGCCGCTGTCACGGCGCGAGAGCCATATCTCGTACTCCTTCTCTCCCGCAGTATATATTCTCTCAGCTCCGGGTGCCTTCTTCGACGCTCTTACCGCGCGGAGAATATCTCCCGCCTTCTTGCGGCATACGTTCTCGCCGAGGAAGTGGTTAGTATCTATCGCGATGAAGAAGTGTCCGAGGCCGTAGGGACGGATGTTTCCGTTCTCATCCTTACCGTCTAGGTCCTTACCGAAAAGGCCGTCGGCAAGCACTGCGGAGAGCAGCTCGACTATCATAGCATAGCCGTAGCCCTTATATCCGCCGAGCGCCTCACCGATACCGCCGAGAGCAGTAAGCGCGGCAGAGCCGTCGCGTATCTTCCCAAGAGCCACGCCCGCATCACCCTCGACGCTGTTGCCGTTCTCGTCGATTATAGTACCGGGGTGCACGTCCTCGCCTATTCTCGCGTAGTACTCTACCTTTCCGTTCTGGGTTATCGAGGTAGCGCAGTCGAGCACGAAATCGAACTCCTCGTCAGTAGGAATACCTACAGTCAGTGGGTTCGTTCCGAACATTCCCTCAACTCCGAAGGTGGGGGCCACCGAGGGACGCGCGTTAGTTCCCGTCATACCGATGCAGCCCGCACTGGTAGCCATAGTGGCATAATAGCCCGCTATGCCGTAGTGACAGGAGTTGCGCACCGCTACCATACCCATTCCGTAGGTCTTCGCCTTCTCAATAGCTAAAGACATAGCTCTGTGACCTATGACCTGACCCATACCGTGGTGACCGTCGACCACCGCCGTCGTGGGTGTCTCCTTGATTATTTCAAAATTCGTCGTGGGCTGCTGTATGCCCGCCTTTATTCTATCTATGTAAATGGGCTTGAAGCGGTTGCAGCCGTGCGACTCTATTCCTCGTCTGTCACTCTCGAGCAGCACGTCCGTGCATATTTCGGCATCCGCGCGGGGCACGCCCGCCGACACGAAGGCGTCGGTTATAAATTCTGCTGCCGTCTTCCAGTCAAGTATCATCTTTCCCATACCATTCTCCTTATAAATTTCTCTTTGATGTTGATTTAATCCTATACTTATGTTATAATCGATTTGAACGATTTTGTCAATAAATTGCATAGTGCTTGAGCGTTCCGCTCACACAATGACAGCTTTCACGCGCCGCGTGAACGAAAGAGAGGAAAAGCGAATGAACCTGCGCGACAGAGAAACGAGAATACTTGATTTTTTGCGTGAGCGGCGGGAGGTAACCGTCGGCGAGATATGCCGCGAGCTTTACGTCAGCGAGCCGACCGTCAGGCGCGCGCTTGCCGTGCTCTCGGAGCTCGGAATGGTTATAAGAACGCACGGCGGTGCGATATACAAGGGTGAGCCGGGTGAAAATCTCCCACTCTCATACCGAGAGCGGGAGCACTCGGACGCGAAGCTTACCATAGCGCGCAAATGCCTCGAGCTTATAAAGGAGGGCAGTGTCATAATGACCGACGCGTCGTCATCGGCGCTGGCGCTTCTGCGTCTTCTCCCGGAGGGAAAGCAGCTTACCGTCATAACGAACAGCGCAAAGGCCGCTCTTATCCTCGGCGACACCTCTGTGAAGACCTTCGTCACGGGCGGAGAGCTCGCCCCCGAGAGCTACGCCTACGTAGGCGCCTACGCCGAGAGCTTCATCCGCTCCTTCCACGCCGACCTGTGCTTCTTCTCCGTAAGAACGCTCACCCCCTCGGGCGAGCTGACCGATAACGCAGTCGCGGAGAATGCCGTGCGGAGAGCTATGCTCGAAAGCTCAAATCACAGCGTGCTGATGCTCGACTCGAAAAAGATTGCCGTCCCCTGCCTTAACACGCTCTGTACACTCAACGATATAGATTTTGTAGTCAGCGAATGTGATATCTCGACGTACTTTAAAGAATGTAAAGAAAAGTTTGTTTAGAATAACAAAAAGCGTTTCTCCGTCAGCTAAAATATTAGCCGTAGTGGGGTCAAAGCCCCTTGGAAAAACGCTTTCTAACAGTAATATACCCCAAACTGCCGACAAAAGCAACAGTTTTTCTGAAAAAACTTCTGAAAATTCTTCTGGCAGCGAAAAAAAGACGAGATACCGGCTTGAAGCATAAAATTTTACCGAGCTCACAAGCGCTAAAACACTCGCAGCTACAGCTGATACTATCCCCACACCCGTGAAGGTCCCAAACGGTCAAACTCTGCGCTATACTACCGAAGCGGTGGATATAGCTATCGAGAACAACGATAACAATTTCACGATTTATGACCTTAAGGACAACCTTGTTTCTAAAACCCTCACAAGAACAGAAACAAATAAAGCCCTCCGTACTATAAACGAAGGACTGAACGCGCACGAGAGCGAGAATATCACAGCAACAGCGCTGTCTGATAACGTAAGTGACATAGGCAATAACGCAAGAACTGTATCTGATAACGGAAATACCGTTTCCGGTAACGCGACTGCTGTGCAAGATGGAGAGAGGTTTGCTATAGACAACGATTTATTAGCATTTATCGATAGTATTGACTCAATGCAAAACCCAAATGCCTTTTCCAAACGAAAGCATACATTAGGAGCGGTCAGCGAAAAACATAAGTCACTCATAAAAAACATTCTATCCGCTGAATTAGGTATAGATATGTCGCTCGAAGGATATAGCGTAAACATAGACGGTAGTGCTATAAAGCATATCGAGGAAAAGCACGGAGCAAACGGAACTTCGGACCACTCTATGCAAAACAAAGAGGACGTGGCACGCCTCGGGTGGGCAATAAACAACGCTGATACCGGTTATATTGCTCGCACTCAAAACGGTCAAATTGATTACAGCACACACTACAAAAATAGAGATGGCTCTAGGTCCCCCAAGATTATTCTTGAAAAGGCTACAGGAGATGGAAAATTTATCGTAATAGAGTGCGTTCCTGACAGCCAAGCTAAGCAAATACACATTATAAGCGCAAGAAAAATAAATAGCGACAACGGTCAAGTGCTGAATGTGGAATCAAACAATTCCCCACAGCCTACGTCCAAGACGCCTCTTGACGACAATGTCGCTATAAATAGTATACCCCAAACTACCGAAAAAAGCAACAGTTTTTCCGAAAAAACTTCTGAAAATTCTTCCGACAATACCAAAAAGACGAAATATCAGCTCGAAGCGGAAGAATTCGACAGGCTTGCTAATAAGGAAGTCGAGGAGTATAAGAAGCTCTCCGAGCCTAACCGCGCTATGATAAGAAAGATACTCCGCCAGGCGAAAGCGAGAGGAATGTCCGAGGCTGATGCACTTTCTCTTGCCCGCGTTTCCGCTCGCTCCGGTGTGGATATCGTTATCGGCAAGGAGTACTGTAAGAGAACAGGGCTTGACGAGAACGGCAAGACCGTCACCTGGTACGCAGACGGCTTCTACAGCGAGCGCACGGGAAAGATATACGTCAATCCCGAGTCAACGAGAAATTACGCTTCCCTTCTCGTTCACGAATTTCTCCATGCGTCGAAGAGTATGACAGGCGCTCTTAAGAGCACAAAGAAGGTCTATACAAGGCTCCTCGAGCTTGCAAAGAGCTCCATGTCCGATGCGGATATAAAGGCCATTGAGGAGCGTTATTCAAGCGCCTACGGCAATAAGCAGCAGCTTATAGACGAGGAGATAATCGCGGAGTACGGTGAAACCTTCGCAGGAGAGCAGTTTATCTCTTCCCTGCTCTCGGACGAGCCTACGCTCTTCGAGAAGCTTCTCGCACACTTCCGCGGTGCATCGAA
>JAFTKH010000025.1 GCA_017453365.1 Clostridia bacterium
GTAGGATCCGCTCGCCCAAGCATCGGGCAGAGCCGCTAAGGGGGCGATACAGTTCTCGTGGCTTTGCAGCAGCATTTCGGCAATGCCAGCAGTAGCGCCGAGATTTCCGTCGATCTGGAACGGGGGATGAGTATCCCAAAGGTTCTTGTTAATGCGCCAGGAGAAGAGCACCTCGAGCGTACCGTATGCGGAGTTGCCGTCACCGAGGCGCGCGAACGCATTTATTCTATGTGCCGCGCCCCAGCCTGTACGTGCCCAAGTTCCGCCACGCCTATCAAGAGAAACCGCTGCGGCATCCTGCCAGGCGGGCGTCGAATTATTGACAAAGCTACCGGGATAGAGTGCTACCAGGTGGGATATATGGCGATGCTTGTATTCACCGTACTCGCCGTATACCGTCTCTTCGCGGAACTCCTTCATCTGCCCGGAATGTCCCACCATCACAGGGTCAAGCTTCGGCATTTGATAAGCAATAGTATCGAGAAGGGGATCGTCTTTTATTCCGAGAGCCTTAGCACCGTCGAGGGTGTGTAGATGGCTGCTGTACGCCATCTGCTGCGGGAATGCGGCACCGTTGGTGACTATCTCTACGTGGTTCTCGGGAGAGCCTGCAACGGGAGCCAAGAGAAGGCCGGGATATTCCTCGAACTCCTCCATAATCTTGGTCATATATTTCGACGTTTCGGAAATGTATGGATAAACTATTGTTTCGAGAATTTTTCTATCCTGTGTAAACGCGTAGTAGTCCCAGAACACCTCACCCATAAGAGGACCGCAGGCAGAGCCCTCACTGCTGTCTCTGTCGCTTGCCTCAACCTTGTAGGGAGTAACTCTGCAGCCGATATTAATGCCATTATCACCGGCCTCATCGTATTTCTCCGGGTGATCACGCTTTATCATAGCGCCGGACGTTACCCGTAAGTGATCAAGGTAAGCCTTATACATATTAACGTATGGCTCAAACGTTTCAGCAAGATTGGTATTAAACGCGAGCCAGTAGTTCATCATAACGTTGATGTTATGGTAGTATCCTACTCCGCACACACCCTTCTCATACTGGTTCCAAATGCCGTTGAGGTTGGCAGGAACACCTCCGTTTCGCGACGATGCGATCAGAAGATAACGGCCGTATTGGAAGAAGAGCTCTTCGAGATAACGGCGCTCGCCGTCTGTAGCCGTTTTATCATTATACCGACTTAAAAGCACGTCTGTAGTGACCGAGGGCATAGAGCCGCCAAGGTTTATGACTACACGTTCAAAATAAGACTTGTAATCGTTTATATGGTTGGTTTTTAATTCGCAAAGTGTCTTATCCGCGGCACTGTTCAGTGCGACAGTGACCTTCTTATGCGGGTCCTCGAGTCCCTTTAGCTTTTCCTCGAAGACCGTAGTGCTGTATACTTGAGGTACAAGCTGATGATTAGTTCCCGAGGACACCAGAACAGTGGCGTACGTCGCACCGGAAACGGTCAGGCTATCACAGCACGTATCATCGTCGTTTCCTCTTATCGATGCTTTTTCACCTCTCACGGCAAAAACTGTACCGTCCGTAATTATGCGGTACTGCACCTCATACTTCACGTTGTAACCGCCGAGGATACCAGAGAGAGTAATATTGTTATATCGGCCGTCTGCGGTTGCACTTACGGCACCGCTGCGCGCATATTTTGATCCTTTTGTCCCCTTTTCTATACTACACTCCGACGAAAGAAATGGGATTTTTGGCGAGAGGGTAAAATTAAGGTTACACGTGCCCCCGGCACCGAGATTAATCACCAGTACCCGATCTGAGTAAGAGGCGAAATATTCACGGGTATACGTAACATCGTTACAGTCATACTTGACGTGCGCTATAGCATCGTCAAGAACAAGATCGCGGTAATAGTTCCGAACGTCCGCCTCGTCGTGATCGAAGTAGATATATGTTTCAGCCAAATTGGTAAGCCCCGTATCCGGGAAAAAGAGCGTGTTGTCGGTCAGCTGAATACGCTCTGTGTCTGTCCTACCGAATACGACAGCACCCAAATAACCGTTACCGATAGGAAGAGCCTCGTGCTCCCATCCGCTAGTCGAGTGATTTGTATACGTAATAGGTGTACCGTTAATGCTGTCATCCGATGCAGGCTTATCGTACCAGAGCTTCATAATGATTTCTCCTTTTTTTGATATCCTTAAAATATGGAATACTTTTATGATCACATACCTAAAACGGATCATTAAGAATATTCTTTGTTTATAATTATAGCAACTTGTTTTTACCCCGTCAATAGTAATAAAAAAAGAGTGAAAACGAGCAGAAAAAAGAGCAAGAATAAAAGGGCATATGCCCTTTTATTCTTGCTCTGGTTTTTGTCGGTATGCCAATTATTCCTGTTATTCTTACATCAGATGCTCAGGCATTCTGCCGACTAAAAGGTAACACCCGATCTGGAAGGTTATTGAGAGTCGCTTTGTTAATCGAGGTTGGAGAAGGGCTCTCCCATAACCTCAATCTCAAAAATCGAAGGAGTGTCTGTTGTGGAATTCTCTCCTGTATTTTCAAAAGTGATCCTTACCTTTTCTGCAAGATGAGCTTCAAAATCGTATGTTCTCAGGTTGGAATGGTTTATACCGGAGACGACAGTGCCGAGGGGCTGATCCGTCTGTTCCAGTATAGTATACCAAGTATCACCAACAAGAAACTCAATCTTTATGTTCTCACTTCTGTTAGCTGTGTCGAGAGAATTTCTGTTCGCGAAATCAATAACGTTCACCGAGTCTACAAGGAAAGTACCCTCGAGGTCGATAGTCACCGTTGCTACCGAAGAGCCCGTGCCTGTAGAGGCATAGCGAGTGGCTCTGTCGCCATCTGTAACGAGCGATGCGGGCATACTGCTATGAGCGGTCGGGGACGCCGTTGCAGGCTTGTTAAGTGCCACGTTAGACGTCTGGGTTGAGAGACTCTTTCCCATCACTTCTATCTCATAGAGGTTCGCTTTATCAGCAGCATCATCGTTGGTGAATGACATCTTAACGTGGGTTGCCTCGGTCTCGCTGAACTCATAAGTCTTCAAGAAGCAACGGTTGACGCCGGAAATAGCCGTTCCCGTAGCTTGGCCGCTCACGTTGAGGACCTCGCTCCACTCAGAGTCTGCACCGTTCTTCACCGAGATAATTACGCTGTCACAACGGCCACCGTAGACCTCTACGACGTTTACTATGCTGATGTAATATGAACCCTGAAGATCTATCTCTACTGTGACTGTAGAGTCCGAAGAGCTACCGGCTGCAAATCGCCTTTCACAATTTTCCGCATCACCGCGTATGCCATCCACAAGGTTTGTTGCAGGGTAGGCGCTATGCGCGGTAGGCGACGTCGTTACAGGTTTACCGAGAGCTACGTTATGCATTACCAAGCGAGATGTCGCTTCGTTAAGGTTGGTTACTGCATTTTTAAGAAGAGTCTCATTCGGGAACTCCTGTGTGAATATCTCAACGAGCTCCGCTTTCGCATCGTTAAGAAGAGCTACGGCTGATGCATCATACTCGGAGAGGTCGAGGGCATCTACCTTTTCAAGTTCCAACTGCGCCATAAGCTTGCTGACCTTCAAGTCGGGCAAAAGCTGGCCGGACCACTCGATTTCATTGAAGCTGGCAGTCCATCTGGCCATCTCGGTATCGGAATAGTTGTTATTGAAGGTAAATCTTACATGTGTCGCAACCTCGACTCCGAGATTTTCAAACACGGTCTCTGTGTTACGGATATTCGATGCAGAGGAGTTCAAGGGCTGAGCGTCTATTACCGTCACCCAGCTATATCCGCCATCTGAGGAAATCTCTACCGTTGTCTCGGGGCTACGTGTATATTCAAGCCAGTTACACTCGTTAAATAAGAGATCGTCAAGACTGTACCTGCCTCCAAGATCCACGATAAGGATAAACGCGCCCGCTCTGTCCTTTACCGCAACTCTGGTATCAATATTTCCGTCAAATGCCATATCCGGTGCCATTCCTGTGACAAAGGAGGTCGCAACACTGGAGGCGTTTTGTGCGTGCTTGTTAAGTAAGACGTTATCGACGTCTTCTGCCTCAGTTCTCAACTCCTTAATCTCTATTTGACAAACATCACTGTAAAGACCGTCTCTTACAGCTTTTACGGCGAATTTGTCCGTAGCACTAACACCCACAATTACAGCAGAGGGGTAGTTTGTGATTTTAAGCAGTGTCAGACTTTCATCTTCCTCCACTTTGTATATCTCATATTTTTCTGCCGTAGCGACAGGTGTTATGATGAGCTGAAGCGTTGTAGAATCAAGGAAATATCCGCTCGCGGATTTAGGTGTGTCCGTGCGGGGCACGGTGCACGTCAGTCTTCTACTCTCACGTCCGTCAGCACCCACCGCGGTTACACAGTAGGTATACTGATTAGTACCGAGAAGCTGCTCACCTATCGTATATGACGTACCGTCAGTGCTGCCCATAAATGTATAGGTGGGGTCGCTGTTGACAGCA
>JAFTKH010000026.1 GCA_017453365.1 Clostridia bacterium
CAAGGATGCCGATGCTGACGTTCAAGCCGTCAGAGCCGCTTCAAACCGCGCGCAGGCTATGCTCTCCGACAAGCAGGCAATAAGAAGGAACGGTAAGCTCGTCGAGGTCGGTGACGGTCTCTACAACATTTTAGCTCCTATTAAGAAGCTCGGTACACAGGTGTGGGTGGATTTCCAGGACTTTCTCTTCCACCGGCATAATATCAGCAGAATGTCGCTTGATAAGAGGTCTATTGAAAGAATCAATGCCGAAAAAGAAAAGCTATCGCGGATGACGAACGAGCTTATCGCCAAGAGTGCGGAGCTAAAGGCACTGAATGCGGAAATCGCTTCGCTCAATGGAGTTAGCGGCAGAGATGCTACTGTCAAGCGGCAGAGCTTAACCGAAAAGAGAAAGGCTCTGAATGCCGAGAAAAGGGCTCTCACAGCCTCGTGCAAAGCACTCGAGAAGACTATCTCGGAAATGAAGGTCGAGGAAAACAAGCCTATTTTTGGCTACGAGAAGGACGGTGAGAAGATAGCCTATACCGCAGAGGAAAGCCGACTATACGCAGAGGAGCTCTCCCGGCGTTATCCCGATTTCAAGAAGTATGCAGAGAAGGTCTACAGCTACCTCGACAACCTTCAGAAGGAGCGCCTTGATGCCGGTCTTATCAGCGAGGAGCTTTACAACGAGCTTAAGGAAAAATATCCCTACTACGTCCCTACTATGAGAGCCGAAGCTCCCTCGGGAACGGCAGGTATCGGTGGAAAATATAATCTCGCAGTAAAGCAGACGGTAAAAACCGCGAAGGGTAGCTTCCGCGACCTTGAGTCTCTCGAGCTGTCTATCTCGCGCATGACGGAAGAGGTTATCCGCGCAGCTGAAGTAAACCGACTCGCGCTGTCCCTCGCAAAAGCGGCAGAGAGCTCCGGAGATGTGAGGTTTATCGACCTTGAGGGAATGGAGTCAGGCGGCAAGGTAACAGCCGATTCCGTCAACGAGCAGATAGAGGAGAGAAAACCCGTCCCTGTAAAGCAAAATCAGATAACAATGTACAGAAACGGTGAACAGCTGACAGTCTCCGTCGCTCCCGAGGTCTTCGCAGGCTTCGATGCTTGGAACCCGAAGGTAGATATGGCAGCTCTGCCGATAGAAGCTATGGCGTTCGCAAACAAGACGTTTAAGCGCCTCGTTACCTCACTAAATCCCTTCTTCCTTGTAAGAAACGCTATCAGGGATATACAGGATGCAGGAATTAACACGAGATTCCCTCTAAAGTTTGTCAAAAACTACGCTCGCGCAGTCGTGGAAATCACGAAGAACGGCGAGCTGTGGCGAATGTACCGAGAAGCGGGCGGACTGTCCTCGACGGTGTTCGACTATAACAAAGGCTTTAAGGCCAAGCCTACTAAAATGGGCTTCACGGCATCAGAGAACAAAATTCTAGCGCTATTTGGCAAGATGGAAACTATAAATATGTTTATCGAACAGCTCCCCCGTCTTGCTGAATTTATAAGCTCCGTAGAAGCTGGCAATACGGTCAACCGCGCCCTGCTCGATTCCGCTGACGTTACAACCAACTTCGCCCGTGTGGGAAAAACCGCAAAGGAGCTCAACAGGACGGTAATTCCCTTCCTCAACCCCGCAATACAGGGTATGAGCAAAATCGTGCGGAATTTTTCAGAAGCGTTCGACTACCGCCACCCAAGACAGGCGGTAAAAGCATTCGCGGTGCTCTCCATAAAGGCTATGCTTCTCGGCATCGTTCCGCAGGTGCTTAATCAGCTGATGTACGAGGACGACGAGGACTACGAGGAGCTTCGCGATTCCGATAAGGAAACCTATTTCCTTCTCAAGATAGGAGACACCTTCTTCAAGCTGCCGAAGGGACGCGTTTCCGCGGTGCTCGCAGGAGCTGTCAACCGCACGTCGCAGGCAGTTAAGGGCGAGTCGGTAGACTGGGCAGATTACGTAAAGAGTATTTCGTCGAATGTCACACCTATCGAAAACTTTTCGCGCACTATTTTCCAACCGTTTTTTGAGTTTTTCACAAATACTACCTGGTACGGCGGACAGATAGAGGGTCAAGAGTTCGATAACGTACGGCCGCGCGACAGATACGACGAGAGCACGAGCTCTATAGCGATAGCTCTCGGAAAGACGTTTAACTACTCGCCGAAGAAGATACATTACCTGCTCGACCAATACTCGGGAGTTATCGGTGACTTTTTTCTTCCTCTAACCACACAGCAGGTAGAGAACGGTGTAAGCGGCAACGTAATCCTAGACACCGCATTCTCCAATTTTACGGTAGACCCCGTAACGCAGAACAAGCTCTCCTCGGAGTTCTACGACATTTACGAGGAAACTATGTATGCGAAGACCGAGGGGGATATATCCGCAAAATACAAGCTCAAATATCTTAATTCGGTTAAAAGTGCAATAAGCGAGCTGTACGACGAGAGGGTGAAGATACAAACATCCAACCTCACGAGCTACGAGAAGCTACAGCAAACGCGTGTTATTCAAGCGCTCATTAACGAGACGTATCGAAGCGCTACGGCAAGCCTCGACACATTCGCGCAAGCTATACGTGCGACAGAAGGCATATACGACGAGACCGACCCTGCGGGCGAGAAGATGAGATACACCGAGATAACGCGGATATGCTTCGGTGCGGAGAAAGCTCTCGAGAAATACGGCGCAAGTGTATACAAATCCGCAGAGAGCTTCAAAAAGGCGGGCATCAGCTACGAGGACTACTACAATCTATACTTCTCTACGAAAGATATTACGTCAGATATCACCGTACATGGCGAGACAGTTTCGGGAAGCAAGCGTGCAAAAATGCTCACCGCAATCAACCGAACCGGGCTCGACGTCAGAGAGCGGATGCTTTACTTCACCTCGCGCGGCTACAGCATCAAGGACGGTGATTTTGGCGGAATGACAGCTATTCGGGCGAAAAAGATGCTTCTTTCCTACATACTTTCACAGCCGGGACTCACAAGTGCCGAAAAAGCGGAGCTCGCTGAAAAATGCGGCTTCGAGGTCAAAAACGGCAGAATTATCACTCCAAAAAGCTGAAAAATGGGGACCATTTGCGGTAACTTTTATGTTATAATGAGTGCAAAAGGAGATATCCAATGCTTAAGATAACTAAAATTGCCCCGGGAGAGGTGACTAAAATAGTCTGCCCCGAATGTAAAGAGCCACTCCACCGTGTAGGTTTGCTGAAGAACAGTAAAATCGACGGACTTTCCTTCAAGTGCAAACGGTGCGGTGGGATGTGGAAGGTTAAAACAGAATAGAACAGAGCCAAATCCGAGAGATAGAGCCAAAGATACCCGAAATATGGGGTGTTCGACGGCTCTATCTCTTTTTAATTCTAAAGAGAGGAGGACGATGTAATGAAAAAGGGTAACGTTTACGCCACTAACAAGGCGGGAATTATAAATCCCCCAAAGAAGCCTGATACGGATTCCCCGAAATCCACCGTCAAAAAGGGCACCGACCTCAGAAACGGCAAGTAAAAATCAAACCACAAGGAGAAGTCTATAATGGACGAAAACGAAAGAATCGAAGAAGTGACCGAGAAGCTCAAGGAGACCGTCGAGAACTCGGAAGAGCTGACCGAAGCAGAGAAAAACTTCACAGAAGAGGAAGACTCCGAGCTCGAGTACGACGAGGAAGGTAACGTCGTTATTCCCGACGATGAGGAAAGCGGCGACGAGAGCAACGCGGAAGAGCCCACCACCGATGAAACGAATGAAGGTGGAGCCGAGGATGCGCAGGAGCCCACAGCAGATAATGACGAGCTTCGTGCGCGCAACGGCGAGCTTGAACGCGAAATCTCTCGTATTAAGGCGCAGGCGAGGGAGACCCTCGCAAAATACGGAATCGAAGCCGAGGACGAGGTCGACGGCCTCGAGCGCATGGCGGCTGAAGCCGACGGGACAACCCGTGAGGAATACGTCGCGGCACGCGAGGCAAAGCGAATAGCTGACGAAAAGCAGTACGCTGACGACCTCGCAGCTCTGAAGGCTGAATATCCCGAGGCTCTCAACTATGGCAGCATACACGAGCTTCCTAACCTTAAGAGGTTTGCAGAGCTGCGTGTGCTCGGTCTTTCCGCATCGGAGGCCTATGCTGCTTCGCACAGTAAGGAAATGCGTAAAAACGTGGCACAGTCGGTAAAGAGACAGACAAGCGGTAAAGAGCATCTGCGCTCCGTAGTGCCTAAAGGGTCGAGCGGCAGAACACTCAACATTTCGCGCGACGAAATGGAGAGCTTAAGAGAGCTGTTCCCCGGGAAATCCGACAAAGAAATTATCAAGCTATACAAAGAAACTTTATAAGGAGAAAAAACAATGTTCAAACTCGTTAAAATCGAGGGGTCGAGAATCAACGTTCCCGAGCCCGAATATCTGACCGTCGGAACTGCGGCGGTCGTTTGCGGCGAGGGTCTTATTCTCTCGTCCGGCAAGCTTGTCAACTGCGGCACTGCAAAGCCTACCTATATAGCGCTCTCCGGCGCTGATGCAGGCGCGAAGGTAGCAGTAGGCAGAGTTACACCCGACTGGGTGCTCGACGTGGAGCTTAACGCAGCTCCGACATCTCTCGTTCCCGGCGCAAAGGTTGCGCTTGTCGGCGGTCTTAAGGTGGCCGGCGCGGCATCCGATACCGGTGTCGCAACAATTATTTCCACCCTCGGCGCTACGCTTGCAGGCGACGTCGTAAGGGTTAGATTTTCCTAAAGGAGGATAAAAAAGAATGGGAAACATAATCTATGCAAAATCCGACAGCTCGCTCGACCCCGTTATAGGCAAGTACGAGCACCCAATAAAAATGGTCATTTCCTCGGAGTCTGACCTCTACCGCAAAAACCACGCTATAGTCCCGAAGCTTTTCAACGTCGAGAAGTCCACGCGCTACAGCGAGACTGCTATAGGCGAGTCTAACTTCGACGTCTTCAAGGTAACCGAGGAAGGACAGGGCGCGGAAAACGACTCTATAGGCAATACCTACAGAAAGACTATCTATCACTCGCAGTTTATGAAGGAATTCACCATAACTGCAGAGATGATGGAGGATGCGAAGTACGGTATAGCCACCGAGGCGAAGCGCAGGGCGGCAGCATTTGCCCGCGCCTATGAGAAGACCCGTAACAAGCTCGCGGCAAAGGCTCTCTACTCCGGTACTGCGGCAACGATGAATTTTGCCAACGGTACCTTCGATATCACGTCTCCGGATAACAAGCCCCTTTTCCACGGCGCTCACACCTTCTCAACCGACAAGATGGCGGGAAAGACACAGTCCAACCTCTTCCACTCCGCTATAGCAGACACCGCAGCTCTCGAGAACACTCTCAACCGTGCGGCGAACGCTATGCGTAACTTCTGGGACGAGGACGGAGAGGTTCTCGGCTACGTTCCCGACCTTATCGTCATTCCCGGCAACCGTGCAGGCCTCGAAGCTATGGTTAAGAAGGTATGCGGCTCGGAGCGCGAAGCAGGAAGCAATAAGAATGACATCAATATTCAGTACGGTAACTGGGGTATCGTCGTTCTCACCGACTGGGTTGCGGCAGATGACCGTTTTATCCTGATGTCCTCCGAGGCAAACAAGAACCTCAACGGCTCTGTGTTCTACGACCGCGTTCCCCTCACCGTCTCCAACTGGGTTGACCGTCATACCGGAAACTACATCTGGACCGGACGTGCAAGAATGGGTGTAGGCCACTATTCCTGGAAGCACACCTCTATGGTCATAGCTGCGGATAAGGCTACAGACGGCTCTACCGCTCTCATGTAAGGTGAATGAGCTATGAGAGTATCGGAGCTTTATGAGCAGGTCTCACAGCTTGGCTTCGAGGAGATTCTCGAAAATGACGAAAGATTTATCTTTTCCGTAAACAGGGCGCTCTATCAGGTCAACCTCTTACGCCCGCGCATCTCTTATCTCGACATAGCTCATTTCCCTCTTGCAAATTTGGTAGCAAACCCAACCTTCGAGGCAACTCTGTGCACGGGCGAGGTTTGCTACGTTGCAGAGGGGGCGAAAGCCGTATATTTTGAGGTTAAGGGAGAAGGCATAGCCTACGTCGAAGATTCTTCGGGGAACATACTCGACAGCATTTCGTTTTTTTCGCTCGGCACGTACGGAATGTACAGGGCGCTTCTGCCGGCAGATGCAGAAGGCGTTATACGCTTACGCTTCGTCAGCAATTACGTCTACACTCTGCGTAACGTTGCTATGTACGGTGCGTTGCTCGGCGCAGACAGTGATGCCATCCCTCCATTTAAGCCCTACGTCAGCTATGATATATCACAGCTTGCGGGCGATTTTTTAGGCTTTTCTTCACCGCCCGTAGTTGAGCATGATAAATATGCAAAGCTAACGGGTAGCTATCAGATAGAGGGCGATTTCCTGCTTCTCGCTTATGACAAGCCCGGGAGCTACAGAGTGGCTTACAAGCACAAGCCCTCTCCCGTCATTTACGAAGACGCCCCTGCCAACAACGAGAGCGAGCTCGACCTCGACGAAGAGCTTTGCACACTCCTTCCCCTTCTCGTAGCCTCGTATATGTGGCTTGAGGACGAGCCGGAGCGCGCTATGTACTATAAAACTCTCTACAACGAACGCGCATCCGAGCTGAATGCGGCACGGCGCGACTGTACCCCGAGCGAGGTAATAAATATTAACGGATGGTGATAATATGGCAAAAAGCAAAAATCTATTAACAAGCCGAAGCGCCTACAACAGGAGCTACGGAGATTTCCGCGGGGTTGACTTTTCAAGCGACCACGCAACCGTCCATGACTCGAGATTTGCTTATGCTGTAAATATGTACAAGGATTACCAATCCGGACAAGGAGCGGCGGTTGAAACCATACCCGGATTCAGGCGCCGCTTTTACGTTACCGACGGAAGTCCTATATACGGTATTCATAAGTGGTCGAATAATGGATGTATCCGCGATACCACGGGTGACGGAGAAGCCGTCTATACTCCTTTTGAGAACAAGTTCTGGTGGATACACGCAGGAGATAAGCTTTATCAACTTTCTCTGTCACTTACCGACGAGTTAGACTTGGAATCGGAAGATTACAGTGGCAAGCATGGCGACTCGATTAACGGCATTTATATTTCCAATGATAACACCAAGTATATAAACACGTGGAAAACAATTGAAGGAGTAAATCCTCAAAAAAGTGTCTCGTTTAATATGCGCGGATGTTTATATCTTTTGGACGGAAAAAATTATTATTGCTTGGGCGCAACCGGCCAGAAAGTCACAGAGAATGCATACATCCCCACTATTTATGCAGGAATAGCACCCGGAATGACAAAGGAAGAAATAGCCGCCTGCAAATATGAGCAGGCGAACCTGCTCTCAAATCAAGCAAAATTCACCTTCGTCGCAGACGGAACTACTACAAAATTCTATTTTCCCAAGAAGGTCTATGACACTTCTAGCGTGTTCGCGATAGTATACAACAAAGATTCTCGCTACAACGAAGGCCTCATAAAAGATGTTACAAACGAATATATAGAGTTTTCAGAAGCCCCCGCTTCACCAGAAAATGCGGGATATGAAGTGGGATACGCAGGTATCGAGGTTACCGTTCCCTGGCTAACAGGCCTTGGCATTGGTTCCGAGGCAATAACCCACTGCACTCTTGCTACAGAATTTGACGGAAGAATCTTCCTGTCGGGAAACCCTTTATATCCCAACCACCTTTATTGGTGCGGATATAACAGCGACGGATATATAGACCCGTCATATTTTGGCTGTTACAACTATATGGAAGACGGGGATGCTGCAGCTCCGATAACAGGAATGATAGTCGTCGGAAACTATCTTGCAGTGCTAAAATGTGACGACGAAAAAAACGGTGTTGTGTATTATCACGCACGCCAGGAGACAGGCTCCTTTATCACCCCGACAATATACCCGAGTCAAAGAGGAGTTCATAGCATCGGCTGCCTTGGCGCCTGCACAAATTTTCTTGACGACCCCGTCTTTATATCGAAGCTCGGCGTCGAGGGTATAGGAGCACTTTCTCTTCATAGTGAGAGGAAGATAGAGCACCGTTCTTCCCTCATAGATGCCAAGTTGAGGGCACTTAACCTTGAAAAATCAGAGCTTGCCGAATGGAACGGCTATTTAGTGCTCCTCGTCGACGGAAAGATATTTCTCGCGGACTCAAGACAGAGCTACACACACTCTACGGGAGTTGTGCAATATGAGTGGTATTACATTGAAGATATCGGAATATGGGACGGGCAGTATGAAGCATTTAGATATGCGGATTCCCTACCCGATGCTCTGACCACTACGGACGAGAGTGGAAATATAAAAGGTATCGGTGTTTACGTACAAGGGTACGGTCCTGCCGGTGGAGATGACCAAAACACCTATGAGCTTGTCGTAGCAGACAGAGTCTATAACGAAATTACCGAGAAGTATGAGGACTTGCGCGGATCGGTTGCAAAACTTTCTCCAAGAAGTGAAATATACACTTGCGGATTCAGCGGTGCTGCTTACGGCGAAAGTGTGTACTGTGCATATATCGGTGACGGAAAAATGGCATTGCTCGAAGATGCAGGATACCAAACAGGCGGCACGTTCGTACCTGCTACAACCCTTCACATTTGCGACGGGAATCTTTTCTTCGGTACAGCAAACGGCTATATATGCTCCTTCAATTTTGACAAGCGTAACGAATACGGCGAGATACCTACCAGATACTACACCTTCGACGGAAGGATTATCAAGTGCGGTGTTGCTACTAAAATGGATAACTGCGGCATTCCTAATTTCACAAAAAATACTGTGAAGAAAACTACGGTCATAAAGACGAAGGGATTCCAGTCGACCGCTGCTAAAATTAAGGTCAGAACGAATAACGACCCCTACCGCCAAATCGACCGTATTAACTCCTCTTCATTCACCTTCGAGGACTTAAACTTTTCTGACCTTTCCTTCTCTACTACAGACCAAACGCTATTCTCGGTGAAAGAAAAAGAAAAACGGTGGGTCGAAAAACAATATTACATATATTCCGACGAGGTTATGAAGCCTTTCTCTCTTCTGAACATCACGTTTCAATATACCGTCGCCGGAAAATATAAAGGAGAAAAACAATGAGTTTAAAAGAACTAAAGAAAATCAGCGACGAACAAGTAAAGTCCGGTCGCGTATCTTCCCTTTCAAACACTCCGAACAGAACAACGATATACGGCAAGGGGATCTCCGCAACCGAGTTAAAGGGATGTTTTGATAAACTGCCCGAGCTCTTGGTAAAGCGCTTTAATGACCTGCTTGCCGCGCTTCAATCAAAAAATTTTTCCCAAGAAATTCCTGTAATTCTCTCTGACAATGTAACAAATCTTGCCGAGCTTGTGGCCTCTATCAAAAACGGTGAGCTATTGAAGCTCATAAAAGACTCTGACGGAAACGAGCTATCTGCTATACTTGAAAAAATCAACGTAGTTCGCAAAGGAACGGGCGTGCACTCCGTGCAGCAAAGTGACACAAATGCAAAATCAATAGGAGATAGATCTGTAGCGTTTAATAGCGCAATCGCCGGATGCCTAGGATACAGATATAAGGCAATTGATCTTGCCAATCACAAAATTTATCTTACCGAAAATGAAATTACTTACGATGAAAACAATCTTGCTAACATTCTTTTTACTACCGAAGGATTTAGTAACGATGTAATTACTTCTTTGATAGAAAACATTACGCTTCCTTACTCGGTAGGTGATATCTTTACTCTAAAAACACGCAGTACTGACTACGATAATATGGGAACTATTACCGCCATAGAAAAAAACGTAATTACGTTCGCTTCCGGCACGGAACTTGACCATTTGTCCGAAAGAATCGTAAAGCAGAATGATGTTTACATTGATAGGTACAGCTTTTCTGTACCCAAAAAGTGTGAATTAGGGCATATTATTGTGTCCGAAGACGTTACCGCCTTTGGAACTGACGGCACTCGCATCGCGGGAAGATTTGGATTTGGTGCCGGACGTAATCTTTTAGGCATTGGTGATTTATGTATTCTTTTCGGTAGGGATAATGTAGCCGGCTACGGCTGTTTTGTAGCGGGTCAAAACAGCAAAGGGTTAGGAGATAGAAATTATACTCTTGCACATTCCGGCACCAACTGGGGGGCTCAGGCGTTTCTCACCGGCTCCAACGGCGTAATTTTTATTACCGCTCCTTTCAGTACAGTCGGAGGTTTTGGCAATAAATCGTATCATAGAGGCGGCACGTTATTTGGTACCCAAAACTACCCTACAGAGAATGAGGATGAATGCATCGTAGGCAGAGCATCTCAATCGGAGCCCCTAGCACTTTTTGTAGTAGGCAACGGTGTTATAGATGAAGATACGTTAGAGGTCGTTCTTCGAAGTAACGCCTTTGTGGTGTATGAAGATGGCAGAGCTAAAGTGGGTGCAAGACCTATAAATCCGTTTGATATAGTTCCTAAATGTTACGTAGATGATTTGATAATTCCGCTAGAAAAAGGAACTGGAAATAATTCAGTACAACAGACCGGCAGTGATGCCAGCGGACGGCACAGTATTGCTCTTTTGGGAGGGACTGCTAGTAAACCTAACACTTTATCAATCGGTGAAGACGCAGTTTCGGATGCTCAATACGGAATATCTTTAGGCCGAGGTGCGGGGGCTCATAGTGATTACAGTATATCTGTGGGTCTGCAACTTCAAAGCGCTTCCCCTGAATACGATGAAGAAGGAAATCTTGTTAGTGCCAATCGAGAACAAACATTATTCGGCAGGTACAATGAAATTCTTCCCGGTGCTAAACGGAGCGGAGATACCTCTGGGGCCGTGTATATCGTTGGAGTAGGCACGCAAGCCAAACGAAAGAACGGTCTTGTGGTGTGGGGAGATGGCCGAGTTTCATTAGGCAATGAACCCGTTGATGATCTCGATGCAGTTAATCTCGCTTTTCTTAAGAACTATACTTCTAAAATTTATCGTTATAGAGGATCCGTTTCCAAATATACCGATTTGCCCACCGCAAATTTAAGTGTTGGCGACGTTTATAACGTCGTGGAGGAATATACAAACGAGGAAAATGGTGTCGTTTACCCTGCAGGCACTAACTTCGCGTGGGGCGGCTCAATGTGGGACCCGCTCGGCGGTGACTTCGGCGAATATTTGCAGCGGCTCGCTAATGCAGAGAGTGGCATAAACCTACTTAGTATGCAAATAGGTGGTCTTGACAGTGAGGTTGAAGGCACAAAGACAGATATAGCCGTCCTCGAGGAAAAAGAGGAGTGGGACTACGTTATCACGAAGCCCGAAGATTTCACAACCGAGAACCTCGCCACAATGAGCGGAAGGGTTCTTGTGAAGGGGGGTACTATAGACATTGCTGACGATACATTGAGTATTCCGTCCACTGTG
>JAFTKH010000012.1 GCA_017453365.1 Clostridia bacterium
AACATCTTTTCTAGAGCTATTGTTTCTAGCTTCTTCTTACTTCTTGAGTTATCTTTTTCTTTCAAAGTGTTTTAACGAGATCTTGCGCACTTTTCAGTGCTCAGAATTCGTGTTGTTCAATTTTCAATGAGCAAGTTTTGCGCCGCCTTTTTTGGCTCGCCTGACTATTATACTACAAACATTTTTAATTGTCAAGACTTTTTTTCAGATTTTTTTAAGTTTTCGGTATTATTCACGATTTTTGTTAAAATAACTAAATTTAGGGGGTGTTTTATTTGGCTTCTATATTCATAAGAACCATAATTATATATCTTTTATTATCATTATTGCTGAAAATAATGGGCAAAAGACAGATAGGAGAGCTCGAGGTACAGGAGCTGGTAGCGACGCTTTTAATATCCGAAATAGCGTCAATCCCCATCGGAGACAACGACATTCCTCTCACTGCAGCCGTCATTCCTATATTATTTATATCCTGCCTGGAGATATTCATTTCAGCTCTCAAAAACAAGTGGCACGGACTCAAGCGCGTTGTCGAAGGAGTACCTGTATACATTATATACCGCGGCCGCCTTATCGAGGATGCTCTTACGAGAAACAGGATATCCATAAACGAGGTGATAACCGAGATGAGAATACAGGGGATAGGCTCTCTCGACGACGTTTACTACGGCATTCTCGAGCAAAACGGAAAGCTCTCACTCATTGAGAGAGGAGACAAGGACAAATATGCGCACTGTATTATAGTGGACACGGTGGTGGACACGGAAACGCTTTCGCGGCTCGGCTACAACGAGGAGTGGCTTCATAGACAGCTCGAAAAGGAAGGTGTAAAAAGAGAGGCCGTCTTCCTTATGACTGCGAAGGACGACGGCACTGTAAATATAATAAGGAAGGAAACGAAAAAATGAAGAGCATACTTTTCTCGGGGCTCGCGATACTCGCGGTAAGCGCTGTCGTTTTTATTGGCTCGGGAATATCTGCTATGAAGCTCGCCGAGCTTGAGGAAGCGCTGCATTCGGCCACCGATGTTTCGGACTACAAGGAGATTGAAGCGAGGTTTCTAGATATGGAAAACTATCTCTCCCTCTCCATCGGAGACCTCGAGCTTACGGAAATACGCTATTCTTTTACAGAACTGATAGCCTTCGCCGAATGTGGGAGCGACGACGAGGCCGAGGCGGCAAAAAGCCGCCTACTCTGCTATTTAGAGCACGAGAGGCGGCTTTCCGGCTTCGGGCCGGGAGCTATTTTTTAATGCTCGCCGAAGTCTGACATATCTGCACGGCGTGCGACGAGGCGCATAATGGAGTAATATTCCTTCGTTATATCAGGGGCGGAGAGTATTCCGCACCCCTCCCTTAAGGCGGAAATGACGTACTCGGGATTTAAGAAGCTAGAGGCATCGGCAGAGAGTGTGCAGCCGATGCAAAGAAGTCCGTCAGATATATGCGCCTTCGCTTCCTTAATAAGCGGAGCAATATCGGCAGTTCTCGGCTCATCGTGCGGCTTTCCCTTCTTCTTTACCACGACGCGGCCCGAGCGAAGGAGCTTCTCACACTCGGCGGCGAGCTCATAGGTCACACCTTCGGTTTTTATCTCAATAGAATAATCTAGCCATTTTAGTGCCGTGAGCTTCTCGTCCGTATAATAAGCATCGAGCACCTGCATCTCATCGGTCATATTACGGTTAAGACGTTCCTTAACCTCTGACGGCGAAATATCGTCAACGAGTCTTATATCCATAAACTCACACACACTTTCCGTTCCTATGGAGAGCGGAGCTGCGAAGACCATCTTCGGTTTCGGATTAAAGCCCTCGGTATACCAGAGCGGAAGGCCTGCCCTTACTATTATCTTATGCATAGTACGCACAAGGTCGAGGTGAGAGATATACTGAAGACTTCCTACCTTTTTAAACTTGAGTCGCATAGTGAGGTAAGGCTTATTCGGGGTCAGCTGCACCATTTGTTCTTACCTCCAAGCTTATTCGCGCCGCAGCCGTTACAATGCTCGGCGCAGGACGGAGTTGTCTTTCCCTCATAGGCACGGGCGCGCTCGCGGAGCAAAAATTCCTTCGTAACACCGCAGTCTATGATATCCCACGGAAGCACCTCGTCGGTAGCAAAGCCGCGGGTGGTATAAAAATCGGGGTCGACGCCGGTTCGGCGGAACACGTCCAGCCAGCGCTCAAAGTCAAAGTATTCGTCCCACGCATCAAACATAGCTCCCTCCTCCACGGCAAGGGCTATGGCGGGTGCGAGCCTACGGTCGCCGCGTGCAAAGACAGCCTCTATGAACGACACTCTCGCATCGTGATAGGTATACCTTATTTTCCTATCGGTTATATGAGAGCGAAGGTGCTCCTGCTTCTGCTCGAGCGACTCGAGGCTGTCCTGCCGTTCCCACTGGAAGGGTGTAAAGGGCTTCGGCACGAAGCAAGCAACGCTTATAGTAACGCTGACCCCCCTCGGGCGCTCGGACTTCGGCATTTCGTAATACTTATGAACTACGTCGGAGGCGAGCTTCGCTATTCCCTCTATATCCTCGAGGGTTTCGGTTGGAAGGCCGTTCATAAAATAGAGCTTCACACTGCTCTTACCTCCGCGGAAGGCTATACCTACGGCGCGCATCAGGTCTTCCTCCGTAACGTTTTTGTTTATAACGTCGCGAAGCCTCTGCGTCCCTGCCTCGGGGGCAAAGGTGAGTCCTCCCGTTCGCACGCTCGATACCTTCTGCATCAGCTCCTCGGAGAAGCTGTCTATACGCAAGGAAGGCAAAGAGAGGCTAACGTGCGCGTCATCCGTCCAGGAAAGGAGTCCGTCGGTGAGCTCTCGGAGCTGTGAGTAGTCGCTTATCGAGAGCGATATCAGGGATATTTCGTCATAGCCCGTATTTTCATAGAGGCATTTCGCGTTTTTACAGAGAGTTTCGGGTGACTTTTCCCTTATGGGGCGGTAGACCATACCTGCCTGACAGAAGCGGCAGCCCCTTATGCAGCCGCGGTAGACCTCGAGGACTATTCTGTCGTGAACGGTTTCGACGTAAGGCATAATAAGCTTGTCGGGATAGGGAGCCTTATCAAGGTCCTCTATTATACGCTTCTTTATTTTTTTCGGCACGTCGGGGTAAAGGGGCTTATACTCCTTGATAGTTCCGTCATCATTGTAAGACACGTCGTAGAGAGAGGGGATATAAACACCCTCTATATGCGATGCGGCGCGGAGAAAGGCAGATTTCGTATAGGTGCCCTTTTCCTTCATTTCCATATACAGACGGCATATTTCGGGGAGCACCTCCTCGCCCTCGCCTATATTCATAAGGTCGAAGAACTCTGCTACGGGCTCCGAGTTATAAACGCAGGGGCCGCCGCCTATGATGATGGGCGCATCCTCGCCGCGCTCGCGCGCCCATATAGGGAAGCCGCCGAGCCTCAGCATCATAAGAGCAGTTGTATAGCAAAGCTCGTATTGCAGTGAGAAGGCTATCATATCAAAGTCGGAGAGTGGGTCGCCGCTTTCAACGGCGGAAAGAGGAATGGAATACTCTTCCATTTTCGCCTTCATATCCTCCCACGGTGCATATACGCGCTCGCACCATACCCCCCCTTCGCGGTTCAGAACGTCATAGAGTATTCTGACGCCGAGGTTGGACATACCTATTTCGTAAGTGTCGGGAAAGCAGAAGGCAAAGCGACACCTTACGCTCTTCTTGTCCTTCACCACGCGGTTATATTCTCCGCCTATGTAACGTCCCGGCTTTTCTACGCTTTTCAGCACCGAGGACATTTCTTTTTTATTTAACATTTCATTTTTCCTTATCTTTTTTAGGGAGCTTAAAGCTCATACGCGAGCGCACGTAGAGAGCCACACCGGGCAAAAGCTGCCAAAGCGCGGGCACGAATGCGGGAACGCTCGAAATCCTTCCCATAAGCACAAGCGAGAGGACAGAGGCCATAGCGGCGCCGCTCATCATAATCATAAGCTCTCCAATCGAGGCTCCAATTATGCGTGCTCTGTACGCTCTGGCTGTAAGGAGCATTTCGGGAACGCTGAATTTCTCACCGAGAGATACTGCGCCCGAGCTGATATGCGCGAAGACCTCGTCGGGAGCGGGCAGCTCCTTTTCCTTCAGGACTCTTATAACGTCCTCTCCGAGCGTGAGAACGCGGAGCATATCCGCATCGATATTAGGGTCTCGCGTATAGACGAGAGGAACTATGTGCTCACGCCGAAGGTCAGGCAAGAGCATTGAGAACTCTTCCATAAAGGAATATCTTATAAAAAACTTTACGTATACCTCTCCATCCTCGGCGCCGTACATAACTCTCGTGGTATCGGTAGCCTCGGGCTTCGTTTTGTAGTCGTCCTCGGGTATCTTCACGTTATTGCGGAGCATAAACTCCTCACTGCCCGCCATAACCTTATGCCCCTCGAAATATCCTACTATTCCGTCGTCGAACAGAGTAACGGACTCGGCAGGCTCACACTTTCTGTCAAGGGACTCCGAAAATACACGGGCAAGCGGTCCACCGACCACGGCAAAGAGCGAATACATCTCCTGCATAGCCTTCGCTGTATTATAAACCTTACCGTAAAGGTGCACCTTTCGTATAGAAACATCCTCTTCCCCGAATATTTCGGTATCGTCGTAAGCTATAACATCGACCTCGGCGGTATCGAGCACCGCACCCTCGCCGACGAAGGTATGCTCACTCGCCTTCGCCATACGGAGGAGGCGGTTAAGCGGAAGCTTATGAACGAGGAGCGAGAAGGCGGGGACGGCAAAGAAGAAGACCACCGAGAAGGTCTCAAACGCCGCAGCGAAGCGCGCCGTGCTATCGGTCAAGAAGAGGGCGATAGTCCCCGTTACAAGCGAAGCTCCGAGGCTTATGCCGAGTACGGTGAGCACGTTCTGGCCGTTCTCGCGTATTTTTGATATATTCGACGTATAGTCGGAAACGAACGACGTGCGGAAGACACGCGCAAGCTTCGAGCTGTACTCGTCAACAGCGCCGTCAAGAGCTATGTTCTCCTTATCGAGCGTTCTTGTAAACCTTTTATCAAGAACCCACATAGGCTTACCCGTGGATATCATTTTAAAGCTTAAGAACTCTCCGTCGAGCCTAAAATAAGCGGCGAGCACGGAAAAGGCAACCTGCAGTGAGAAGGGCAAGCTGAAATGCATATATCTTACGCCGACCTCTCCGCCGAAGGCGGCGGTAAGCGAGAAGCCGAGAATTATTAAATACGACAGAGGGAGCATAAGCTCGGGTGTGACGGTTTTCGCGGCAAGATACCGAACGGCTCTGACAAGCTCCGGCAGGGCAAGCGCAAAAAGCGCCGTCGAGAACAAGAGGTCGACAAGAGCTCCCGAGCCCGCAAGAAATCCGCCCATATCGTAGGGCGAGAGGTTTGAGAATACTATCTCTGCCGCAACTAGGGACAAAATTACCAGAGCTATCGCGGCAAGCCTTACTCTCACAGACATTATAGCATCGAGAAATCTATCCTTAAAGCTATCGCGCTCCGAGCGCGCGGTGTACTCCGGGAAGAGCTTGTTTTTCGAGCGGCGCACGGCCTCGCGCGAGCCCTTCGGCTCTTCGCCCTCCGCATATTTACGCACGGGCGACGGAAGGATAACAGCTTCCTCCCTCATCTCTTTTTCCGCGGCATCGGAGTGCTCCTCATCCGCTGACAGCTCCTCCGACTCCGTATTTTCGGAGACAGCCTGCGGCGCAGCTGCTTCAGGCTGCTTTACGGGCACATCGCTCGCCTCGGGGATTTTGGGCGGAGGTGCCTCCTCGTCGGTTTCAAACTTATATATCTTTATACTTTCATCGGAAAAGGTGTCGGAGACACCTGTATTAGCGCTCACAACCACCTTCTCGACCTTACGCTCCTCGTCAAGCTCGGCGGTGGGGTCAAGCTCGCATTCAGGGGCGGGGCCTTCGTTCTTTTCGACCTGTATCGGCTTCTCAGCCTGCGGCCTGTTCGCCATACGGTAGCGCTCCGACGCCTCGGTAAATCTTGGAACATAGGTTGTCCGTATCCGCAGAGGGTCCTCTATAAAGCTCTCGCTCGAGTATTTCTCGTTCACCGAGAAGCTTTCGGGCAGAGAGAACTCGTCGCCGTCCGTTGCCACCGCTTCCGACTTTGCCGCTTCGGGGAGCGTATCCTCGGGGAGCTGCTCGGGCGGAGCTGCGGTCTCGGCTTCAAAGACAAGCCCGGCAGCCGTAACCGTTTCAAACTCCAGCGCGGTCCTTTTCTCGCTTCCGTTATCTCCGCTCAAAGCTATACACCTCCCTTAACGCATCTTTGCCTCGCTACCTCTGCAAAGAGCACCGAGGCGGCGCAGGATACGTTCATAGAATTGACCTGACCGAACATTGGTATTGACACGGTGAGGTCGCATTTTTCCTTTACCAATCTTGAAATACCGAAGCCCTCGCTGCCGAGCACGAGCGCGGCGGCACCGCTAAAATCGGTATTGTAGTAGGCATCGCCGTCCATATCCGCGGCATAAACCCAAAAGCCCCGCTCCTTCAGCTCGTCGAGCGTCGACGCAAGGTTAGTGACCTTCGCGATACGCATATGCATAAGCGCTCCCGCCGACGCCTTCGCAACCGTGGCGGTAAGTCCTACTGCGCGCCTTTTCGGAATAATAACACCGTGGAAGCCGAGGCACTCCGCAGAGCGTATTATTGCGCCGAGGTTATGCGGGTCCTCAATTCCGTCACAGACCGCAACAAGAGGGCTCTCTCCCCTCTCGGCAGCATAATTTATTATGTCGTCCAGGGTGTAATAGTTCATCTCTGATGCAATAGCTATAATGCCCTGGTGCCTCTCGCCCCCGGACATAGCGTCCAGCTTCGTCCTGTCGCACTCTATAAGGGGTATTCCGCGCTCACGCGCCATACCTATAAGCAGCTTTATCGAGCCCTCGCGCTCGCCGTCGGTTATGTATATCTTCTCAACGTCGCATTCGCCCGAAAGGAGCTCTCGTACGGCATTTCTGCCAACTATCATATTCCCGTTTTTTTCGGCTGTTACCGCATCGCGGGCATCGTTCCTTTCCTTCCTGCCAAAATCGCGGCGGGGACGGGATGCACCCGTGTCCTTTTTATTTTTATACATATCTTACTCCAAGTGATGTATTTACAATTATACAGATATATTGTAACATATTTTAAGGCGTTTGTACAGTGCTTTTCTCTCAAAAAATAAAAAACCTGTCGTATTCGACAGGTTTTTTATTCGAAAAAAGCTTAATTCTCTGCTTCTCTCTTAGCCGCGAAGCACTCGCTACAGTAAACAGGCTTACCCTCGGTGGGCTTGAAGGGCACTTGGCACTCCTTACCGCACTCTGCACAAACAGCAGCGAACATTTCTCTCGCACCCTTCTGTGCATTCTTCTTAGCGGCACGGCACTCCTTACATCTCGAGGGCTTATTCTCAAAGCCACGGGATGCATAGAACTCCTGCTCGCCTGCGGTGAACACGAACTCGTTGCCACAATCTCTGCACTTCAATGTCTCGTCCTGGTACATGATTTCCTCTTTCCTCACTTGATAGGTATAAATATTTCGCCCACGGGCGGGTTTTAACCGCCGTCCTCGTTTCCGCCGCTCTCCATTAAGCTACACGGGCATATAAACTAATCAATCCTCCGCATAACGCATACCGTCACGGAGCTTTTTAAGTATCCTCGCTCTCGCATTTTCTACCGACTTAACACCCGTACCGACCGCATCAGCGGTTCGAGATACGCTCTCACCGAGTAGCCAAAGCTCGAAGACCCGATACTCATAATCGGACAAAAGACGCCTCGCCTCCGAGCGCAAGGTTTCCCTCTCCTCCCGTCTGATAAGCGGTGCTATAATACCGTCGGGGACAGCGATAGTATCCATATCACAGGACGATGTAAGCCCACGGTCTGCGGCACTCTCACGGCGTATGAGGTCAAGGAGCCGACGTCTTACACAAATCGCGGCATAAAGGCCGAAGGTAACGTCCGTCTGTCCAAGCTCGTAGGTGAGCGCAGACTTATAAAGTGCGAGGCAAGCCTCGGAAAAGCAATCCTCGGTTTTAAGCCCAAGCTTTCCGATAGCGCTCATCAGCATAGGAGTGTACATCTCACAAAGCGAGGAAAACGCGTCGGGCTCACCGTCTCTGACGGCCAAAATGAGCTCATCGGGGCAATTTCTATCCGATTTATTCATATTCAAGATACCTCTATTATATCTGCGATTTAATTCCTTGTCAAGACTTTTGTAAAAAAAAAGTAACAAAAAATTTGAATTTTTAACAAACTTTCGCTTTTTTTCAGCTTTATTTTTGTTAAATCATCCGAAATATGGTTTTTTTCAGCTGATATATTCAAATCTTCCGGTAAGTGAAAACAGCACACCTCTGTATACCGCATCGGGCTTGGCCTCATAGCCGCTCTTTATAGCCTCGGCCTCTGCGCGTGAGTTTACTGCTATTTTAACCGATAGCACCTCGCCAAACCTATCGTGCGCACGGAGAGTAACGTGGAAGCGCTTATCCTCACCCTCGGTTATCGAGGCGGTGATTTGCCGTCCGCCGTCGGAAAAGGAGATGTGACGTATCGCGGCGCGAAGACTGCGCTCGCGGAAGCTCTCGTCAATACTGTCGTAAAGCTCCGATGCAACCATTCTCCCCTTCTTCGAGATAATATAGTAGGTCTTATCGTCAATAGTGTCGGGAATAATATGCTCACTCTCGACCATCTGACGAATGCATTCACCGTAATCGAAGGTTATCTCTCCCGTGCTCTCCTCTATTATCTCCGTGAGGGTATCACCGTCGAGCGCACCGCCCGTGTTGTCAAGGAGAAACAATATATAGACCTTAATATCGGTAAGTGTCTTAAGCACAAGCTCGCTTTTTCGTTTCATATTCGTATCCTTCCTTATTGTTTTTGTTAAGACAGGTGGAGGACGGCTCCTTCCGCCTTCCCGTCTAAACAAGCAACCGTGGATGGGTCGGCGCGAGTTACCCCGGCGTATCATCCACGGTCAGAGAGTAAAAATTAATCCTCGAGGTAATCCTCGTAATTCTTAAGCTTAGCCTTCGTCAGAACGAAATGGCCGAAGCCGTCGGTTTCAACCTTACGAAGCTCAGAGCTTACGAACGCGAAGTTGGAGTTAAAGACTATGGGACAAACGGCAGCATCAGTCACAAGAAGCCGCTCCGCATCACGAAGGAGAGCTGCTCTCTCTTCTCCGCTCTTTGTAAACGCGGAATCGATAAGAGTATCGTATGCTTCGTTCGCATATCCTGCGATATTAGTGCGGTTGGCATTTTTACTGAAATCAACGCCGCAACCGTTAGTATCAGAGGTAAACGCAGAGAGTCCGACAAAGGCGTCGTCACAGTAATACTGCCAATCAACGGCAAGAACGTCGAAGTTGCGTTTACCGTAGGAAGCCTCCTTCACGAGTGTCTGAATGCCGCTGTCATAGAACGTAGAGCCGCCGACACTGTTTTTCACCTCGGATACTGCTACCGTGGTGACGGTGAAATATCCAAGAGAGTTCCAAGCCGCTGCCACTGCCTCGGCTACGTAGCGCTCCTCCTCGGTATCCGCGTGCTTGATTGTGAAATAGGGAGATACGCCCGAAAGGTCAACGGTTGCAAGAAGTGCGCGTGCCTCGTCAAGCTTCGCCGAGGTGGTAATAAGAGTCTCGGACGAGCCGCCCGCAGCATCGGGGAGTATTCCGTCTGCCGCCTTCGCAAACACGAGGGCGTTCGCAATAGCCTCACGGTCTATCGCCATAGAGAGCGCCTGTCTCACCTGGGGTATTTTAAAGAGAGGCTTATCGAGGTTGAAAACGTAGGTATAGGCCGAGGTGGTATCAACTACGGTAGCCTTATCCTCCTTCGCCGCTCTGTCAGCGAGCGGAGCCTCACACATAAAGAACCTCGTCTTGTTCTCAATATCGCTGTAGCTTACGGTCATCTCCGAGCCCGAGGCAGTAAAGAAGCTATACATAGTGCCGGGGGTAACGTTCTTGGTATAATTTTTCGTCGAGGGCGACTGATGATAGCCAAGATTTCTCTCAAGCGAGAACTCCTTCGTTGCATAATCGTAGGTTCTTACCTGGAAGGGTCCCGAGAACACCATAGTGTTAATCATCTTACTGAAATAAGTGGGAGCGGTATCGACAACGTCCTGGCGAAGGGGAGAGGTCGCAACGGAAGCAAGGTTGCGAAGAAGTCGGTCAACGTCGGCCCCCTCACGGTAGGTTATCGTAAGCTCGTATATTCCCGTAGCCTTCACGCCGATATCGGAAATGGTTCCCTCGCCCGATTTCACCTTTCTTGCATTCTCTATATCGTAAAGAAGAGCCGCCGCAGGGTTGGGGCTGTTGGGGTTCAAAATCCTTTCACACCAAGCATAAACGAAATCGTTCGCCTTCACTCTCACGCCATCTGACCAATAGGTCTCACGGAGGGTTACAACTACCGTGCGCTTTTCCTCATCTATATCGTAGTCGGATGCAGCCGCTTTTACAAGCTTACCCTTCTTATTTACAGAGAAGAGCGGCTCATAAAGAAGGCTCATCACCTGCTCCGCGGTGCTGTCCGCGTAGTAATCGCTCGGGTCGAAGTCGTAGACCTCATTTCCGAGATATATATTGAATTCGGCACCGTCATCCTTCGGCGCGCCGCAGCTTCCGAGCACGGACAGGCAGCCGACGAGCATAACAATAGCCAAGAGCATACTGACAATCTTCTTCATACATCCTCCAAACAGGCGCTAAATATTTTAATTCCATATTATTCTAACACAAAAGGCGAAACATTTCAATGTTAAAATGTAAAAGCTTGGATTTTCGTTTATTTGCACAAATTTTTGTTTTCTTTTTTGTTCAACTTTGCTTTTTTGCAACTTTGGAATAAAACTCGCGCCAACGGGAAGAATTTCAAGAAAAAAGGAGAGCTGCCGTGTTTTTTGATAACCTTATGTCTGAAAGCGACCTTGCAATAGAAAGGCGAAGAGCGGACACGGATATACCCGGTGTCGACTACAGAAAAGAGAGGACGGTGGGCGGAGTATGGGAAAGAATAAGCATTACCTCGGAGGAGGGAGCGCGCGAAATCGGAAGGCCGTGCGGCTGCTATGACACGCTGAACATCCGAAAAATCGACACTCTCGACCCCTCCGATATAGACGATGCAAGAGAGGAGATAGCGAAGGAGCTATGCATTCTATGCGACAGAGAGGACATACGCCCCGGGCGAATACTCGTCGTTGGGCTCGGTAACAGAAATCTGACGCCTGATGCACTAGGGCCTCTTACGGCGGAAAGAATTACGCCGACGTTCAACATAAAGCGTCGGGACAGGCGTATGTTCGACGCACTCGAATGCTCCGAGATAGCTGTTATAGCACCGGGGGTTGAGAGCTCCAGCGGTATCGACACGAAGGAGTACGTTCTCGGGGTGTGCGGAAGAGTTAAGCCCGACCTCGTCATAGCTGTCGACGCACTCGCATCACGCTCCGAGGAGCGGCTGGGCACGACGATACAGATGTCGACGACGGGGATAATCGCAGGCTCGGGACTCGGTGGCAGCAAAAGCTCAATCAACGAGGACACGCTCGGTGTCCCAGTAATTTCGATAGGTGCGCCGACGGTCATAAATTCCACTATTTTAAAGGGCGGTCTGCCGAGCACAGGGAGCACACGGTCGGAGATGTTCGTATCGCCGAAGGAGATAGACGGTATAGTCAGGGCGGCGGCGGATATAATCAGCGGAGGAATAAATCAGGCCTTCGGAATAATATACTGAATAAACGTCTTAAGCAGCGCCCGAGTCCCATATCTTGACAAAGGGGAAAAAAGGTGGTAAAATAAGGCAAGCCGCAAAAGAGCATAAGGCTCCGCGGCTATAAACTCATAACGGAGGAAATACTATGGAGCTCTACGAGAAGCAGCTCGAACGCGAGGAAATATATAACGGCGTGGTTTTGCACGTCGTACGCGACAAGGTAGCTCTGCCGAACGGGCGCGTTGCCTACCGAGAGATGTGTCTGCACAAGGGAGCGGTCGCGGTAGTACCCCTCACCGCTGACGGAAATGTGATAATGGAAAGGCAGTTCAGATATGCCCACAACAGAGTTTTTCTCGAGATACCCGCAGGGAAGCTCGACAGACAGGATGAAAATCCCCTCGATGCGGCAAAGCGCGAGCTAAAAGAAGAGACGGGAGCCGTCGCAAAAAAATACACACCTCTCGGCGCACTCGATACCACCCCTGCCCTTGTCAATGAGAAAATATATATGTACCTCGCAGAGGATATCGAAATCGGCGAACGAAAGCTCGACCCAGACGAATTTATCGACGTTGAGCTCATCCCCCTTTCGGAGCTTATCGATATGGTAATGAAGGGCGAGATACAGGATGCAAAGACACAGATAGCGATACTCAAGGTCGCGCGGCTCAAGAAAATGATATAAAAACCGGCTGATTGGCGCATCGGGGCTTTCCCGAGCACAATCAGCCGTTTTTTTACACAAGTATGTCGTCCAGCGTACGCTTCGGAACGTGGTGCACGCCTCCGTCATCTCTGTAATATTTCACGTTGCCGTCTTTTATATCCTCGATGACCACCTGCTCCGCGGGGCGACCGAAGGAAATGACGAGAACGGGAGTCAATCCATCCCTATTCAGAATTTCCGAAAGGCGCTCTCTTTTAAAGCTTCTGAATATACAGCCGCCTATGCCGCGCTCCATAGCGGTAAGCAGCATAGCCTCTGCGGCAATACCGATATCTATAGCGAGGTTGGTATCCGGCTCACCCTCGGTCATAAGGACTGCGTAGCCAACGGGGCGCTCGCCTGCCGAGGGTCCCCTCCAATCCTTCAAATACGCGGCAAAGCCGAGTGTCTCAAACACCTCTGCATTTTGCAAAGTTTCATTTACAAAAGCAATTCTTATGCGTTGCAAATTTCCCGCGGAGGGGACAAATCTCACGGCCTCTGCTATCGCCTCAACGTCGGCGTCTGTGAGAGCGATATTCTCATCGTATCTGCGGTACGAACGCGTTTTCAAAAGAAGCTCTTTAATCATTTTAAACTCCATTTTACAAAAATAATTTAACACGGGGTCAATTTTGTAACGTGTATATCAATATACGAAATCAAACTCAAAGTCGTAGATATTAACCGTGTCGCCCTCCTCTATTCCCTCTCGGCGAAGAAGGTCGAACACACCGTTTTTATTCAGCACACGCTGGAAAAAGTTCAGTGAGTCGTAGTCGGAAAAGTTTATCTGCCCCATAAAATTGTAGAGCCATTCGCCCTCGACAAAATATTTCGTACCGTCGTATCTTACGGTAGTCTCGCGAACTCCTGCGGTGTTTTTTATCACCTCGTCCTCGGGCGTAAATTCCGCATCGTAAACCGTAAGGGGAGGCAGGGTCGAAAGAGTCCTCGATGCGACCCTCACAAGCTCCTCAAGGTTCTCGCCCGTGTAGGCCGATACGTACACAACCTCTCTGCCAAGCTCCTCACAGCGGCGCTTAAATCTCCGCACAGTATCGCTCTCCATATCAGCGGAGTCTACCTTATTGGCGACTATTATCTGCGGTCTTAACGAGAGCTCGGGAGAGTATTCGGCTAGCTCCCTGTCTATTTTGTCTATATCCTCCGAAGGGTCACGGCCGTCCGTCCCCGCTATATCCACCACGTGAAGAAGGAGTCTGCACCTATCTACGTGGCGAAGAAAGTCGTGTCCGAGCCCGAGTCCCGACGCCGCTCCCTCGATAAGCCCCGGTATGTCAGCAGCGAGAAAGCCCCTGCCCTCACCTATGCTGACAACGCCGAGGTTCGGAGATAGGGTGGTAAAATGATAGTTGGCTATTTTCGGCTTCGCCGAGGATATTTCGGAGAGTATCGAGGATTTACCTACGTTCGGGAAGCCTATGAGGCCGACCTCGGCAAGCATCTTCAGCTCCAGAGTTACCTCGCGCTCCTCGCCCTTCGTACCCATTTTGGCAAAACGCGGTATTTGGCGCGTGGGGGTTGCAAAATGGCGGTTTCCCCAGCCGCCCCTGCCGCCGCGGCAGAGGATATACTCATCGCTTTTCGCCATATCGTATATTATTTTTCCGCTCTCCGAATCTTTGATAAGAGTTCCGCGCGGAACCTGTATCACAATGTCGGCGCCATTCTTCCCGTGCCTTTTACCGCCCTGCCCGTTCGCACCGTTTTCGGCGGTAAATTTTCTTTTATAGCGGAAGGCAAGGAGAGTGTTCGAGCCCTCGTCAACGCGAAAAACTATATTTCCGCCCCTACCGCCGTCGCCGCCGTCGGGCCCGCCCGCCGACACGTATTTTTCACGGTGGAAGGTAACAGCGCCGTTTCCGCCGTCGCCCGCCTTCACGTGTATCGTTATGTTATCTATAAACATTTCTTACTCCTAAATTCCCGTCGTGATATCGCCCTTCTGCCTTATGACCATACGAATGGGCGTTCCCGAAAAGCCGAAGGTATCGCGAAGACAGTTTTCAAGATATCTTCTGTACGAAAAATGGAAAAGCTCCTCGGAGTTACAGAAAACCACAAAGGTCGGGGGCGCTACCGAGGTTTCGGTCATATAGTATATCTTAAGTCTTTTGCCCTTGTCGGACGGGGGCTGTACTCTCGTCGTGGCATCCGAAAGAAGGTCGTTTAACATACCCGTGCTGACTCTCTTATGCGCCTCGGCATAGACGCTGTTTATCAGCTCGTATATATGCGCCACTCTCTGGCCTGTGAGGGCGGAGACGAAGATAATCGGCGCGTAGGGCATATAAGACAGTGCCGTGCGGATATTTTTAGTATAAGTGTTTACGGTATTGTTATCCTTCTCTACCGTGTCCCACTTATTTATGACTATGATAACCGCCTTACCTGCCTCGTGGGCAATTCCGGCTATCTTCTCGTCCTGCTCGGTGACGCCGTCCTTCGCATCTATCATAAGGAGACACACGTCGGCGCGCTCGACCGCCATATTGGCGCGCAGGACGCTGAATTTCTCTATTCTGTCCTCGACCTTCGAATGGCGGCGTATTCCTGCGGTATCGATAAAATTATAGATACCGTGCACATTCTCGACTCTGGTGTCCGTGGCATCTCTCGTAGTGCCCGCGATATCCGAAACGATTACCCGCTCCTCGCCGCACATACGGTTGATTATCGACGATTTACCCGCATTTGGCTTACCTATGACGGCAACGCTAATAACGGTGCTCTCGTCCTCCTCCTCATCACTCTCGGGGCATTTCTCGAGCACCGCATCGAGGAGGTCGCCCGTTCCCGAGCCGTGCAGCGATGAGAGGGCTATGGGCTCGTCCTCAAATCCGAGCTCGTAAAACTCGTAAAATTCAAAGGGAACGTCACCGACCCTATCTATTTTATTGATAGCAAGCACGACGGGCTTTCCCGACTTTTTCAGCATTACCGCTATCTCACGGTCATCGGCCACGAGCCCCGACCTTACGTCGCAAAGGAAGATTATACAGTCGGCGGTGGCAATAGCTATCTCCGCCTGATTTCTCATCTGCTTCAGTATGGTATCGTCCGTCTTCGGCTCGATACCGCCGGTATCTATCAGAAGAAAGCGCCTGTCGTTCCATTCCGCATCGGCATAGATACGGTCGCGTGTGACACCCGGGGTGTCCTCGACTATGGAGCGGCGCTCTCCTATAAGCTTGTTAAAAAGAGTGCTTTTGCCAACGTTTGGTCTTCCAACTATGGCAACTATGGGTTTCGACATTTCAATCTCCATTCTGCCGTCTTAAGACGGCCGCACAAAAGTATAACGAAATTCTCGGGGTCAGTCCCCGATACCGAGAATACATCTGATATTTTCATACACGTCGGGAGAGCTTATCCTGACGGGGACTCCCAGACTCTCCTCAAGCTCCTGCCGCGTCATGCCGCAAAGAAAATCCTCCTCTGGATAACGCAGACAGTTATGGGGAATGAACACCTCGTCACCGACGTCCTCTCCCGAGAGCTGCTCAAGGATATCCCTGCCCGTAAGAAGTCCCGAGACGGTGACGGTCTCCCCGAAATAACGGTTTATTATCTTCTTTACCCTGATTTTCGTATTTGGAAAAAGCTGTGAGAGTCTATCGGCCATATCCGATATCGTCCCCTCGGCTGCGGCGCCAGTGACGAGAGTAACCGTCTTTTTCTCCGACTCCTTCAGTGACAGCTCCGCGAGCTCATCGATAGCGGTGCTTTCCTCTTCCGCGAAGAGCCTCAACATTCCGACACCGTTATCGAGCTGGGGATAATCCTCGTAATAATCCTCGGGGGGAAGCTCGCGCCCCGCCTTAAGATACAGCTCGTCCGCGGCAAATACGACGCGGGTTCCGAAGCGAAGAAGATTTTTCTCTCCTACCCCGTCTATCATATCTATGACGGCTCCGGCCTCCTCCTCCGTGAAATCGGCGAGGGGGTAAAGTCCCTCTCTGTGCTTCGTGAGTCCTGCGGGGACTACGGCAACGCTCGACATCGAGGGGTAAAGCTCCGAGAGGTCGGAAAGAGTCTTTCTCAGGTGCTCGCCGTCGTTGACCCCCCGACATAGCACTATCTGCCCGGCCATCGTGAGTCCTGCTTCGGCAAAATCGCGAAGATAGCGTAGCACCTCACCGGAGCGCTTATTCTTCATCATAGCTACGCGAAGCTCGGGGTCGGTCGTATGCACCGAGATATTTATCGGCGACATACGCATTTTAATTATCCTTTCGACGTCAGCGTCGGTCATATTCGTAAGAGTCACGTAATTTCCGTGAATGAAGGACAGGCGCGAGTCGTCATCCTTAAAGTATATGCTCTCTCTCATCCCCTCGGGGTTCTGGTCTATGAAGCAGAAGATACACTTATTTTTGCACGAATGCTTCTTATCCATAAGAGGGGTTTCGAAAACGAGTCCGACGTCGTCGTACTCGCCTTTTTTTATTTTTTTCCTTTTCGTCCGGCCGTTTCTCTCGACGAGCAAGGTTATTTTCTCGTCCGCAAGATAAAAACGGTAATCGAGGACGTCGTTTATTTCATTACCGTTGATGCTGATAAGCACGTCCCCGGGCTTTATTCGCTTTTTAGCCGCAGGACTCTTCTTTTCAACGTCCGTTATTTTAACCATTTGTCACACCCCTGCCCGCGCGCTTCCTCGCGCGGCGCACTATTCCCCTTGCAAGATAATAAGCTCCGAGTATCACTCCGTACGAAATAGCACCGAAGAACACAAAGCCCCCGATATCTATCCACACGTCGGATATCGACGGGCCGCGCCCCGAAAAAATCTGAACAGTCTCATCGGCGAAGCCGACGAAAAACGGAACGGCGAGGGAAAGGAGCCCCTCTCTTACGCGCCGTCTGCCGTAAAGGAGTACCCATAGAGAAAGCTCGATGCCGAGCAGACCGTATTCTGTGAAATGCGCTATTTTCCGTATATACTCACTGATAAAACCGTAAAGCGAGCTATCCTCGGGAATAAACGATGTAATGAAGCCGCCGACGGCGGTGCTCTGCTCATCGGACACCTCGGGCGGAAGCGACGAGTTTACGAAAATGAATATAAGTGTGCCAAGTATAAGAAGAAGCAGAAATATTCTGAAATACTTTAAGAAAATTTCAAGTTTTTTTCTCATATTCGGCGGCTGACTCTTATCCGAGTCTCTCCAATCTTCGTATTTTATCAATCAGCTGCACGTCGTCAAGAGATGCAAGCATATAAGGCGCGTCGGTTTCAAGATAATACGCCGCCTCGCGCGAGCCCTCCTTCGCCGCGACGAGCATAAGGCTGTTCGCTCTGTCACGGTTGAAATCGGTGCCGAGGCTGTCGAGGAAGCATCTGGCATAAAGGTACTTGCTCTTGCACGCCATATCCTCGACGTAATCGGACGGATGTGCGGCGGCAAGCTTAAACCACTCGAAGGCCTCGCGCGGGTCCTGTCTGACGGCGGCTGTTTTTGCCTCCTCGTCACTCTCGTCCCAGGCGACCTCGCCGTCGAGGAGCAGACCCTCCTCCCGCATTATCTCCGTATGATACGGTATAAGCGATATACACACGACGTCAGGCTCGAAAAGCGAGCCGAGAGTATGCGCGATACCGAGATAGGTTTCCGCCTCTATTATTCCACCCCTCGCAGCGTCGTACATATATTCGTAGGTCTTTTTATAGTTTCTCGGAACGCCCGTGCCGTGAAGATACATAACGGCGAGGTTGTACGAGGCGGCGGGAACCTTCGCCGAGGCAAAGACAAAGTAGCTCTTCGCAAGCTGCTCGTTCTTCTCCGTCCCTATTCCGTAAAGCAGGCAATAGGCGTAGTTGTGAGCGCATTCGGCATCGCCGTCGGAAGCGCCCTCCGCATACATCGCTGCCGCCTCTCTGTACCTTCCGTCAAGAAAGAGGACGTTCGCACTTTTTACATCAGGCATATTAAGCTCCGTTCTCCCCTGTCAGGAAACCGTGTAGGTCGTTCCCTCTCTGGTATCCTTAAGGGTAATTCCCTTTGCCGCAAGCTCGTCGCGTATACTGTCGGCCAAGGCAAAGTCGCGTGCACGCTTCGCCTCGCGGCGGCGCTCTATCATATCAAGGATATAGCTCTCAAGCTCGGGGTCGATGCTGCTCCCGTCCTCTCCGTCCGCTTCGCGAAGCTTCGCTGCGGCCTCGAGAAGCCCAAGAGAGAGAACTCTCTCAAAATCGTTTATAAGAGCGAGCTTCGTCGTGTCGTTCGTATCAAGCTTCAGCACGTCGTAAAGCGCAGTAACGGCAAGCGAGGTATTAAGGTCGTTATCGAGCGCGTCGGTAAAGCGACGGCGTCCCGCTTCAAAAGCGGCGGTGTCGATGCTCTCGGACTGCTTCGGCGAAAGCGCTGCAATTTTCGCTACGAGCTTCTCATACGCATTTTTCGCATTATCAAGGTTTTCCCAAGAGAAAACCAGGTTCTTCCTATAGTGCGACTGAAGACAGAAAAATCTGTAGACCAGCGGGTCGTAGCCGCGCTCCTCAAGAAGCGGCACGGTGAGAAACTCACCCTTCGACTTCGACATCTTACCGGAATTGGTATTGAGGTGATGAACGTGCATCCAATGGCGGCACCACTCGTGGCCGAAGGTGCTCTCACTCTGCGCTATCTCGTTCGTATGGTGGGGAAAGGCATTATCTATTCCGCCACAGTGTATGTCAAGATACTCGCCGAGGTGCTTTCTCGCGATACAGGAGCACTCGATATGCCAGCCGGGATAGCCGACACCGAAGGGAGACTCCCATTTCAGCTCCTGGTCGTCGAACTTCGATTTAGTAAACCAAAGAACGAAATCAGCCTTATTCCTTTTATTTCCGTCCTCCTCTACGCTGTCGCGCACGCCTACGGCGAGGTCCTCCTCGGAAAAGTCGCCGAATACGTAATATTTATCGAGCTTCGAGGTGTCGAAATAGACGTTTCCGCCGGCCTCATAGGCAAAGCCCTTATCGAGAAGAGCTTTAACCATATCGATAAACTCGGGTATACAATTCGTGGCCGGCTCTATGACCTCGGGACGCTTGATATTGAGCTTATCGGCATCGCGGAAAAAGGCATCGGTATAATATTCCGCTATCTGCATAACGGTCTTATGCTCGCGCTTCGCGCCCTTAAGCATCTTATCCTCTCCCGTATCGCCGTCGCTCGAGAGGTGTCCGACGTCGGTGATATTCATAACTCTCGTCACCTCGTATCCGAGATAGCGGAAATATTTGTCGAGGACGTCCTCCATAGTATAGGTACGGAGATTTCCGATATGAGCAAAGTGATAAACGGTAGGGCCGCAGGTGTACATAGACACGCGTCCCTCAATGCGCGGACGGAATTCCTCCTTCTCTCTCGTTAAAGAATTGTATAAAAGCATAGTAACCCCCAAAGGAAAGCCTGCCGTATCCCGCACTCAAAAAAAGGCACAGTACGGCAGTATATATTTTGTCATATACCATTTTAGCAGAAGGGGGGCGTTTTGTCAACGGAAATCGAGGATTTTCTTATTTTTTAAATATTTTGTCAAAAGGTACTTGTATTCCCCGTTGAATTTTGGTAAAATGTATGATAGATAATTATACCCGCGGCACTGTACCGCGAGTAAGAACATAAAGACAAGGACGGAGAAAAGTATGTCTAAAGAAAAGGAAAATCCGAAAAAGACCGACACAGGTGCTAAAGCCAAAAGAACAGAGCGCACCCGTAAGTCCGTGCCCGCAGGGGTACACAAGGCGGTGCCCATTGTGCTCGCGGCTATGGCGGTGTTCACCGCCGTATGCTTCATTATGGACGGCGTCGGCGAGCTCGGCGGCTTCCTCGCCGATTTTCTTCTCGGGCTATTCTCCTACGGAGCGTACGGAGTACCCGTTCTGCTCCTCATTCACGCACTGTTTTACACCTCTGACGTAAAGGGCGGACGGCTTCTTTCGAGAGTTATATTTTCCGTCATCGCACTGGTAGCGGTATCAACCGCGATTTTTACTGTGCAGAATTTCGGCACGAGTCCCGAATTTCTCGGCTTCGGCTATTACGAGGCGGGAATTTCGGGCTCGGGCGGCGGCCTTATCGGCAGCCTTATCGCCTACGGCATGACGAAGCTCTTCGGCTTTGTAGGAGTTATCATAATAGCAGTCGCGACGCTCGCTATCTACATCACTTATTTCTTCTCGGGCGGCGGGCGTACCTTAAAGCGTATCGGCTTCAATATACTGCGCGTAACGGTGACCTTCTGTGCATTTATTGAAAGGAAGCTGAAGGGCTTTTTCTCCTTCGTTTTCGGAATTGGAAAAAGAGGGCGGAACAGACGCTCGGACGAGAAGAGCCGCGAGCTTTACGAGGACGATTTCTTCGCGGTGGACAACGGTATCGAGAGCCTTGAGATATCCGAGCTCGGCATAGCCGAGAGACGCTCGAGAGCCACGATTGAGGCAAGGCCTACCCTGCACGACAAGGTTTTCCACAAAAACGAGGTACCGCGCGAGGCGAGCGGAAAGGAAAATGGCAGCATCTACGGAAGCACAGAGGCAGACAGCGTGCGCAAGCACGGCGGTGTATGGAACGGCGAGGTTTACGAGAAAGAGGATACAGTCGGGGGCGCGGCGGACAGAGCAGTGGCCTTTGACGCTGCGAGTGCAGACGCGGTATTTACGAAGGATTTCGACCCGTTCGACATAGCTATGTCGGAGGAGCTCGCGAACAAGCCGTCGTCGAAATGCGAGAAGAAGGAGACTCCGAGCGTAACGGAAAGGCTCGATGATGTTTCCGATGTCGATGCAGAAAGAGAAAAGGAAAGAGAAAGACAGCGCGAGGAATTCGAAAGAAGACGCGCAGCTCTTGCAGAGAGGGCGCGCCGCGAGGCTGTCCCCGTGAGCAACACGGGCGAATATACAGGCGAAAAGAAGACCTTTGAATTCACCGAAACGAAGACGGAGAGCGTTGCCGCAGAGGAAGAGACCGAGGCGTTCACCGTAAAATTTAAAAAGAGCGAGGACACCGGCCCCGAAAGATACAGGTCCGAATACATCGAGAGCACCTACGGCGACACCCCCTACTACACGGAGAGCGACGAGAGCGTTACCTTCGAGAAAAAGGCCGAAGAGCCGCCCCGCGCCACCGAAGAGTACGTCTCCGGCTTCCGCGACTACAGGGTCAGCGACGGCGAGGACGGGGAAGCGGTATTCGAGCTTCACGAGGATACCGAGAGCGAGGCAAAAACTCTCACGGTCGAGCGCACGTATATAAGCGACCTCGATGAAGACGGTGAATATGAGGAGGATGACGACGGCGAAATATATCCCACGAGCGAAGACGGTGAGGACGGCGAGGTATCCTCTGAGGAAATTCCGAAAGAGGAGCAAAACCCCGCGATATCCGACTATCGCGATATGTTCACTATGTTCAGAAGAGACGCCGACGGACAGACGTCCGAGGGCGCGGACAAAGACAGCATCCTTGACGAGCCGGTCGAGACGTACGAAGCAGACACCGAAGAGGCCGCGGAGGAGTCTCTTCCCTTCGAGCGAGCAGAGGTACCCGTCGCAACCGAGCCGCGTGCAGAGACCGCACGGGAGACGAAGCCGCGCGCAAAGGACCCGTATGCAGGTTACGTAATGCCGCCGTTAGATCTTCTCGGCATCGACAAGGTACAGGACGACGGCGAGATAAGCGCGGAGATAAGACAGAACACGCAAACACTGATAGAAACGCTCGCGTCCTTCAACGTAACGGCATCTATAAAGGGCGTCGACCGCGGTCCGCGTATCACGAGATACGAGGTCGTTCCCGCAAGGGGTGTCAAGGTAAACGCTATTACAAACCTTTTTGACGATATCGCGCTTAACCTCGCGGCAGAGGGCATAAGAATGGAGGCGCCTATACCGGGCAAGAGCGCAATAGGCTTCGAGATACCCAACAAGAAGCCGAGCAACGTACGGCTTCGCGAGCTTCTCGAGTGCGAGGAGTTCGTAAATGCAAAGTCGAAGACCTTCGTGTGCATTGGTAAGGACGTTGCGGGCAACCCCGTGTTCGGCGATATTGCAAAGTTCCCTCACGCGCTCGTTGCGGGAGCTACGGGTATGGGTAAGTCGGTATGTATAAACTCCATTATGATAAGCATGCTTTATAAGGCTCGCCCCGACGAGGTCAAATTCATAATGATAGACCCGAAGAAGGTCGAGTTCAGAATGTACAGCGGTATTCCCCACCTGCTTATTCCCGTTATTACAGAGGCAAAGCAGGCGGCAGGAGCGCTTATGTGGGCAGTCGAGGAAATGGAGCGCCGCTACAGCATAATAGAGCAGCTTAATATCAGAAATATCGAGGCCTACAACGAGAGATGTGCGACTGACCGCTCGCTGGAGCCCATGCCGAAGATAGTTATAGTCATAGACGAGCTGAACGACCTTATGATGCAGGTACGCGACCCTGTCGAAGACCTTATTATGCGTATAGCGCAGAAGGCCCGTGCGGCAGGAATACACCTGATAATCGGTACGCAGCGTCCCGACGTCAAGGTCGTGACGGGTACTATCAAGGCGAATATAAACACTCGTATCTCCTGTAAGGTGACGTCTGTCGTTGACTCGCGTACGATACTCGAGATGGCAGGAGCGGAAAAGCTCCTTAACCGCGGCGATATGCTCTTCAAGCCCGTCGACAAGACGAAGCCGATAAGAGTTCAGGGCTGCTTCGTTTCCGACCCCGAGGTTGAGGCTATTATGGATTTCCTGAAGGCCAACAACGAAGGAAACGTATACAACGAAGAGGTATTTGCCGAGATAAACCGCGCGGCACAGAAGTGCGGAAACAAGAAGTCGCAGGCGGGAGCCGACGATTTCGACGGCGGAGACGACGAGGTCGGATATTACAACGACCAGCAGTTCCTCGATGCTGTGGAGCTCGCTATCCGCTCGGGAAAGATTTCAACCTCGCTTTTGCAAAGGAAGCTGTCGATAGGCTACGGAAAGGCGGCGAAATATATCGACGCTATGGAAGAGATAGGAATAGTCAGCGAGCAGAACGGTCAGAAGCCGCGTGATGTGCTTATATCAATGGACGAATGGCACGAGAAGCTGACGCGTGTCAACTTTGACGAATAGAGGATTTAAGATATGGTTTTTATTTTATTGGCGGACGGATTTGAGGAGCTCGAGGCTCTCTCTCCGCTCGATATTCTTATGCGTGCGGGTCACGAGGTTAAGACGGTCGGTATCACGGGAAGGCAGGTTCGCGGTACGCACGGCGTTACCGTTACGGCAGACCTTCTGCCGTCCGAGGCCGACCTCTCGCAGGTGAAGCTCGTCATATTTCCGGGCGGTATGCCTGGAGCGGAAAATCTCGATGCGGCAGAGTTCACCGACAGAGCCATCGAGGCGGTGCGAAAAAACGGCGGCAGGCTTGCTGCTATTTGCGCGGCTCCTCTCGTGCTCGGTCGCCGCGGACTCCTCTCGGGGAAGCGGGCAACCTGCTTTCCGGGCTTCGAGGGCGAGCTTTCCGGAGCTATATGCACGGGTGAGGACGTTGTAACCGACGGCGACGTTACGACAGCTAAAAATTTCGGTGCGGCGTTCGCCTTCGGGCTCGAGCTCGCAAGGCTTCTTGAGGTGTGACTATGGCAGGCGAAAGAATTGCATTCAGATGCTCCGCGTGCGGCGGAGCCACGCTCGGACTTCTCGGCGGTATTACCCGCAGTGCGGATATGCTCCGCGTGAGGTGCACCTGCGGAGAGTCGGCGCTTGACGTAAAGAAAAAGGGCAACGGAGGGCTTCATCTTTCCGTTCCCTGCGTATATTGCCGCGACAATCACGGCTTCTCACTCTCCCTAGACGCAGAGAGAGAAGATAACACCGTGCGTCTTCCCTGCCCGTTTTCAAATATGGACATCGCGTTTATAGGAAACGAGGAGTCGGTAACGAAGGAGCTCGAGCGAACGGGCGAGGAGCTTATGCGTGTTATACGCTCCTTCGAGGGCGAGGAGCTCTCCGACATTCAGCCAAGCGATGCCGACGAGGGTGACGTATGCGACCCTGCGGTATACGATACCGTTAATTTTCTGGTACGCGACCTCGAGGCCGAGGGAAGGCTTACCTGTCCCTGCGGCGAGCCAAAGCCCGAGCTTCGATTCTCGGACGAGGGAATACAGGTGTTCTGCACCTCGTGCGGAGCATCGTACACCTTTTATGCGAAAAGCGGAGCTATGGCGGAAAGCTATCTCTCACTCGACAGTCTTGAATTAAGCTAGGTCGTAATATTCAAGTATTCCGCGGTAAATCCCCCTTGCAAAAAGGTCGGGAGAATACGCCATAAGCTCGGCATCGCCGGGGTTGGAGATAAACCCCATTTCGACAAGCACAGCAGGCATATTAGTTCGTCGGAGCACGTAAAGGCCCGGGCGCTCTATAACGCCACGGTTGCGCAACCCCGTCGTTTCGGTAAGCTCCTCGAGAATATCCTCGGCCAGCTCTCTTGCAACGGTGCTGGAATAGCTGTAAACAAGCGCCTCGGAGCCGCTGGCGCTCTCGCGTGCGGCGGCGTTCGTATGCAACGAGAGAAACACGTCGGCGCCCCAAGAATTCGCATCTCTCACCCGTGCTGTAAGGCTCGAGGAATTGTTGGTGCCGAGGACTGACTCGGGCGTGGGTCTTGACACCCTGACCTCGAACTCGGGGTTGGCCCGCAAGAGATTAGCGAGCCTCGTTCCTATTTCGTAGGTTATGTCCTGCTCGAAGAAGCCGTTTCCCTCTGCCCCCGTGTTAAATCCCATAGGGTTATGCCCTTGGTCAATGTATATTTTTATGCTCATTTCTGCCTCCTCAAAAAAGCGTTTATTTTCAGTATATGGCAGAAAGAAAGGTTTTGACAATGAATGAAATGAAAAGGATGTTAAGCTTCGTCAGGCGTGCGTGCGATGACTACGGTATGATAGAGGACGGGGACAGGATAGCCGTGGGCGTGTCGGGCGGCAAGGACTCTCTGACGCTCCTAGAGGTGCTCGCGGCGATGAGAATTTTTTATCCTAAAAAATACGACGTGGTTGCTATAACCGTCGATATGAATTTTGAGGGGGCGGGCTTCGGAGCGCAGGACCTCTCGGAGATACGTGAATTCACGCGCAGGCTTAAGGTTGAATACAGAGTGGTAAAGACGGACATAGCGAAGATAATCTTCGACGTGCGCAAGGAGTCGAACCCCTGCTCACTCTGCGCGAAGATGCGGCGTGGCTCGCTCCACGCCGAGGCCGTGGCGGCAGGCTGCAATAAGGTAGCCCTCGGCCACCATTTCGATGACACCGTCGAGACCTTTATGATGAATTTATTCTTCGAGGGACGGCTCGGCTGCTATTCGCCCGTGTCCTACCTCTCGCGCAGAGATATAACGCTTATAAGACCAATGATATACGCTACGGAGCGCGACGTCGAATATTTCGTAAGACGGCGCCGCCTGCCGGTGCTCAAATCCCCATGTCCCGAGGACCACGCAACGGAAAGGGAGAATATGAAGCAGCTCCTATCAGGGCTTGAGCGTGAAAACCGCGGACTTAAGCACAGGATATTTCACGCTGTCTGCGAAGGTAAGATAGACGGCTTTAAGCCCACGGGACGGTACCCCGATGCGGGAAAAATCGAATAAAAGGTAAAGAAAAAACAAATTTCGCCGCTTTTATTGATTTTTCGGCACGGGCGTGCTATACTAAAAAGAGTAAAAGAGAAGCAGCTTATAAAATACCGCCGCAGAGTATCATCTGATTTTCTGCGGCACGAATATAGAAACAAGACGGGAGGTTTCACGTGGGAAAGGGTATATACACCTACTACAAGGAGCGTCTGATTGAAATCGGCGGCAGCAACAAGTGCCTTTATCTCAAGAGCGTATCGAAGAAAAATGCGTACGACGTAGGACGCATCTTCGAGGGCCGCGACGATAAGGTTGCAGAGCTTGTAGACTTCCTATGGTCGGGCAAAAAATATGCGCTGACCGTTATTGACAAAAACGAACAGACAGATATAGTAAGAAATATTACGGGCAACGACGGAGGCTTCGACTACGAGGCAGAGGGTCTAAACGACTCTGCACTCAAAAAGCGGGCGAAGGCTCTCTCGGAGGACGAGAGGCGCGTCATTGAGGCGGAGGTCACGAAGATAAAGGAGCTAAAGCGCGAGATAGATGAGCTTGAGGCCGAAACGGGACGATACGAGCTCTACCTCGGCTACCCCTTCGTATTCGGCTGCATTCCGCAGGGGTCGCAGAAAACGCTTATCAAAGCGCCCCTTCTTCTCTTCCCGATAAGGATAGAGATAGAGGACGACCACACGGTGGAGATACGCCCGAACGAGGCAGAGAAAATACATATAAATCACGCTCTGGTGTACGCATACGCTCAATCGAAGAAGCTGAATATAGAGCAGCTCGACCTCGAATACGACGACCTCTCCTCCTTTAAGTCCGTATCCGACGTTGTGGACTATCTTCGGGCAGCAAGGATAAGAATAGACTGCCAGCCGTCGAAAAACGTTTTTGCTTATTCGAAATTTAAGGAGCCCGAGGGGCGCGCGGAGCTTTCGGTAAGATACGCTGCCGTAATGGGCCGCTTCCCTCTCTCGAACTCGATATACAACGACTACACCGCACTCGAGAAGAAGAACCTCACGAACGATGCCGTATGCGAGCTTCTACGCATAGGCAAGGTAAAGAAGAAAAAGGAAAAGAAGAAGGCAAAGGCAGATACCCCTGCGAGCACCTACGCCGTGAAGATGCTCGACTACGCGCAGTCACGCGTGGTACAGCGTGTCGGAGAATGCGGCAATATGGTCATCTACGGCCCTCCCGGAACGGGTAAGTCGCAAACTATAGTCAACATAATAACCGACGCTATCTGCAAGCACAAGCGAGTGCTCGTCGTATCGCAGAAAAAGGCGGCGCTCGACGTCGTATACAACCGTCTCGGAAATCTTAACGAGCGGGCGATGTACATAACCGACGAGAGCCGCGAGCGGCGCTTCTTCTACGACCGTTGCATTACCGCTCACAATAAGGAGATGTCGGCTGACCTCTCGGGTGTTGCGGAGCTTGAGCGCGAATACGCCGCGCTGGAAGAAAAGATAAGCCGCGAGGAAAAGAAGCTCGACACGATATTCGCGGCGCTCAACACTACGCGTCCCTTCGGTCTTTCTCTTGCGAAGATGTATTCCTCGTCGGAAAATCTGACTAAGAGCTCCACCGAATATTCAATATATCTTAAGATGCTCGAGCATCCTGAGCTCATGGCACTGAATTTTGCAGAGCTCGACGATGCGCTTTTCGGAATACGCTCGATGAACCTCGGAGAGATGTATTTCAAGTTTATGCAGGATAAGGAGAAAAACCCCCTTATCGACAATATGCAGGCAGACCTCGACATTCGTACCCTCGCGGAGGTGAAGGGACAGCTTGAGGAGATATCGAAGGCTAAAAAGGGTCTTTTCAACACCGCGAAATATCCGTATTACAGACAGGTGCTCACCTACTACCCTATGATGAAGAGCGAGGAGAGCGTCGACTCTATCGTAAGGATGCAAAGAAAGCTTGAGTACCCGGGAGCTTCCATTTTCAAAAAAGCGAAGCTCGAGAGGTCGATAAAGGAGCAGTTCCTCGATACGCTCGATGCAATAGAGCTCTTTGTAAAGGAATACGGCTGTCTTCTCCGCGTTCTCACAGATGACGGATATTTATCGGTAATAGACAACCTTCTGCGCGGAAACACAGGCTACATAAAGCTCGTTTACGATGCTCTTGATAACTATATCGCGATAAGAGATTTTTCGACACTGCTCGCGAGCCTGGATGAAAACAAGCTTAATATACTGAATTTTGCCTACACCGAGTGTCGCGGATATTCAAACTACTGCGACATTATAGGCAAATTCCTCGCAATAAGGATATATCACGAGGTGCTGAAATACGAGAAGATGTATGAACGCGACCTCGCGAATATCGTCGACTACAACGACATTATCTCGAAGATTGAAAAGCTGAAGGAGGCCGAGCTTGAGGTAGCCCGCAAGCTCGCCGCAGGAAAGAACAGCATCGATTACGAGACGATGTACGAGGCGGCGAAGAATAACAAGGACTATCTGTATCAGATATCGAAGAAGCAGAAATACTGGCCTATCAGAAGGACTATGGAGATATACGGAGATTTCATAATTTCCCTATTTCCCTGCTGGCTTCTCTCTCCCGAGAACGTATCCTCGCTTTTACCCCTCACGAAAAATATGTTCGACATAGTTATCTTTGACGAGGCGTCGCAGGTATTTATCGAGAGCACGATACCCACGATATACAGGGGAAAATCCATTGTAGTTGCGGGAGATGACAAGCAGCTTCGTCCCTCGACAACCTTTATGAAGCGTTATCTCGGCGCGGACCCCGAGTCGCAGGACGACCTGTCTGTTCAGGCGGCACTCGAGGTCGACAGCCTGCTCGACCTTGCGGTAGCGAGGTACGACAGTGCGAACCTCACCTATCACTACCGTTCGCGTGCAAGAGAGCTAATCGACTTCTCCAATGCGGCATTCTATTCCTCGGGACTCGGTATAGCACCGAACATCTCGAAGAACCCCTCCGACAGACCTATTGAAAGATACAAGGTCGCAGGAAAATGGATAGACAGGCACAACGTCGAGGAGGCACGAAAGGTGGTATCCATCCTCGCGGAGCTGTTCAAGACGCGGAAAAACAACGAGAGCATAGGCATTATAACCTTCAACAGCGACCAGCAGAGCTGTATTAACGACGAGCTCGACCTTTTCGCTGCGCAAAATCCCGAATTCCGCGAGGAGCTCCACCGCGAAAGACGCAGAGTCGAGGACGGCGAGGACACGAGCCTCTTCATCAAGAACCTCGAAAACGTTCAGGGTGACGAGCGCGACATAATAATATTCTCGATAGGCTACGCGGAAAACGAGAACGGAAAGGTATATACCTCCTTCGGCTCACTGTCGGCAGAGGGCGGTGAAAACCGTCTGAACGTCGCTATAACACGTGCGAGGTCGAAGATAATCGTCGTAACCAGCATCGAGCCCGAGCAGCTGCGCGTCGACGGCGCGAAGAACAACGGACCGAAGCTTTTACAGAAGTATCTAATGTACGTACGGGCAATTTCTGCCTCCGACCACGAGGGCGCGTCGGAAATTCTCGCTAGCATAGCTCCGAGGGAGCCCGAGGACGAGCGGAGGATAACCTCGGTCGTAGAGGTTGAGGAGCAGATAAAGGAAAAGCTCGAGCGGCTCGGCTACTCGGTCGACACCTGCCTCGGCGACAGGAGCAACAGAATATCTCTCGCCATATACGACGGGAAGGAGGACAGATATCTGTTGGGCATCGAGCTCGACAAGGATGCCTTCGCAGGCTCGGACTCCTCTCTTGAGCGTGACGTATATAAGCCTATGTTCCATAGGGAGCGCGGCTGGACGGTTATCAGAGTATGGTGCCGCGACTGGTGGCTCTATCCGCAGAAGGTCATAAAGACCATAGTATCTGCGGCGGAGAAAAACAAAAAGCCCGAGGTAAACGCAAAGAAGGCTGAAAAGGCTACGAAAAAGCCAAAAAAGAAAAAGGAAGCCGAGGAATAATCTCCCCGTTTTTCCTTAAAATTAATACATTGTTATTGATTTATTTATAAAAAAGGTGTATAATAACAAAGTAAAATCAACTGAAAGGGTAATTCAATGAACATTTTTTCATTTATGCTCGACGGCTCGGGCGATGCTCTCAGCTCCGCTATTACGATAGGCGGTATAGTTCTTCTCGTAGTGGTATTCTATTTCTTTATGATACGCCCGCAAAGAAAGCAGGAAAAGCGCGATGCCGAGATGCGTAACGCTCTTATGGTGGGCGACGAGGTAACGACAATCGGCGGTATCATCGGTAAGGTCGTTTCTATCAAGGAAGAGACCTTCGTGCTCGAGACCACGAAGGACAGAACGAAGATACGCTTCCTTAAGGGCGCTATCAGAAGCGTTGACGTTAAGGTTGCAGACCTTGTAGCTGCTTCCGAAGAGGCTGCGAAGACCGAAGAGGCAAAGAAGGAGAACTCTCCCGAGGCGGCTCCCGAGATAGCACCCGAGGCGCTCGCAGATGCCCCCGTCGAGGCGGCGGAGAGCACCGAGACAAAGAAGAGCTCGAAGAAGAAAAAGTAAGCTAAAATCCGTCATATTTCCTTTGGTATGGGAATAGGCTTTATTACGAAGTCATATTCCCATACCTTTATTTTATCAAGAAAGAGGAAATAACGATGACAAGACATTCGAAAAGACACGAAGCGCCGGGCGGAGTAGCCTTTATGCTCCTCGGCACACTCGCCTCGGCTCTTCTGACGGCCGTGCTCACCTTCATCTTCTCCTTCATATCCTATTCCACAAAGAACCCTGACAGCACGGTTGGGATATTTTCAATAATAGCGCTGATACTAACTGCGGCGGTTACAGGCTTCACGGTGTCGAGGCTTAAGGGCGAGGGCGGCGTTCTGATAGCAACACTGTCGTCTCTCCTTTTCACGCTTATCCTTCTGCTTATAGGCCTTATCGCGGGCGGCGGGTCTCTCCCCCTCGGCTGTATTATCAACTATTTGTGCTTTATTGCCGTATCGGCACTCGCGGCGGTGCTCGGCAGACGTCGCGGAAGAAGGGTGCGCAGGTAGAGCATAAGACCGCTTCTTTCACGAACGAAAAAATCAATGATTATTACGGGAGAAAACCGATGCCTGCGGTTTTCTCCATTTTTAACTTTTCATTTCTCTTGCATCTCTCCCTCTCGCCGTAGGCCTATACAGCCTCGGTACGGGAGCGGGAATTACTGTTCAAAATTTAATATCTTATTTAAGAAGCTCTATGTAATAAGGTAACGCCTCTTCGAAATTCACGCCGTAGAAGCGGTGATTTTCGTCCTGCATCGTCTTCCTCATACACTCGAGTGTGAAGTCGACCGCGATACGAAGCGCATTCTCGGTAGAATGACCGCGCATAAGCGCACCGAGTGTCGCAGAGGCGTAGACGTCGCCCGTGCCGTGGAAGGATGCGGGGAGCTTCTCATTTGCATAGAAATAGTAGCTATCCTTCTCGCTGTCGTACATATATACGCCTATCTCGTCCTCCTTAAAGCCTATACCCGTGAGCGCTGCACACCGACAGCCTAGGCCCGCAAGCTTACGGAGCAGCTCCCTTACGTAGGCCTCGTCATAATTAGGGTTATAGGGAACGCCGAGCATAAACGACGCTTCCGTAATGTTGGGAATTATAAGGTCCGCCTTCGAGCAGAGCTTCGCCATAGAGGCAGCAAACTCGGGGGTAAAGCCCGAATAAAGCTTACCGTTATCGGCCATAACGGGGTCTATAACTACCGTAGCTCCCTTACCGTGACGGTCAATAAAATCCGAAACGAGCTCAAGCTGCTTAAATGAGCCGAGGTATCCGGTATAAATAGCGTCGAAATCTATGCCGAGCTCCGAGAAGGTGTCGGATATCGGCTGTATCTCTTCGGTGAGGTCGCAGAAGGTGAACTTCGGGAAGGCGGTGTGTGTGGAAAGCACTGCCGTGGGGAGCACGCCGGCCTCGACGCCTGCTGCTGAAATTATGGGGAGGGCAACGGTAAGTGAGCACTTACCTACGCAGGATATATCCTGTACTGTCATTATTCTTTTCATTTTTTTATCCGCCTTTCGCTTTTATACTCTATATTTTACTCGGTTTTACCTACTTGTCAAGTAGTTTAAAGAATTTTTTTATTTTTCAGCTCACATACCTTATTTTTGCGCCAAGCAGCAACAGCTTTTCACACAATCTCTCGTAGCCGCGGAAAAGAAGCTCGCCGGACTCTACTCTGCTCTCCCCCCTCGCCGTAAGCGCGGCGAGAAGACAGGCAGCGCCGCCCCGTAAATCAAGAGCTCTCACAGACGAGGAATGCAAGCGCGAGGGATATATTTCCGCCAGATTTTTTTCCACTGCGGAGGAAAGTCCCATTTTTTGAAGCTCCGCAAGATATCCGAACCGCCCCTCCCATACGGTATCGGTAATGCTGCCACCCAGAAAGCAGCCGAGTACGGGCGCGGCTATTGGCTGAAGGTCGGTGGGAAAGCCGGGATATGGCAGTGTCGTTATATCAGTCCGTGAACGGAGCCTGCCTCGAAGAAGAAGCGTACCGCCCCGCCTCACCAGCGAAGCGCCCGAGGAAATAAAGGGAAAAAGAAAGCCCGAAAGCTCGGGGGCCTCCGCCCCCTCGACCCCAACGCTGCCATCGTTCAAAAGCGAAAGGGCAAGATAGGTTCCCGCCTCTATCATATCTCCGGGGATAGTAACCTCTCCCCCGTGCAACTCCCCTCCCCTTATCGTCAGGGTATCCTCCGCCGTATCGATATGAGCGCCGGCGGAGCGCAGAAATTCTATAAGCGTATTTATATGCGGCTCACCTGCCGCGCCCGATATTCTGCTCTCTCCCGCAACGCTCGAGGCTAAAAGAAGCGAGTTCACGGTAGCCCCAACCGAGCGCTTCGGGAAGCGTATGGTAAAGGGGTTCTGTGCCTGTGCCTCGAGAACGTCACCCAGCCTCTCGGCGCCATAGGCCTCGGCAGCGCGGAGGTGCATATCTATCGGACGGTGGGAGAAATTACAGCCGCCGAAGCTACCGAGGCACGCCCGTCCGAATCTGCCTAGCGACGCACCGAGCAGGTAGGTTGATGCGCGTATTCTTTCGGTCAAGGCAGTGCTCGGGATTACGTAATTCAAATTTTCCGTATTGATTACCGTCAAGTGCCCCCTACGCGATATTACCGCACCGTACTCTGCAATAAGCTCCAAAGCTACATTCACGTCCTCGATATCGGGCAGGTTTGATATTCTCGACACACCGTGCGTTAAAAGGGTCGCAAAAATAATAGGGAGGGCGGCGTTCTTCGAGCCGCTCACCGACACTGTGCCGCGCAGCTCTCGCTCCCCCTCCACGATAAAAGTTCCCATAGGCGTCTCCTCTGTCGTACTTACAGTACATCTTATTCGAGGAGCGCAAAAACCGTTAATCCGTATAATAAGCCACAGCGAGCCTCACGACGAAGCTATATGAAACTACTCCCTCGGTGCCGTTGGTTTTCAGGTATATATCGTTCGCCTTATCGTTTATCTTTCCAAGCGTGCTGCCCTTGTATTTCGCACTCACATCACGCGATGCAAGAATATCGGTACGTGCGACGGCAGACAGCTCTGCGGAGAGCTCCGAGTACAGCTCTGCATCAAGAGAATACAGTGCCGAGGCAAGGTATTCGTAAAGTGAGAGATACCCGCTGTACCTAACGTATGGGTCGGACGAGTAGGCGCATACGAGATGCGCTATAAAATTCGCCTCGTTCTCCCGCGCTATACCGCGCTGGTGCGCAAATTCGTGCGCCACCGTGAACGGCAGATTGTAGTCCGGATATTCCATATTTACGTTCGCCTCGCCCGTAAAGGGACTGTATATCCCGGTTATGCGCATAGAGGACATAACCGTGCTGGCGAGCACCGGCTTTGCCCGTGATGAGAAGGTATGAACGTCGGGGTAATCCTCCGAGAGGGCAAGATAGGCCGCCGAAATTTTCTCCGAGAGCTCATCCATAGAATACCCCATTTCGCTGGCTCCCGACGGGGCGGTAAGCCCCTCTGCGCATTTGTTTACCTCGTCCCTCACCAAAATAAAGACCTCTGTAAGCTCCTCCTCCGATATTTCCTCTTCCTCGCTAAGACCGAGACTCTCCGAGATAGGAGAGGCACGGTATGCTATACCGAATGAGAAAATATAAGTAGATAAAAGAAGCGAAATGACGGAAAGAGCAACGGCAATAAACCGTATACGTCCAAGCCCCCGCCTCGTAAGTCCGAAAATTAAAGCGATAACAAGCGCCGGGACGAGTAAAATCAAAAGAAGCTCAAAAAGAGAAAAAGGAAGAAAGCCTGTCAAGGACGAAAGAAGAAAACGCAGAGCTCTCGATACAGTGGAATTTATAAAATCGGCAAAGGCGGTAATATTTACCGAGAGGATATAAACAAGTGCCGATAGAATAAAAACTGCAAAGAGGATAAGCGAGGGAGTCGGAATGCATTTTCTTATGGTTTTCGTGACTTTCTTCATTTTTCTTTCCGTTATTTTGCAAATAATTATTTACTTTTTACGTATATCAAACCCATTTTCCGCAAAAATCAGAGCGGAAGAATAGAATTCCGTGAGGGCAAGTATCATAGCTTCAACGTCGCGGACTCCCGCAGTCTCAACGGCGGAATGCATCGCGAGCTGCGGCAGGCCTATATCCACGGTGGGAATGCTTACCCTAGTGTCGGATATCGAGCCGAGCGTCGAGCCGCCGGGCAGGTCAGCCCTGTTATAGTAGCACTGGACGGGTACGTCCGCGCTCTTACATATTTTCTCAAATACGGCGGCGGAGAGGCCGTCGGTAGCGTAACGCTGGGATGCGTTATATTTTATCACTACACCGCCGTTTAGGACGGGCGCACATCTCGCATCAGACAGCTCGGGGTGATTTGGGTGGAGGGCGTGCGCGTTATCCGCACTGACCATAAAGCTCTCGGCGAGCATAGCGGAGAGCTCACCGCCCGCTATTCTGCGAAGAGTATCGGCAAGGAAGGTCGAGGCGGCTCCCTGCTTGGTTTCCGAGCCCACCTCTTCGTTATCAAACACAGCGAGCACGGGCACAGACTCGGCATCCGCAGCAGCGAGGAAGGCCTCGAGGGAGGAGTATACGCAGCCGGCGTCGTCAAGCCTCGGCGAGAGGAAAAACTCACCGTCGGCACCAAAGCATCTGGACTCCTCTAGGTTATAGAGGAAGAGGTCGTGAGAGAGTATACCGTCCTCCCCGATGCCGAGCTTTTTCGCAACGAGCGAGAGAAGCCCCTCACCGCCGCGGTTGGAATAGAGAGGAAGCATATCCTGCGCGGGATTTAGGGCCACGCCGTCGTTTACGTTACGTCTCAGGTGTATCGCGACGGAGGGAATGGAGACAACGGGCTGCTCAATGTCAACGAGCACAGTACGGACTCCGCTCTCGCTCTCGACGGCAACCCTGCCCGCTATGGAGAGAGGTCTGTCGAGCCAGCTGTAATATATCATTCCACCGTATTTCTCTGTAGCTATGCGAGTATATGCGCCCTCGAGCTCAGCATTCATTTTTACCCTAAACGAGGGGGTGTCCGAATGCGATGCGACTATCATAAAGCCGTGAGCAGAGCTTTTATATCTGAAGGCGATAAGCGACGTACCGTTACGTACCGTGTAATACCTTCCGCCGGGGGAGAGCTTCCACTCACCGCCCTCGGACAGCTCCGTGTAGCCTTCGCTGCGAAGGCGTTCGGCGGCAGTGTGTACCGTATGGTAGGCCGTGGGCGACGCCTTTATAAAATCAAATAGTCCGTTTATTTTCATATTTTCACGCTCCAAAAATATAATTACAGTTATATTTTACTATAGCGAGGAAAAAAAGTCAACTTTACTGTTGAAAAATCCGTTTAATTGCTGTAAAATATATGTGAAAAAACTTTTTTCCCAGGAGGATTTATGCTTTATATACCGGAATACAGGGAGGCAGGCGAGGTTTTCCGCTTCTTTGAGGAAATAGCGGGAATACCGCACGGCTCGGGAAACACCGCACTTATTGCGGACTATCTCGTCGCCTTTGCAAAGGAGAGAGGCCTCGCCGTGTTGCGTGACGAATACGACAACGTAGTGATAAAGAAGCCTGCAACCGCAGGATATGAGAGCCGTCCGACCGTAGTAATTCAGGGGCACCTCGATATGGTAGCGGATAAGACACCCGACTGTACTATTGATATGGAGCGCGAGGGGCTCGAGCTATACCGCGACGGTGATTTTATAAGGGCGCGCGGGACCACGCTCGGCGGTGACGACGGTGTCGCGGTGGCTTATGCTCTTGCCCTTCTCGACTCTAGGGACATACCTCACCCGAGGCTTGAGGCTCTTTTCACCTCTGATGAGGAAATCGGACTTATCGGTGCGGGCGCCGTTTCGCCCGACGCTATTGAAGGCCGCCTGCTCATCAATATTGACAGTGACGTAGAGGGCATATTCACCGTCGGGTGCGCCGGCGGTATGAGAAGCGATATTACCCTACCCGTATGCCGCGAGGCGGTAAATAGCGGGAAATATACGCTTAAGCTCTCCGGCTTTCTCGGCGGTCACAGCGGTGTAGAGATAGACAAGGGGCGGGTAAATGCTATCAAGGCTCTTGCCGAGATACTGTCAACCGCAGGCAATATAAGAATAGCTTCCCTGTCGGGCGGCGTTGCCGACAATGCTATACCCAAGAGTGCCGAGTGCGAGCTTATTGCACCGAGCACGGAGCTCTTACTCTCCGCTATTTCTGCGGCGAAGGAAAAATACAGGGCAAGCGAGCCCGAGGCTTATATTTCGCTCGAGAGCTCGGGAGCTGCCGTATCGGCGCTCACCGCGCGAGACACAGAGAGGGTTATTTCGCTTCTCTCGGAGCTTCCGTCAGGGGTTATGGCTATGAGCTCCGATATAGAGGGGCTCGTCGAGACCTCGCTTAATCTGGGCATACTTAAGCTTACGGAAAATGCGCTCGAGGCTTCCTTCTCCGTAAGGAGCGCTGTCGGCAAGGAAAAAAGGCGGCTCGGCGACAGGCTTCGCGATATAGCCGCAGCGTACGGTGCGGATTATTCGGAGCGCGGAGAGTATCCCGCGTGGGAATACAGACGCGACTCCCAGCTTCGCGAGGTTATGGTAGAGGTTTATGAAAAAATGTACGCAAAATCGCCCGAGGTCGTGATAATTCACGCGGGGCTCGAATGCGGTATTCTCTCGGAGAAGTTTCCCGGGCTGGACTGCGTTTCGATAGGCCCCGACAATTTCGACATACACACCCCGGACGAGCATCTTTCCATTTCCTCTACGGCACGGGTATGGGAATATTTAAAAGCGGTACTTAAATCAATCTGACAGGAGATATAAAAATGAACAAGACAAGACTAAAAAAATATGCAAAGCTCATCGTAAGATGCGGTGTTAACGTCCGGCGCGGCCAAGAGGTCATAATACAGGCAGAGCTCGACCAGCCCGAGTTTGTGAAAATGGTAGTCGACGAGTGCTACCGCGCGGGAGCGAAAAGAGTAAGCGTGGATTTCAGCTATTCACCGCTCACAAAATCGCACGTGAGATACTGCCGCGAGAGCACGCTCGGTACACTCGAGGATTGGCAGCTCGCGCGCTGGGAGCATCAGGCGGAGGTGCTCCCCTGTAAGATATATCTTATGTCCGAGGACCCCGACGCGCTGGAAGGCATAGACCAGGGAAAATACGCAAGAGCTATGGCAAAGCGCAGTAAGCTGATAAAGCCGATACGTGCGAAAATGGAGAACAAATATCAGTGGTGCATAGCAGCAGTTCCCGGCAAGAAGTGGGCAAAGAAGATATTCCCCGAGCTCACAGCTCCCCGCGCCGTCGAGGCTCTGTGGGAGGCTATTCTCTCTACCTCGCGCGTTGACGACGACCCTATAGAGGCGTGGCGCCTTCATAACGAGGACCTCGCGGCAAGGTGCGAGCATCTAAACTCTCTTCGCATAAGACAGCTGAAATACAAGGCGAAAAACGGAACGGACCTCACAGTAGGGCTCATTCCCGACGCTCTTTTCGCAGGAGGCGGCGAGGTCGCTCTCGGCTCGGGTATATATTTCAACCCGAACATTCCCTCGGAGGAGGTATTCACCTCGCCTATGAAGGGTGAGGCCGAGGGTATCGTATATTCGTCCCGTCCCCTTATATGCAACGGCGTTCCCGTAGAGAATTTCTGGGTACGCTTTGAGGGTGGACGTGCGGTCGAAGTGGGAGCGGAGCGAAACGTAGAGGCTCTCCGCGAGCTTATTAAAATGGACGACGGCGCCGCTTATCTCGGCGAATGTGCGCTGGTTCCCTACTCCTCACCCATAAGAGAGAGCGGCTTGCTTTTCTACAACACGCTCTTCGATGAAAACGCCGCCTGCCACCTTGCGCTCGGGCGCGGCTTCACGAACCTTCTTCGCAACTACGAGAATATGACCGAGGAGGAGTGCCACGCCGCAGGCATCAACGACTCTATCGTTCACGAGGACTTTATGATAGGAACTGAAGATATGACGATTACCGCCGTTACGGAGGATGGCAAAGAGGTACCTATTTTCGAGCACGGCGAATGGGCGTTCTGATTATGCCAAAAATTACTTGACAAACGCGCGTGCGCGTGTTACAATAATATTGTTATACTGTAGGCTGTCGCATTTCGACGAGAAATCAGCCGAAGGTGCGCATTCTATCAATGATATCCAACGGAGGATTGCTTATGAACTCTCAAACGAAGACAGAGCTTTCCGAGTCGACTCTCACAAGAGAGGAAAAATTCGGCAAGGCTGTCGGCAGTAAATTTTATCTTGCCGCCCTGATAACCGTGGGCGCTGTGGCTCTTTTCACCGCCGCGTCGGTTATCTACAATCTCATATCCGCTATTATACTCTTTGTAAACCCCGAGATGACTATGGCTGATATCGGCGGCACGCGTGTGTCCGGAATTATATCGGGTGGCTTCGGCGCTATTATGACGGCGCTTCTTGATGCGCTCATGCCCGTAGCTATGATATTCACGCTCGTGTATATGATAAAGCTTATTCGTGATAAGAACAGCATAACCCCCGAGGGTGTAAGGCAGCTCGGTCACGGTGCGGGAGTGCTCCACCTCTATTCTATCCTTATGCTGATAGACAACGCATTTATCGCATTTTTCCTTTTCCTTCCCGCCTTCAAGCTTCCCTTCTCTGCAAGAGCGGCTGCAGACGCGACGGTATTTGAGCAGGTCTTCACCTTCCTCGATACTCCCTCCGTTTACACGACCCTCTTCTCGTGGCTCGAGGGCTCGGAGAACGGCTTTGCTTCCGTTGCACTAGCATTTATCACGGGAGCGCTCTTCCTCGCCTTCGCGTTCGTTCAGCTCATGACATTCGGATTTTTCAAGAATTATTTCAAGGATGTTGAAATATCCCTCGAGAACAAGAATTACATAATTGAGAAAAAAGCGCCGTTAATAGTCCCCTGCATTTTCGCGGGAGCTAACGCTCTCGTAGCAATATTCGTGCTCATCTCGGGAAGCTGGCTCACGGCCCTTTCCTCTCTCGCTATATCGGCATTCACCGTAGCGACCTCGCTCCTCTTAAAGAAGCTTGAGGCTGAAAAGCTCGGCGTTGTAGACGAGGAAGAATAAAGCTTGACTTTAATGGGGACGGGCACGTTTAGGCTCATTAGAAAATGACCCCAAAAAAGCCCGCAATAAACCAAACGGGCTGATAATATTAGGAAACAGTCTTTAATTAGGTCGTTTTCTTTTCGCTCCGAATTCTCTTCTCCCTTATGCAAAAATGAACCGTCAGCTCAATGCTGACGGCTCATTTTTTATTTCTTATTATGCCTGCGGGTACTTGATTACTACCTTCTCGCCGGTTCTCGAGGACTCGACTGCAGCGCAGCAAACCGCAACGCTCGAAGCTCCGTCAAGAGGAGAGGTAAGCAGGGGTGCGCCCGTCTCGATAGAGTTGATAAGCTCTCTTAACTCGTCTGCGACGTTGTGGTCCTTCGGTGCTACGCCGAGTCTGTGACCTACGTTGTAATCCCTGCCGCTATGGTATGTAAGCTTACGCTCAGTGTCATTAGTGTTCTGATAAAGCATAACGTATGAATCGTCAGTCTGACCTGTGCAGATGATAGTTCCCTTCGTTCCGTAGAAGCAGGAGCGCATAGTGTAATTACGCTTACAGCCTATGGAAACGAATACCTTACCGATAACACCGTTCGGGAAGTTGAATACAGCTACGTTCGCATCGTCCTGTATAGGCCAGTCGGTAAGGCACTTCTTGTTTCCTACCGCGTAAACGTCAATGGGATTGCCTGCAATCCAGCGGAGAAGGTCAACCGCATGACAGCCTCCGCCGATAAAGCCGTGACGTCTGGGGTCAACTCTCCAATCGTTAAAGCCGCGCGCGATGCCGTAGTCGTGTGCATACTCACTCTCAACGTAGTAGAGGTCGCCTATCTCTCCGCTATCGATAAGCTTTTTAGCTAACATAAACTGAGGGTTGCAGCGGCATACCTGGCCGACCATAAGGAGCTTATCACACTCCTTCGACACCTGTATCATCTTCTCGCACTCCTCCATAGTAAGAGCCATAGGCTTCTCGCAAAGGACGTGCTTACCGGCACGTAAAAACGCCTCGGTCATCTCAAGGTGGTAATAGTCGGGTGTGACTATGATAGCAATATCAACGTTGGGGTCGTTAACAAGCTCGCGGTAATCCGTGCAGGTACGCTCGGGGGAAAACTCCTCGAGCCTTTTATCAATTTCCGACTGTGCGGTATCACAAATAGCATAGAGGTTGGCATCGTTACTGAGAACGCCCGCCATATGCTGTCTACCCATCCAACTACAGCCGATTACTGCAACATTGATTTTTTTTCTCTTATCGGAACTTACCATTTTGCTTTACTCCTTCGCTTTTTAATAAATAAATTTAGGTTAAGATATTTACAATCCAAGCAAAATCTGCTAGAATAAGATTGCTACCCATATAATAACATATATTTTGTGGATATACAATATCCTTTTGTTGGGAGTATTTGTCATTTTGTTGGATTGGAGCTATTATGATTCAGGAAAAACATCAGCTGGACGGCGGAGGGGCTCTCGCTCTTTATTTTTGTGAAGAGAATACGGTGGTGGCAAAGAATTATGAGTACGGGCCGTTCGTAAGAAGCTCGTACCTTGTCGAATGCTGCACCGACGGCACAGGCTATCTGATAATAAACGGCAACCGCTTCAATATAAAAAAAGGGGACTGCTACGTTCTTCTCCCCGGCGACCTGGTAACCCACGGAACCGTGGCACATTCCAATAGGAGCGAGCTCTCCTGCACCATCAGAGGCGACGAGTTCGGACGTGCGGTACGAGAGGCGGGGATTACCTCGGAGTCCCCCTTCGTAACAGGCGAGGCCTATGAGAGTATATCAAAATCCATAAGGCGCCTCGTGTCCATAGACCGCGACAGGAGCATCGGTGCCGATTATATGAGAACGGCGGAAATGTACAGAATTATGTCTGCGCTCGTTATGGGCAAGAACACGAGGGAGTCCTCAAACGCGATTATAAAGGCTTTGGGAATTATCGACAGTAACTACGACACTCCACTGTCTATCGATGAAATAGCACGTCGCGTAGGACTCGAGAGAAGCTATTTTTCCGTTCTGTTCCGCGAGCACACCGGTATGACGCCCCACGCATATCTGAACTCCGTGAGAATAGAGCGCGCCTGCGTTCTTATGCGTGACACCGAGGCACCGCTTTCGGAGATAGCAATCTCCGTGGGGCTCGAGCCAACGGGCTTTTCCCGAATGTTCAAGCGCGAGGTTGGCGAGTCCCCTATGAAGTACAGAAAAAAGATAATTACGACGGTTTTGTAATACTCATCTAAAGAATAAAAAGAGGTAGGCTCATTTTTCAAATTTGAGCCTACCCTTTATTTTTTCAAGGCTTGGAGCCGCAATTTAAAAGCAGGCTCTCCGCACATTTTATACCGTCGACGGCTGATGAAATTATACCGCCCGCATACCCTGCCCCCTCTCCCGAGGGGTAGATACCGACGAGACCCACAGCCTCGTGCTTCTCGCCGCGCTCTATTCGTACGGGCGAGGTAGTACGCGTTTCCGGGCCGGTCAAAACCGCCCAAGGAAGGTAAAAGCCCGGCAGCCACTCGTCGAAATCGCGTATTCCTGCCTTAAGCGACTCGACCAGCCCGTCGTTTAAGTAGCTGACGAGCGGTACGCTCTCCGTCCCACGAGGATAGCTCGGGCGTATATGCTCACATTCACCGTCCGCCATAAGAGAACGGAGCGACTGCGAGGGTGCTCTGTAATCCGAGGTCAGCCCGTAAGCTCTACGCTCTATTTTCTCCTGCAGCTCAATGCCCGAGAGGGGGTGCTCACTGCCGAAATCGTCAGGGGTTACCGAAACGAGAAGCGCCGAATTCGAGTTTTCGGCATCGCGTGCGTACTCGCTCATTCCGTTTGTGACCACTGCGCCCTCGGTGCTCGTAGCAGCTACGACGGTACTGCCGGGACACATACAAAAGCTGTATACACTCCTGCCCGAGGGGAGATGCGTGACGAGGTGATATGACGCCGCCTCGTCTATTTTTTCTCTCGCTTCCTTATACACTATCTTATTGATATACTCCCGCGGGTGCTCTATACGGGCACCGATGCCGAAGGGGCGGGCCGACATCACAAGCCCCTTTTTATACAGCATTCGCACGGTATCTCTGGCGCTATGGCCTATAGCTAGTATGACTGCGCGCGTGTCGAGGGTATATTCCGTGCCGCCCTTAATATAAGTCACGCCGCATAGAACGTTATCGCGAAGAACGAGGTCGGTCATACGTGCGGAAAATATAAACTCACCGCCGAGGGCGATTATACGCTCGCGTATTTTTTTCACTGCTTCCCCAAGCCTGTCCGTTCCTACGTGTGCGGTCGAGGAATAGGCTATACTGCCGTCAGCTCCCGCGGCAATAAGCTCGGAGAGGACCTTCATTTTATATTTATCGTGCGCGCCGACCTTAAGCTTTCCGTCCGAGAAGGTTCCTGCTCCCCCCTCTCCAAACTGCACGTTGCACTCGGGGTCGAGGACTCCGAGGGCGGAAAAGAGCCTGACAGCCTCGCGCCGCTTATCAACCGTATCACCCCGCTCGAGAACTATCGGGCGCGCGCCTGCCTCGGCGAGGGCGAGAGCTGCGAAGAGTCCTGCGGGCCCTGCACCAACGATGGTGGGGCGAAAATCAAGCGTGGCTCTCGGCAGGGAGAAGGGCTCCTCCTCATAGAGAGCTACCTTATTCCGCATTTTCAAAATACCGCGCTCCCTATCGGCGTCAAGAGAAAAAGCGACCGTCGCGCGATAGTACGCCGACGCTCCGTCGATAGTGAGCACTCGGCGGGTGAGCGTGATATCGGAGAGCTCATCTTTAGCTATCGGAAGCCTTTCGCATATTGCCGAGGATATATCACCGTGATTATATTTAAGCGGAAGGATTATATCTGTCTTTATCATTTCTCTTTTCTCCGTGTAAATCTGTTTATATTGTAGCACGAAGGCGAACTTTTTGCAAGCTTTATATGAATAGAACCCTGTGACTGTGCCAAAAATATGCACATAACAAAAACGAGGGGGAAATTATGAAAAGAAACCTAATACTCTATATTCTTATCTTCGCCGTTTGTATACTCACGGTCGGCACTGCCCTGACCTCCTGCGGCAGGCGGGGAGACGAGGTATCCGTTTTTTATTATACCTACAGTGACACCTATATTTCCGGTGTCAGAAGCGCTATGGATGCAGGGCTTCGCCGCGCGGGTGTGGGATATCACAATTACGATGCGGGGAGCAATCAGACAACACAGACAGAGCAGGTAGACACTGCTATCGCGAAGGGCACGACTATGCTCATTGTCAATATAGTTGACACGGGGTCGGACGATGCTGCGCGAACTATAGTTGAAAAGGCACGCGCCGCTGACATTCCGCTTATATTCTTCAACCGCTCGGTGAGCGAGGAGATAGTAAAGAGCTATGACAAATGTATCTTTATCGGAACGGATTACGAGGCTGCGGGGCATATGCAGGGAGAAATGATAGCCGAGAATATTCTCGCAAATTATGACAAATACGACATAAACGGCGACGGAAAAATAAGCTACGTGCTCTTCAAGGGTCAGCAGGGCAACGCGGAGGCTGAAGCGAGAACAAAATACTCGGTCGAGGACTGCAACGCCCTTCTATCCGAAGCGGGCCGTCCCGAGCTCATGTTCTACGATAAGAATAACAAAAACGGTTATATCGTCGACCAGGACGGAAACTGGTCAAACGCAGCGGCAAACAACTCGATGAAGACCATACTCTCGGGCTACAGCGAGGCAGGCGGAAATATGGTAGAGCTCGTTATCGCGAATAGTGACGAAATGGCGCTCGGTGCTATTGCTGCGCTCGCAGAGGCCGGCTACAACAAGGAGGGCGGCAGGGTAATTCCCGTCTTCGGTGTTGATGCGACGGAGGGTGCCGTCGCAAAGATACGCGATGGATTTATGACAGGCACAGTCAAGCAGGACGGTGTGGGAATGGCCGAAGCAATAGTGAAGGTAACCGAAAATATACTCGGTGATATGGAAGCTCTCTCGGGAATTGACGAGGCTATGGTGATAGGCGGCTGGCGTATAAACATCCCCTACTCGCTTTACACGGGTGACGATGCAGAGTGAGAATCGTGAGCCATTATTAAAAATGACGGGTATATGCAAGAGCTTCCCCGGAGTGAAGGCTCTTGATATGGCCGAGCTCACGCTTATGCCGGGCTCGGTTCACGCTCTTATGGGAGAGAACGGCGCGGGAAAGTCCACGCTTATGAAATGCCTTTTCGGCGTTTACAGGCGAGACGACGGCAGCGTTCTTCTCTCCGGCCGCGAGGTCGAGTTCAAAAGCTCGAGGGAGGCTCTCGAGGCAGGTGTAGCTATGGTGCATCAGGAGCTCAATCAAGCGCTGAAGCTATCCGTTGCAGACAATATTTGGCTCGGCAGGTACCCGAAGATATCAAGGTATTTTCCTCTCGTCGATGAAAAGAAGATGCAAGGAATGACGCGCGAGCTTCTCTCGGGCCTCGGGATAAGGATATCTCCTACGGCGAAGATGAGTACGCTCTCGGTATCCGAGCGGCAGATGGTGGAAATAGCGAAGGCGGTATCATACGGGGCGCGGGTGATAGTATTCGACGAGCCCACGTCCTCGCTCTCCGAGGGTGAGGCGCAAAAGCTGTTCGGCATTATCGGGAAGCTAAAGGCCGACGGCTGCGGCATAATATATATATCGCACAAAATGGCCGAGATAATGCGGATATGCGACACGGTAACGGTAATGCGTGACGGCAGGCATATCGCAACCGCTCCGTCGAGCGAGCTTACAACCGATAAGATTATCAGCCTTATGGTAGGGCGCGAGCTCGGCAGCAGGTTTCCCGAGCGAAAAAACAAGCCGGGCGAGGTGCTATTCGAGGCTCGCGGTCTTTCGGGTGTAAATCCGAGGCTTAAGGATGCCACGCTCACGCTCCGCGAAGGAGAGATACTGGGCATCGCAGGGCTCGACGGGTCAGGCAGAACGGAGCTTCTCGAGGGGATATTCGGCCTCACGGAGCTTTCTGGCGGCGAGATGTACCTATCGGGTGAGAAAATAAGAAACAGAAATCCGAGGGAAGCTATTTCGCGCGGATTTGCGCTTCTCACAGAGGAGCGGCGACGGACGGGAATATTCGGTATACTCGACATAAGAGAAAACTCCACCGTATCGAGCCTCGGGAAATTCACGAGCTTCCTTTTCCTTCGCGACAGTAAGCGAAGCGAGGCAACGCGCGAAAATATTCACGCTATGAAAATAAAAACGCCCTCGGAGAGAGCGAAGATATCGACGCTGTCTGGCGGAAATCAGCAAAAGGTAATTCTCGGCAGGTGGCTTCTGACAGACCCGAAGGTACTCCTGCTCGACGAGCCGACAAGAGGCGTTGATGTCGGTGCGAAGTATGAAATTTACACGCTGATAGGCAAGCTCGCCGAGGCGGGGCGCGGAATTATAGTCGTATCCTCGGAGATGCCGGAGCTTCTCGGTATATGCGACAGGATTGCAGTAATGAGCGGCGGGCGTATAGCGGGAGAGGTTGACCCGGGGAGGACTACGCAGGAGGAGATAATGACTCTCGCGGCCAAATATATATAAAGAGGTTTTTTTACAATGCCGGAAATAAATGAAGACAGAGAGAGAAACGACGGCTTCTTCGTAAAGCTTCTCTCGGGAGCAAGGGAGCGTATCGACGGCTTTCGCTCACTCCCGCGAGAGGATAAGGCAAGACGAGTCCGTGAATTTCTCCTTAACAATGCTATGTACATCATTATCATTACGGCGGTTATTATTATTGCTATCATAGAGCCGCGATTTATTTCGTGGGCGTCGATTATAAATATAATTTCACTCACCGCCGCAAAGCTACCGATAGCCCTCGGCATCGGCGGTGCTATAGTCCTTACGGGAACGGATATTTCGGCAGGGCGTGCCGTAGGGCTTACGGCGTGTATAGGCGCATCACTCCTACAGATGACGGGATATTCCGCTAAAATGTTCCCCAATCTCTCAACTATGCCCGTATTTATAGTGCTCCTCGCCGTTATGGCGGTGGGTGCGGTAATAGGTCTTATAAACGGATTTTTCGTCGCAAAATTCAAGCTTCACCCATTTATCGTAACGCTCTCAACACAGCTTATAATTTACGGTGCTATACTTCTCTATTTGCAAATAGGAAACAATGGCGGTCAGACTCTCTCGGGGCTCGACAGCTCGTATCTTGATTTTGTAAGCGGCCCGCTTTTCAGAGTTGCGGGGATTGCCGTGCCGAGATACGTGCTTTTCTCGGTCATAATAACCGCGATTATGTGGGTTATATGGAATAAGACGACCTTCGGGAAGAATATGTTCGCCGTCGGCGCTAACGAGGAAGCGGCAAACGTATCGGGCGTCAACGTTTTTAAAACGATAGTCCTAGTTTTCGTGCTCGCAGGTATTATGTATGGCATAACAGGCTTCATAGAGGGTGCTAGAATAGGCTCTATTGCCTCGTACACGGGACAAAACTACGAGAGCGATGCTATCGCGGCGTGTGTTATCGGCGGAGTTTCCTTCGTCGGCGGAACGGGAAAGATAAGCGGTATCGTCATAGGCGTTCTGCTCCTTCAGATAATCTTCGTCGGCCTTAATTTTCTCTCCGTCGACCAGAATATGCTCTATATTATTAAGGGCGCTATCATACTTCTCGCTTGTGCGGTGGATATGAGAAAATACCTCGTGAAAAGATAAAACAAAAAGCAAGAAAACAGCATAATTATGCAGTTTCTTGCTTTTTTAATGTTTTTTAATTATCTGTGTTTTGATTAGATGGATTTTGAGCGAAAATTTTTGCTTCTGCCACCGATGGGCGTAGTTACCTACGTCAAGGGCAAAACGGAAAGCTACGCTGAAACCCACCAAACAAATTTTTTGATTAGATGGATTTTGAGCAGAAATTTTTGCTTCTGCCACCGATGGGCGTAGTTACCTACGTCGAGGTGGCAGAACGGAAAGCTACGCTGAAACCCACCAAGTAATTTTTTTGATTAGATGGATTTTGAGCAGAAATTTTTGCTTCTGCCACCGATGGGCGTAGTTACCTACGTCGAGGTGGCAGAACGGAAATTTACGCCAAAATACATCAATCAAAAATTAGCCTACAAGACCGGAACGCTCAATACCCTGTACAAGATACTTCTGTCCAAATAGGTAAAGTATGATGAGGGGAGCTATTATGAGCAGTCCGCCCGTGTTCTGTACGACGTTTTTGTAGAGAACCTCGCCTGCATACGTTACGTTCAGCGAAGCGGGAACCTGGAAAACGTCGGGCATAAGATATACCTTATTTATCGTGCTGGTGAAGAAGAGTCCGGTATAGAACTCGTCCGTCCACTGCCACGAGAAGGCAAAGAGAAATACCGTTATAAGCATAGGTATCGACAGCGGCAGAATAATCTGGAAGAAGGTACGTAAGGTACCCGAGCCGTCAACGTATGCCGACTCCTCAAGCTCGTCGGGAACACCCTTAAAGAACTGACGAAGAAGATAAATGTAGAGTCCGTTCTTAAAGGCAAGGCCGAAAAGAGAGAGGATAAAGAGCGGTGCGAAGGTGTTAGAAAGGTTTAGCTTCACCCCTCCGCGTAACAGCTGTATAATTCCGGGATAACCCCAAGCCTGCACGGTAGCAAGGTCAAAGTTGGTAAAGTGACGGAGCAAAGACAGCTGAAGCGCTCCGTGGGGGATTATCATCGTCGCGATAACGAGAAGCATAACGAGCTTATTTCCCTTGAACTTGAATTTAGCAAGTCCGTAGCCGACAAGGCAGGCTATAAGCATCTGTATTACCGCACAGCCCAAAGAGAGTATAAGCGTATTGAAAACAGCTTCAAAATAGTGGTTTTCGACTATAATCGCCTTATATATCTCAAGGGTCGGGTGCTTCGGTATCAGAGATATCGTAGCATCAATAACGTCCTCACGGGTCATAAAAGAGCCCGCTATTCTCGCGATGAAGGGATAAACTATAACGAAGGATACACCGAGCATCAGAATAAATCTGAACAACACGACAACAAACTTTATCCAAGTGTTCGAGGCCTTAAATTTCTCCTTAAGCCTTTCCACAAGGGACATTTTGCCCTCGTAGTCTACGCGGATTTTTCTCTTACTGTCCTTCTTTATAAGGGGCGTCGAATTATTATTCATTTCCATATCCACACCTCCTTAATCCTTTCTCTGATAGAAGACGAACGTCGATGCGATACCTGCAACCACCGCAATAATCAGCATTACGACACCGAAGTATATCCAATACATCGCAGCCTTATGGCTGTCACCGTTTGCGCTTCCTGAAATATACGACATCGTCACGTTCGACGAGCGCGTAAAGGAGTCGATAACCGTGTACACAGCGTTAACTAGAATCATAGGAGATATCATCGGGAAGGTAACCTTCCAGAAGGTTTCCCAGCCTGTTGCGCCGTCTATACGGCAGGCCTCGTAAATAGAGTCCGAGATAGACTGAAGACCTGCTAGGAATATAAGCATTTGAACACCGGAATAGTTAATGATATTGTATATATCATTTACAAGACTGACGACGTAGGTAACCATCTCACCGCCGATGGCCATCGACTTAAAGAGGTTCTCTATCATGAGAACGTCGACGATACCGCCGCTCGCCTCACCGTTCGTACCGTCCTGAATTCCCTCGCCCATACTGCCCGACATAATATCCGCGCCGTTTATGGACTCCATAAGACCGGTGGATATAATAACGGGTACGAAGAAGATTGCTCTGAACGCTGCTCGGCCGAGCATCTTCTGGTTAAGCACGACCGCTATGAAAAGCGAGAAGATGATTACTGCAGGAACCTCGAAAACGAGCTGCTGAAGACCTGCCAACAGCTTCGTTACGAAGTCGGGAGACTCGGTAAAGGCAAACTTATAATACTGAAGTCCGCGGAACTCAAGCTTTGTGGTAGGGAGACCGTCCACTATGATGGGCAGCTCCTCGTAAAAGCTCAACCAAATCGAGTCGATAAGTATGGGCAGGTATATAAGTATAATACCGAGGACGAAGGGGGCTACGAAGAAGTAGCCCGCTCTCGCACGCCTTTTATCAAGGGACGCGTGACGGCGTCTTTTAATTTTAAGAGCTTTATCCATTCTGCGCCCCTCCTGTCGTTATCGGCTCGAAATCGTACTTATCGAGCTCGTAGATAGTACCGTCAAGGTTTACCCTGACAGAATAAATGTTGTAGTTGATAAGGAAGCGAACGGTATCACCCGTTACCCTATCCTTATAAGTTACCATAGTAACAAGGTTGTTATCTACGGTGAAGTCGGTATAATCGTAATTCTTACCGTCTGTCGCATAGGAGTCGGTAACGTACTCATACTGAGTATTGTACTCTACTCTGCCGAACACTACGGTAGCGGGGTTCTCGGACGTGCCTGCGTACTCTGCTTCAAGCTCGGTCTTAAGAGCGAGAAGAAGCTCGTCGAAGTCGGTAGCAAGAAGCTCCTCCATAGTTACGTTAATAACCTCTGTCGCCTGTACGAGAAGCTCGTCGGTATTGAAGATTACCTTCACACCGCGGCCTACGTTCGCAGGGTCCTGTGCCATTGACTCGTAAGCATCATCAACCTTACTCAAAATCTGTTCGCGAGCCATATCTACAAGCTCTTCACGGAGCTTTTCAAGGTTGGCTGCCTCCTCGTTCTCATCTGCGATTCTTTCCGCGATGAGTACGGTATGGTCAACGATATTATAGGTCTGATACTTTCCTATAGCGCCATTGAGCTTCGCGTAATTATCCACGACCTCGTCATACCAGTTTTCATAGTCAACGCCGTAGTAATCGTTAAGAACGAGGTCCTCCTTCATATACTCGCTGTTCTGATAGCTGAGTATATAATAGAGTGATGCACCGTTCTCTATTGCGTGAAGGATATCGTAGTCGGGAGAGCCCGAGTAATTGAGCGCGGAGCCCGCATAGTTGACGTATCCGTGAAGAACAAGGCCCGTAAAGGGTATCGAGTAAGAGGAATAGGAGAAGTGGCTCGAGTCGGTAACTATATCTATTATGTGATCCGCGTACTTTACGGAATAGATATTGCCGCGCGAGGTCATAACGCTGAAGTTATTCTCCGTCACCATTCTGTCGAGAAGCGCTACTACGTAAGAGGAAGCCTCCTCGCGGTTTATGGGATTATCCTCATCAAAATTGGAGTTAAGCTCGGAGCCGAGGGTTGATACGGATATATTGCTTATTTCGTACTTTGTATAGCTCTTTATAAACTTATCGTAAAGTCCGTCAAGAGCATCAGCCGAAATAACCATAGCAAATATCGACTCATACTCACGGAGTATCGAGTTGAAGGTCTGCTTCGATGCGTAACGGTTATCGACCATCTTCGAAACGGTACCCTTATTGCCTATACCGTCGAAGAGCGCCGTATTATTGATGTACAGGAAATCAAAGTCGGGATAAACGTTAAAGTTTTTGCCCTGTGCCTGTCTTTCCTTAACGTCGTCAAGAAGCCGGTTGAAGCCGGATTTTCCGCCGCAGGCATTCTCCCACTTAACCTTCGTGGGATAAGTGAAATACATACCGCCGTTCGAGAAGCCCGTAAGCTTGAAGTTAACGTTCGTTATGTTATATACACGCGCTGCAAGCTCGCGGTAGTCATCAGCCTTCGCCTTCGCATTTTCCGAAAGGGTCAGTTCCTTACTCGCCTCATACTCGGCAGCGAGTGTATCGTATTCCGTAGCCTTCGCAAGCAGGACGTTCTTCGCATCTGCGAGCTCGTCATACATAGTGGTTATGTTCTCGAAGGTAGTAAGAGGAATCGACGTCGTTACGGGGAAGGTCAAAATTCTCTTGACAACATCCATAGAGCCAAAAGCTTCTATGTAAAGGGGAAGGTCCGCCTCCGCATCTGTCAAGGGAGTTATCTGTCCGCGGCTCTCGAGGTACGTGCGGTAGTAGGAGGCCATACCTGTGTAGCTCGCGGGCACGTATCCTGCTCCTGCGGCCGCCGCATTACTTGCATCGGAGAGAAGAACGTAGCGGGTGACGTAAGAGCCCGTGTACTTTGACTTGGAGACCATGGTATAGCTCTTCGCTCCGCCGACGGATATAGTATCCGAAAGGTCGTACTGGTCCGACGGGAAGGGCTTAAAGGTTGTATAGACGTTCGCTGCTCTGTGGTAACCGCCGCCGAACTCAACCTGAAGGCTGGCGAGCGACGAGCCCTCCTCGAGGACTGCGAAATATCCGCCCTTATATTCACCCGTGACCTCGCCCTCAGCACCGTAGGTATTCGTCGTGGAAACGACGCCGAATACGGGCATAGTTATCTGCTCTCTGTGAGCAGCTGCAGGGTCAAGCATCGAGTAACAGTAATCCTCACCGTACATACGGAGGGTAAGAGAAACGTTCTGCTTCTGATTGTTGTTATAGAAGTCGGAAAATTCGATGATGCTTCCGCTTCCGTCGGGAACGAATACGTATCCGTCCTTCGTAACGTCGCCTGCACCGAAGTAACGCATACTGGATATGCTGTCAAGGGTGTAAACCGTCTCGTCGAAGGTTATGGAGTTCGCGGGAAGGCGAACGGAGAGCGACTCATCCTCGTTGAAGGTATATTCAAGTGCCATACGGAAGACGGGCTTCTGCTCAATCTCATTCTTATATCCGGCAGCCTGCTCGTCGATGAGAGCCTGCTGAAGAGAATATTCGGGGCAGTAGAGTCTTATCGTCGTCGAGTCCTGTCTCTTATCGGACACGCTGGTTTTGGTATATTTGTATCTGTACCCAAGCTCTGCATCGTGCCATTCATAATCGGGAGAATAGTGAAGAGAGAGGGTCATTACGTTCTTCTGGACACTGTCGAGAGCTGTACGCTCGCTGCCCGTCGAAACGGGATAAAGTCTAATATAGGCATTCTTTGTTTCCAGAAGATATTCCTCAAGCGCTGCCTGATTTACAACACCGGGCATCGATTCGTTCCATATCGAGGAGCCGTTATAGCTGCCTGTAGCGAAGAAATCAAGCTGCTCACCTGCGAGCTCTGTGCCGCAATACTGCACGAGGAGCTCCTCATAAACCTTAAGCATAGGCTTAAGAATATTCTCGACGTAGTCGGTAGCAAGGATTGCACCGGGAACTACAAATCTCGTCGTGGTATCACCGAGTGTGTAATTCACACGAAGACCGTTCGATATGGGCGAGACGTTTATCTGCGCGTACTGCGCCGCCCAATCAGAGCTGTTATAGGTCTGCGTGTTCGTTGAATTAGAGCTCTCGTGGAAGGTGATGAACAGCTGGCTCATAAGGTTAGAGCGGATTTCAGCCGAGGACGCACCGGTCATATTGTAGGGGTTGCTCGTGAGTATCTCACCGGTCAGGTTATTTTTATAGTACATAACGCCGGTGTATCTGTTTAAGTAGATGGTATGATTACCGGTTGCAGACGCCATGCTATCGATATAGCCGAGTTTAATCTCCTCGTCAAGCATTTCCTGTGCCGAGGAATAGACGTTTTGCTGGGATTTCTTAACAATTTCCTTTATCTGCTCCTGCGTATACTTACTCTCGGTTGCTACCGACGAGGAATGCGCAGCCTCGACGCGGGTCGGCAGTGCTACCGAGACGGCGCCGAAGAGCATTACGACCACAAGGGCAGACGATAATATTCTTTTTAATTTCATAAACGTTACCTCCTGCCTTTCTTATAGTCGGTTGACAATTTCCGAAACGAGTCCTGTTACGAAGGATACCATCTTCACAAGCAAGCTCGAGAAGAGGATTGCAACGAACATAATTATGAGCATCGCGACAATCGTACCGAGGGTCGTTATAAAGTTCTTCGAGAGCGAGTAGTCGTGTGTTACAAGCATGCCGAAGAATATGAGTATCAAGCTCCACACAATTCCGATACCCGTAACGAGCGTTACTATCATAGCCTCGCTTCCGCTGAGAACGTTCGTCAAGAGCGTCGATACGGTAAGCATAAGCGCAAGGGGAGCAAGCGAGTAACAGGTTGCGATATAGATATCCTTAAAGCTTCCCTCTCCGTCGAAGAGCGTCGTAAGACACCAGTTCGACACAGCCCAAAGGAATACGGGCAGCGTTACGGAAAGGATAGCCATAAATATCGTCATCGAGGTACCTCTCGGATTGAAGAGATAGCCCTTTCCTATAGAGTTATAGAAGAAAGCCAAAACGGTAAGCACAAGGAAGGTTGTAGCCGCACGCACGGAGCCGCGCTTCTCATGCTTCAAATCCCAGAAGCCGTCGAACGGATGGAATACGAGGTGGAATACGTAAAGCAGCTCCTCAAGGTAGGTCTTTCTGCCAACCTTAAGAGAGGTGGCCTTGTTTTTCTTCTTCGCAAAGGCGAGGAACTTAACTGCTACTACGAGAAGAACTATAGCTGCTATCACTATAGGAATTATCCACTTACCGATAACGTCCTTACGCGCCTCAGAAAATGCCTTCGATGCATAGTCGGTTTCGTATGCGTTGGCAAGAGCATCTTGAGCCTCATTATACTTACCCTGGCTATAGAGAGCCTTACCGATACCGATATAAGCGAGGTCGAAGTTGTTGTTTCTCGTAAGAACCTCCTGCCAGTCGTCAATAGACGCCGAGTAGAGGTGGTTGTTCTGGTTACGAAGTGCGCTTATTATTTTATCGCAGTATTCCGTGGGAGAGTAAACGGTGATTTTATATCCTGTCGAGCCCGTATTGTCGAGCGCGAGAAGATAATAAACACCGTCAATTACCTGGTAGGTAATTCCCTTCAGCTCAACACCGTTACCGAGCTGGTCACCCTTATCACCGAAGGCGAAAAGCAGGTTACCGCTCTGGTCATAGGTGAAGAACTTGGAATGTCTGTAGTCAAGTATTGTCCACGAGCCCTCAGCACCGAGTGCTACGTCGTTTATTTTCGACACGTCCTTGGGATAGAAGACGTCTACCTCTCCGCCGGGGTCAAAGAAGCCGTTACGCTTCATTATCTGGCTACCCGTGGAGTTAAGCTTCTTAACGGGGGAGTAGTCGGGGGATTTAGATTGAATGGCACTGAGCTGCTTCGTCTCGTCTATCTTATCGGACGTTGCATACACGAAGCCGTCGTCGTCAACAGTAATGTTGTTGTAGGAAACGGAGATGTTCTGTACCTGCGCTTCACGCTGCTCCTTCGTCTGGAAGCGGCGCCATATCATCTGAATAACGCTGTAGGTAACCTTCTGCGCGCCGATATAGCCGGTGAAATCACCGTCGCTCGAGAGAACTATAATTCCCTGATATGCCTTAAGGGACACGACGAAAATTCTTCCGTATATGTCAACGGCGATTGCAGAGGGGACGAACTCGGTGGAGTTAAGCAGCGGGCTTTGAGGACAGGTTATCGTTCTGACGTAGTTGTATTCGCGGTCGAAGATAACTATTCTCGAGTTGCCCGTATCACAGACGTAGATGTAAGAGGAGCCGTCAGAGGTCTTCGACGGGTCGGTAACGTAAACGCCCTCGGGAGTCGAGAGGGTCTGTGCTCTTCCGAACTCGTCGACATAGTCGGAGATAACGGCTGTTACAGAGTAGTACTTGTTTAAAACTACTATTCTATTATTACCTCTGTCTGCTACATACACGTTTCCGTCGCAGTCAGCGAAGATGTCCGATGCATCGGTAAGAACCTTATTACCGTATTTCTCGTTTACAAGTCCGATATCGTAGGAGTTCATCGATGCGCTCGCGGAATAAGCCGCGGGGGATTTCATCGCAAGACCGTCTATCGAATAGGTGTAGGTATCGTATGCATCGTATGCCGATGCTGTGATGCCGCCAAAAATCATCACGAGGGAAAGGGCGATAACTGCAAGCTTTAATAATCTACTTTTCATCGTCACCCTCCTTAATCCTTCATACCGGACGAGCCCATCGTCTCGATAATCTTACTCTGGTTTATTACGAATACCAGAATAGGAACTGCCATCATAACGACGGTGGACGCAGCACCTGCACCCGAACGGGCAATACCGCCCGAGAGAATCTGCTGTATCGCGTAGTTGAAGGTCTTCAGCTCCTCGGAGTGGATATAAACGGACGAGCCGGAGTTCCAGAGTGTCTTAAAGCACTCTATCATAAGCGTCAGCCACGCGGGCTTAACCATAGGCATCGCTATGGTGAGGTAGGTTCTGAACTCGCTCGCACCGTCAAGACGCGCAGACTCAAGAACCGTATCGGGAACCGAGGACTCCATAAACTGCTTCATAAGGTAAAGACCCATAGTCGTCGCCATCGATGGAACGATGACGGAGAGATAGGTATCTATCCATCCGAACGAGGAGAGGATTATGAAGTGAGTTACCGTGTTAACGGTGGAGTGGAACATAAGCGAGGTGACTATCAGCTGGAAGATTGCGTTTCTGCCGGGGAACTTAAGCTTCGCGAGGGCATACGCGGCCATAGAAGCGAAGATAAGGTTACCGAGAGTACCGCATATAGTGATAAACACCGTATTGAATATGTATCTCGAGAAAGGAACCCAAGAGTCACTCATAAGAGTGAAGAGGTCGCCGAAGTTATCGAAGGTCGGCTTAACGACGTAGAACTTCGGGGGGAACATGAAGAGCTCGTCAAGGGGCTTCAGAGACTGAATTACGACGTAGTACATAGGAACGAACATAAACAGTCCGAGAATGGTAAGCATAATGGTGATACCGGTATCACCGCCTGCGGAACGGTTAAGGACGACTCTGTGTCCTCTGGTTCTTAATTTCTGGAATTTTTTCATGCTTACTCACCTACCTTCGACAGCGCCTTCTTAACTACGAAGTTAGCTGAAATCATTACAATGAACAGAAGAACCGCTATAGCGGAAGCGTAGCCTATCTCGTAACGGGCTCCGCCGTAGTCGCTCAAGTGGTGCATTATGGTGTGTGCCGCATAGTCGACCGAGGGGAAGCCGCAGAGCGCGTCAACGACAGCACCGAAGCCGAAGGAGTTGGTTATAGCAAGCACCGCACCGAACATCAGCTGAGGACGCATAGTGGGAAGCGTGATGTACCAAAGCTCCTGCCAACGGTTCTTTATACCGTCGACGGCCGCCGCCTCGTAAAGAGAGCGGTCGATAGTCTGAAGACCTGCGATGAAGGAAAGGAATGCCGTACCGAGAGAGGTCCAAAGAGCAACTACGATACAAAGAGGCATAACGTAGCTCGCATCCTGGAACCACAGGATGGGCGAGGAAATAAATCCGTATTTCATCAGCACCGCATTCGCCCAACCGTAGGAGTCAGACGAGAAGAGGGTCTTCCAAATGAGGTATGCGTTACCCGAGATAGAGGGTGCGTAGAAGACGAGAGTTACTACCGCACGGATTTTCGGGGGGAGCTCGTTTATAAACCAAGCAACGAGAAGCGCGAGAATATATGAAACGGGGCCCGTAACGCACGCGAATATCAAGGTATTCTGGCACGCGAGAATGAATATCTCATCGTTTAAGAACAGGTCAAGATAGTTCTGTATGCCCTTTAAATTAGGCATTTCAAGCATATTGAAGTCAGTGAAACTCAAGAAAACCGAAAGCACAACGGGGAGGACAGTAAATATAAGGAAGAGAAGAAGGAAGGGAGCGAGCATAAAGTATGCCGTTTTATTATTCTTCATTTCCTGCCACGTCCAACGCAGCTTCGAAACCTCAGAACGTTTCACCGGACGCTTTGCATCCGTGGTATTTTCTGACATAATAATCTCCTTTCTCCTTTTCTTAATCTATGGGTGTTGCGGAAAGCTCGGGTGGCTCATCCTCGGAGTTCGCGGGAACCCAGAGACCGAACTCCTCACGCTTACGCGCGATTTCGGTATTTATAGCCTCTATATATCCCGTCATAGCATCCTGCGGGTCAACGGAGTCGTTAACCGCATCGAGGAATGCGAACTGCGTATATCTTGTGATGATGTACGAGCCGGGATAGTTAACTATCGAGGAGAGGTGCTCCATCTGGTTCATAATCGCTTCCTTCTCGCTGGCGGTCCAAGAGAGGTTGTTTATTGCACTAAGGTTTGCGGTCTCGTATTTAGCGGAAGGACCGATAAGAGCGACCATCTTATTACCGTAGGTGGACTGCGCCTCGGAGCCTGTCGACCACTGGGTGAACTGCCATGCGGATACAAGGTCGTCGCAGCCGTGAAGTATAACGTTCGCGGTAATACCTGCAAGGGAGTCGTAGTTGAAGCTTCCGTCAGCTCTCTTCGAGCCGGGAAGCGAGCAGAATTCCCAAAGTCCCTCTATCTCCGTCGCGTAAACGACGAGAGTGTTGTAAAGGGTAGCATAGTCGCTTATTATAATCGGAATCTCGCCCGTTCTGAAACGGTTAGCCGCATCGAAGGATACGGGGAATGAGTAGTCGGTGTAAAGACGGCAGGTGAAGTTAAACGCCTCGAGCGCCACGTTAGAGTCGAGGTCAATTCTCGCACCAGCATACTCGGAAGAATACTTCGTCTCGTCGGTGTATTTCCACATACTGCCGCCGAGCTGATAAATCATAAAGTCAAGAGCGGAAATGTAGCTGACGCCTATCGACATATTATTGCTCTGAAGGACGGGGAGCACGCTCAAAAGCTGGTCCCACGACTCGGGAACCTCAAGTCCGAGGTTAGCAAGAACGTCCATACGGTAGAACATCATAGCGAAGGCCATCGTCTGCGGTATACCGTAAGAGGTATTAAGAAGCGTTACGGTATCCATAGCCGCGTCTGCAAAATTTCCTTCTATTACATTATTAAAGGGCTTGGTAACGAAGGTAAGGTTTGTCTCGCCCTGATACTCGGTCGTAGTCGTGTAATTGCCCTCCGCATCGCGGTAGGTGTAGCGCTCCGTCGTAAAGACGGGGTCAACGCCCTCGCCGCCTATGCCTATGATAGCATTACGTATCGCGTAGTTAATAACGTCGGCCGCGCCAAGTCCCATATAAACGTCGGGACCCTTACCCGAAAGAATAGACGGAAGAAGAGTACCTGCAGTAACGAGCTTAAGGCTGACCGCCGTTCCCGTGTTGTAGGTAAAGCCGCCGTGTGCGTCAACCATAGAACGCCATATCTGCGACTGGTCACGTCCTGTTGCGAGCCAAACGTCTATTTTGTGAGTATCCTCGTCTATCTCGGTGGTAAGACCCATCTGGTCGTACTCAACGAAGAAGGAGCTGACGAAGGACTTAATCTCGTGCCAGCAGGTCTGAAAGAAGTTCGCGTTGGCACGGGGGAGAGACTTCTCCTTTGCGGTGAAGGCCTCGCCGTCCTGCTCCGCAGGAACGACCCAAATTGAGTCTACCTTCATACTGCCGAGCTTGGAGTCGTTTATCCAAGTACCGAGAGTACCGAGATAGGACTTAAGCTGCGAGAGGTTAACGGCTATTTCGTCGCCGTTGTTCTTACCCATAGTATTAAGGAGTATAGCCACTGTCTCAAGGGTAGCTATATGAGAGCCGTTAGTTCCGCAAAGCACCTCGAGCCCCTCCTTAACCTCCATAAGCGTTACCGCCTCCTCAAGGAGAGTAACGAGGACCTCGGGCATTATCTTAACAAAGTTATAATCGCGGTATTCATCGGGGTCGGTACCCGTGAGCTGAAGAATGTTAAGGTAGCAGGAGTTTATCTTCGCAAGAGAATCCTCAACTCTCTGTATGTAGCTCTTCAGCGTACCAAGCGAGCACTCAAGGTACAGCGTATATTCGACGCCCTCCTCGAAATAGAAGAGGAAATCCTCTCTCTCGGTGTAGGTCGTCCCGTCTTGGGCAGTCCTCGTAACGTCGGCACCGAGGTATTCAGACTGCCAGTTCTTATCATAATTGAAGGTAGTGTTATAAGCCTCTGCAAAGGGGATTGTGGGAGAGCCGTCGGCAAGACCGTATGCACCGCCCGAAAGCTTAATCGTACGGCAGACGAACATACCCTGAAGGGTACTCTGATTAAATCTCATTCCAAGGTTGTAAAGACCGGACTCGGTGACTTGGAATTTATAAGCCGCCCACTGCCCTACCGAGCTGTAGCTGTTCTCTCCTATTACGTTATAGAGCTGAGCGCTCGAGGAAATAGGCTCGTTTACGGCAGAGGAATTGTCGTTGGTCGGTGCAACCGAGGAGTCGGATACAAGGTCAGGGAACTCCGCCTGTATCTCGATGATGCTACCGTTTGCCGCGGGGGTGTAAAGGCCGTTCGCCTTGTAATTCTCTATGTACTGCTCGTACGAGGGAATGGCCGAGGTATTATCGGCGGGAACGAGCTCCATGGACTTGATTATCATAGGCTCACGCTCTGCCTCGAGGGTGATGGTGTGAGAGCCGTAAGCAAAGTAGAAGCTAAAGTAACCGGTGTAGTAGCCCGAGTGGTCCTTTACGTACGTCGTGCTCCACGAGGGGAGTGCGGAGGGACTGGGCGCCATAGAGTTACCGTTTATGTCCTGCGAGAGGGTATAGGTGGTAACGGTTTTCACACCGTTCCTTACACTCGTAGTTATTCTCTTGTAGGCACCGTCCTTATCTGTGTACTCGACGTTGTAGCTATCGGGCTCGCCGACGGCGTCCGAGGTTACGACGTCAATGTTATCGTACTGCCAGTTCTTATCAAACTTTACCGTGCTTACCTCATCGAAGGGTATCTTACCGTCAATCTTAAGCTTTCTCTCAATAGACGAGATACTGCTCTCCGAGGTCTCGGGAGTGTAATACTCAATCTTGAGATAGTAAAGCCCGGCAGCCGCGTTTGACACGTCAACCTTCCAGGTAGTAGAGCCCTGCGAGGGCAGGTAAACGGACTTATCCGCGTTCTCTGCGCCGAAGCCGCTCCAGAGCTCGGGATAGTCGTTCATCGAGTTCAAGCAAGCATCGCTCGCGCTGACAAGAACGCCGTTACCCTCAATAACGTCAAGCACGTCAACAGAGATAACGCCGGCTCCCATCTCATTGGTACCGCCGAAGCTCGCCAGATACTCGTCGTAGGAAAGTGTTCCGACGAGGTCCTGCATTTCCTCAAGGGTCGACGCGCTGTAAGGATATTTCTCCTCACCCGTCGTATCAACCTTCAGAGAAGCGGCAGAAGCGGTGAGTCCAATTGAACCCGACAACAGAGTTACAGAGAGAATGAGACAAACTACTCTCTGAAACAATTTGTTCTTCATGTTCCGAATTCCTCCAAAAAATATTTGCAAAAACGACTTGCCGCCCCACGGGGCGAAGCAATATTATCACCCTGCCGCCTGTGCTCGATGTAAGACAGCAGGATGATAGTATTGCTAAAGGCCTTGCCGATATTTACGAAAAAATTATAACATATAAAAAAAAGAATGTCAATAAAAGAAAATTACGGGGTGCGAGCAGAAATTTGTAAAAATTATTGGCAAGTTTTACCATTTTCAACAAAATGCAAATAACAGTTTACAGGCCTCAAAAAAAGAAAAAATCAAATATGACTAAATGTAACCGTTTTTTACACAGTTTTTCAGTGTTTTCGCGGCATTTTTGCGAATTTTAAAAAACAAGGTAAATTGTACTTACCTTTTCGCCGCTTAATTTAAGTATGTCAACAGTTGTATTTCTCTCTCAATGTTTTTGTTGAAAATACACAAAAACACCGCTTGATTTTCTACACAATGAATTTTCACCGCAAAACGCCCAAACACAACGGTTTTATGTAATTTAGAACTGTTTCTGCGCGATTTTACAACTTTGCTGCTGCTCACACAAATAAAAAAAGAGCCCGAGGGAACGTACCGACACAGGGGCGTACTCTTATTCGGACTCTAATTTATTAGAATAATTTAGAAGGAGAAGCCTTTATGCGAAAATACGCCGACAAACGCGGGGGTTTTATGCGAAAAGCTCCGCTTTTGCGGTGATGGGCGTAGAAGACTACCTCGAGCCGTAAAAACGAAGCCTTATGCGAAAATACGCCGACAAACGTGGGGATTTTATGCGAAAAGCTCCGCTTTTGCGGTGATGGGCGTAGAAGACTACGTCGAGCCGTAAAAACGAAGCTTTGCGCGAAAATACGCCGTTTGTCTATTCAATGAAGCCGGAGGCTATTATATTCCCCCCCGCCGAATATATAACCGCAGTCTGCCCGGGAGCCGGGGATTTTACGGGCTCCACAAAGCTTATACGCGCTTTTTTTCCGGGGTAAAGCGTTACTTTTGCCTCGACCTTTGGCGCCTGATACCTTATCTTAACCGCTCCGTCGAGCGTCTCGACGGCCGAGGGCTCGGAAACGGACACAAAATTCAAGCTCGAAAGCGTGATTTCAAGGACAAGCTTCCCCTCCTCAAGCAACGTCACTGTATTGTTTTTCGGGTCTATTGAGCCGACGAACATTCTCTTTCCAAGCGAAATGCCGAGGCCACGTCTTTGTCCCACCGTGTACTTGGTAATTCCTCTGTGTCTGCCGAGAACCTCTCCCGTTTCGCTTATAAAATTCCCCTCCGTCGGCGCTCCGAGATATCTCTCAAGAAAGTCCGAATATCCCCCGTTCGGGATGAAGCATATCTCCTGGCTGTCCTGCTTATCCTCTATGGGAAGGGACTGCTCCTTCACCGCTGACCTCAATTCCGTTTTTACCTCATCGGCAAGCGGAAAGAGAACGCGCTCGAGAATATACTGCGGCAGTCGCGAGAGCATATAGCTCTGGTCCTTCGCGGAGTCGGCAGGCGGCTCGAGCGTATACCGCTCCACACCGTCCGAAATCGCCTTACCCACTCTCGCATAGTGACCCGTAGCTATATAGTCAAAGCCGTGCTCCATAGCATAGTCGTAAAGACATTTAAACTTAACCTCGGGGTTACAAACGATACACGGGTTGGGGGTTCTGCCCATTTTATACTCGGATATGAAGGTGGAAATTACCTTCCTCTCAAACAGCTCCTTACAGTCTATTACATGAAAGGGTATCCCGAGCCGCTCCGCCGCAGAGCGTGCGGCCTCCACGTCCGTATGGGGGTGCATAACGAGGACGGCGCCCTCAACCCGATATCCCTTGGCCGCGAGCTTATGAGCGGCATAGGAGCTATCAAAGCCGCCGCTCATTCCAAGCAGGACTCTCATTTTTTACTCCTCGTCGTCATCCACGGGGAGTTCAAAATCAAGGGGTCTGCCTATCTTGTTGTAATAATCCGCGACGGCGTGCTTCACAGCCTCCTCGGCGAGCACCGAGCAGTGCACCTTCACGGGCGGAAGCCCCTCGAGCGCTTCGACGACGACGTCGTTAGTAAGCTTCAGAGCCTCGGAAACGGTATGCCCCTTAATAAGCTCCGTTGCCATGGACGACGTAGCGATAGCCGCGCCGCAGCCAAACGTCTTGAACTTACAGTCGGTTATTACGTCGTTCTCATCTATTTTGAGATATATTCTCATTATATCTCCACACTTCGCGTTCCCAACAGTTCCTATACCGTCAGCATCCTCAATCTCACCGACGTTTCTCGGATGAGTGAAGTGGTCCATTACCTTCTCACTGTACTGCATATTATTTCCTCACTTTCAAATTACTTAACAGCCAAAGCGCGCTTCATATCCTCCCAAAGAGGACTCATCTCGCGAAGACGCTCTATTATAGGCGGCATAGTTTCAATAATATAATCTATATCCTCATCGGTTGTGTCGTGCGATATCGAAAGCCTTATCGAGCCGTGCGCCTTCTCATGCGGCACACCGATAGCAAGCAGAACGTGCGATGCATCAAGCGATGCAGATGAGCAGGCAGAGCCCGTAGATGCACATATACCCGCCATATCAAGCCACATAAGTATGCTCTCGCCCTCAATATACTCAAAGCCTATGTTTACGTTTCCGGGCAGTCTTTCAGTCCTCGAGCCGTTAAGCTTCGAGTAGGGTATCCCAGTAAGCTCGTCGATAAGCCTGTCGCGCCTTCTTCTCACCGCATCGAGCTCGGGCAGCCTTTCCTTCGCTATCTCAAGCGCCTTCGCAAGTCCGACGATGTAGGGAACGTTCTCCGTACCGCCTCTTTTTCTCTTCTCCTGACCTCCGCCGTCGATAAGGTTGTTTATAACCACACCCTTACGAATAAAGAGGAGTCCTATTCCCTTCGGTGCGTGTATCTTGTGCCCCGAGAGCGCAAGCATATCGACGGGCAGCTCCCGAAGGTTGATATCTACGTTTCCGACCGCCTGAACGGCATCGGTGAACATAAGCGCCCCCTTCGCGTGGGCAAGCTCGCATATCTTCGCGATAGGCTCTACCGTTCCTATCTCGTTATTGGCGAACATGACGGCAACGAGAGCGGTTTTTTCGGTTATCGCCGCCTCAAGCTCGTCCATTTTCACAAGACCGTCGGAGTCGACGTTTACGTAGGTTACGGAAAAGCCCTCGCGCTCAAGCGCCTCACAGGTATGAAGAACCGCGTGGTGCTCTATTTTCGTGGTTACGATATGAGTTCTTCCGCGCTTCTCCCGCATTCTCATAGCCGCGCCCTTTATGGCCCAGTTGTCGCTCTCCGTGCCGCAGGACGTAAAATATATCTCCGCGGGCAGACAACCGAGCGTTCTCGCTATGCTCTCGCGTGCGCTGTCCACAAGCTCCTTCGCCTCATAGCCCTTCGCGTGCTGGCTCGATGGGTTTCCCCAAGCTGTTACGAAGGCTTCATTCATAGCCTCTATGACCTCGCGCGATACCGGGGTCGTAGCGGCGTTATCAGCATATACAAATCTAGACATTACGTGTCCCTCGCTAAACCTTAAAATCATTAATTTTCGGTGTCTTTTTTCGACACCGATTTATTGTATACTATTTTTGTGGATATTTCAATACGTTTAACACAAATAGTGAAAAAACAAATGTTAATTTTCTATGAACGGAGCCCTCATATAATAAAAAAAGAACGAAGATACCGTATCGAAGCACCTTCGTTCTGATTTATGCTATCGGAGAATATCTCCTTGAGTCTATACAGAAAGCTCGGAGAAAATCGTCTCAAGCTCGGATTTTGTTCTCAAAATCTCCTCGTCGGCTCTGCCGTCGTTTATCTCACGCTCTATTATGACAGGGCCTGCGTAGCCGGACTTGATAAGGTCGGAGAGCACCGTCTTAAAATCTACGTGTCCCGTACCGAAATCAACCTCGCGGCCAAGCTCGCGAGACGTCGTCGGGGGAAGCCCGTCCTTTATATGTATGCTGCGAATACGTCCGCCGAGGGTATAAACCGCATCGCGCGGGTTGCCGTAGCCGTACATTATAAGATTAGCGGTATCGAGATTCACAAAGAGGTTATCAAGAGCCGTGTCCTCAATAAGTCGAAGGAGAGTTACGGGGCTCTCGCCGCCCGTCTCGAGCAGGATATTCACACCGATACTGCGACAATAGCTCGCAAGCTCTGTGAGTGTTGCGACCATATACCCGTATTCGTCCGAGAACGGGTTGTTCGCAACGAAGCCCGCGTGGATAAGAATATCCGAAACTCCGAGCTGACGGGCGAAATTCGCCGTTTTCTTAAGGTAAGCTACGCGCTCGGCACCGTACTTTTTACTGTTAATTCCTGCATCTAGGTAATCGGAGTATATATTCCACTTCGTGAAGCTGTCGCGGAAGCCTGCGAATATCGTGAAAATCTCGATACCCGCCTTCTCTGCGGCAGCCTTTATCTGCACTGCGTCCCCGTCGGTATATACCTCGGGCTTAAAGACCAGCTGACAGCCGTCGAAGCCTGCGACACGAAGCGCCTCGAAGTGCTTATATGCGTCCTTCGCCTCGGCGAGCCTAACTATCTTACCGTACCTCATACAGCGCCCTCGACTGCTACGGCAGTACCGATATTCTCCATAGCGCACTTCATAGCACTTCTTACAGCTATACACTCGATTGTACTCTCTGTATCGACGTAGGAAACACCCGTGTCAAAATAATCCAGAAGCCCGCGTGCGAAACCGCGCCAAAACTCCGAGGAGCATTCAAGCCTCAGGCAGCGCTCATTCTCCGTATCGAGAGATATATAGAACGGTACGCCTGACGCCTGTATCATCTGGTGGTAGAATGCACATCTTCCGTCACGGTAGTCTATCTTGAAGATTAGGTTCTTACCGCCCGAAAGGCAGGTAACTGAAGCAGCTCCGTTTCCCATAACGGTATTGAGCATTTCGATTAGGTGTATCGAATAAATCGCGAAGACGTTCGAGCCTGCCGCGACTGCGCTCTCGACTCTGCCGCCCTCCCCCTTCAGATAGGGCAGAAGCACGGGGTCGAAGCGTACTGCGGAGCTCGACCAGTAACGAGCGCCGACGCTCTTCGAGAAGGCGTCTATCTCTCTTGCCGTTTTGTAATCGGGGGCGAAGGTCTTATCGACGTAGACGAGCTTACCCGAGCGGAAGGCATCCTCGACGAGCTCGCGGTGGAGCTCGGGATTATTCGGTGAGAGCACCATTATAACGTCGACGGCGTCGCACACCTCCCGAGGTGTATCGCACTTCTTTGCACCCGTCCTCGCACACCACTCGTCGGTGGTCTCGTTTGTCGAGGGGCTCTTATCGAGCTTCGCATAAACGTGGGAGATAACGTACTCCTCGCGTCCCTCCTCCTCTGCAATCTTGTGGAAGAGGTCGTAGTAGGTATTGGAATGGAAATTGCTTATATAGTTGTCTATAATTCCGACTTTTTTCATCAGCCTGTAAACCTCACTTTACATTTTTCGACAGCTTGCGCTCTCGTTTTCATCACTTGAGGTGGACGCAGCTACCATCTTTCGCAGACTTGAAGGCGGCGTCCATAACGCGCATAGACTTCCTTATCTCGGAGTGCTTCACAATCTGCTCCGCCCCGTTTTCGATAACGTCGACGACGTTACGGTAGAAATCCTCCCACACGGGCGAATTTTCGGGAGCTGTCACGGTAGTCTCGGATATCTCCTGAACGGGGCGCGGCCACATGGTCTTCGACAGTCCGTTCGAGGTATACACGCATCCCTGCTCCCAGTTGACCTCCTTCGTATTAGCTCTGACGACCTTCGCCTCCTTACCGAACCAGCGGTCGATGGAAGCGGTGCCGTCGTCACCCGAAAGATGCCACCTCGGCTCATTTATGTAGCACCAGAGGTCAGCGACAACCTGCGCCTTCAGTCCGTTCTCAAAGCCTATTACGACCCTACAAACGTCGTCGACTGCAGGAAAGCGCACGCTCTGAAGCTGTGAAAAAACGTACACGGGGTCGCTGTCGACAAGACAGAGCACCTGGTCTATCATATGTATACCCCAGTCGTAGAGCGTTCCGCCGCCGGCCTCGTAGGTCGCGCGCCATCTGCCCGAGCTTCCCCTGTTGCTGTAAAGGCGCGAATCGAGAAAATATAGCTTACCGAGCATATTCTCCTCGATTATCCTCTTCATAATGAGGTAGTCGGTGTCGAAGCGTCTGTTCTGATGGACGGTAAAGAGCTTACCCATCCTCTCCGAGACCGCGATTATCTCCTCGAGCTCCTCGGAGTTCATACACGCGGGCTTCTCACACACTACGTGCTTCCCTGCCTCCATCGCGGCGATAGCGTAGGGCTTATGAAAATTATTCGGCGTCGCGATAACGATAAGGTCGACGTCAGAGGCGAGGAGCTCCTCGGCACTGTTATATACCGTAAGTCCGACACCTCTTGCGAGCTCCGCTCTCTCCTCGTTAATATCATATGCGGCAACGATATCGAGCCCCTCAATACGCGAGTTTACGTTCTCGACGTGCCACGAGCCCATATTACCGTAGCCGATAAGTCCGGCTTTTAACATTTTATTTTCTCCCTTTTCCAGGCGGAAATTATTTGATTTCGTCAAGCTTCACGTAGCGCTTCTCGCGTCCGGATATCTCCGCGGCGTCAATAACTCTCTGCGCGATGAGACCCTCCTTCAGGGTCGAGGTGTAGACGTCGGTCTTACCGTTAAGAAGGTTGATGAAGGACTCACACTGGCTGAAGGTAGCGGCAGTGCCGTACTTCTCGGGCACGGGGAGCTTCTCCTCGACGCCGCCCTCGAGGTGACGGGTAACGACGCCCTTCTCCTTCTCGTTGAATATGAGCTTACCGTTCTTACCGTATATCTCAACCTGGGTAAGAGCGGGAATGGTAGCACAGGAGCGCGAAAGCTTAATATTCGCGGAAACGTCGTGCTCAAGGTCGAGGATAATGTTGCACCAGTCGTCGGTAGTTACCTTATGCCAAGCCTCGCCGCCTATTTCCTGACGCTCCTTAACGGTAGTTCCGTAGTTCGCGGAAAGTCCGACTGCTGGAACACCGAGCCAAGCGAGAAGGTCTATCATATGAGAGCCAAGATCGCAAAGAACGCCCGTACCGGCCTGTGCCTTATCAAATCTCCACTCGAAGCGGCGTCCCTTCCAGAGCGCGGAATCCTTTATACAGGTTATGTATACGTGAATAAGGTCTCCGATAGAGCCCTCGGTAGCGAGGTCCTTTAAGAAGCGGAGAGTTGCCTTATGGCGCCAGGAGAAGCATACGAAAACGGGAAGGCCCTTCGCCTTCGCGAGCTCGTCTACCTCCTTTACCTCGGCATAATTCATACCTACGGGCTTCTCGATGCTGACACCGAGACCGGCGTTAAGCGCATACTTCGCTATAGGGCAGTGCATATTGTTGGGGGTACAGATATCAACCGCGTCGCAAAGGCCGCTGTCGATAAGCTCGCGGTAGTCGGAGAAGATACACTCGTCGGGAAGACCGAACATATCCTTAGCCTTCTGTCTCGCCTCGGGCTTGATATCGCAGACTGCGGTAATCTCGCAAATGTCGGTGACGGTCTTATAATTGCTAAAATGGACGTCCCAAGCTATCCAACCGTAGCCGATAATACCTATTCTTTTTTTCATGATTTGTTCTCCTTTTAGGTTGATAATTTATTTTTGTTTTTCTCTTGCATTTTTTCGGGGCCTCTGCTACAATAATACTACAATGACTGCAAAGACGAAACGGGGGTACAGTATGATAACTACTCTTAATCCGCAGCAGCAGAAATACTATCTCGCGGCATTCTCGAAGCTGGATGCGTGCGAATATTCGAGCAATAATAAGATAAAGCTTTATCAGTTCTCCGACGTCCACTGCAAAACTACGAACGAGGTAAATCCTGTCCATAATCAGTTCTGCGACGAAATAACCTTCGTCACAGGGGGAGAAGGAACGGTAGGCCACAACGATAGGCAGTACGAGCTCCGCACGGGCGACATTCACCTCTGCTTCAAGGGGGACAACCATCAACCTCGCTCGAGCAAGCACTCTCCTATGAAATTCTACTGCATCGGCTTCACTCTCGATCCCGAGAACCCGCTCTTCCCTCTCCGCGAACGAGTGAGGGAGCGTATCGCAGACGGCGGGTCTGCTGTTATCGGCGATATGTCGGGTCTGTCCTCCGCGTTTCAGACTATCTTAAACATCTTCAGTCAGCCGGAGTTCGACCATACGAGCGAGCATATCGTCACCAGCACCTTGAACTATATTATCTCGACGGTATTCTCGAGCCTTCTCGGCACGAGGAAGGAAAAGTATCAGAATATGTCTATGAACGACAGCCTCGTTCTCTATATAGTGAGCTTCTTAAGAAACAACGTATTCGACCCCAAGGCGCTCGGCCGCCTGTCACCCGACACCGGCTACAGCTACTCATATCTCTCCCACGTCTTCTCGAGGAAGATGGGCGAGAGTCTGAAATCCTTCTTCTACACCCTCCGCATGAACATAGCGAGCGAGATGCTTAAGGAGAAGAGCGTTACAGAGGTTGCGGATGCGCTCGGATATTCTTCCATACATTCGTTCTCGAAGGCGTATAAGAATTTCCACACCTCGTCCCCAAAGAACTCGAAATAAACACCTACTAAAGATTATTTTAATATATTTCCCACTCGCTGTCTTTATCCCTTCTTGGCGACATATTTATCATTTTCTGCACGGTATGAGAGCGGCACGCTCTTCTAGGCAGCTCGCGGGCGAAACAAACGAAAGGCACGGAATATGTATACGATAGGAATTGACCTCGGCGGCACGAATATTGCCGTAGGACTCTGCGATGAGAGCCTTAATATAAAAGACAAAATCTCGGCACCGACGGGTGCGAGCCGCGCTCCCGAGATGATAGTGAAGGATATGGCGGCGCTCGCAAAGAAGCTTATAGACAGAAATCATATATCCGGAGATGACGTTGCGTACGTTGGTATCGCAACCCCGGGAACCGTCGACCCCCGAGCAGGAGTCGTCGAGTACAACAATAATATAAGAATGAAGAATTTCCCGATAGTCGAGACGTTCCGAAAATATATGCCCGTCCCGAAGGTATACGTCGAAAACGACGCGAACGCGGCGGCCCTCGGCGAAGCCCTCGTCGGCTCGGGAAGAGGCTCTGACAGCCTCATTATGATAACGCTCGGCACCGGCGTCGGCGGCGGAATAGTCATAGACGGCAGAATATTCTCGGGCTCGGTCAATACGTCCGGAGCGGAGCTCGGACACACCGTTATCGTAGCGGGCGGAAGACAGTGCACCTGCGGCAGACGCGGCTGCCTTGAAGCCTATGCATCGGCGACGGCACTCACCGCTATAACGGAGGAGAAAATGCACGAGCTGGAGCTAAAGGGTATCCCCTCACTCCTTTTCGAGGAGCAGAGCCGCGAGGGACGGGTATCGGCACGTACGGCCTTCAACGCCGCGGCTCGAGGTGATAAATACGCCTCTGCGCTCATCGAGGACTATATCGGCTACCTCGCGGAGGGAGTCACGAATATGATAAACATCTTCCAGCCCAAGATACTCTGTATCGGCGGCGGCGTATCCGGCGAGGGCGAGAATCTTATCCGCCCGCTCGAGGAGCGCGTTTCGCGCGACCAGTATACCCGCGACAGTAAGAAAAAAACGAAGGTCGCCGTCGCGACCCTCGGAAACGACGCGGGAATCATAGGCGCCGCGGCTCTCGGAAATACCTCGAGCCGGCAAAAATAAGAAACAATCACTCACCGCTCCGCGGAGCTCCCGCAGCTAAAATAGTTATTGATTTCAGTTAATTATACAGGGGAAGCATACGGGCGGTGCTGAAAAAGCACTGCACGGTGTGCAACACTCCGTATGTAATACCGCCGCAATTAGGGGTAAACAACGGTTAACATTAACTTTTATACACAAAAAACAATGGCGCCGTCCTATTATCCTATATAACAAATTTGCACAAAATGAAACCAAAATGTTGTGATTTTTTGTTTACTTTTTCCCTAAACTATGTTATAATTTGAGTGATACATCTTGAAAGGAGATTTTCTAATGAAACAGCGCTTTTTTCGGATGCTGGCACTCCTTCTCGCACTAGTCTTACTCGTGCCCGCATTCACAGGGCTCATGGCCTTCGCTACGGACGCCGACTCCTACACCGTGACAACGGACGTTCCGCAGCAGGAAATTATACTGGCCGAACAGAATTACGACAGCATAACTGCGGGCGACACGACTGCCGTGCTCGGCCGAGTGAAGGAGATAGTTGATGGCGGTGACGGTTACCCCTACGGTAAGGTCGTTAACGTCGATTTTGACAACGCAGGTCATAACTGGAGCGGTTCAACACACACCTACATAGGCGGTACGATATATACGGCGGGCGACTCCAGAAATGAATACGATATGCTTCCCTACGTTCCCACCGCCACCGAGGGCTGGACGGTTACCTTCAATTTCCGAGTAGTGCAGGAATACGTCACCACAGACGGCAACGGAAATGAAACGAAGGTCGGTGAATATCTCTGGGTCTGCGTTTATGACGACGATGCAACAGACGGTACTACCGACGGCTTCAAGATAAAGACAACAGAGTTCGAGGAGGACGTCTGGTACAGCTGCACGGTTTCTACCGATAACGGCGTATGGACTGCTACGAAAACTGCGCTCACCGGCTCATCCAAGGGCGCGACGTCCACAATCAGTTCAATACAAAAGGAGTCGTCGATTAGCGGGTCGCGGTACAGACAGTTCTGCTACACCTTCTTCCCCGTAAAATCATCAAGCGACAGCTCTGCCGAAAGGCAGCTCGCACACTACCAGATAGACGAGGTTAAGCTCACGGCTATGGCCTACTCCTCCGACCCCTATACCTACACGGTGGCGGAGCAGGATTTCGAGGACGTCTCCGGCAATACGTATTTTGCGCAGTCCTACGTGGCCTCGAAGGACACGTTATACGCGGGAATGCCCGAGATAGCCTCGGGAGGCGAGGATTACTCTGACGGAAGCGTTGCGGTTATAGACTACACGAAGGTCGATTGGACCACGGCAAGCGCGGTTTACCCGGGCGGCGTACTCTATACGCATACCCCAAAGGAGCAGCTGGAATACGTTCCCTCTCCCTCCGACGGCTTCGTTTTCAGTATCGATTTCTACAGGGAGTCGACCTACACAGGGGGCGAATACCTATGGATATCCGTATATGACAGCGTTGCAGGCTCCTCGGGAGAAGGCTTTAGGATACCCGTATCGCAGTTTGTGAGCGGGGTATGGTACCGTCTTACTCTTATTACCACCGGTGTGAGCAACAGTGCGCATACCTGCACGGCAACCGCGCTGACGGGAAGCAGTGACGGGACGGTAACAGCCGGAACGGCGTCAAGCCTCACGGGAGTGAGCTATGGCGGAATGAGCAGCGGCAGAGTAAATCAAATCACAATTACCCTTTACGACAACTCCGCTACTAACACAAGCGACGAGCGTAAGAGCTCGAAATATATGCTTGACAACATCAGGCTCACCACCGAGCGGCTCGACACCATAACCGCGCAGATATCGCCCGAGGCTACCGTTAGCGGCGAGCTTACCCCTATACTCGCGGCTTACGACTCGGACGGCCTTATGACCGCCTACGTTACGGGTACTCTTACCGGTACGGGAACGTCGGCACAGTTTGATATCAAGAACGAGCTCGACGCCTTCCGCAATGCGGCGAGCGTTAAGACTATGTACCTTGAGAACCTCGCTACGGCAAAGCCCTATGCGGCCGCCGACGAGGTTGGCGACGATATATGGGGCGGTGCTCAAAGCTCGGAGGCCGAGCGTGCGACGCTCACCGTAACTGCGGATATGCTCCCTCTCGAAGACTCGGGCAATTACGCAACTATCGTCTACACAGTGCCTAACACCTACGACGCATCTAATATTCCCTCGTTCGAGGCGGGCGGTAACGCGCTTCTCTATCTCGGACAGGATACGGTGGCACCGACCGAGCTGGTCTATGACGCCAGCCTCTACAACTACACCGCCGAGGATATCGTAGTAGTAGTGAACAACGGCACGACTTCTACCGTTTCAATACTCGAGGAGGTAACTCCCCCGAAATTTACCAACGTAGTTATTCAGCTTGGCGCTCTTGAGAGCGAGCTCAATTTCACTTGGTTCTCCCTCTCCGACGGCGATGGCATCATAAAATACGCGAAGCTCTCCGAGCTCCAAGACGGCGCGCTTCCCGAGGGGGCGGCGACGGCCACTGCCTTGAGAACCGCAGGAAAGAAGCTCAACTACTACGGCAACAAGGCAACTATCACGGGCCTTGAGCCCTCGACCGTTTACTGCTATCAGCTGATAAACGGCGATTACACGAGCGAAATCTACGCGATAACGACGGGTGGCCAAGACTCGTTCAGCTTCGCCTTCGCAGGCGACCCGCAGATAGGACGCGGCTACGGTAGTGACGCCTCCAAGAATTGGGACTGCATCGAGGGAGACGGAGAGTCATGGGGGCTGACGCTCTCGCAGATGATGAACGCTGATGAATTTGCGGGTGTAAGCTTCCTTATGTCGGCGGGCGACCAGACGAACAGCTATCTTCAGGACTACGATGGACACGAGCTCCAATGGGATGCGTATACTAATCACGACGAGCTGCTCTCGATGCCTACTGTAACGGTGCTCGGAAACCACGACAACGAGCAGTACTCGGTTTATCCCTTCCACGTGAACGAGCCTAATCTCCTCACCAAAGAGGACGGCTCATACTACGGCGCAACGTACGAAGCAAATTCGCGCGGCGGTTATATGCTCAGCGCGGACTACTACTTTACCTATAACAACGTGCTCTTCCTCGTTCTCAACACAAACACTATGAACGACAGAACGGGTTCCGAGACCGATAAGGCAGACGATAAGGCGGCTGCTCTCGAGCACGGAGAATTTATCGAAAGAGTAATGGAGGAAACGGCCGACAGAGAGTTCGACTGGACTATCGTTCTCTACCATTTCTCACCCTACGGCTCGAGCTACCACGGTGAATATACTACGGATGAAAACGGAAGCTTCACCAGAAACGAGCAGTACACCTTCGCTAATATCAGAGAGTTCCTTCTCCCGATACTTTACGAAAACGGTGTTGACCTCATTCTCTCGGGACACGACCACTGCTACACGAGAACTCACATTCTTAAGCCCGCGACCGATGCGGACGGAAACTATATCGACGGCGCTATCGTTACTCCCTATGAGGACGGCAGCTACGTTTATGCCGACGGAACGAGCGTGCCCACCTACGTTGAATGGACGGATGCGGACGGAAACGTATACACAGACCTTAAGGTTTCGTCAAGACCCGTATCTGTAACGGACCCCGACGGTATTCTTCACGTAACGGGCGCTTCGTCCTCGGGCTCTCAACCTAACAGAGTTGAATACGAGCACCCCTTGACGGCTGTGACCTCTACGGCTAACACCCGTCAGCTCTCGAGGCTCGACATTTCGGAAAACGAGCTCACGATAGTTACCTACAACCTTGGCACGAACTCGACCGAGGATATAACCGAGATAGACAGATTTACCATAATCCACACGGAGGAAGAGCCCGACTCGGGTTCAGGCTCTGCTCCGAACCCGGGCATTGACTCCACCGTGACGACCAAGATTTCGGGCGTACAGCTCCTGCTGGAGGACGACCTCACGATGAGATACAACGTCACCCTCGCTTCGGGTGAGGATATTGCCGATTACACTATGCGCTTCACTATGAACGGTAAGGTAACGACCGTAGCCTGCTCCGAGGTTTATAACGGAAAGTACGTATTCCCCTACTCGGGAATAGCACCGCAGATGATTGGCGACAGCGTTAAGGCGGAGCTCCTAAAGGACGGTATTGCAGTAGCGACGGTGGATGAATACAGTATTCTCGACAACGTAAATTACCTGCTTGAAAATTCGCCCTCCGCAGAGCTCGAAGCGCTTCTTGCAGACCTTCTGAACTACGGTGCGGCGGCGCAGGAATATACGGGCTATAAGACGGGCACACTCGTGAATGCGGGACTTACCTCCACGGGCTCCACCGCGACTCCCGCAGAGAGCGACGACGTAAGAGCCTCGACAGGAAGCACGAGCGACGTGCTTTACTGCACTGCGGCGGGCGTAAGATTTGACAGTATTAATAAGCTATACGTGAAATTCAAGGCAGACTCGCTCGTGGGCGTGAGCGCACGCTTCGGCGAGGCGGCGGCTGAAATCGTAAGCCTTGGCGGCGGGGAGTATGCCGCATACTCCGAGGGCATCTATGCAAACGCCTTTGGCGAGACGGTAACCTTCACGCTCGCAAAGGACGGCACTGCCGTGCAGACTGTCACCTACTCCGTAAATGCGTACGCTTATGCTAAATACGACGGCGATAGCACTATGAGCAAGCTGGCACTCGCGATGTACCGCTACGGTAAATCCGCAGAGAATTACGATTCTTAAGGAGAAAGAGATGAAGCAAAAGAAAAATTACGAGGCTGTAAGCATTGAGATTACTCTTCTTAAGAGTGAAGACGTGATTACCACAAGCGGAGCGTTCGACGGAGAGGACGACTCTATCGCAAGCTGGGGATAAGGAAAGGGGCCGACGTATTTAGGCACCGTCGAAAACGACCCGAAAATAAAAAAGCTCGAAATTAACTAAACGAGCTGAAAATATAAAAAGTAAGCCCTTGTCGGGTTGTTTTCACCTCCGCTTTTTCCCGTGCAGTACACCTGTACGGCTCACGGCGCGAAGAACGAAGCTTTTCGCTCTAAATCCGTCCCCTATACGAAGAGGCCGGCCCAAGTTTTTAAGCTCGGGCTAGCCTCTTTTTAATAAATTAATAAAAAGCCCGATTTCGGTGACCTTACGATAAAGCAGGCCGCTCAAATCGGGGCTTTTATTTTTATACCATTTTTCCGGGGTCAAGGTACTCGTCGAGCTCCGCTTCGGTAAGGTAGCCGAGCGCGAGGCACGCGGCCTTCAGCGTGGTGTTTTCCCTGTGTGCCATCTTCGCGACCTCGGCCGCGCGCTCGTAGCCGATATGGGGCGAGAGGGCGGTGACGAGCATAAGAGAGGCTTCGAGATTTTCCTTCATTTTCCGCTCGTTTATCTTAATACCCGAGATACAGTTCTCGGTAAATGAGCGGCACACGTCCGAAAGAAGGCGAAGCGAGGAGAGATAGTTATGCGCTATTACGGGCATAAAGACGTTAAGCTCAAAATTCCCCTGCGACGCTGCAAAGGACACAGCACCGTTATTCGCCATCACCTGCACTGCTACCATAGTGACCGCCTCGCACTGCGTAGGGTTTACCTTCCCCGGCATTATCGACGAGCCGGGCTCGTTCTCGGGCAGGGTTATCTCGCCGAGTCCGAGGCGAGGTCCGCTCGCGAGCCAGCGGACGTCATTGGCTATTTTCATAAGGTCGGCGGCGAGCGCCGAGAGTGCGCCGTGAGCGGCGGCGAGCTCGCCCTTCGACGAGAGGGCGTGGAATTTATTGGGGTGGGAGAAAAACGGGGTGTCGAGTATTTCAGAAAGCTCCGACGCTACAGCGTCACCGAAGCCGCGAGGGGCGTTTATACCCGTGCCCGTGGCGGTTCCGCCGATAGCAAGGTGAGAGAGAGGCTCCAGCGAGCGCTCTATCATTTCAATATCGCATTCGAGTGACGAGCGCCAGCCGCTTACCTCATCGGAGAAGCTGACGGGAGTCGCATCCTGTAGGTGAGTCCTTCCGCTCTTCATTATACCCTCCGCGCGGTGCTCAAGCTCTTTTAACGCCGAGACAAGTCCGCGAAGCGCGGGCAGAAGCCGTCTTTTCGTTTCCATAACGGCGGATATATGCATAGCGGAGGGGAAAACGTCGTTCGACGACTGTGACATATTCACGTCGTCGTTCGGGTGAACGGGTGCGCCGAGAAGCTCTCCCGCCCTGTGCGCTATGACCTCGTTTAGGTTCATATTTGTCTGCGTGCCGCTTCCTGTCTGCCATACGGAGAGAGGAAAATGCCCGTCGAGCGCGCCCGACATGACCTCCTCTGCGGCACGTGAGATTGCGGAGCATTTTTCCGCGGTCATTCGCTCACTGCACATTTGTCGGTTCGCCCTTACTGCGGCGAGCTTCACCGCGGCTATCGCGTGTATCAGCTCGGGGGGCATTTTCTCCGTGCCTATTTTAAAATTTTCAAGGCTTCGCTGCGTAGCGGCTCCCCAATATTTATCCGCCCTAACCTTCACCTCGCCCATAGTATCGTGCTCAATTCTGAACTCCATAACGCACCCCCAAAGAAAAGCTTAATCTTATTTTAGCATACGGCACACGCTTTTTCAAGGTCGGCGCGTATAAATGGCGAGAAATATTTACATTTTCTTTTCAAATAATTTATTCTTTGTTACCAATGATAGTATAGAATAAAGAAAAGCATGAAAGGCAGGAGGCGTGTATGAAGAACTTAATAGCTTTGTCGTTAATTCTATCCCTATTGTTTACCTCGGCATACTCGCTCATCTCCTGTGCGGGGGGCGAGCCCGTACCGGAGCCTGCGCCTGCTCCCGAGCCCTCGGACAACGATACAGTCTCGGTAATAAAGCCGCCATACCGCGATTATGGGCGCGGAACGGTGGATTTCGGCGAGCTCGAATACAGACGTCCCGACATTACGGCAATCTCGGACGGTATTCTGGCGGTAGCCGCGGATATTGCGGACGGTACGCTCGGGTTCGATGCCGAGGTTGAAAGAATCGAGTCGATAGAGGACGGCTATATCACAGTCGTTAGTATGTACACTCTTGCAGAGCTCGGCAATATGAAAAACTCATCGGACGCCTTCTGGCACGCGGAATATGAATATATGTCCGTCGGCTACTCTCGCTTCACTGACGCGCTCGAGGCTATGTTCGTCGCGTGTGCTGAGTCGGAAAACAGAGAGCGATTCGAAAACGAATACTTTGGCTACTCGCTCGAGGATTACGCCGACGGCGAGATATACACAGAGCGCGCCGTCGAGCTTCTGTCGCGTGAGGCGGAGCTCGAGGCGGAATACTCCGCGCTCTCGACATCAAGCATTGAGATAACCTACCTCGGAAAAACCGATACGGTGGATAATATTCTCAAGGGTCTTCGTGAGTCATACGGCGCAGACTCTGCCATATACGCTTCGGCATACGGTGACTGTATGGAGCTTTATTATGAGGAGGAGTCGAGGATGGGCGGCGAGCTGTTTCTCGAGCTTCTCTCCCTCCGCGCTCTTATAGCCGACGAGCTCGGCTACGACAGCTATACCGATTACGCCTACGAGATTATGGGGCACGACTACAGCGCTCGCGATATGATGGGCCTGCTCTCGGATATGAAGGATAGCGTTTACCCTGTTTTTTCAAGGCTCTACACCCGCGTGTTCAACGGTTATTTCCGCGATGCGGATTTTGGGCAGCTCGACACAGCCTCTGCTCTGAACACGCTTTACGCTTTATTCGGCGAGCTTGACCCTGGGATTTCGGAGGCTTACTCGTATATGCTCCAGCATAATCTCTACGACGTCGGCGATGCACAATCAGGGCGCTTCGACGGCTCGTTCACGACTTATATCGAATCCAACAGCTCCCCCTATCTTTTCGTGACTAACGGGGGCACTCTGACAGACTATGCAACGCTCGCGCACGAGTTCGGCCACTTTTACGACGGATACGTGAATTTCGGTGTCGACGCCTCGCTCGACGTAGCGGAGATATCCTCACAGGGGCTCGAGCTCCTTACGGTCGAGCGGCTTTCCGGCGTGCTCACAGAGGAGGAGCACAGACTCCTCGAATACTATGAAACGTACTCAATTCTTAACGTACTTCTCATACAGGGCTTCTTCTCTGCCTTCGAGCACTACGTTTACAAACTTGAGTACGGCGAGATAAACCGCGAGAGGGTAAACGAGGCGGTAGCACGTGCATCTGAGCTAATTTTCGGCTCGGCGATATACAACGACCTGTCAGCCGTTCTGATACCTCACACGGTGCTATATCCTCACTACGTGCAATCCTACTGCACCTCTGCTATATCCGCCCTCGAGATTTATTTCCTCGAGTGTGACACGGAGGGGGCAGGCATCGGCGTTTATACTCAGCTCGTCCTGCGCGACGGAGAATACGGTCTCGGGTATTCGGAGATGCTCGAGGCGGTGGGGCTCACCTCTCCGTTCAAGGACGGTGCCCTCCGCGGCGTATGCGACAGAATACACTATCAAATTCTCGGCTCACACTACTTTAAGGAGCAGGAGGAAGGTAACGGTGTAGGCGCGGCATAGAAGGAGCGGAGCCTTTAGGTGCCTCGAAAACGGCCTCAAAAAGCTCGGCATCAACTGAATAAGATAATAATATAAAAAGTAAGCTTCGATTAGGTCATTTTCCGTCTGCGTTTTTCTCCTCTCAGCACCCTTCGGCTCACGGAGTGATGAACGAGGCTTTTCGCTCGGGGCCCTCTTTCCCCTATGCGAAGAGGCCGGCTCAAGTTTTTTCAGCTTGAGCCGGCCTCTAATAATTATTATTGAAGAATTAAAAATTGCAGTTACTTTCCTTCGCAAGCAAAAGCTTTGATTTAATTATAATCACGGGAACATCACCTAAACGGTAACTGCCGGCCCAGAAAAACAAATCAAACAGCTATTTTTCGCTTCATGTGAAAATGAGCGCAACTATTTGCCAACCGTGGCGGCAAAGCCTGTTATGACTCTGTCATCTGTCTGTACCTATGCGCTTGTGTGGTAAAGAGCAGATGGTATTTTCCGCGCTTCGCCATAAGCTCACCGTGCGTACCGACCTCGGCTATCTCTCCGCCGTCTATGACTATTATCTTCGACGCGGACGTAGCGCTCGAGAGCCTGTGCGATACGAATACGGTTATCTTATTTTTCGAAAGGCCTGCAAACTTATTATATACCTCCTCCTCAGCTATCGCGTCGAGGGCGGCGGTGGGCTCGTCGAGGATAAGTATTTCAGAGTCCTTATAAAACGCGCGGGAGATAGCAACCTTCTGCCACTGGCCGCCCGAGAGCTCGAGCCCGTCCTCCTCAAACATTCTCGTCAAGGGGGTGTCGAAGCCGTGCGGGAGCCCGTCAATAAAGCTGTACGCGCCGCCCGCAGTGGCGGCATTTCTTATATCCTCCGCATTTCCCTCTCGCGACACGTCGCCGTAGCGGATATTCTCCGATACGGTATCTGCGTACTGTCCGTAATCCTGAAAGATTATACCGAACATAGAATGAAGAGCGCGTACGTCGTACTCGCGGATATCCCTGCCGTCGAGGAGTATTACGCCATCGGTGGGGTCGTAGAGCCCGGTTAAAAGCTTTATCAGCGTAGTTTTACCCGCTCCGTTCAAGCCGACGAGAACGACCGAGTCGTTCCCCTCCATAACGATATTCACGTCGTGAAGGACGTACCTGTCAGTGCCGGGGTATTTGAAGCTGACGTGACAAAATTCAATCCTGTGAGATATGCCGCGCTCGGGAATCACAGGCTCGGAGGCCGTGGGGACTATTCTCACGTCCTCCTTCATAAAGGTTATCATATTATCGATAAAGAGCGTGCCCTCGTATATCGCCGCCGTGGCGGTAAGAAGGGTCGTGACGTAGCCTGCGATTGAGGAAAGTGCACCCGAATAAAGCGAGTAATCTCCTATCATACCGCCCTCGTAGATGACGCCGTAGGCAACGTAAATCAGTATTGCTCCGTTGGCAAGCCCCGACAGTAGACTTATGCAAACCTGAACGAAGCCCTCCTTCATTATCAGCTTCTTTAAGCCGCGGAAATACTTCGCAAAGGCCGCCTTATATTTTGCTATAAAGGTATCCGATAGACCGAGCAGCTTTATTTCCTTCGCTCTGTCCTTGTTCACCATAAGCTCGGAGTAATAATTCATCTGCCTTCTCTCCTTCGAGTGGCGGCGGATATATCTGAAATTACGGTGGCGGTAGAAATAGTTCACGGCAGCACCGGGAAGCGCTACGGCTATAACTACGAGAGGAGCTATGGGAGATAGGGTTGCCAGAACGGCGATGAACGACACCGAGCCTATCACCGCAGAGATGACGTTAAAGGTCGCGGTAAGAATGCCTATAGGACGCATTCCCGCCTCTCGGTTGGCGTTCTCGAGCTTCTCGTAGAACTCGGGGCGGTCGAAGGACGACATATCGACCTCTCTCGCCTTTCCTATTATCATCAGCTTTATATGATTTACGACGAGCTCGCCCGCAATAGAGGTTACCATAGTATTCACCCTGCCGAGCGCCTTTCTCGCGAAAAGATATACTACGTTTAAGATAAATAAGAAGATAAGAGGAGAGAGCGCTGTAATAGCGTCGGCAGCAAGAGTGCCTTCGGCCTGCGCAGTTATAAGCTCCGCTATTTCATTAAGCAAATCCTTCGATATATAGGCACCGAGAACGGGAAGAACACCGTCAGCAAGGCAAAGGAGCGCCATAAGGATAAGCAGATGCGGCGCGGACTGCCACACGAGCTTTACTATATAAAACAGGCGTGAGGTGAAGCCCGATATCTTTTTCCATATATAGGAAGGAACCTCCGATAGGCGCTTCGGCTTCTCAATACCGTCGGAAAGAGGCCGCGGTGGCATAGGTGGTGGCATAATATTCTCCCTTCTTTTTTTATTCACGCTTTCGTACTCCCTCGCATAAGATAAAAGCAGTCAGAAAAAACGCTTTTTTGTGGAGGGAACTATGAAGATTGACAAGGATAAGCTCGACGCCCTCGTGGCGATGTCAGACGGGGAGCTGTGGGGCGAGATACGCAAGATAGCGAGCGCTCACGGCTTCACTCTGCCCGACAGGACGCCCGAGCACTCCGAAATGGAGAAGATACGCGGCGCTGTGTCAGGGGGAGCAAGGATAAATCTCGGCGAGGCGGTACGCATTCTGAACGACTACAAGCGGAGGTGCGGAAAATGAGTGATACGCCCGACCTCTCGAAAATCGTAAGCCTCATTATGGAAAACCCGAGTCTTGTCGCACAAATACAGGAGCTCGCCGCGGGGAAGACCAAGGAGAGCGCCGCGACGGACCGACCCGACACAGAGCCGGTGCCCGCGTCCGAGGAGGCAGTCAGCATACCGATGCCCTCCGACACTCACTCTCCGCTAACGCAACGGGAGAAGAGAGCACGGCTGCTCTCGGGGCTTAAGCCCTATCTTTCCGATGAGCGTCGGCGAACGATAGACACTATGCTTACCTTCGCCGATATGCTCGAAACCGTAAGGGGGAAATGATATGTACTCAAGAAGCTACAGTGACGAAGCCGATTCGCTCGCGATACCCGAGGGGTACGGCGGCACCTCGATGACGCTCGGAATACATAACGATGAGGCTCCCGAGCCCAAGGAAAACATAAGGAACGACCCTGCCGACAGCGGCGGGGAGAGTGTCAGTGCGGGGCTGTTTTCGGGGATTTTCCCGAAGCTGCCGTTCGGAAATATCCTCGGCGGTATATTCGGGAACGGAAAATTCGGCCTCTCGAAAATCGGAACAGAGGAGCTCCTGATAATAGCTGCCGCAATCTTCCTGTTCTTCTCCGGAGACGGAGACAGGGAGTGCGCTATCCTGCTTGTGCTGCTTCTCTTTATTAACTAGAAGAATGAAAACTGATTAGTTTCGGTAAGTCCGTCGAGGACGTGATTGCGCTTCAGAATTTCTATGACAGCCTTGGTAATTCCCGTCTTAAGCCGCAGCTCCTCGACGGAATACAGCTCGTATTTCTCTCTTGCCTCAATTATTTTCTGCGCGGCAGTATCGCCGAGTCCGGGCAAGGAGTTGAAGGGCATACGTATCTTTCCGTTCTCGGGCAGGAAGGCGGTGGCGTCGGACCTCATAAGGTCGACGTTCATGAAGACGACTCCGCGTGCCATTGCCTCACGGACAAGGTTGAGCGTAGCTAGCTGCTCGTTTTCCTTCTGCGTTGCCTCGTTGCCCTTCTTCTCGAGCATCTCGATGCAGGCGCTGACACTGCTGTACCCGCCCGAAACTATCTCGGCGTCGAAGCCGCCGGGCGCGACTGTCAGGAATGCGGCGTAGAACTCCATAGGATAGTATATTTTATACCAGCCGAGGCGTATCGCCGACATATCGTAGGCGGCGGCGTGAGCCTTCGGGAACATATACTTTATCTTCTTACACGACCAGATATACCAATCGGGAACACCGTGGGCGAGCATAGTCTCTTCCCACTCGGGCTTAAGTCCCCTACCCTTTCTGACGCTCTCCATTATAGTGAAGGCGGTCGAGTCGTCGAGCCCCTTACTGATAAGATAGAGCATTATTCCGTCACGCGTTCCGACGACCTCGGAAATGGTACATACGCCCTGCTTTATGAGCTCTTGGGCATTTCCGAGCCACACGTCCGTGCCGTGAGTAAGTCCGGATATCTGTAAAAGGTCGGCGAAGGTCTTCGGCTTCGCGTCGAGGAGAACCTGTTGGATAAATTTCGTTCCCATCTCGGGAATACCGTAGGTGCCGAGCAGACAGCCTCCGATATCCTGCGGGGATATCTTCAGCGGGCGGGTTGAGGCGAAGAGCTCGTATATCGACTTATCGTTCATCTTGACGTCGAGAACGCTCGTGCCCGTGTATTTCTCGAGCATTTTATATTTTGTCGGCATATCGTGTCCGAGCTCATCAAGCTTAAGTATCGTATCGTGCAGATACGAGAACTGGAAATGTGTCGTAACCGTATCGGCATTCGGGTCGTCGGCGGGGTGCTGAACGGGTGTGAAATCGTAGATATCGTACTCCATAGGCACGACTATAATACCGCCGGGGTGCTGACCCGTCGTTTTCTTTATTCCCACGAGCTTCGTCACCATATGACCTATCTCGGCCTTGGGAATTTTTATTTTTCGCTCCTCAAGATACTTGTTTACATAGCCCCACGCGGTCTTATCGGCAAGCGTGCCTATAGTTCCTGCGCGGAAGACGTGTCCCTCTCCGAAGAGCTCCTCGGTGTACTTATGCACGCGTCCCTGCACGTCACCCGAGAAATTAAGATCTATATCGGGAGATTTATCACCCTTAAAGCCGAGGAAGGTTTCAAAGGGGATATCCTGTCCGTCCTGATACATCCACTCACCGCAAACGGGACATCTCTTATCGGGAAGGTCGAAGCCCGAGCCTACGGAGCCGTCGGTTATGAACTCGCTGTGGCGGCACTTTAAGCACCTGTAATGCGGGGGCAAGGGGTTTACCTCGGAGATACCCGACATCGTCGCGACAAGGGACGAGCCTACAGAGCCTCTGGAGCCTACGAGATAGCCGAGGCTCTCGGAGTAGGCCACGAGCTTAACGGATATCATATAAAGGCCCGCGAAGCCGTTTTTGATTATCGACGAGAGCTCCTTATCGAGTCTTTTCTCCACTATTTCGGGAAGCTCATCTCCGTACCAATCGTGTGCGCGGCGCCAGCAGGACTCGGTGAGCTCCTCCTCTGCACCCGGAACTATGGGGTCGTACCTGCCCTCGGGTATCGGGCGTATTTTCTCGCACATATCGGCGATTTTGTTCGGGTTTTCTATAACTACCTCGCGTGCAATATCCTCGCCCAGATAGTCGAACTCACGGAGCATCTCGTCCGTGGTGCGAAGATAAATAGGCGTAGGCTTATCAGCATCTGAAAATTTCATACCCGCGAGGAGTATTCTTCTGTACACCTCGTCCTCTTCGTTTAAGAAATGCGCATCACACGTAGCGCAGACGGGCTTACCGAGCTTACGTCCCAGCTCGTATATCTCGCGGTTTATGTCCTTAAGCCTCTCCTCGTCCGACACCTCGCCGTCGGCGATGAGAAAGCGGTTGTTTCCGAGCGGCTGGATTTCTAGGTAATCGTAGAACGAGGCTATTTCCTCTATAGCCTCTCGACTCTGTCCCTTAAGTATAGCGCGGTAGAGCTCGCCCGCCTCGCAGGCAGAGCCGATGATAAGTCCCTCTCGGTACTGCTCGAGCACGCTTTTGGGAATACGGGGTGCCTTACGCCTTCTGCCGCCGTAATAGTTAAGGTAGCTCATAGAGATGAGCCTATAGAGATTTTTAAGTCCGACCTTGTTTTTCGCGAAGATTATCATGTGATAAGCATCAAGCTTCAAGGGGTCGGTCTTCTCACTCATCGCCTCTACCATTTCCGCGAAGGTACCGACACCCTCGCTCGACAGAAGCGACATCATCTTGAAGAATATTTTAGCAAGGGTTTCCGCATCGTCCGATGCCCTGTGGTGATGAAACTCACCTATAGCGTAGTGCTTCGCTATAGCCGCGAGATTGTGCTGTGAGAGGTCGGAGTTCACGTACTTCGAAAGTCCGAGGGTATCAAGATAGGTGTTCCCAAAGGGGAGTCCGTGGCGCTCGCAGGCAACACGGATAAAGCCTACGTCGAAGTTCGCGTTATGAGCGATTAGCATATCGTCGCCGGCAAAGGCAAGGAAGTGCTCAACCGCTTCTTTCTCCTTCAGCTGACCCCTTACCATATCGTCGGTGATTGAGGTGAGCTTCGTTATTTCCTCGGGGATAGGGCACTCGGGGTCGACGAAGATATCCATAGTATCTATGACCTCTCCGTCCTTTATCTTCACCGCACCTATCTCTATTATCCTCGACGAGCGGTTGTCAAGGCCCGTCGTCTCTATATCGAAGACGGTCATCTCGTCGGAAAATGACGGGTATTTGCTTCCGAAGACGCATTTCGCCGTGTCGTTGACGAAATATGCTTCCATCCCGTACAGCACCTTAAGGTCCTGACCGGCCTTCGCCCGCTTTTCTACGGCGAGCATTACCTCGGGGAAGGCCTGCACGTTTCCGTGGTCGGTAACCGCTATCGCGCGGTGTCCCCACCTTATTGCGGTATCGACTATTTCCTCTGGGGTAATTATAGCGTCCATAGCGGACATATTCGAGTGAAGGTGTAGCTCCACCCTCTTCTCGGGCGCGTCATCGGTGCGCTCGAGCTTGCTTATTTTCTTAAAGCCGCGAATTGATATAAACGGCTCGTTATCGAATTTATCCCTTCTCACTCTGCCAAAGACTGCCAGATGTGCACCGCGCTTAAGATTATTCACAGGCTCCATCTCCTCGGGAGTAAGCACGGTGCGGGCATAGGCTCCGCACGCACCGTCGGATATACCTATCGTACAGTTAAATTTATCGCCGTTTCTCGTTTCCTTAACGGTCTTCTCAAAGACCGTGCCGAGAAAGACCGTATTGCCGACGGCCCCATCAACCTTCGACAGCGGGGTCGGCTCGGAGATAGCGAAATCGTCGCCGAAAAGGAGCTCCGCTCCGTCGGTATCATAGCTCGTCGCGCCCATACGGAATTTTCCTCCGCCGAGCATCTCGTTTCTGCCCGCGAGAGAGGAAAGGCCCACCCTCGCCTCGAAATCGTAATGAGGGTCGGCAAGGCGCTTTTCTTCCTCGCTCCGCGCCGCCAGCTGCTCGCGCTCTCTTGCGGCGCGCTCTCGGTTCTCCCGCACTGCGTCCTCGAGAAGCTGCCTGCGCATTTTCTCCATAGAGCTCTCGTACTCCTCTGCGCCCTTCCCCTCTATTATCCTTACGCGCCTATTTACTCCGTAGCGGCTCTTGAGTATATTCGACATTATGGCTTCCGTTCCCGCATCCCTCACGAACTCTACGCCACCCGAGAAAAACGGAAGGGCGACGGTGACGCATTCGCCGTCGTCGCTGTACTCTGCGTTCGAGAAAAAGCCGTGCGTGACCGCTCCGGAAAGCGCCGCCTCAAGACATATCTCGTCAAACCTCGAGAGGTTATATTCAGAGGCTGGAAAGTGCGGAATTATCTTGAAGGTCGCGGCCTCGTAAAGCGTGCGGCATTCGTCCTCTATCTCATATATCATCTCTGCAGGATAGTAACGGTCGAACGAAAGCTCGACCTCGACCTGCATAGGATTTTGTCTGTATCTGAATTTAGCATCGTGCGCGCTCAAAAGCAGAGCACGCTTGTCCTCTTTCGGAGAGTATCTTTTGAATATGTCAAAAAAGCCTCTGGTCTCCATCAAATAATCCTTTTTTATTTTTGTCCTTCGTCCTTTATTGCGTAAATCTCGCGTATGAGCTCGTCGATGAGCCTGTCCTCTCTGACCTTACGCACCGTGACCCCTCTTCGGAACACCAGGCCCTCTCCGTTACCGCCCGCGATACCTACGTCTGCCTCGCGAGCCTCTCCGGGGCCGTTCACGGCACAGCCCATAAGAGCTACCTTTATATTCAACTTGTCAAGTCCCTCTGCCCTTGCGCGGAGCTTAAACTCCTCGACCATAGGGATAAGCCCTATTTTCGTTCTGCCACAGGTGGGACAGGACACTATATCCATTCCCATATTCTCCCCAAGACGAAGCGAGCGTAGTATCTCACGCGCCGCCTCTGCCTCGCGGACGGGGTCGTCGGTCAGGGAGACACGTACGGTATCTCCGATACCCTCGGAAAGAAGCGTTCCTATACCTATGCTGCTCTTCACAAGCGCGGACGTACCGCCGCCCGCCTCGGTAACACCGAGGTGCAAGGGGTATTCGCACCGCTCGGCGAGTATTCTGTTCGCCGCTATCATATCGGGAACGCTCGACGCCTTCACCGACAGGACGATGTCGTGAAAATCAAACCGCTCGAGAAGAGAGGCGTGATACAGCGCGCTCTCGGCAAGAGCCTCGGGCGTGGGCGAGCCGTGCCGCTCGAGTATATGACGCTCGAGCGAGCCGGAATTCACGCCTATTCTTATCGGCGTGCCGTTTCTTTTGCACGCGTCGACTACGGCGCGCACCTTATCGTCAGAGCCGATATTCCCGGGGTTTATTCTTATTTTATCGACGCCTGCATCTGCGGCGGCGACAGCTATTTCATAGTTAAAATGTATATCTGCAACAAGAGGAACGGTGATCCCGGCTTCCTTTAAATAGGTGAAGGTTCGGACGGACTCCGTGTCGGGCGCGGTTATACGGACGATATCGCACCCCGCCTCGGCAAGCGCCTCGGTCTGTCGCAGAGTCGCCTCCATATCGTGGGTATCGGTATTCGTCATAGACTGTATTGCTATTTTTGCGCCGCCGCCGAGCGTGATGCTTCCGACACGCACGGGGACCGCTTTCCTTCTCTCGTAGCGGGACATACCTTTATCTCCTTTTAGATTATCAGCTGGACTACGTCCTTTATCATTATTATAAAGGAGAGCCCGAGCAGGACTATGAGCCCTACGGCGTTTATAATGCCCTCGACCTTCGTCGGCAGGCGCTTTCTCGTTATCATCTCGATAAGAATTGTGATAAGCCGGCCGCCGTCGAGTGCGGGTATCGGCAAAAGATTCATAAAGCCGAGGTTCATACTGATAAGCAGGGTTATATTGAGAAGCGACGCCACTCCCTGCTTCGCGGCATCGCCGATGGCCGTCGAAATTCCGACGGGGCCGGATACTGCGGCGAGCGTGTATCTGCCGGTTATGAGGTCGATTACCGACTCCCAGCACATACGCATAACGAGCACGGATTTACGGAAGGCTATAGGGATAAAGTTCCCTATATTCTTATCAACCTTGTATATCAGGAAATCCATAGCGCCGAACTCCTGCCCCTCCTCCTCGAGTATCGGGAAGGTGACACCCTCGAGAATTATCTCCTCGCCCCCGCGTATGACCGTCAGGGTGACGGGCTCGTTTCCGTTTCGCATTATCTCATAGGAGAGCTCGTCGGCGAGCACAACTCTTTTTCCGTTGACGTGAGTTATCTCGTCCTCGAGCATAAGCATATCGCTCGAACGGACGGTGAGGTCGGAAACGCCCATTTCGGTCAGCTGCTCGTCAGTTCTGAAGGCTCCTATCCGCGTACCGCCGATATCAATCATACCGACGAGTATAAGCATAGCAAGGACGCCTGCAACGATATTGACTGTAGCTCCCGCGGCGGTTATGATAAACCTCTGCCACGCGGGCTTTTTATCGAAGGCATTCGGGTCGTCGCTCTCCTCGTTTTCTCCTACCATAGCGACAAAGCCGCCGATAGGAAACATAGCAAGGGAGTATCTTATCCCCGTCTTCTTCGAGTCATACCATAGAAGCTTCGGGCCCATACCTATCGAAAATTCGGTTATGGACACCTTAAAAATTCTAGCGGTGATATAATGACCAAACTCGTGGATAAAAATCAAAAAGCCGAACACAAGAAGTGCGATTATTACGGTAAGTGCCGGATTCAAGATACATTTCCCCCAATTTTCTTTGCTGTAGTTTTATTTTCTATAAATTCCCTCGCAAGCGCCCGCGCCTCTCTGTCGCTCTCGCGTATGCCGTCGAGCGTGTGCTCCGCAGAACGGGCCGACAGCCTATCGCATACCTCGAGGACGGTATCGTATATGCCTATAAAGGAAAGCTCTCCGCGAAGGAAGGCATCGACTGCGACCTCGTCCGCAGCGTTCATAACCGCGGGCATAGCTCCGCCCGCTCCGGCAAGCCTTTTCGCAAGGGCGAGAAACGGGAAGGCCTCCGTATCGGGACGGAAGAAGGTAAGCTTACCGACCGAGAAAAGGTCGAGCTCCGAGGAGGTGCTCGGGCATCTGCTCGGATAGTCTACCGCATACTGCACGCACATACGCATATCGGGCACGGAAAGCTCCCCGACTACGCTGTTATCAATATATTCGACAGCGGAGTGGAGTATACTCTCACGGTGCACGACAACCTCTATTTTATCAGCAGGTATGCCGAAGAGGTGTACGGCCTCGATAACCTCGAAGCCCTTATTCATAAGCGTCGCGCTGTCGACGGTTATTTTCTTCCCCATTTTCCACGTAGGGTGAGCGAGCGCATCCTCACGAGTCACGCGGCCGAGCTGCTCTCGGGTGCAGCCGAAGAAGGGGCCGCCCGAGGCGGTGAGTATAAGACGCTTCACCTCCGAGTGACGCCCCGCCTTCATCGACTGGAATATTGCACAGTGCTCACTGTCGACGGGGAGCACGTCTACTCCGCGCTCTTTCGCGCGAGCCATTACTATCTCTCCTGCGATAACCAGGCTCTCCTTATTTGCAAGAGCGAGCCTCTTGTTCGCATCTATTACGGCAAGGCTCGGGCGAAGCCCCGCTTCACCGAGTATGGAATTAACAACCGTGTCGGCGCGAGAGGCGAAAATCCCCTCGAGAACTCCCGTCTCTCCGCCGATCACCTTAATATTCGTATCGGCAAGCCGAAGCGTAAGCTCGTGCGCCGCGCTCTCGTCGGCCATAGCGACGTATCTCGGGCGAAGCTCACGGGCAAAGGACTCCATAGCCGTAAAATCTCTGTTGGCCGTAAGAAGGTCTACCCTGTAGCCCCGTGCCCGTGCTACGTCTATCGCCTGCGTACCTACAGAGCCCGTAGCGCCGAGTATGGCTATCGTCTTATCCATATTATTCTCCAAATTCATTTGTTTTCGTTTTCGAATACATTTCCCTATGCCCGCGGCGGAGCATAGGGAAAGCTGTGACGTCTATTTATGCTGCCGCTACGAAGGGCGGTGCAAAAATGCATATAACCATTATTACTGTGGAAACGGCGAGGATAGAGTCAAATCTGTCCATAATTCCGCCGTGACCGGGGAGGAGTCTGCTGTAATCCTTAACCCCGTACTCACGCTTTATCAGCGAGGCCCAAAGGTCGCCGACCTGTGCCACGAAGGCGCCGACAACACCTATTACCGCGAGCATAATATAATTCGCGTCGAGCGAGGGCTCGATAAGCTCGATTATCAGACCGTAAAGAAGACACCCTATAATCGAAAATGCCACGCCGCCCAAGGAGCCCTCGACGGTTTTCTTCGGGGAAAGCTCGGGGGCGAGCTTATGCTTACCGAAAAGGCGTCCTGTGAAATATGCAAAGCTGTCGCACATCCACGCGCTTATGAACACGAGCTCAAAGAAATATACTCCAAGCTCCATATAGCGCAAGAGCGATAGCGAGGTGAAGGACACCGTAACGTAGGTAACGGCCATAAATACCGCCGTGCAGGACCTATAGCTGATGCTGCCGCGCGAAAACACGGCGACGGCGGCCAGCCATATAAGGAGTGAAAACAGCGTAAGAGCCATAACGAGTATGTATGCGTTATGGCGCTCGGCAGAGATGAACTCCTGCGACGAGAAAAACGGCAGCAGTGCCGAAACCAGGTAAACAGGTATGCACACGACGTATTTTTTATGAAGTCCGAACACACGGAGAAGCTCCCACGCGGATATGCACGAGAGGACGCCGAGCGCTATCGGATATACTATAAATTCTGAAAGCAAAAGAAGCGGCAATCCGAAAATAAGGATACCGAGCGACGTAAGCAATCTAACCTTCATAATTTGTCTTCTTTCGGGATTTGTAATTACTCTTCTTTATCAAGGCCGCCAAAGCGCCTTTTCCTCTTATAGAACGCCTCGATGGCCGCTATAATATCGGCTCTCGAGAAATCGGGCCAGAGCGTATCGGTAACGAAAAGCTCCGAGTACGCGCCCTGCCAGATAAGGAAATTCGACACGCGAAGCTCGCCCGCCGTCCTTATTATAAGGTCGGGGTCGGGAGAGTGAGAGGTGTACATACGGCGGGAGATATCCTCCTCTGTTATGGGGGAGCACCCGTCCTTTATCGCCTCGTTTACGGCGTGAATTATCTCGTCCCTGCCGCCGTAGTTCAGTGCGAGGTTGCAGACGAACTCGCGCTCGCCCGCCATTTCTTCTACCTCTATGCACTTATTGCGCAGCTTCTCGGGCAGGCGTGCCTTATCACCGAGGAAGCGCATACAGAAATTCTCGTCAGCCCGTATCTTCGGTATAACGACCTCGTCAAGGTACTTATAGATAAGCTCCATAAGCCCCGTGACCTCTTCCTCGGGCCTCTTCCAGTTCTCGGTGGAGAAGGCGTAGAGGGTAACGTGATGTATGCCAATTTTACGAAGGTCCTCGAGTATCGGCTGAATAGCCTTCGCTCCCGCGACGTGTCCTGCGCTCCTCGGCAGAAGCCGGCGCTTCGCCCACCTGCCGTTACCGTCCATAATAATACCTATGGACTGCAAACGCTCATCGACCCTCGGAAGCTCTGTTTTCTTTGCTCTTGCCACGGCACTGCTCCTTTTGTCAGATTTCCATTATTTCCTTCGTCTTTGCTGCTGTGACGGTGTCTATCTCACGGGTATACTTATCGGTGAGGTCCTGAACGGACTTCTCGCTCGACTTCGCCTCGTCCTCCGTCATTTCGCTGTCCTTCTTCATAGCCTTTATCTTATCCGTTGCATCTCTGCGGATATTTCTTACGGCTACCTTTGCATCCTCGCCCATTTTCGAAATCTGCTTCGAAAGCTCACGGCGGCGCTCCTCGGTCGTCGGGGGGAAGGATAGACGGATGGTAGAGCCGTCGTTCTGCGGATTAATTCCGATATCGCTCGTGAGGATAGCCTTCTCGATATTCTTCATAGCCGACTTATCCCACGCGGTGATGACGATAGTACGCGCATCCGCTACCTTTATCTCCGCTATCGAGGATATGGGAGTGGGCGAGCCGTAGTAATCTACGTTTACTCTTTTGAGCACGTCGGGATTTGCTCTTCCCGCTCTTATCGTAGAGAGGTTCTCGCTGTATGCGGCAACGCTCTTCTTCATTCTGGTTTCAAAATCTCTTGTATCAAGCTTCATTTTTTCTCCTCGCTTTCGTTTAGTTCGGGGTTATTACCGTTCCCGCGACGTCACCGTGCACGGCTCTTATTATATCCTCGGGGTTTTTCATACCGAATATGCGTATCGGCATACCCGTAGAAAGACAGAAGGCGGTAGCGGTAGCATCGATAGCCTTAAGGTTCATGGCAAGCACCTCCGAGGCACGCACCTCGCAAAGCCGCTTCGCATCCGGGTTCTTCCTTGGGTCATCGGTATAGACGTAGTCAACGTTCTTCGCCATAAGCATAGCGTCGGCTGATATCTCAGCCGCTCTTACGGCTCCTGCCGTATCTGTCGAGAGAAAGGGGATACCGAGACCTGCTCCGAATATAACTATCTTGCCCTCGTCAAGATACCTCTTCGCTGTATCGGACGAATAGCTCTCGGCGAAGGGAGCCATAGGGACCGAGGTCATAACCTTCGCAGAGCCACCCGCCCTCGCTACAGCCTCGGAAAGGCAGATGGAGTTGATAACGGTTGCAAGCATACCCATACGGTCTGCGGACACCCTGTCCATATCGCCGCCCTGTCTTCCGCGCCAGATGTTACCTGCGCCGACGACGACGGCAAGCTCGTAGCCCTCGCCCGACAGTGTTACAAGCGACTCGGCAATTCTGTCTACGAGCGATACGTCGTAGATATCGTCAGTGCCGCCCGCGAGCGCTTCTCCGGAAAGCTTCAAAAGAACACGTTTCATTGATAAATCCTCCCCGACTCGGCGTTTTATTAAACAGTCTTTTTCAAAGCTATGGCAGCCTTTGCCCGAGCCTTGATATTATCCTTGGTAAGTCCGTATACCTCAAGGAGCTCGGGAACGTTTCCGCTCTTACCGTACTTATCCGTAACACCGACCTTAAGCACGGGGACGGGGCACTCCTCTGCGAGCACGTCGCAAACGGCAGAGCCAAGTCCGCCTATGACGTTATGCTCCTCTGCGGTAACGATAGCTCCCGAGGTCCTCGCCGCCTTCACGACGAGCTCATTGTCAAGGGGCTTTACCGTGTGGATATTGATAACTCCTGCATCGATACCCTCCGCTGCGAGCTCCTCTGCGGCCTCGACTGCCAGGTGCACCATAAAGCCCGTGGCGATAATGGTAACGTCGCGGCCCTCCTTATACTGCACACCGCGGCCGAGCTCAAACTTATAATCGGGAACCAGCTCGGGGGTAAGGTCGGGTACTGCAAATCTTCCGAAGCGGAGATAAACAGGCCCCTTAAAGTTTATAGCAGCCTCAACTGCCGCAAAGGCCTCCGTTGCATCCGCCGGGCAAACGACGGTCATTCCGGGGATAGTACGCATAAGGGCGATATCCTCGTTGCACTGATGCGTTGCGCCGTCCTCCCCGACGGTGATGCCCGCGTGGGTTGCGCCTATTTTAACGTTGAGGTGGGGGTAGCCTATCGAGTTTCTTACCTGCTCGAAGGCTCTGCCCGCCGCGAACATAGCGAAGGAGGAGGCGAACACGGTCTTACCCGTCGTGGCGATGCCCGCCGCTACGCTCATCATATTTCCCTCGGCGATACCGCAGTCGAAAAATCTGTCGGGATACGCCTTTTTGAACATACCTGTCTTGGTAGCCGCCGCAAGGTCTGCATCGAGCACCAAAAAGTCATATTTCGCACCGAGCTCGACGAGCGCCTGCCCGTAGCTCTCTCTTGTTGCCTTCTTATTAGCCATTCCTAACACCTCACTTCAGCTCTTCGCCGATTTTTTCAAGCTCTTCGACAGCGACGCGGTAGAGGTCCTCCTTGGGAGCCTGACCGTGCCACTCGCACTTATTCTCCATATAGGAAACGCCCTTACCCTTAACAGAGCGGCCGATAATAACGGTGGGCTTACCCTTCACCGTCTTTGCGGCACGGTATGCGTTCTCTATTTCCTCGAAATTATGTGCGTCTACCGATATAACGTTCCAGCCGAAGGCCTCGAACTTCTCGCGATAGGGGGTGGGGTTCATAACCTCGGTGATAGCGCCGTCTATCTGAAGGCCGTTCCAGTCGAGGTATGCTACGAGGTTATCAAGCTTATAGTGAGCGGCGAACATAGCAGCCTCCCAAACCTGTCCCTCCTCGCTCTCACCGTCTCCAAGAATGGCGTAAACACGGTAGTCGTCGCCGTACACCTTCGCCGACAGAGCCATTCCGCAGGCAGCGGAGATACCGAGACCGAGAGAGCCCGTCGTCATATCGACACCGGGAGTTCCCTTCATATCGGGGTGACCCTGAAGCCTCGACGTGGTCTTACGGAGCGTTTTCAGCTCCTCCTTCGGAAAATATCCGCGCTCCGCAAGAACGGAGTAAAGCGCGGGAGCGGTGTGTCCCTTCGAGAGGACGAAGCGGTCGCGCGACGGCATAGCGGGGTTCGCGGGGTCGACGTTCATCTCCTCGAAGTAGAGATATGTAATTACGTCAGCGATAGAAAGCGAGCCGCCGGGGTGTCCGCTTGCAGCGTTGTAAACGCCCTCGATAATACCGAGGCGGACGTTGTTGGCGAGCCGCTTAAGCTCTTGAAGCCTTGACTGTTCCATAAAAGAATGTCCTTTCTCTAAAAAATAGTTTATCGGTATTATTTTACAACAATTTAGCGCGCTTGTCAATATGTTTTGCGCGAGGATTTAAAATAATAGACAATTCGTTCCTTATTATTCGGCATAACTAAACCGGCGAGGGGCACCCTTACCTTGCACCCTCGCCGGTTTAGTATTATTTTCAGTTGTACCTCTCTCTCGTTCTCCACTGAACGATAAAGCCGATAACGGCAAATATGAGGGTAACGATGAGCACTCCCAGCCACTCACGGCCGACGAACGGCGTCAGGCTCGTATAGTCGTACCAGCCTCTTATGATACAGGCGATACCGTAGCCGCCGAGCATAGCCGTGCCCGACATTTCAATATACTTAAGGAGTATCAGAACGGCCACTATAACGACCGCGGCACATATAAGGCCTACGACCCAATTACCCTCGGTGAAGGTGGCGACGCCGGGGATAATACCCCTCATACACAGTATGTAGGTTGAATATCCTGAAACCGCGACGAGAGCGACGTAGTAGAGGATTTTCGACAGAACTCCCGCGACAACTCCCGTAACGGCACCGATTACCCAAGTGGGCAAGCTCGGCATAACCTCGAGAATTATGGGAGAGAGCGTATAAATTCCGATAAGGAAGCCCGCGATAACGAAGGCCGTGCAGCGTATAAATCCAAAGATACGCTTACCGGTAAGAGCAATCACGCCAAAGAGGATTATAAGAATGAACGGTATAGCCGGCTCAACGTAACGGAGATGCCACCGCATACCGCTGACTAACTGCGATATATTGAAATCAAGAAACAGATTGTTATAAAAATCCACTATAGCGGTGATTATCTCTTGAAATCCGAAGGTTGCATTTTTTACAGCCTCGAAAAATTCCGAAAAGGTCAAGATAACACCTCCATTTTTTGCACCCACAGTCTCGCAAACGGGTGCTTGTTCTCAAATTATACCATACCGAAAAACAAAAGTCAAGTGCCGAAAAACCGCGGTTAGGCTTTTTTCGTTCAGTTTAATAATGGGTTTTCGGGAAAAAACGGGAAAAGGCGGCAAAATCTGCCGCCTTTTCCCTCAAATATAAACAAACGGTTAATTTTCGGAGACCTGCTTCTCTTCCTTATCGAGCGCGAGGTAGAGATTGTACACCTCGCGGCCGAGCGATTTCGCGATTCGCACGGTCTGCCCCGCTCCGCTCCTCTCGCGGCCGACGTAGGCTATTACAACGTCCGCAGCCTCGGCGAGCCTGCGGTTTCTCTCCCTCATACACCCCTCCGTGTATTCGTCTGAGGCGTAGAGAACCGTATCTGCCTCGGAGAGGATATATTCGTAGAGCCGTATCTCGTCCTCACGCCACGCGGAGCTCTGGTCTCTGCACGGGAGAAGAAGTCCAAGACGGCAATCGGGATGCGACATTCTGAAGCGTATTACCTCCTTCGCCGCCGCAGTATCGAAGCCAAGGGCGCCTCCGCAGAAAAAATCCCTGCATCCGAGACCGTAAGCATATCTTATCGCGCGAAACAGCAGGCCGCCTATTCGCTCCTTATGCCTGTCTTCTATTTTTCTGTGCCCCGTAAAGGAGCAGGCGGTGTACGTCATAAGTCAAGACTCCCATTGTTACTCAAGCTCGAAGGCTCCCGTATAAAGACTGTAATACTGCCCGCGCTTCGCGATAAGCTCGTCGTGGCTTCCGCGCTCGATTATCTCGCCGCGGTCGAGCACCATTATAACGTCCGAGCTCTTGACAGTAGAAAGACGGTGTGCTATTACGAATACCGTTCTGCCGTCCATAAGGTTATCCATTCCCTCTTGGACAATGGCCTCTGTTCTCGTGTCGATTGAGGACGTAGCCTCGTCGAGTATCATAACGGGCGGGTCGGACACTGCGGCACGCGCTATAGCGAGAAGCTGGCGCTGCCCCTGCGAGAGGTTCGCTCCGTTACCCGTGAGCATCGTTCCGTATCCGTCGGGGAGCCTTGTGATGAAATCGTCAGCGCCCGCAAGCTTTGCCGCGGCGATACACTCATCGTCGGTCGCATCGAGGCGGCCGTAACGGATATTGTCCATAACCGTTCCCGTAAAGAGATTGGTATCCTGAAGCACTATACCGAGCGAGCGGCGCAGTGCACTCTTCTTTATTTTGTTGATGTTGATGCCGTCGTACCTTATCTTACCGTCTGCGATATCGTAGAAGCGGTTGATAAGGTTGGTGATGGTGGTCTTACCCGCACCCGTTGCACCGACAAACGCGACCTGCTGACCGGGCTCGGCGTAGAGGCTTATGTCACGGAGAACGGGCTTACCCTCCTCGTATTCGAAATCAACGCCGTAAAATCTTACGTCGCCGCGAAGTGGGGTATAGGTTACCGTTCCGTCGGCACGGTGCGGGTGCTTCCACGCCCACATACCGGTCTTCTCACGGCACTCGACGAGCACTCCGTCTATCTCCTTCGCATTGACGAGGGTGACGTAGCCGTCGTCGACCTCTTCCTCCTCGTCGAGGAGCTCGAAGATACGCGATGCACCCGCAAGACCCATAACTACGGAGTTTATCTGATGCGACACCTGGCTTATCGAGCCGGTAAACTGCTTCGTAATATTAAGGAACGGCACAACCAGCGCCACGTCGAGCGCAAACATAGAGAAGCTTACGTTAGGAACCTCGAGAAGAACCAGAAGCCCTCCCATAACGCCCACTATGACGTAAAGAATATTACCGATATTATTTAACACGGGGCCGAGGGTATTGGCATATTTGTTAGCCCTGTCCGCCTCGCGGAAGAGCTCACCGTTAACGCGGTCGAAGTCCTCCTTCGTCTTCTCCTCGTGGCAGAAAACCTTAACCACCTTCTGTCCGTTCATCATCTCCTCAATGAAGCCCTCGGTCTTCGCTATCGCTATCTGCTGACGGACGAAGTGCTTCGCGGAGCCGCCGCCTATCTTCCTTGTAACAAGGCTCATAACAAGAACTCCCGCGAAGACGACGAGCGTCATCCAAAGAGAGAAATAGAGCATTATGCATATAAGCGCGGTAACGGTAATTCCCGATATCAGAAGCTGCGGAAGGCTCTGGCTTATTAGCTGGCGGAGCGTGTCGATATCGTTGGTGTAGTAGGACATTATATCGCCGTGGTTATGAGTATCGAAATACTTTACGGGCAGGCTCTGCATCTTCGAGAACATCTTATCGCGGAATTTCTTAAGCGAGCCCTGCGTTATAACCGCCATAAGCTGGTTGAAGGTAAACGCCGAGGTAAGAGAAAGAAGATACAGCACGGCGAGGATTATAACGAGCCTGATTATCTCGGAGCCCACCTCTGCCCAGCCGAGTCCTCCGTCGAGCGCAGTCTTTATATTCGAGAGCACCTGCTGCATAAATATAGAGGGAACGGACGATACGATAGCCGAGAAAACGATACAGGCGAGTGTCAGGGGGAGAAGGCGGGGATAGAAGGAAAATACAGATTTAAGCACTCTTTTAAGAGTCCCCTTCTTTGCCTTCGGGCGCGGCTTACCTATCGGTCTTGCCATCGTCGTCACCCCCCTTCGTCTGCGACTCGTAAATTTCACGGTAGATATCACAGCTGCCGAGGAGCTCCTCGTGCGTACCGACGGCGTATATTCTGCCGCCGTCAAGGACTATTATTCTGTCCGCGTCCTCGACCGAGGATATTCTCTGCGCTATTATGAGCTTCGTGGTCATCGGTATGTACTCCCGCATAGCGCGTCTGATGTGGGCATCGGTACGCGTATCGACAGCACTCGTCGAGTCGTCGAGTATCAGTATTTTCGGGCGCTTAAGAAGAGCTCTCGCGATGCAAAGCCTCTGCTTCTGTCCTCCGGACACGTTTGCGCCGCCCTGCTCGATGTGTGTATCGTAGCCGTCGGGGAAACGGTCGATGAACTCGTCTGCCGCAGCGAGTCTGCACGCCTGTCGAAGCTCCTCGTCGGTTGCCTCGGCATTGCCCCACCTCAAATTTTCCTTTATAGTACCCGAGAAAAGAACGTTCTTCTGGAGTACCATAGCTACGTTGTTACGGAGCGTTTCTATATCGTATTCGCGAACGTCAACGCCGCCGACCCTGACCGTGCCCTCCGTCGTATCGTAAAGACGGGATATAAGCTGGACGAGGGTGGATTTCGACGAGCCCGTACCGCCGATAATACCGACGGTCTCACCCGAGGCTATCGAGAGATTGATGTTATCGAGAGCCGAGCGCGAGGCATTTTTCGAATATTTGAAGCTGACTCCCTCGAAATCTATCGAGCCCGAGGGTACATCATATACAGGATTTTCGGGGTTCGAAAGCGTTGATTTTTCATTCAAGACCTCGGAAATTCTCCTCATACTCTCGAGCGACATCGTTACCATAACGAATATCATAGAGAACATCATAAGGCTCGACAGTATCATAAAGCCGTAGGTAAGGAGCGCCGACATCTGACCGAAGCCGAGCTTCTCACCGCCCGAGGTTATAACGGTAAACGAGCCGAAGGAGAGGACGAACACCATAACGACGTTAAGGCAAAGCTGCATAATGGGGCTGTTGAGCGCTAGAATACGCTCCGCCCTCGTAAAGTCGAGGGCAACGTCCTCCGAGGCCGCGGCGAATTTCTTCTTCTCATAGTCCTCACGGACGTAGGATTTCACGACCCTCATTCCCTTCACGTTCTCCTGAACGGACGCATTGAGGTTATCGTATTTCTTGAACACCTTTCTGAACAGGGGCATAGCGCGCGAGGCAACGAAGATAAGAGTACCGCCGAGTATCGGCACCACGCATATAAATATCCACGCCATACTGCCGCCCATAACGAAGGCGGAAACGATAGCGAAGATGAACATAAAGGGCGAGCGGATAGCCGTCCTGATTATCATCATAAACGACTGCTGGACGTTCATAACGTCGGTAGTCAGCCTCGTAACGAGGGACGACGTCGAGAAGCGGTCTATGTTCTCAAAGGAATAATTCTGAACCGCATAGAACATATCGTGTCTTAAGTTCTTCGCGAAGCCCGCGGAGGCGGTCGAGCAGGTAATACCCGCGAGAGCGCCGAAGGTAAGAGACAGGAGAGCGAGAACGACGACAATACCGCCGAAGGTCAAAATATCCTTTATCTCACCGCCTGCCTCATAAGAGTTTACAAGCTCCGCTATGACCATAGGAATTAAGCACTCGAGTATAACCTCGAAGAAGACGAGTATCGGGGTGAGTATCGCCTGAAGCTTATATTCCCTTACACATCGGATAAGAGGTTTTAGCATTTCTTCTTACACTTTCTTTTTTAATTAACTCTTTATATTTTATCACCCGAAAGCTGTATTGTCAATGAATAAAGTATAAATTTTCGGCGCAGTCGGAGTTTTTTTGAAAAAGGCATTGACATTTTTTGAAGGATATGATATACTAGACGATGTATAACGCTGTGCCGCATTTGGCCGGCGCATAAATTTCGGAGGAAATATGGACGACGCGGACGCGGACACTTGTACTGCAAGCACCGCCTATATAGGAGAAATATAGAGGCTTAGCCACACTTTTCGGGTATGGCTACGCCTTTTTTTGCTTTTCTTCGGCGCAGGAGTCATTTTTCGACGAAACTGATACAAATACATATTTGAAAGGAATTTTAAGTCCCGGGAGGGACAAAATCGACATGGAACCACATCAAATACTTTACCTGGTCATAATCACGGTATGTATCATCTTCTCCGCCTACTTTTCGGCTACGGAAACGGCGTTTTCGACCTTCAACCGTATCAGAATGAAGACGCTCGCGGAGAAAGGAAACAAGAGGGCTGAAAAAGTTCTTAAGCTCTCCGAAAACTACGACACGCTTCTCTCCACCATTCTTATAGGTAACAACGTCGTAAACATTCTGGCATCCTCTCTCGCCACCCTTCTTTTCACGGCCTGGCTCGCAGAGAGCATCGGAGGCGAGGACCTCGGTGCTACTGTTTCGACCATAGTTATGACACTCGTAGTTCTCACCTTTGGCGAGATATCGCCGAAGACCGCGGCAAAGATTAATCCAGACAGATTTGCACTTTTTTCAGCGCCCATAATACACGCGCTGCTCGTGCTTCTCACCCCCCTTACCTTCCTTTTCCGTATGTGGCAGAAGCTCATAGGAAAAATCTTCAAGTCTGGTGACGACCAGGGAATGACCGAGGAGGAGCTCATCTCGATAATCGAGGAGGCCGAGGAGGACGGCGGTATAGATAAGGAAGAGAGCACGCTCATAAAGAGTGCTATCGAATTCAACGAGCTCGAGGTCGGGGACATATTCACCCCCCGTATCGACATCACAGCAGTCCGTGCTGACGTGACGAAGGAGGAGCTCGCGAAGCTGTTCTCCGAGTCGGGCTATTCGAGAATACCGATTTACACCGACGACCTCGACAATATCGAGGGTATCGTGTACTACAAGGATTTCTTCACGACGGCGTTTAAGACGAACGTTCCCGTCGCGGATATCGTGAAGCCCGTTATGTACGTTACAAAGACGCAGAAGATAAACGACCTTCTTAAAGACCTTCAGGAAAAGCAAATGCATTTTGCAGTGGTAACCGATGAGTACGGCTCGACCGCCGGTATCGTCACGCTCGAGGACATCCTCGAGGAGATAGTCGGCGAGATTTGGGATGAGCACGACGAGATAATCGAGGAGATAAAGAGCATCGGAGAGCGCGAGTACATAGTTTCAGGTATGACGAACCTCGAGAAGTTCTACGAGGAGCTGGCGCTTGGCGAGGTGGACGACGATATGGATGCGCAGACGGTCAACGGCTGGGCTATGGATACTCTCGGTAAGATTCCCGAGGAGGGCGATAGCTTCGAGGTCGACGGTCTTGTTCTTAAGGTGCTTAAGATGGACGGACGGCGTATCCAGGACCTTCACCTTCTCGACAACAGAGATATCGAGCGTGAGGACTCGGACGAGGACGAGGAGAATTAATTCCCAAAGTATCGCATATACGAATATAATGAGGGTAGCCCCTGATTTCGGGGCTACCCTTTATTGTTTTAAAAGAATGGGGTCAACGTATTTTTGACACCTTGAGGATAATAAATATGCTTTATGTTTTACTAACTGCAATAGGAGTCGGCGGTGCCACCGTGCTCGGCGCCGCCTTGGGCTTCATATTCCGCCGTGCGGCAGAGCGGTACGGCGACCTTATCCTTGCCCTCGCCTCGGGGGTCATGCTCGCGGCGAGCGTTTTCAGCCTTATTCTGCCGTCGGTGGAGTATTCGACCGCGCGGCACGGGACGGCCGGGGTCGCAGTGACGGTCTTCGGCATCTTCGCAGGGGCTGTTTCACTTACCCTTCTCGAGCGTCTGTTGCCCGAGGAGAACGGACAGCTGACGGAAAAGAGAATGCCGAGGGAGGTTTTGCTCTTTGTGCTGGCGATAGCCCTTCACAATCTGCCCGAGGGGCTTGCAGCGGGGGTAAGCTTCGGCTCGGGGAACCTCTCCGACACCCTTATGATAGCGGGCAGCATAGCACTGCAGAACATACCCGAGGGAATGGTATTAATTCCCCCGATGCTCGGAGCGGGCGTAACGCCGCGGCGAGCCTTCTTAATAGCCCTCGGCACAGGACTTGTCGAGGTCGCGGGAACATTTCTCGGATATATTTTCGTTACGGTAAGTATTAGTATTTTACCCTTTGCCCTTGCCTTCGCGGGGGGAACTATGCTCTACGTCATAGCGGGGGATATGATACCCAAGACACACGGCGGAGCCTACAGAGGGCGGTCGACCTACGCTCTGCTCCTCGGCTTTGCTTTTATGGTCGTGTTTGACGCTGTACTCTAGCGCCGCGCGAGAATAAAAGGCGGAGGAGCATCATCGATGCAAAAAACGCCGAAAGAGCAATCGCCGCCTCGGTTATAAGGGTAAAGACGGTAGCCTCTCCCCCTCTTTCCAAGACCAGCGCTCTGGCAAAAAGAGACGATAGCAGCATAACGCCGCCCGGCAGAACGAGCGTCAGAAGCACGTTCGTTCGGAATTTTATGCGTTTTCTCAAGCGCACAACGGAAAGGAGAAAGTTAAAGCCCTCCATAGCGATTATAACCACGGCATACCCTGCTATGCCGAGAATGGGGAGAAGCACGAACACGAGAAGGAGTGAGAGGAGCGAGTCGGCGATGTTAACCCACATCGAATAGACCTCCTCTCCTATTCCCTTAAGCATATTATCCGCAACGTGGTCAAGGTACATAATGGGAACGACCGGTGCAAGTATGGCTATGTAGCTGCCGGCGTCATAGGAGCTGTACACCGCGTATCCGAGCTCCTCGCTGAAAATCAGAATAAACACCGCCGCACAGACACCGAAGGCGAGGGTCGCGCCGAATGCCTTCCCCGCTATTCTCTCCATAGCGCTCCTGTTTCCTGCCGCCTTTGCCTCGGCGAACTCCGGGACGAGCAGCGAGCCGAAGGACGATAGGAGCACCATCGGGTACAGAATTATGGGAAGCGCCATTCCCTGCAAATAGCCGTAAGAGGCGAGGGCCTCTGCCGTATTTTCGCCGTGGAGCGAGAGCCGCCACGGAATTATGCTGTGCTCAAGCGTCAAAAGAGCCGAGCGTATATATGCGGAAAGGGCCAGCGGAAGTGCTTTTTTGGAAACGGGTGCGAGGGAGGCCCCGGCGCCTCTCTCGTAATCTCCCTGAAGTCTGTCGACGGCGAGCTCGATAAGTGCGGCGGCCGCGACAATACTCTCGGTAAGAGTTACACCGAGGGCAAGCGAGCGAAGAGCGGCGTCGGTATCCCCCGCCCCGAAGGACGAAAGAAGCGATACCGTGAGGGCGACGCGAGCTACCTGCCCGAGAACTCCGAGAACGGCGTTAAGACTAACGCGTCTTATGCCGACGAAATATCCGCTGATGACAGAGGATATGGCGGCGGGTATTAATGAAAGTGAGAGAATATAAAGGGACGCTACGGCGCGGCCGTCACCTATAACCCCCACGCCGACCGGACGGGCGAGGAGAACGAGAAGCACGGTGCCGAGCGAGGCGAAGCCCATAGAATACAAAAATGCGCCTCGTAATATCTCGCCCGTGCGTCTGCCCTCTCCGCGGCCTATCATAGCGGCTACAAGGGCCGTGACGGTCAGCGATATACCCGCGGTCGAGAAGGTGAGGGCAAAGGAATAGACGTTCATTATCAGCGAATTGAGTCCGACACCCTCGGCCCCTATCATACGGGTAATATACCCGCTAAGGAAAATACCGACAGTCCGCATCACAAGTCCGACTGCGGTAAGAAGTATACCGTTTTTAAAGAAGCTTTTCTTGTTTTTCATTTTCTTATCCCCTCACAGTTTAATTTATTTATATGAAGGGAACGGGAAAAATATCATTTTTCAGCGAAGGTATTTACAAATTCGCGAAGCTGTGATATAATAAACTTGCTACAAAAAACTTAATTAACAGGCTATACGAGGAGCTCCCTTTTTTTTACGGGGAGTTTTATTCCTATGCTTCACATCAATAATGAATTTGGCAAAAATGCAAGTTCCACTTGATGTGCAAGAGTGAGTTTCCTCGAGCCTATTAAGTTTTTTGTAGCAGAAATCGGAGCTTGCGTTTTTCGGTGTGGCAGCTTCGGTTGCCGCACTTTTTATTTTATAGAGACAATTATCTACGAGGAAAGAAAAAATGACCGATTACGTAAAGAAAAATAATGAAGCTATAGACTGTGATGACCTATCGGGCACCGCGTCTGACGTTAACCGAGAGCTGCTCAAGCGAGCAATATCGGAGGCTCTGGAGTCGAAAATCCGCGAGCTCGAGAAAGAGTTCGAAAATACGGAAACACCGACGCCAAGTGAAAGGCACAAGATACGAATGAACCTTTTGCTGCGTGAGCATACCTGTCGCAGCAAAAAAGGAAGAGGCTCTAGAACCTCTTCCTTTTTTCGGTTATATCAAATTTTGAATTAGCCGTTAACCATCTTCGCGATTTCCGCAGCGAAGTCCTCTTCTCTCTTCTCAAGGCCCTCGCCCTTATCGTAACGGGCATATCCGGTAACCTTGATAGAGCCGCCGAGCTCCTTCGCAACAGAAGCAACGTACTTACCTACGGACATAGAGTCGTCCTTAACGTAAGCCTGCTCAAGGAGGCAGTTATTCTCATAGAACTTGCCAAGCTTTCCTTCAACGATTTTCGCAAGAACAGCCTCGGGCTTGTTCGCCATCTTGGGGTCCTGCTGCATCTGCTTGATGAGGATAGCCTTCTCTTCCTCGAGAACCGATGCGGGAACGCTCTCACGGTCGAGGTATGCAACGGTCATAGCGGCGGTCTGGAGAGCTACGTTCTTCGCGCACTCTGCAAAGCCGTCCTTATCGGCAACGTCGGTATCGAAGCTTACAACGACACCCGTCGAGCCCATACCGTGAATGTAGGTGGAAACAACGCCCTCGATAACTACGAAGCGGCGGATAGAAAGCTTCTCACCGATTTTATAGGTGTGCTCGTTAAGAGCATCGAGAACAGTACCCTCACCGTCTGCAACCTTGCAAGCAAGGAGCGCGTCAACGTCACAGGGCTTCGACTCGATAACGGTCTTAAGAACGGTCTTAACGAAATCCTTAAACACCTGGTTCTTCGCAACGAAGTCGGTCTCGGAGTTAACCTCTACCATAGCGGTAGTGTTACCGATAGTCATAATATCTACAAGACCCTCTGCGGCAATTCTGCTCGCCTTCTTCGCGGTTGCGGCCATACCCTTCTCACGAAGGAGCTTTACTGCCGCCTCAAAGTCGCCGTTTGCATCCTTCAGAGCGTTCTTGCAATCCATCATACCGCAGCCGGTCTGCTTTCTGAGCTCGGCAACGGCCTTTGCACTAATTTCAGCCATTTTGTTTTCTCCTGTAAATTTATTTTTCGGGAAAATTACTCTTCGACGGTCTCGTTCTCGACAGTCTCTACAGCCTCCTCGGCCGTCTCCTCGACTACCTCCTCGGTAGCACCGCCGTGAGCAGCTATAACAGCATCGGCAAGAGCACCGGCGATAAGCTTGATAGCGCGGATAGCGTCATCGTTACCGGGAATGATGTAATCTGCATCGTCGGGGTCGCAGTTGGTATCAACTATTGCAACCACGGGAATACCGAGCTTCTTAGCCTCAAGAACTGCGTTTCTCTCCTTGCGGGTATCTACTACGAATACGCAGGTAGGAAGTCCCTCCATATCCTTAATACCGCCGTAGGACTTCTCGAGGTCCTCAATCTCCTTGAGCTTCTTAGCTACTTCCTTCTTGGGAAGGAGGTCGAAGGTGCCGTCTGCCTGCATCTTCTCAAGGTCCTTAAGACGCTTGATGGACTTGCGGATAGTCTGGAAGTTGGTAAGCATACCGCCCGGCCAACGAACGTTGGTGTAGTACATTCCGCATCTCTGTGCCTCTTCCTTAACGGTCTCGGCAGCCTGCTTCTTGGTACCTACGAAGAGGATAGTGCCTCCCTCAGCAGCGAGCTCTGCAACGTAGTTGTAAGCCTCCTCAAATTTCTTAACGGTCTTCTGAAGGTCAACGATGTGAATACCGTTTCTCTGGGTGAAGATGTACTCTGCCATCTTCGGGTTCCACTTCTTGGTCGGGTGACCGAAGTGAACACCTGCTTCAAGCAACTGCTTGATGGTAATTTCGAACATTTTTATGTTCCTCCTTGGTTTTTCCACCATAGCGACACAGCCCTCGCGACTCGGTATACCGAGCACCGGCGGGACTCCAACTCGCTATGTGAGTGATTTATTCGCGCAATTCGCGCGTTTAATATAATAACATAGAAGGAATTTATTGTCAACCGTTTTCGTTCTGCCCGCTCAATATTTACAATTTGTTCATATTTACAGCATTGTCGGAAAGAGCGCCAGCGCGGGAAAGAGCTCACCTGCTATCCTCGGTATCTCCGACTCAGGGAGAGGATTTTTCCCCCGTCCGACCTCGAGTGTGAAGGACGGTATACCGAGCGAGCCCGTGTAGTCGCACAGGCCGCCGTAGGCGGCAGTGCCCTCGGGTATCCTCGGTGTATAGCCTGTGATGGCACACAGCCGCTGTGCAATCCTCGCCGTGCGGGGCGTTCTCGGGGAATAATATATTTCCTCCCCCTGCGAATGAAGAGACAGGACGGCAGAGGGCGACGTGCAGCGTACAAGATTTGCTGCACTTTTGCTCTCGGGCTCACTCTCGGGGTATTCCCCGCTGTACCTCGTAGCTCCGGGCGATATTCCCTGCTCGCTCTCGAGTGACTTATAGGCGTAGAAGCCGAGGTCGTAATTGTGATTAAGGTCAACCCCCCTCGCATTCGCCTGCCAGAGGTCGAAATTTTCCGCCATTTTCCGCTGTCTTGCCGCAAGGGGCGAATTTTCCGTGCCGTGAAGCCTCAACTCAATACCGTCGGGGTTCACGCACGGGACTACGGTGAAGGTGTAGGCGCGGAGCAAGAGCCTCGCGACAGTGCCGTGCGTTTCAATTTTCTCGGTGAGAAGCGCGTGCATAAATGCAAATAAAAGGTTACACGTTATGCTTTCCGCAGCGTGATGAGCCCCAAAAAACGCGACACGCCTATCCCCCTTACCTATATAATATACCTCTATATCTCTGCCGAGAATGCTTTTACCTAAGCTGACCGGATATATGCCCGTGTCCGACGAAAGCTTATCCCTCATCATCTGCCGTCCCGCCGTGTCTGCGGGCACCGTAAATATACCGTCCACTGAAAACCTCCGTAAAATATCATCAGTATCTTGAAAAGGCGAAGCTTTTGTGATAGAATATAGTAAAACTCAAAATCTCGGGAGAGTAAAGATGACCGATAAAACGAAAAGCCGCCTTCGTGACGCGCTCGTGCTTTTGGCGGGCAGCATTACCGTTTTCTTGCTTGCGCATATATACTATCTCACAAAAAACACCTTCATGATGTACCTCGAGCTCTATGCCGAGAAAATATGGAGCTTTCTCTTTCCGCTTCTTGCCGTACGCTTTGCTCTTTCGGAGCTTGCCGCACACGGAGCTCGCTCGGCGGTATTATCCGCCGTCATATCCGTACTTACACGAACGGTGTTCCTCTTCCCCTTCTATTATGAGTATTATGTTCTCGACGAGGGCTTTGTCACATCCGACGCACTCCTGCTCTCGCTTTTGAGGACGCTGATTATGCTTCTGGCATCGGCTATTCACGTTGCCCTTTATTTGCTTCTCGCTCTTTTAACTGCGAGAGTAATAAGAGCGCGGCGGGGAGATGGTGCCCCCCTCGGCGAATATCTCTCGCTCGGGTCTTCTGTGCCGTCCCTCTTTGATTTCGTATCTCCCGCTGTTTCGGTCTCTGCGCTTCTTGCGGCCGTCGAGCTTGTCTACTCGCTAATCCTCGAGATAATCGACACCGCGGAATTTCTCACCGCGAGCATCGTAACTCTCGAGCCTCTCGAGCTTTTCACTATGGTATTTAACTACGTTCTTTTGATAGGTCTTTTCTTCGCGGGACATTACCTCACAGTCCGCGCAGGAGCGAAGGGAGGCTTCAATGGGAATACAGAAAAATCAATATAAAATCCCGAGCGTCAGCATTGATTTAATCAGCTTTAAAAAAACATGGGCAGAAGCACCGAAATCGGTACCTCTGCCTTTTTTTGGTTATGCCTAAATTCGAAAGCTCCGGATTGGGTACAGTGAACTATATCACGCCAAACCCCGCTTTGGAGCTTTTTTCAATGAGAAAAAAATACGGCGAGTCGGGAGAGTTCAAAATTCTGAATTTCGACGGGCAGATGCGGTATTTCGAAAGAGATGAAAGATAGCTTTCTATCTCCTCTCCCTCGAGCTCACCCTCCTTATGTCCCGGATACACGGCTACTATAAGCACGCCGTCCGGTGCAAGAAGCCTTATTGCGCTCTCAACCGCCGGAAGGGTCGTTTTTCTCATCGTCGTAATGCTCTTGTTTCCTCCGCCGGGAAGATAGCCGAGGTTGAACATACCCGCATTTATCGGCTCGGTGACGAACTCCTCTGCTCTGTCGTGCGAGGCACATATCAGCGTGTAATTCTCGGGCGCTCCCTCTCGCACGAGGTGCTCCCGTGTCGACACGAGTGCCGCTTCCTGTATATCAAAGGCGTATACCCTGCCGCTCTCCCCGACGGTGCGGGAGAGAAAGAGCGTGTCGTTTCCGTTTCCCATTGTAAAATCGACTGCAACGCCGCCGGGAGCAAGGTGCTCCAAGATAAAGTGCTTTCGAAGTGCTGCGAGGTCAACCATTTTTCGCTATCTCCTCTCCGAGCGAGCGTCTGACGAAGGCGGTGAAGTTCGTTTTGTAAATAACGAAGCCCGGCTTCGCACCGCTCGGCTTTTTTATATTTTTCACTTCCGTGTAATCGACGGCAACGGTATCGGAGGTTGCCTGCGAAAAATAGGCCGCGACCGCCGCCGCCTCGGTATAATCGCGCTCCGAGGGCTCCTCGCCGCCCGTCTGCATTATCACGTGGCTGCCGGGAATATCCTTCGTATGGAACCATATATCGTGCCGCTCCGCGAGCTTAAAGGTCAGGCGGTCGTTCTGCGTATTGTTCCTGCCTACAAGGAGAGTATATCCACCCGAGGTCGAGAGTGTAAGCGGGCGCCTCGGCGTCCTCTTCGACGAGCGATATCCCTTCATCCGCGCGGCATATCCCGCGGCATACAGCTCCTCTCTTATTTCTATAAGGTCGTCCTCACTCTCCGCCCTCTCAAGAAAGCCGCGCACGCTCTTTAGGTAAGCGAGCTCTCCAAGGGTAAGCTCTATCTGCCGTTTCATTATCTCCCCCGCGGTCTTGAGCTTCGAATAACGCTTATACGCCCTTTGCGCATTCTGCGAGGGCGAGAGCCGCTCGTCAAGCGCGACGGTGACCCTGGGGCAGCTCTCATCGTAGTAATTATCACACTCAAAGGAGGCCATGCCGCGCGAGAGTCTGTAAATATTCGCGGTAATGAGGTCGCCCGCGAGGCGGTATTCCTCGGCACCCTCGCTCTCCTTTTGCGACTGTCTTTGAAGCGCGAGCTTTCTTTCAGCTCTCGCGATGCCGCCCGTGACGAGATTTACAAGGTCGCGTCCGCGCTGTTTTATCCGCTCTGCCCTGTCACGCTCGGAAAAATACATATCAAAAAGCTCGGCGAAGCTATTGCTTACCGTCTTTTTTCCCGCTCCGCCAAGATAGGTTATATCCATATAAGAGTAATCCGTCGGCACGCCGTCCGCACCGATTATCGCGGTCGGGGTATAGGAGTGCGCCTTCAAAAGGCTGCTCCACTCCGAGAGTACGGAGAAGAAGCGCTCCTTATCCACTCTATCAAGAGGTGTATCAATAGCACCGGATGCGCGATAGACGAGCTCTCGCGCTATCTGCACGGCGACACCCGAATAGGTCTGTGTGATAAACCTGTCCGCCCCGCGCTCCGCAGGATATGCCGCAAGCGCTTTTAAAAAGCCGTCTCGCTCAATACTCATCGGCAAGAGCTTTTCCGCGACGGCGGGTATCTGGTATTTCATACCCGGGAGCACCTGACGGACTGTGCTCGCGGCGAAATCTATAACCTTCGCCGCACCGAGAATTTTACCGTCAGCGTCGAGGACTATGAGATTAGCGTACTTACCCATTATCTCCGACACGATTTTTCTCTCCGTCGGGAAGCCCAGCTCGTCATAGCAGGATAGGTGAAAAATCGCAATTCTGTCAAAGCCGAGCTGCTCGGCGCGCGTTATCCTGGCACCCGTGAGATATTTACGGAGGAGCATACAGAACATCGGTGCCTGCTTCGGGTTTTCCTTCGCTATCGAGGAAAGCTGGAGCCTCGGCGACGTCGGCCCGAAATTGAACACGAGGCGCGACGAGCGTCTGCCTGAATGTATAAGAAGGTCTATCTCGTCGTTTGCGGGCTGCGTGACCTTCTCTATTCTTGCGTCGGGGAACTCTCGGTTTATTTCGTCAAGCACCGCACGAAGCATACAAGCGTCAAATGCCATAGCTCTCTCCTGCCTTTCTTACATCCTTACATTTCTTATATAATTATAAGTCAATGCGCCGAAAAAGTCAATTATATTCTTCGCAATTCATAAAGTGGCTGAGTCATTAAGAATTCAGCAAAACAAAAGCAAAAATGTCAAATAAAGGTGACGTGCTGAATTCTTAGTGCGAAGTGTCTTTTGTTTGAGACACGATTAATTTCGGGAAGAAATCTTTGTTCTGGTGAACGTAGGCGGTATATACATACGGTAGGGCACCCGAACGAAGATAGAAAGAAAAGCTTTAATAAAAAAGGAGAAGACCACAGGCTTGGGACCTCGGTTCTTCTCCTGAATATGCTTGTTTTAACGAGAGATGTGATATGCTTCACTTCTTTCGTTTTTTCTTTCGGTTA
>JAFTKH010000027.1 GCA_017453365.1 Clostridia bacterium
TATGACGATTCGTTCAAAATCGTTTATAACGGAAACGGTAAAGAAGAAACTATAAGCCTTGAAGAACTTGAAAGTTCAACCTTGTTTTCACAAGGTGCACCAAACAAGAAAGCAGTACTTCGGTACTGCTTTTTTGTTTTATAAGGGTGGTGGGACTTGAAGTAGGAGCGGTGTAAGCGGACTCTTCTAAACGACGAGTCCGCCCCGCGAACGACCAAGGCGCGCAGTTCGCGCCGCGAGTCACAGTCCCGTCTCCCGCACCAAACAAGGACAACTCGAGTTAATCTCGGGTTGTTTTTTGCTTTTCTTCATCATTTTGAATCATTATTTGCGGGACAGAGACCCGTGCCGGCCGTTTTGGCTAACACGGGTCTCTCGGGACTTGAAAGTTCCCCAGTCGAGTCGCATAGTCGACCTTAGACCAAGATTAACTTGGTCTAAATTCTCCTTGCTTTGTCGACAGCGCTACGCAAAAGCGTCGTTTAGACGCTTTTTACTTGCTACCCGTCTCCCGCACCAAACAAGAAAGCAGTACTTCTGTACTGCTTTTTTGTTTTATAAGGGTTTGGGCCCCTTAAGTGCCGCGAGCTACTTAAGCCACGCGTATTCTTACCGTCACAGAGGTTTATAAGCGTGATAAACGGCAAACATTTGTTGACAAAACCTCCCGTCAGACGTATGGGCATTCTCCATTAAGGATAAAACGCATACGTTTAACGGGAGGTTTTTATATTTTCTTCTTATTCGTAGAGGGGATACTTCGCAAGTAATGCCGCGACACGGGTACGTACCTCGTCCGCGTTCTTCTCAAAGTCGGAGAGGGTGAGGTGAATAAGCTCGGCTACCTCCTCGTAGTCCTCCTTCACGAAGCCGCGAGTGGTGGTAGCTGCCGTACCGAGGCGGATACCGCTGGTTACGAAGGGCTTCTGCTTATCGTAGGGGATAGCATTCTTATTACAGGTGATGCCGACCTCGTCGAGAAGGTGCTCTGCCTCCTTACCCGTATCGACCTTCATTCCCGTAAGGTCGACGAGCATGAGGTGGTTATCCGTACCGCCCGAAACGAGACGGAAGCCGCGCTTCGTAAGTCCGTCTGCCAAGGTGCGGGTATTCTCTATTATTCTCTCGGCATACTGCTTAAACTCAGGCTTAAGCGCTTCGCCGAAGCAGACCGCCTTCGCCGCTATGGTATGCATAAGAGGGCCGCCCTGCGTGCCGGGGAAAATCGCCTTATTTATAAGCTTAGCTATCTCCTCGTCGTTAGTGAGGATAAGACCGCCGCGGGGTCCGCGAAGCGTTTTGTGCGTTGTCGTGGTGGTTACGTCGGCATAGGGCACGGGCGAGGGGTGGAGCCCGGCGGCAACGAGACCTGCGATATGAGCCATATCGACCATAAGGTACGCGCCTACCTCTTTAGCTATAGCGGAGAACTTCTCAAAATCTATTACTCTCGGATATGCCGATGCACCTGCAAGGATAAGCTTCGGACGGCACTCGAGCGCAAGTCTTCTTATCTCATCGTAATCGATGGTCTCGGTGTCCTCGGATACTCCGTAGGGAACTATGTTCCAGTACTTACCCGACATATTAACGGGCGAGCCGTGGCTTAAGTGGCCGCCGTGCGCGAGGTTCATCGAGAGAACGGTATCACCCGGGGTAAGAAGGGCGTAGAATACTGCCATATTTGCCTGTGCTCCCGAATGGGGCTGTACGTTCGCATAGCCTGCGCCGAAGAGCTTCTTTGCCCTCTCGATAGCTATTGTCTCAACGACGTCGACGTGCTCACAGCCGCCGTAATAGCGCTTCGAGGGGTAGCCTTCTGCATATTTATTCGTTAAAATCGTGCTATTAGCCTCCATTACCGTTTCGGAAACAAAATTTTCCGAGGCTATAAGCTCAATCTTATTTCTCTGTCTTGCTCTTTCATTTGCGACCGCGGCAAAAAGCTCGGGGTCGTTCGCACGCAAAAGCTCGTATTCCTTCATTTCAGTCCTCCGTTTTTTTAAAAATACAGATATATTATAACTATTTATGCATAACTTGTCAATGCTATTTGCATTTTTTGCACACGTTTTTGCATTTTTTCAATCACCTCTTATAAAAAACAGTGAGGCCGGCTCAAGTTGTAAAAAGCTTGAGCCGGCCTCTTCGCACAGGGGCAGATTAATTTTCAATTGTGCCTAAAGTGCTTTCCTGATAATATCAATCAAATTCCACGACGTCAAGCTGCGGTCTTTGCATCCATCTGCCGTTCGTGAAATCGGGAATAGCCTGCGGTGCACCGCCCATAGCTATCGAGCGCTCGGAGAGTGCGGTTATTGCCATCCAAGAGGCGGCATCGTAGACGTCAACGGGCATTTCCTCACCTGAGAGATAGCATTCGACGAAGCGGCGGAACTCTACTATATCCATACCGCCGTGTCCGGCCTTAATATCCTCGGGAGTCATTCCGCGCCATTCCTTCGGCAGATATTCCTCGTACTGCGTACCGTTGTCGAGAAATTCCTTCACGTACTCGAGGGTATTTATACCGTGCTTCTCCTCCATACCGTCGATAAAGAAGGTGTTAGTATCCTGATGATACATACCCTTCGTGCCCCTGACGGTGAAATTACGGCTGTAAAATCTCGGGAGCGTGGTATCAAGCCTGAGATGTATTGTTTCACCGCCGGCACAGGTGATTACGGTATCGACAATATCGCCCTGCTTAAAGCGCTGACCGATGAGAGTGGGGTCCTTCTCCGTCTGCTCGGGATTGTCTCTTATGTACTCCTCAAGACCGCAGGCCTTCGACGCTACGGAAACGAGCGACACCATTCTGTTACCGCGGTTGATATTTAAGAGCTTCGCTATCGGGCCGAGCTCATGGGTGGGATAGTTCTCGGAATTGCGGTTTATGTAATTACGGAGTCTGTAATGCCTTATAATATTACCGCTCGACACCTCTTTTCTCAAGTCGTGGGCATACGAGCCCTCGCAGTGTACTATAGTTCCAAGCTTACCCGCTCTCGCAACGGCGGTAGCCAAAAGCTCGGTCTTATTAAAGCAGCAGTTCTCCATAAACATAAAGGGCATACGGGTCTTCTCATAGGTTTTCACGAGCTCGTAGAGCTCCTCGATACTATAAGCGCCTCCTACCTCGAGTGCGACGGCCTTCCCCGCCTTCATAGCCTCGATAGCCACCTCGACGTGACTCTCCCACGAATTCGCGACGTAGACAGCCTCGACGTCCTCACGCGCGAGCAGCTCGCGGTAATCCTGCGTACCGAAGGGGGTGTTTCCTCTTTTTTCCTTTACGTCGCGTACAGCGTCCTCGACTCTGTCGGCATAAACGTCGCATACTGCCACAACCTCTATCTCATCTATCTTAAGCAAAACGCCCTTGGTAATTCCGCTACCGCGCTGACCGTAACCGACGACGCCAAACTTAACAGTTTTCATAACAATCTCCTTTTTGGACAGCTTTTAGTCAAGTATATCATTAGGTCTATTTTTTGTCAATACAGGTTTATAAAAAAAGAACGAAAATACAAGGCGGCTGTTCTATTTTACAAAACAAGTTTTTTGTCAGTTTCTATTGCCACCGAGTTAAAAATAATGTATAATAAAGACATGGAAGAGAAAGGAGAAGCTTATGAAAAGAATAACGGTTGCAGTCTGCCTCGACGATGAGGGCGGAATGATGTTCAACAACAGGCGCCAGAGCCGTGACAGAGTGCTTATTGCAGAGCTTTTGTCTTCGACCGAGGGAAGGATAGTTATCCATCCGTATTCAGCTATGCTCTTCGGTGATTCCGAACGGGTTTTTATTTCAGAAAATCCACTCGAGGATGCGGCCGAGGGGGATATATGCTTTATCGAGCAGTTGCCGATAGCTCCCCTGCTCTCTTACGTCGGGCGCTTTATAATCTATAGATGGAACAGACTCTACCCGAGGGATAAATCCTTCGACGTGGACGTAGCGAGCGCCGGCTTTTCACTCTTGTCCGAAACCGAGTTCGTCGGCAGCTCACACGAAAAAATAACGAAAGGAATTTACGAAAGATGAAAAAAAGGCTTTCCCTTCTGCTTTTAACACTTATAATATCCCTCTCGCTGATACTCACGGGATGTGGCCTGTTTACATTCACGCCCTCGGACGATCCCGGCGGAGACGATACCCCGATAACGAGCGTTCCCGAGAACGTGGTAATAGGCGGAGAACAGATACCCGCCTACACAACGGAGCCGTACTACGTAGTAAATGGAAATACTCCCTTCTTTACGGCGAGCGAGATTACGTCCGTTGGCTTCTACAATTACACCGACCTTGACGAGCTCGGAAGGTGTGGAGTTGCCTCCGCGTGCATAGGCCCGGAAACGCTTCCTACCGACGAGCGCGAGGATATAAACCATATTCATCCGAGCGGCTGGTATTACAATGGAAAATCCAATAATAACCGCTACGACAAGTCGACGGGAGTTAACGGGTACATATTCAACCGTGCTCACCTGCTGGCAAATCAGCTCGTGAGCGAGGACGTAGACGAGAGAAATCTCATAACGGGCACGTCTGCTATGAACCAGCGCCACATGGTGACCTTCGAGAATATGGTAGCCGACTACGTCAAGGAGACCGACGGTCACGTTATGTACCGCGTGACTCCCTACTTTGAAGGTAATAACCTCATTTGCTCCGGAGTTCTTATGGAAGGATATTCCGTCGAGGACGAGGGCGAATCGGTTCTCTTCTGCGTATTCATTTACAACGTTCAGCCCGGTATATACATCAATTATCTGACGGGCGAAAACTGTCTTGCATCGGAGATGACGGGCGGTGACACCAACGCGGACGGCGGCCACGAGCATTCCACTACCGCAGATGGCGACCGCGCAGCAACCTGCACCGAGAAGGCGTACTGCTCGGTTTGCGGTAAGGAGTACGGAAATCTCGCTTCTCACACTCCGAACGCGGATGACGGTGACTGCACGACCGCTGTCACCTGCTCTGTATGCGGTGACGTAACTACCGCAGCGGCTTCCGCTCACACGGGCGGCTCTGCGACCTGCAAGGTCAAAGCAAAATGCTCGGCCTGCGGTAAGGAGTACGGCAGTCTCGCTTCTCACACTCCGAACGCGGATGACGGTGATCCCACAACGGCTGTTACCTGCTCTGTATGCGGTGACGTAACCACCCCGGGTGCTTCGGGCGGTGATAGCAGCGGCAGCTCCTCTGTGCAGGTGCCCGAAAACGTTACTATCGGCGGAGTTAAGATACCAGCCTACACCTCGTCGGGCTACTACGTTGTTAATAACAACACCCCCTTCTTTACACAGAATGAAATAACAACTACTGCGTTCTACACCTTCTCCGAGCTTGACTCGCTCGGGCGTGCGGGCGTTGCGTTCGGTTGTATCGGTGTCGAGACTATCCCCACAGACGCAAGGGAGGATATAAGCCATATTCATCCCAGCGGCTGGTATTACAACGGCGTATCGAACAACAACTCATATCCCGGCGTTTCGGGACTTTCCGGTACTGTCTATAATCGCGCGCACTTATTCGCGAATATGCTCGTCAGCGAGGACGTCGACGAGAGAAACTTCGTCACCGGTACGGAGGATTTCAACCAGACCCATATGCTATCCTTCGAAAACCTGGTACAGGACTATGCAAAGGAGTCGGGCCAGCACGTTATGTACCGCGTAACTCCCTACTTTGAAGGTAACAACCTCATCTGCTCCGGAGTTCTTATGGAAGGATATTCGGTCGAGGACGAGGGCGCTTCGGTAGAGTTCTGCGTATTTATCTACAACGTTCAGCCGGGTATATACATTAATTATCTGACGGGCGAAAACTCTCTCGCTACGGAGGACGGTGCTGATAGCGGCGAGGTTTACACCAAGGTTTCAAATCCTGCGGCAGGCGTTGCCTACAAGCTCGTCGGCACCTATTCGACGGGTGACAAGTATTTTAACGGCGGCGTTTCGTCAAGCGGACTTTCCCACACCTCGGATATCTCGGGCGCTGTCGACGTATATCTCGAGTCAACGGGTACGAACGGAGAATATTATCTCTATTTTTACTCCGGAACGACGAAATACTATATAGTAATGACAGGAACAGGAACAAGTAATTTCAAGGCATCTACGACAAAAGACTCCTATTGGATAATGAACTCCAACGGAGCGCTCGTGTCGAATATAGATACAGGCAATTCAAACGGAAATCGGGCACTCGCCGTAAACAACAGCAGTGCAAACTACTTCCGTGCATACTACGAAAGCGAGGTGACGAGCGGAAAATACACAGCACTTTTCTTCGCTTTGGCGAATTAACAAGTTCGCTTTCGCGAATTAAAATTATACGAAAGGTATTTAAAATGAACAATATTGATCAAAAGTACGGTGCGCTCTTTACTCCGTGGAAGATAGGAAACGTTGAAATAAAGAACCGCATAGTTATGTGCCCTATGGGCGGAACATCTCTTTTCGGCTGGTTCGAGCTCACGGGCTGTCATTTCGACCGCGAGGCGGCAAAGCTTTTCCTTAAGAGGGCTAAAAACAACGTCGGTCTCATTATCCCCGGCATCGCTCCCCTGCGCGACACCTTCTTCGGCAGGTGGCTGTGGCAGAATGAGAAGATGTTCGATGAGCTCCGAGTCTTTATGGACGAGATACATAAGACGGGTGCAAAGCTCTTTATTCAGCTTACCGCCGGAATGGGGCGCTCATGGGCTATCACGGAGCTCGTCGCACCCCTGCACAAGAACAAATTTACAAGGGCGCTTATAAAGCCCATAATCGACACCTCGCACGAGCTCGCGAGCCCGAGTCCCCAGCCGTCCCGCTGGGCGCACGATATAGAGTGCCCCGAGATGACGAAGGAACAGATACACGAGATAATCGAGGCGTTCGCGAAGACTGCGAAGCTCTGCCGCGATGCCGGTGTTGACGGCGTTGAGGTTCACGCGGTGCACGAGGGCTACCTTCTCGACCAGTTCGCAATCGAATTTTTCAACAAGCGGACGGACGAGTACGGCGGAAGCTTTGAGAATCGCTATCGCTTCGCAAAAGAGGTTGTTTCCGCTATTAAAGAGGCCTGCGGCGAGGATTTCCCCGTTTCGCTCCGCTACTCCGTAGAGTCAAAGATGAAGGGCTTCTGCGAGGGAGCTATGCCCGGTGAGGACTACACCGAGGTTGGACGTAATATGGAAGAGTCGGAAAGAGCGGCAAAATACCTCGAGGAAGCGGGCTACGATATGCTTAATGCAGATAACGGAACCTACGACTCCTGGTATTGGGCTCATCCGCCGATGTATATGCCCGAGAACTGCAATCTCGAGGACGTGGCACACATAAAGAAATTCGTTAACATCCCCGTTGTCTGTGCGGGAAGAATGGACCCCGAGGTTGGCGCTCGCGCCGTCGAGGAAGGAAGAATAGACGCCGTAGGTATAGCAAGGCAGTTTTTGGTCGACCCCGAGTGGGTAACGAAGATGATAGAGGACAGACTCGAGGATATCAAGCCCTGTATCTGCTGTCACAGCGGCTGCTTTAATTTCTCTTCCTCGAAGGGACACGCGAACACGCAGGATCTCACGGACACTATGGGTCTTGCACGCTGTGCACTGAACCCCGAAACAATGCAGTCGAAGAAATACAAGCTCGAGCCCGCAAGCAAGAAAAAGAAAATCGCCGTCATAGGCGGAGGCATCGGAGGTATGGAGGCGGCCCTCGTATGTGCGAAGCGCGGACACGAGGTAACCCTGTATGAAAAGAGTGACAAGCTCGGCGGTGTATTTATCGCGGCGGCCGCCCCCTCCTTCAAGGAGAAGGACCGTGCGCTTATCGCGTGGTATATCCGCGAGCTCTCGAAATATCCGATAGAGCTTAAGATGAACACAGAGATAAGCGATACAAGCGCGCTCGACGCTGATGAGATAATAGTAGCAACAGGCGCGGTTGCGAAGAGGATACCCGTTCCGGGTGCTGAACGCGCCGTCGAGGCTATAGACTATCTTCTCGGGAATGCCGAGGTCGGTGACAAGGTTGCCGTTATCGGCGGCGGTCTTACGGGCTGCGAGATAGCGTACGAGCTCTACCTTAAGGGAAAGAGCCCTGTTATAGTGGAGATGCAGGACGACCTTATTACGGCGAAGGGCATCTGCCTCGCCAATACCAGCTACCTGCGCGATTTCTTCAAGACTAATAAGGTTCCCGTATATCTCGAGACTTCTCTTTCCGAGATAGGCGAGGGCTCGGTTACGGTGAAAAATAAGGAAGGCGTGGAGCTTAAGCTTGATGCTGACTCGGTTATCCTTTCCGTAGGCTACAATTCTGCGCCCGTCGCGAAACGCGGACGTCACGTACACGTCATCGGAGATGCAAGGAAGGTTGGAAACCTTCGCAGCGTTATCTGGGGCGCTTGGGACGTATGTATGAAGCTTTGATAAATTAAAGGGAGAGAAAAATGATATTAACAAAAGAACAGCAAGCGATACTCGACGGCGAAAGAGGCGAAACGCTTGCGAAGGTTATGAAAACTATCGTGATGTACGGCGAGGCCTTCGAGGCTGAAAAGCTCGTACCCATCACCTCGGAGTACAATCACCTCGTAACGTCCTTTGGTCTTAAGGTGATGTCACCCGTCTACGACCTTATGCAGAAGCTTCTCGATGCGGGTGTCGTATCGGGGCAGAAGTTCTCCGTAGACCCGCGTCCTCTCGACAAGAACGTTCCCGCGAATTTCTTACAGAATTTCGTTTTCAACAAGTTTATGTACACGAAGCAGGACTTCTACGAGGAGCAGCTTCGTAAGCTCGGGCTTCTGGACGACAAGGCCTTTAGCTGCACGTGCTATATGGATGAGCTCGGAAACAAGCCGAAGCGCGGCGACGTGCTTTCGTGGGCGGAGTCGAGCGCGGTCGTATATGCGAACTCCGTCCTCGGCGCAAGATGTAACAGAAACTCGGGAATTATAGACATAATGGGCTCTATTGTGGGATACGTTCCCTATTTTGGTCTTCTCACCGACGAGGGACGCCGCGCGAGCTGGGTTGTAAGAGTAAATACTACGAAGAAGCCCGAGGCACAGCTCCTCGGCTCTGCTATCGGTATGAAGGTTATGGAGGACGTTCCCTACGTTATCGGCCTCGACAAATGGATAGGAAGCGAGCTTAACGACAGTGCGTGCGCGTACCTTAAGGATTTTGGTGCCGCAACCGCTTCGAACGGCGCTGTAGGACTCTACCATATCGCAGGGCTCACTCCCGAGGCGGTAGAGCTTGGCGAAGAGCTTATAATCGAGGGCGCACGCGAGTACGTTATCGATGATGCCGAGCTCGAGAGAGTCAAGAAAAACTATCCCGTTATCTGGAAGAAGCCGGATGCAAAGCCGAAGCTCTGCTTCATCGGATGCCCTCACCTCTCGCTCGAGCAGCTCAAGGATTGGACCAACAGGATAGAGGCCTCCCTCTCAAAGAACGGAAAGAAGAAGGTTACCGTTCCCACAGTGCTCACGGCGGCTCCCGGTGTACTCGAGGTGTTTGAAAAGACGGAGTATGCACCGAAGCTTAAGGCGGCGGGTGTTGTTACATCATACATTTGTCCGCTTATGTATATGAACAATCCGCTTTGCAAGAAGATGCCCGTTATAACCTCGTCGAACAAGCTCCGTACCTACACGAGCGCGAGATACTACACGGACGAAGAAATACTCTCTGCTATAACAGGAGGTGAAAAATAATGAAGCAGTTTAAAGGAAGAGTTATCACCCCCGGCGAGGTAACGGCGGAGGCCGTAGTAACAACGCAGGGCTTCAACACCCTCGCATCGCTTCAAATGGCGTTGCAGTTCGGTGACAAGGAGGTTAAGTGTGGCGACCAGAATAATGCCGAGCTTCACGGAAAATCACTCCTCGGAAAGGCTCTTTGCCTGCCGCAGACCATCGGCTCGACGACGGGAGGTCTTGTGCTCTATTGCGCGTGCGCTATGGAGAAGAACCCTGCCTGTATGCTTTTCTCGGGTCACATTGACTCACTAGCGGCGGCAGGCGCAGTGCTCGCCGACGTATGGGTAGACGGTGTAACAATGCCCGTTATCGACTCACTCGGAGACGAGTTCTTAAATTACGTCAAGGACGGAATGAAGATAACCGTTTCAGCTGACGGGACGGTCAGTGTTGAATAATTTTCTTAACAGAAAGCGCACAGCAATTTCAACAGAAATGCTGTGCGCTTTTGTTACTTGAGACGTCGCCATTTTATAAGGCTCGCGGCTATTAAGACCTGCGAGGGGAGGTAGAATATCCACGCCATATTGAGTCCGGTGTGAGTAATCGAATATATAAAGCCGCTCTCTCCTACGTTAAAATAATCCGAAAGATTATCGAGCCCTATCGACAGGTCGCAGAGTGCAAACAGGACAAGCCCTGCGGAAAAGAGGCGAAGCTCTCTGTCAAAAAGCGAGAACACAAGGTTCAGCACAAGCTCGGAATAGTATATAACGCTTATGACGGAGAGTGTGTCTGCCGAGTCACCGAGTATCATAAAGGGTAGCAGCGCCGCGAGCACTGTCACAGCTAGGCGTACGGCGGTGTGCACGAGGAAGAGCCTTCCCCGCTCTCTTATAAGTATATATAGAAAATACGAGAGCTGTGCAGCTATAAAAATTACGACCCCCTGTGCTTCACGCGCGGGATCTAAGACAACGAGGCAAAAATCGGCGCCGAGAGTAAACGCTAGGGCGAGGTTGACGAGGTAAGAATACTTCTGCCTTTCAGTGAAGAAGGAAGCACACGAAAACGAGAACACAAGGATAATCGAGAGATACGCGGGTATACCGAAATACTCCTGCGGTACAGTCTGTATTAAGACGTAGAGCACGAGCTCTAAAAGAAGGAAAAGCAAGAGCAACGATATTATTGCCGCTTTACGTGTGGGTACGAAGCCTTTCATATATCAGGCAACCTCCCTTCGCCGCGCATAAGACCGCAAAGAGAACGAGTGCGGCGGCTGCGGTAAAGCCAAGTACGTAAATCACAAGAAATACGGGATACGGAACGACGGTATATATCGAGCCGAGCACGGGGAGCGTGCACTCGAAATAAGGGCTTATAAAGAACATATTAAAGGTTTCGTCTATAGCGTTCGCGTTAAGTACCGCGTGCACCGCGAAATTCAGAGCAAGCGCCGCGAGAACGGAGACTGCGTAGAACGCCACACCGCGAAGGAAGTATTTGAAGCCGAGCCTTTTCCTGTATCTGATGGCAAAAAAGACACCGAGTATCACCTGCGAGGAATGATGCACCATAGTCTGAATATTTATACCTATAGTAGAAACAAAGACGTCAGAGGGATAAAGCATAACAGCAAGTCCTGCAAACAGCGAGAAGCTCGACATAAAAGCTATCGCACCGTCGCGCAGCTTTGAGTCAGGGAGAAAGGCTATAAACGGGAGAACGTACATAGGCGTTGAGCAAAATTGAAATGGGAAGGCGTACCACTGATAATCACTGGTGACACTGCCGTTTTCGTATTCGAGAGTGAACACTGTCTGCTTATATATTTCAAGGACTACTATAGCTATCCAAGCTACAAGAACCATACGGCTGACTGCCGGCTCGGAGCTATTTTTCATAAGAGCGCACAGTACGGCAACCGCAGCTACCATAAGCAAAAAAGAGACGATATGGAAGATTCCGTAGGGCTCGGGCTTTATCATTTCAGTTTCCAAAAAAACAAGAGTTCGCTCGAAAAAATTCACGTTTTTACATCCTCCTTTTTTACGTTTCTCCCATATTCTAGCATATTATACGGTGTATTACAACCGACTGATTGGGTTTTTAATTTTAATTAATATTCGACAAAAAAGCCTGTCGGGAAATTCCCCGACAGGCTTTTGGTTTATCTGTAGGTTACGTCAACCGCAGGCGTTCCCTCAATATAAGGAGGAATAACTCCGCCGTCGGTATAGACGCCGGCCTCATAGCAGTAAGCATAGAGTGCCGCAAGCAGCTCGGAGAGACTCGGGTCCTCGGCTGCTGTTGAGGTTGCGTAATCTAAAAGCGAATACTCGCCCGAGATTGCAGCTCCGCTCTCTGCACTGCCCGTTATCGCAACCGACGCGCTGTACCAAAGAGGCGCATCGGGAGACACCTCGATATAAGCAAGCTCTCCCACACGTCCGTTCGTAACGCTATAGGTTACGCCGGATACCGTAATCGTTCCCGTAAAATCGGAACGGAGATTGAAGCGGAAGGAGATATTACTCGAAAGATAGAGCTGAACTCCACAGAAGGCTGCGGAGATGTTTCCGAGCCTACCGAAATCAAGAACTGTGGGTATCTCGTTCATACCGCGAAGCTCCGACGAATATTTCTCACTCACAAGGAGCTCGGAGAAGCTCTCGGGGAGCTCGCAGCTTCTGTAGGCATAAGCCTTCGCCACGTAGGCCATAGCCGCCGCGGACAGCTTTCTAGCGAGCGGGTCGTTACCGTTGAGCAGCTCGTCAAAATAATCGATGGGCGAATACTCGAAGCGTGCGCTGTACTCGGCACTGTCAGAGCCCACGAAGCCTACGTGAAGGGTAATAGTTTCAAGGCTGTCAGATGCGGATATACCGCCAAGAGACACTACGTAATACTCTGCTCCCTCAATGCTCGTGACCTCAAGCTCGGAGGGCAAGGACCTGCCGAGGTAGGTATCGACGTAGCGTAACGAGTCGTCCTTACGAATATAGAACTTTGCAACGAAGTCGAGAGAAAGCGCGAGGTTGAATTTCATCTCTACGCCGCTCGGAGCTATCGAATACTTATATCCGTCGGTGCCGGATGCCAAAACTACGTAGCCCATAGGACATACGACGGTACCGCAGTCGAGGTCTCTCGGGTCGCTTGTAAAGACGCTATCCGAAATATTGAAGGTCGCTATAACAGAGGGCGTGCCATCGGAGCGTGAGGATACGTCGAAGACCCTTTCCGTCTCAACCTTACATCCATCGAGGGTAAGGTCAAGGGTTGAGTCCCTGTTAAGCTTATCGGCCACGGAGGAGTAGACCTTAAACACCGAGAGCGCCGTAATTTTATCGCAGTCGGAAATATTAACGTCGATATCCGCCAGCTCACCGTCGGAGGAGTGAGTCATAAGAGGGCCTGCTACGGACACTTCGGTATTTGAAATATTGACCGCACTTGCACCCCCCAATTTCGAAAGGAGAAACGCAGGAACGTTCACGTCATCGGTCCTACCGGTTATCGCGCTGCCGTCGGTACCGACCATATTAACAGCACCCTCTGCGACTGTAAATGCGGGGTAGCTGTCAAAGGACACCTCAACGTCAGAGAGGTTGAGTGTACCGCCATCGCGAATAGAAACGAAGCCTGTGGTAGAAACATTTATCCTACCGTTTCTCACGTTAACCGTTCCGCCGACGATATCAAACGCGGCGATGCTATCCGCCATAGCCTTATTCTTCGTGAGCGTATTACCGCCGAGGTCGAGATTAAGAGTACCTACTACAACGGCCGAGCTCTCGGACACAAGCTTCACGTCATCGTAGATGTATAAGTAGGAGCCGTCGGTAAAATTCGCAAGGTCTGCATCACTGAGCGTATTTTCAAAAATTGCGCTAGTAATACTCTGAAGCTCCATATCTGCGTATTCAACGATAACAGCAGGGCCTACGTCCTCGAGCACCAAATAAAAATTGGAATTTCCGGTTATTGTCGCATTCTCGGTGTAGGTCGTGCGTTCGGGGGTTGGAGACCAGCCCGCCTGAACTCTTTTAAAAACTCTGTTTCCGACGTTTTCAACGTTCTTTATAACGTAGCTTTCATCCAATACGGATATATCGACGGTGACTCCGTCGGCGTAACCCGCATAGCCGTTCATATCTATGGCTATCGGTTCGTTTTCACTGTTATAAAACGTTGCTGTATAAAGGTAATTACACAGACTGTGAGGATATGCTCCGTCACCCGAGAAGCCCCATATAAGAAGGGGTGTCGAGCCCGGGGTGTTTGCGTGGCCTACGGGAGCGAGCGAGGTTTTCTCACCGAGGATAAGATACTGTCCGTCAAACTCGAGCGAGTTATAGTAGCTCACGCCGCAATTCGAGTTAAGACCCTCTATGGGAACCTCGGGATTATTGAACTTTGTACCCTTTTCGATATAGACATTAACATTGCTGTCAAACAAGCCCTCCCAAGAGAGGAAGGAGGAATTGAGCTCATTAAAGCTCGAGCCGTTTATAAAGGCAATGTCGAGATTAGCGTGAGTATCCTCAATATCTCTGAAATAGATAAAATTACCGCCGCCAATGACGTTAAAGTTGGAGTTATCAAACACTATGCTCATAACGTAATCACGGTCTGGGTCGATAAGATACGACTGGAACATACCTATCTCTGCATTATAAGGGGGAGTTATGTTACAGCCAGTTCCCGCCGCACTGTAATTTATCACGGAGTTGCGGAATACAAAGCTTCTGAAGCTGTCTCCGTAGATGAGGTTACCCCAAGTAGATCTATCGTTAAGAACAACGTTTTCGATAACTGTTTCGGAGTTGGGCTGGGGCTTAAAAAACTGTGCGGAGACGTGCTCTACCGTACCGTTTTTCACGGTGAGATAGGTAGGAGCATTTCCACCGTTGCTTCCGATGGTCAAGTTGCCCGCAGAGGTCAGGGTGTGACCGCCGAGGTCTATAACGACGGTCGCACCGTTCACAATCTGCACGTTCGTGGTGGATGGCAGGCTTAAATCACCGTAGGCAAGAAGATATGCGCCGTTCTGAATATCCGAAGCTTTTATATCGTTGGAAGAGGATTTAATCTTCGGAGAGTTCGGATTCTCGAGATATGCCTCCTCGCTCGCCCAGACGGCGTAGCCGCCTGCGGAGGTCGCGGCCTCCGCAGGAATGAAGAGGAGAGATACCGCTACCGATATTACGAGTATCGGCAAAAATATTTTAAGTAGCTTTTTCATTTTTCTATCCCTCCTTCTTTAGTCGTTGGTGTTTTCATAAACGTCTGCGTAATAGCAGTAGCTGTACAGTGCCGAAACGAGTGCACGCTCCGTTTCGGTGAGGTTACCGTTTTCGGCGGTTGCATAGGCGTAGCTCGCGAGGCTGTAGGTAGCCGGCGTGCCGTCTACGCTTATTTCTATAACACTGTCGTACATAGTGTGCGCGGGGAGAGCCAGCTCGACGTAATCGTGGCCTGCCGCGACGCCGCCTATTACCTCATAGGTAACGCCCGCTATCACAAGCGTGCCGGAATACGTGCTCTTAAGGTTAAAGCGCATCTTCATATCCGCTCCGAGGTTGAGCTGAACACCGCTGATAGCTCCCTCTGCAGGAGTCATATCGGTATCATCGGCAAGAGCCTCCCACAGCTCGGGAAGGTTAACTATATAGAGCTCGCTCGCTCTGAGTGCTGTAAGGTCATCACTCGAGCGGTTAGCATACGCGTATGCCGCCGCAATATACTCCGTTGCGGAGACCGCGAGCTGCTTTACTCTCCAGTTAAGGTCACTGTCGAGAACACTCGAAACGTAATCAAGAACACTGTATGCGGTATCTGCCACGTGAGTGTAGCCATCCTTCGTAAACGTCAGAGTATACTCTATAAGCTCTGCCGCCTCCGCAGGAGAAACTACCGCAAAGGTTATTACGTAATGCTCACCGTAGGGGAAGATGTTTATCTTCTCGGTAAGCTCGGATACTGTGTAGACAGTGTTTCCAATCTTTATTTCACTGATGTTTGTATTTACGGGGATATAGAACCTAACAGTGAAGTCAGACGAGAGAACAAGATTGTTGCGAATCGTCGTATCAAGCTTCGTCACGTGATAGAGATACTCGAGGTTATCATCAGTGAGCAGCATAAGCTTCTCACCCTTCGCATACCCGACACCGCTGTATGAGGGAGCAGATACGAGGTATGTCTCGGACAGCGTGACGTTAACGGGAAAGTCAATAGCGCCGTCCACGGTTACAAGCTCACCTCTTATATACGAGTTCGAAACCGTTATCGCGAGGCTGTTCTCCGCCGTCGGGAAGGTCAGGTCGTCATTACCGCCGCGAATTACGTCGATTACGTACACGGCGTTTATTCTACAGTTGCTTACCGTATACTCAAAATCGGTCGAGCTGTTAACGGAAAGCGAGAGCAGCTTATTCGCAGAGTCTACGGTAACCCTATCGAGCGAAAGAGACTTATAAACACCGAGAGGCGAGTTCATATTTATAACACTGCCCGTGCCGTCGTAATCTACAGCCGTATCGGCGATTTTAAGCGAGCCCGAGAGGAGCGTTATCATATCGGGAGCCCCCGTGAAGGTTATCTTAAGCCTCTCGAGGGTGAGCAGTCCGTCTGCTCCGAGGTCACCCGAGAAGAGTGCTACATCAGAGGTGGAGCTCATCTCACCGTTTTTCACGGTGTATATCCTGTCACCGTCACCGGAGAGGTCGAACGTGCCATCAAAATATAGCTTATGTCCGCCGAGGTCGAAGGTAAGTCCGTTTGCAAGGCTCGAGATTACCGTGCCCCTGTCGGCAAGAAGTCTTACGTCAGCGGCGAGTATCAAGACCGAGCCCTCGCGGAGTGCAAGGAGCTCCTCCGGAGTTATTACCGCCTCGGTGATGCCGTCTGCGTTCTTCACAGGAACGGCAAAGATGATATCGAAATCGCGAAGCTCTACGTACCACGCGATATCATCAACGGGACGCGTCATAAGAAGCTGTACCAGGTCAGAGACACCGGTATATTTACCGTAAAGCTCTGCACTCTCGGGAGACTCGGTCTCGCCCGCTTCTACTATCTTCACGTATGCCTTATCGAAAACGTCGAAATAGGCGTCTTCGTTATAATCGTAGGCCTCGGGCGTCATATCAAAGAGGAGTCCCTCGCTTAAAGAACAGCCCTCCTCAATATAGAGAGTTAAAGAATCTACGGTACCCTTCGCCTCGTACAATCCAAGAAGGAGCGAGCCTGCGGCCGCGCTTATGGACGAGTCCTTATCAAGACGTATCTCTGCGGTAGCCGTCCAACCGTTCCAGGCCTGATGATATCCGAAGATACCTGCTACCTTATTGCCGTTCGGAGTTCCTATAGCTGCAGAGGTAAGGATTACATCGGTGTTTACGAAGGATACTATCTGCGTATCCTTATTCGTACCAAGGGAGAACGGAACATTCGAGCCGAGGGTCACGGTCGAGTCGGTGAAATACATATCCGCGCCCGAGCCGTAGCCGAAGGAGTTCGATGCACTGACATCCACGTTGACAATGCGAAGCGTAGCGCCCTCCTGGAACTGCGACTGGTGAGAAGAGAGATTCCAAGCACCGTTCTTCACGGTAAGCGAGCAGTTATACCACGTTCCGTAAGCGCCGAGCTTCATCGTCGATTTATTGGTAAGCGTGTAACCGTTAAGCTCAATAACTATATCCTGTCCCGAGGTGCCGAGATTAATCGAGGTATTGCTGTCTACGGGATAAGACGTGAAGCCGACGTCGGTATAAAGAACGATGTAGCAGTCACCGAGGGTGTTGATAAACTCGGCACGAATGAGCTTCGCCTCCTCGTCGTCATAGCCGTCGGTGTAGTTGGTAGCGATGGCGGGAGCGCCTGCCTTATATGCATCCTCGCTCTCGTATACCGCCCACTGAATAAGTCCGACGGTGTGCCACTCTCCGCTCTTTGCTACAAGCACCCAGCCTAAAGCCTCGTCGGCAGTGCCCTTCTTCACTACGAGAACGGTAGCACCTACCGCCGCGGCATCGGTCTTCTCAACGAAGCCCTCCGAGCCTACGGGGCGTGTCAGGTAATTAAAGTTTGGCGCTGCGTTCGCAGTGAAGCTGAAATTCTCCTCAAAGTAGAGGGCGGGTAAAGTACCCTCGGGGAGTGCGGCATCGGCAACAATTGCGAGCCATACCGCAGGGGCAGTCATATTGCGCGCCGCAACGGTCGAGTCAGTGTCGAAGCGCACCGTCCAAGCAGCGCCGAGCGTCGCATCGGTGTATTTTAAAGTTACTATAGCACTGTTAGCAAGCGTCGCATCCGAGGCCGAGGTCGCGATAGCAGACGAGGTAAGTGTGAGCTCGGTATCGACAAGCGTGAAGTCCGCTCTGTCAAGCTCTGCCGCGTATCCCTCGAGAACTATCGGCATATCTGCCGAGAGGGTCACGGTACAGCCGTCAAGGGTGACGGGAGATGCTGTCTTCACAGAGGCCGCGTTTACCGTAACACCCGAGAGGGTCGCGGAGTTTCCGCGTCCGAAGGAGAGCGTGCCTGTTACGTTTAGCACACCGTCCGTAACGGTAAGGGCCGTGCCCGCGCCGTCAGCCATAAGAATGAGGTCGCCGTCCACCGTAATGGTCATACCGTTGGTGACGACAGTGAAGCTCGAGGTCGCGGGAAGGAGGTAGTCGTTCCCTGCCGTGTTCGCACCGTCGGCGAGAGTCACGGTAACGTTCTTAAAGAGCTTAAGCACGGTACCGCCGGCATTTCTTATATCGAGATTGGTAAGCGTTGTCGTGTCACCCGTCAGTATGGGCGAAGCGCTGCTTAAGCTCTCGTAGATTGCCCACGACCAGTTCGGAACGTACACACTGAACGTGCCGTCGCCGTTGTCAGAGAAAACGTAGGCAGGAACAGCAATCGAGGTTTCGGGGTCAACGACCGTCACCACTGTTCCAGTACATACCGTGAGTGCTCCGTCGGATGTCATAAAATCGCCGTCAACGGTAGCGCCTACCTCAAAGTAGATGAGCGGCTTCTGACTGCCGTTCGCGGTATTCTCGATCGTCAGCCTTCCGTTTCCTGCGGAATTAATTACGCAGCTCTTATCGATATATATCGACGTGGTGTGGTCGAAGGACTTAATGAGTGCCGCACCGCTTTTGACGTTAACAGTAGTTCCCGAGAGCCGTACTGTGGAGTCGTTATATCCGACACCGAAGACGAAGTTCGCCTCAGAGGTAAGAGTCGAATCGGTAAAAATGAAGGCACCGCCAGACTGATAACCCAGCTGAGCGCTCGCAGTCCAATTAACTTTAACAGCAGTCAGCGAGGAATCCGCGCCGTTTACCTGCCACTCGGAGCCGGTAACTATGCTTCCGTTTTTAACGGTAAGGTGTGAGTTGTTTGCCGTGGTGCCGTATCCGCCTACCCTAAACTTCTTGGGTACGGTGAGGGTGTTACCGTTCAGCTCGAATACCACGGAGGTATTCTTATTCATCGTTATAGCATCATCGCCGAGCATCATATCCGCATAGAGACGGATGTAGCAGCTGCCGAGAGCCTTAAACTCAGCGGAGGTAAGGTCCTGTGCGCCACCCGGGTAGTCGAAGTTCGACTTAAGATACGGAGCGCCTGCCTTATATGCATCCTCGCTCTCGTATACCGCCCACTTAATAAGACCTACGGTGAAGTAGCCGTCGCCCACCGCAACCTTTATCCAGCCCTCAAGAGGAGTGGTAGAGCCGGGTGCTACAATGCTTACAGACGCAGTGGCAGCTGCGGCGTCAGTCTTCTCGACGAAGGCGGAAGAGCCTACGGGGCGTGTAACGTAATTCTCATTCGGAGCTACCAGCTCCGTGAAGAGGATATTCTCCTCGAAGTATATCGCGGGTGCTACTCCCTCGGGGAGTGCGGAATCGGCAACAATTGCGAGCCATACAGCCTGTGCCGTCATGTTCGGAGCAGATACCGTAGTAGCGGTATCGAGGCGTACAGTCCAAGCAGCGCCGAGCGTCGCATCGGTGTATTTTAAGGTTACTATAGCACTGTTAGCTGACGTCGCATCCGAGGCCGAGGTCGCGATAGCAGACGAGGTAAGTGTGAGGTCAACGTCATCGAGGTTAAAGGCAGCGCCGTCAAGAGTCGGCTCGTATCCCTCGAGCACTATGGGAGTGCCGCCCGAGAGGGTAAGCGCGGATTTACTAAAGGTTACGGGAGATGCTGTCTTCACAGAGGCCGCGTTTACCGTAACACCCGAGAGGGTCGCGGAGTTTCCGCGTCCAAAGGAGACCGTGCCGCCTGCGGTAAGAGTGCCGCCCTTCACAGTGAGAGCAGTTCCCTGCCCGTCTGCCATAAGGTTAAGGTCACCTGCTGCGGTAAGGGTGCACGTGCCAAGGTCGATAATGAAGCTATCGACGTCGGGAAGAATCGCGCCCGTGCCCGAAGCGGTTATTACGGTATCCTTATAAATCTTCAGATAGGTGTAGCCGGAGCTTCTTATCACCTCGTCGGTAATAGTCGCATCGAAGGAAGAAATCTTCGGCATAAGGTCGGTCGGATTCTCGAAAATACCCCATGCCCAGTCGGGAATTTCTACAGTATATATTCCCGTCTCGCCCTCTACCTCGGTGAAGATATAGGGGCTGGGTACAGGATTTGTAATATCGGTAACGACGGTGACCGCGGTGTTACCGCCGTTCGTCGTAAAGCCTGCGGCGTCGCTCGCTGCATCAGCCTTACCTATCGCCTGCCCGTTCACCTTAAAGCCGGGCTCGATATAGATATTCTGCTTATTGTCGGTTGTCGCGGTGTCTGCAACGTATATCCAGGTAAGTCCGTCGTAGTGGTAGTTCAGCGAGGACTCGGAGTCGAAGGAGAGCACGTAGCTCGCCCTCGCGCGGCCCGAGTTCGATACGCTGAGAAGAGCCGCCTTCGTGCCTGTGAACGCACCTGCAATAGTGATATCGGTGTTATAAACTGCAAGGCCGCCGACCCAGCCCGTCTTCACGGTGTTACCGCCCCAGAAAAGAGCTGTCAGGTTAGTATCGGTGGTATTACCCTGATGCGTCCAGGTGGAGTCGTAAATCTCAACCTTACCGCCCGAGTCGTAGCCGAAGCCTGCATTAGTAGTAAGCTCAACACTCTTAAATATAACGGTGGTGGTCGTGTTTACCTGAGTCTGTCTGTGCTTAAAGACAACCTTACCGTTCTCGAAAATTACGGTAGCGTTCTCCGCGCCGCCGTAAGAGCCGAAGCAGGTCTGCGTCGGGAAGGTCACGGTCTTACCGTTAAGCTCGAAGGTTACGGTGGAGTTCGTTGGAAGGATATTCGAGTTCCATACGAGGCTCGCTATCTGTAGGTCGTCGTAAAGAACTACGTAGGCGTTACCGAAGGTTTTAAGATTCGCGGCGTCGAGGAAGCTATCGTTCACGCCGTCCCCATCGTAATCGTAGGGGGCAAAGCTGAGGTTGGTATAGATGGGGTCATCATCTGCGAGGTATGCATCCTTGCTCGCGTATGCCTCCCACGTAATTACACCGAAGGTGGAAATACCTTCGCCCTTCGATGCGAGGACGTAGCTGTCGAGTGCTGTGCCCGTGCCTGCGGCAAGAACACTGAGAGTAACGGGTGCTGTGTCGGTATACGAAATACCGTCCGTAGTCGAGGTCATACGCCTCGGGTCGGTTGTAGAGGAGAAGCCGAAGTTCTCCTCTACCGCGAGGGTGGGATATGCACCGTCATCGACGGTGACGGTTGCTGCGAGAGAGAGGAATACTGCACCCTCGGTATCGTTCGGAAGGATGACCGACGAGTCCCCGTCGAGAGCTATGCTCCAGGCAGAGCCGAGGGTCGCATCATCATATACCACGGTGATAACCGCGTTATTCGTAAGGTGGGTAGTAGCAGAAGCTCCTGCAGAAATAGCGTCCGAGGTCGCATTCAGCGTAGTGCCCGTAAGGGTGAGAGCCGCACTCTCGCCCGAGTACGCACCGAGCACTACGGGTACGCTGCCCGAGAGGTTAAGCGTGGAGCTCGCGAAGTCAAGAGGGGATGCGGAGCGGAGTGAGGACGCGTTCAGGGTAGCGCCCGTGAAGCTCGCGGAGTTGCCGCTGCCGAAGGATACGTCACCATCTGCGGTAACAGTACCGCCCGTCACAGTAAGGGCTGTTCCCTGCCCGTCTGCCATAAGGTTTAACGCTCCGTCTGCCCCAAGCGCGAAGCTGTCAAGCTCGATAAGGAAGCTATCGACGTCGGGGATAAGAGCGCCGTCATCCACTACGGTGAGCGCGGTGTCCATATAGAGCTTTAGATAGGTTGCTCCGGACTCCCTTATCTGTTCATTCGTTACGGTAGGAGTCGCAGAGGAGAGGACGGGCAGCGACGAGCCCTCCGTATAAAGCGCCCACGCCCAGTCGGGTATAGCTATCGATACTGTGCCATCCCCGTTATCCTTAAACATATAAGAGGAGAGGAGAGTCGTAGTATCGGGCTCAACAACCTTTACCGACGAGTATGCAGCGTCAGAGGTCGCGAGAGTCGCGACACCTGCATCAGCCTTCACGACACTCTCACTCATAGTGAAGCCGCGCTCAAGGTATATCGTAGATACCGCCGCGTTACCTGTCGTGTACGCCCATACGGGATTCTCGGTCACAGTGGAGAGCGAGGAGTCCGCGTCGAAGGTTATCTTAAAGGCATTATTCGCACTGCCGTTCCTTATGTAGAAGAGACCCTTCGCAGGATTTATCGTACCTGTGGAGATGATATCGGTATTATTGAAGCTTATCTCTCCCGTCTTGTTCGAAGTGCCGAGGTCAAAGAGGAAGGAATAAGAGTTATTCCATACCGAATTATAGAAGTAAATCTTTCCGCCCGAATCGAAGCCAAGCTCACGGGTCGTATTAAGCTCTACCTCATCGAATATAAGTGACGCCGATCTGTTTATCTGCGACTGTTTACCTATCGAAAACTTACCGTGTGCGAAGGTAAGAGAGGTATCGGTATTCGTAGCGCTATACGCGCCGACCTTCAGAACACTATCCACGACAGTCAGAGTGTGACCGTTAAGCTCGATATAAGCCGAAGTGCCTACGTTTATAAGCGTTCCGCCGTTCGAGTTCTCGTTCTTAGTCTCGTCGTAGAAATAGCCCTGCAATCCTACATCATCATATATTCTGACGTAGCAAGAGCCCCAGCCTCTGAAATGCTCGGATAAAATCTTCTTATCCTCTTCGTTATCTGCTCCGTCCGTGAGGTTGGTAACGGTGGGCTCGTCTCCTGCGAGGTAGGAGTCCTCGCTCGACCAGACGGCATAGAATACGCCGTCACCCTCCGTGGGTGCCCACGGGGTCGGAGTGCTCGAGGCGACTACGGCTACGGTGAGTATGCCTACCATCGCGACAAGACCGATGATGAGTGTTAGGATTTTTGTGGATTTTTTCATAGTTTTTCTCCTATACTAGGACTTTGTGGTGTATGTAAATTTTTATTATTAATGAATAGTGAATAATGAATAATGATAATCAAACGAAGCGAGTCTGTATGCTTGCATACAATGCAAGAAAAGCATAAATGCTTGTGCAGATTGCTCCGCGAGCGTTTTGCTATGGGCAAAGCAAGGTGCGTAGCACCCCGTATGTAATACGGGAGCGAGCAAGGAGTAATAATTATGGTTGCTTTCCACCGAAGACGGAAAGCTTCTTTTAATTTAGATGCTCGGGTGAAACACCTAAATGATAACTGCCTACAGGTTTAGATTCTTCCCCTTTAACCGAGCGGCACCAACCGTGCGGTTCGGTGGTCAGAATGACGAAGGAAGCGGTAGACCTCACGTCGGTGGGTAGAATGACGAAAATTATTCACTATTAATTATTCATTATTAATCAGTTGGACTATGTACAACTGTTTTAGTTACGTTCCCCGCCGGCTAATTGCCGGCGGAAAACGTACGGTTTTCGAGGAAAATTCGGGAGGTAAGCGTCGAGCGCGACCCAAAAGCGGGAGCGGTCGGCGCTTAGAACCGAAATTAACCGAAAACTACCAGTCGAAGGCGTCAACCAACGGCATATCTCCGCCGGAGGTAGTAATTACATCCTTATCCTCGACGTAGGTAAGGAGAATTTCGGGGGTTTCATAAGTCTTTTTCATTTTTATCAATTCTCCTTTCATTAGTTCATTTCGCCGTTATTTGACTCAACGTAAGATGCATATTCACCGGCATAGCGCGCGTAGGTGTAAAGTGATTGAACAAGAGCCTTCATCTCTGCGGATGCCTCTGCCTCGGTCTTACCATTAACACTGTTTACATAGCCTGCGAGAGTAAAGCTTCCCTGGTCCGCATCATCTACCTTAACGGAGATTTCTTTTGCGAGGTCCTTCGCACGGAGCGATATCTTAAGCTCCTCATTCGCGGTTACGTTATACGTTTCACCGTTCACAGTAAGAGGACCGTTATAGCCACTCTTTATCACAAGGATGAGGTTAACGCCGGAAGCAAGCTCGAATTTCACCTTGCTTACTGCAGCGGTAAGTGTCTCGGGAAGCGTATCGCCGGGTACCGCTGTGTCAATACCGTCGGTAACAAAATCGTTGAGCGCGTCGGGAGCAACCACAGTGCTATCCTGTGTAGCTGCGTATGCGTAAGCCTTCTGAATGTATGCAACAGAAGCCTTCGCAAGGTTAACTGCCTCATTCGACATACCGCTCGTCGCTATGAGCTTCTCTGCGTAGGTAAGTACGGAATAATTAAGGATGAAATCACCGAAGACCGTCTCCACGGTAAAGGTGAGCTCATTTGCTGCCTCGTGTGCCGCGAAGGGTACGGTGTACTTCTTAAGTCCATTATAATCCGTTGCGGTAAGCTCCGTACCGTTAAGAACGATACCCGTTACAACGCTGGGGTCTGCATAGAAATTAACGTTGAAATTGGTCGTGAGCGTGAGGTTAACCTGAAGCTTACCGTCGAGAGTGCCCTCTACAACAGTAAGGTTAGGAGTAGCGTCGCTATCAGAAATAACCTTCGAGGAAGCGGTAGCGCCTCTCGTCAGTACCACCATAACGTCTGCGTTGAGAACGTAGCCGCGGTTCGAGGTCCCGTCCGTCTTAATTACGGTGTCGGCAAGGATGGTCGGAGCAGTTACACTGCCGCCGTTAAGAATGAACTTAACAGCAGAGTCTGCTGTATCAGTGCCGCTGTAAACTGCAAATGCGGTATTTGCGGTTACGTTACAGTTATTAAGAGTATATGCATCATTAGTACCTGCAAGGGTCTCTTTAATAATACCGTAGGTAGTTGCGGTAATATCAGTATTGTTGATCTCTACGACCTGCGTTATACCGGTAAGTCTGATACCGATAGCATAAGCACCTGTGTGATTTATCGTACAGTTGTTCATTACGAGCTTATCGTCGTAAAGATGAACTGCGATAGAATCATCTTTATCAGACACGAGCTCTACATTATCAAAGGTGAGAACTCCGAAGCTACCCATAAAGGTAGAAGTATTAGCGAGATAGCTTGCGTTGATAGTACCGTTCTTGAAGGTAAGATTATCAACGGACTTTTCGCCTGCTACGTACCAGTCGGATGCGAAGTAAAGAGTCTTCGAGTTAAGGTCGAAGGTAAGGTCGCTCGCGTGCTTAGTGTCGACTCTATTAAAGTCGCACCAGAGATCCTGCATAACCTTAACGGTAGCGCCGTCGGTAAGTGCAAGAAGGTCGTCAAGCGTTACGGTTGCAAGATTGCCTGCGGAAGTCTCGGTAACGTTAGCCTTGGTTGCTATCTGGAAATCGCCTGCGGTGTTACCCTCAACGTACCAAGCAACGTCAGCTGCGTCACCCGTGAGGGTGTACATACCGTCAGCCTCGAGAGCGTAGAGCTGCGAGGTAACCTCAGTCTTGGTTGCGAGGTCTTCTACAACGACGACGCTAGAGTTGCTACCGTTCGTAGCAAATCCGTCAGCTATAGCCTGACCGTTTACCTTGAAGCCTTCTTCGATGTAGATGTACTGATGGTTTTTAGTAGTTTCGGTATCAGTAGCAAAAATCCAAGTCAGAGCATCAAAAGGATAATTGATAGAGGACTCTGCGTCGAACGTTAAGGTAAAGTTTTTGTACGAATAAGTAGAGTTGCTGGCAACAAGCAGAGCGGAGCGTGAAGTATCTACCGTGGGGAATTGCTTGACAATATTTATTTCTGTTCCATAAATGGCCATACCGCCCTTCCACTCACTGGTACTGTCAGTGTTATTACCCGCCCAGAACAAGCAAGCCAAATTTGTGTCAGTTGTGTTGCCCTTATGCGTCCATGTGGAATTGTAAATCTCAACCTTTCCACCCGAGTCATAGCCAAATCCACCGTAGGTCGTAAGGTCAGCGATATTCTTAAGAATAAGGGTACTCTTAGTATTAACCTGAACCTGTGAGCTACCGAATTCAACGTCACCGTTCTCGATAGTTACGGTAATACCTTCTTTACCGTTATAAGTTCCGATACAAGTCTTTGCCGGGAAGGTAAGCTTATTACCATTAAGCTCAAAGGTTACGTTTGCATTAGCCGCAAACACACTGGTATTTCCATTGCCGGGAATTTTCATATCCGCGTAAACTACTATGTAGGCATTAGGATAATCGGTAGTGATGCTTACAAGATTTGTAGGAGCCAAACTATTTTCGGTCTGTCCTTCTTCATCGTAGTCAACGTTAGTCTTTGCAGGATTATTAAACTGGTCGTAATCATCCTTGCTCGCCCATACTGCGTAGTAAATACCTGAATTCTCCTCGGGAGCCCAAGGAGTTTCCCCACATACGGAACAAGTTCCGCCAGCGAGAGTGTGTCCGGTCGCAGGGATCGTTACATCTGTCGCGATAACAAGTTGCTTATCGCAGTGATCCGTACAATTTACAAAAATATTCTTAAGGCCTTCGGTTTCGCAACCAGGAGCGGTAATTATAACATCCGTGGAAGCACTCCAATCGTGGGCTGCATCTACAACGAAGGATATATCTTCTCCGGCAGAGTAAAGAGTAGCCGAACTTACAGCTGCAAGATTTTCGATATCCTCGACAACATTCACAGTAACCCATTCGCTATTCTCTGTATTTAGTTTCCAACTAATAGAGCTATCCGACTCGGAAACGAGTGAATTACCAAAAACGCAACCGTCCTCAACGTAAATATTCGCCGTTCCTTGATAAGAATCATTTCTGGTTACTATTCTTACGAGTGCAGTATTGCTTACGCTAGATGTTACTTTACAATTCTCATCAAAATTTATTGTTGCCGCTCTGTTCCAAACTCTGAAAATGGATTCGGAAGAACTCGAAATAATCTCTGTGTTGTAGAACGAAGCAGAGGCAGGACCTTGACCAAAGCTGAAGACAAACGTATAGGTGGAGGTAATCGTGGAATCATAGAACTCCCATGTTCCTCTGGATTCATATCCGATAGCGCTACCTGTAGTCAAGTTCACGTTTCTCAGAGTGAATTTAGAGGTACCGTTCATCTGAATCTGTGCGGCATTCCAATTTCCATTCATTACAGTTAGATGGGCTGCTTCACTGTTGGCTCCGTAAGGACGAAGTAACACTTCGTTTTTAGTCGTAAGAGTATTACCGAGAAGCTCTATAGTTACGCTCTGGTTGTTCGTAAGAGTAACTGAAGAATCGCCAAGCTTCATATCCTCGTATACGCGGATATAACAACTACCTAAACTCAAAAAATCGGTCGTTGTAAGAAGATTTTCTGCCTGTGCGGTAAAGTCGAGGTTCGTCTTTATAGGATCTTCAAGAGCGTTATAATCGTCTTCGCTTTCCCATACAGCGTAATAAATTCCGTCGCCCTCGGTGGGAGCCCAAGGAGTTTCCCCACATACGGAACAAGTTCCGCCAGCGAGAGTGTGTCCGGTTGCGGGTATCACTTCGGTCGAAAGAATGAGCTTCTTCTCACATCCGTCGTCAGTACAACTAACCACGATGTTCTTAAGGCCGTCGGTTTTGCATCCGGCAACTGTTACGGTTACGTCCTCAGGATCGCTCCAAGTGTGCTCTGCATCAACAATGTAATAAAGAGCGGAGTCTGCGGTATAGGTCGTCACCGTTTCGATAGCCGTAAGCGAATCAAGATCCTTTACGAACGAGACTACACAGTAATCGTTTACGTTAACGGATGCAGGATTAGTTCCCGCACTTACGTTAAGCGAGGGAACGGAAACGTCAGCAACATTTGCGTTAACGGTAAATCCGTCGGCGACGTAAATATTAGACTTAAAGCCGGACTTATAGGTGTATCTGTCTACGTAAACGTCGTCTTCGGTATTGAGAGTCTTATCATCACCCGGTTTCTGATAATTTGACTGCAAGGTAATGACAGACGTTCCAGCATATTCGAGCCAAAACAGGTCGACGGTGGAAGCTGCCGTAACGGATGAATCGCCGTCGATATAGATATCCCACTTCTTAAACGAATCCCAAGATCTTGTCGCCCCTTCGGTAAAGTCAGAAGGAACGTCTGCTCCGGGGTCAACATCTGAAGTCGAGGACATCGAGTTGAGGATATAGAACACGGGCTTCGACGATGACAGAATTACGTCCGTATTTCTCAACGTCAAGGTTGAAGGACGCGACGTTCTATAATAACCGCCGATGAAAAACACACCGCCACTCGTAGTGCCGGAAGCGTTAATGGTACAATCAACGAATTCTATGCTTCCGTCGGCATCGTATCCGATAGGACGCGACGCATTAATAACGAGGTTTTCAGCGCGGAAATTAATTCCGTCGATCTGCCACTGAACGCTTGAATTCAAGGTTCCGTTTTTAACCGTGAAATTGTGCCCTACGGTATTTCCCCAGCTACCCATAACGTAAGTTTTGGAGAACGATGCTGCATAGCCGTTCAAATCAAGAACTATGGTCGTCGCTGTAGAAGACGAAAATACCGTACCTCCTTCAAGCGCAAGGTCAGAATACGCCCTGATATAACAGTCACCATAACTGTTAAGGTCGGCTAGAGCGATTTTCGCTTCAGCGGATACAGTAACCTTCGGTGCAGTACCGTTATTGTAGGCTTCTTCACTGTCCCACACTGCATAGAAAATCGCCGACTCGTCGACATCTGCGGTAGCGGCATCGTCGGTAGGAGTCCACGGGGTGGGCGTGGTTTCTTCCGCGAATGCTGCAACTGCGAGAATACCGCCGAGGAGTGCTACTACTAAGAGGAGCACTAGGTATTTTGCGAGTTTTTTCATGAGTTTTTCCTTTCTTTAATTTGGTTTTTTATATTAATGGTATTGCGAGCTAGATTAATTTCAAAGGCGGGAGCCTTTGGAATACCAAGAAATAATAAATAATGAATAATGAATGATGAATAATTATGGTCATTTTTCGCGTGAGCGAAAAATTTCTATTATTTTGATGGACTCTGTCCATCTAATGAATAATGATAATCAAACGAAGCGAGTCTGTATGCTTGCATACAAGCGAGCGAGTGCAGATTGCTCCGCGAGCGTTTTGCGTTAAGCAAAACAAGGTGCGCAGCACCCCGTATGTAATACGGGAGCGAGCAGGGAGTAATGATTAAGACAGATGAGCTCTGCTCATCTAATGAATAATTAATGATTATGGTCATTTTTCGCATAAGCGAAAAATTTCTATTGTTTTATAATGTTATTGTTCTTTGCTGTGTTGATAGACGCTATCAAAAGCTTCTTAATATTTACTTCGACAGAACGTACTCCTTCTTCTCTCGCGTTAAATATCCGTGAAGCTTTACTATTCGAGATGCGAAAGCAATAGATTTATCTATCTGCAAATTTTCTTTAACATCACTCATTCTTCATTATCCGATTAGTAAAACTGATTTTTAGCAGTGAATAATGAAGAATGAACTCCGAACGAACTATGAATTATTCATTAGATGGCATAGTCATCTGTCTTCATCATTCACTAGTGCGCCCAGAGGGGCGCCCCCCGCCGATTACTCGGCGGCAGGCGGGGTCTCGGGCTCGGATGTTTTTATGCCTATGAGTCCCTCCGCGATTGACGCAACGTTTTTCGCGTCGGTGGAAATTTTACCCTGGAACTTATCGTATTTCGCCTTCGCTCCCACAGAGGTAGCTATAGCGTCTATGAGACCCTGCGAGCTCTGGTTCATGCCATAGAAATTTATCGCATACATCGATTCGGCGAGGGCCATAAAGAACTTTTCCCTATCCGCGCCGAGGTAAGAGCCCTTCGTCACATAGGACGAGAGCAGTTCGGCGTTTGAGAATATGGTAGAGAGCTGCGGTGTGCCGCGGAGCTCGACCTCGTCCGTCGTGGCGCCGCCGGTTGTGGCTCTGGAGTCAGGCTGTGGCATCCACTCGTCCATAGGCGGCAGAGCGTTGGCATTACCGTCCCAGCCGAGGGTGTAGCCTACCTCCTCGGGCTCACTCGGGTCTATCATTTCGATAACTACGGCAATCTCGAATTTCAGCGTATTTTTACCCGATATTACGAGCTTTTTGTACTTATCTCTGTTGTTCTCGTCGTTGACTCCGTTCGTAAGCTCGGCGGAGTAACCCTCCTTCGGCGTGGCGTCGAGGACGAAATAGTCGCTGGTTGTATCCTGTATTTCAAATTTAAAGCCACGGTTGGCGGTCACGAGGGTAACGCGAAGGGTCTTCGCGTTTCCGTTTGAGTCAGGATACGATTTCATTATAGCCGTTCTGCCGTTATCGGATATTTCACACGAGGCCACTCTCGACGTATCGTAGTGCGCGTACCAATAGAAATCCTGAACAAGGACGGAGACTATCTCATCCTGGATTACCACTGTTTTCCTATCATTGGTGACGAGCATTCCGCGCTTCGCATAGGTGACGTTCTCGGCACCGCCGTAGGCACCGGAGTTATCTATGACTGTAGCGGAGCCGTGCTCGTTCGAGACAAAGGATACTATTTCTCCTCCGCTATCGAGCACCTGTCCGTGGGGGATAGTGTCCTGTAGAGAGGCTATGGCGACTACGTTATTACCCTGTGTCGAGTATTTATAGTAACCCATATTAAGGCCGCCGCCCGCGAGGTTATAGTTATCTGCGCCGAGGTCGACGAACCAACGGACACCGCCGTTCTCATAAATCCAGTTACCCGAGTCGTACTGACCGTGGGCGACGTTATTTATACCGCCCATCATCGCGGCGTAGAGCGAGCCCGGCTCGAAGGATTCACGAGATATTACGGCATCTATCGAGTCCATTACGTAGTCCAGGTCGAGGTCCACGTTATCCGCACTTATCATCGATTTATCATAGAAGAGCGCGTCCTCTCGGCTCGTCGAGGTACCGTTAGCCAGAGCTACATATCTGAGATTAGCGAAATCGGGGTTATCAAAGAGCTGTGCTCCGAGGTAGAGCCAATAGAAGGAGAGGAAGCCCTCCCAGTCGTCGTGGTAATTCCAGCGGCCGTTATCATCGGTATGCATATACGAGCCGAAATAGTTCGACACGTCGATACCGGGGGCATCGAGCAGACCGAAATCGGTGCCGAAGGCATTCTGAATCATCAGGATATCCCACTGTGCGTAGCGTATAGTAGCACACCAATAGCCGGAGGACTCACGGTAGGAGCCGTCGAAGGCGAAATAGGTGAAGCCGTTATATCCGAGGTAGTAGATAGTTCTCTCGAGGGTATAGGTTGCTTCCTCGACGTATGCGGGGTCCTCGAGTGATATGAGGCACGAGGGGATAACGCCGGCGGCACAAACGGGGTTCCAGTTACCGATGTGCGACCAATACTTACCGCTCTCGCCTCCGTCGTTAGCCTTATACTCTGCGGACATATTATTAACTGCGCGCCACGCGGTGTGGGTACAGAGTCTGTTAAGTCCGTCGCGGATAACGGTGGAATCGAGGTCCATATCAGCCCATGCATCATAGAGCCAGTCGTAAGCGAGTGAGATATAGTGTGCTGTGGTACCTACGTTGAGGTAATGTGCGGGACCCCAGTGAGTCCAAGAGGTAAGGGCCGCCGCCCAATCGTAGACAAAGCCGGCGTAATTGGGGTCGCGGGTCATCTGGTAGGCGAAAGCAACCGACTCACAAGCTATGGAGAGGCAGGAGTCGCCGTCGGAGAGGATATTAAGTCTGTCGCCGCCGTAGTCGTAGCCGTTATTGAGGGGATATGGCATTGTTGATATGGAGTGATTATTCGCTTCGCGGAGAAGCTCACCTGTGTAGGGGTCCTTCTCGTTCTTATCGTCGTCGATGTTCGTTCTCCAAGTAGCCATACCCGATTTAGAGTAGACGTACTGACCCTTTTTAAGCTCCTTATAGTTGCCGTTTTCGTCGAGGTTTACGTACTGGAGATAATATTTCTGCGCCTGTTTTACGGCGTTATCGATATAGGTCCAGAGGTCGGCGTCGTAGATTTCGTCGCCGGGGACGGAATGATAGACGTCGTAGAGGTAATCAAACCTATCCTGATTAACGTAGAGGTAGGGGTGGTCGAAGTCATTGGTATTTTCCTTTACGGTTTCGTATATGGTTTCCGTATTGACCGCGTCATAGACGAAGGTGCGCATAAGGTTACGCATATAATCCTCGTCGGTATCGCGGTTCAGGTAATCATCGACGGTGGCTATGGAGATGAAGCCTATCTCGTCGTAGGTTACGTAGTAGCCAGCGAATATCTTCTCGACGTCGTCGAGGCCTATGTAGATGACCTTATTACCACCGTCGGTTTTTATGGTAGGGGGAGCGGAGAGGAGATATTCGGTATCACCTATCATCATAAGGTCGCGGCCTACTGCTATGGAGCGGTACTCACCGTTAGCGTAGACGTCGCAGGCGAGGCCGTCGGAGTTATAGCGGTAGGGGGAACCAACGTAGTCGAGTATGGGCTCGAGGGGCACCATTACGACGCCGTTCTCCTTATAGGGTGCGCCGTAGCCGTTCCCTTCCTCATCGGTAAAGAGGAGAGTCTTCTCACCGTTTATGAGGGCGTTCGGGGTATTGACCTTCATCGTTAGGGACGAGGCGGCTATTTGGGGGGTAGTGAGCTCGGTCACGAAGCCGTCGCTTATCGTAAAGTCCTTCGTGTTATCTGTTTTGACGAGCGAACCGTAATTATTGGGGTCGATATTTGCGGGGGCTGTTGCCGAATAGAGCTGAACGTTATCAAGACCGTACCAGTCGCCGTCAACATAGCCTGCTGCGCCGAGACGGCCTATTCTTATCTCCTGAAGGCCGCGGAAGGTAGATTTATCAATGCCTTCACCGTTTACGTACTTTATCGCTTCAACCTCAATTGCGGCAGCGCCTACTGTGACGGTATATTTTATAGCGTTCTGCTTACCGTTCGCGGGGCCCCAATCGAAGTCCATCTCGATGATGACGTGGCACCACTCCTCACCGAGATATCCGACGTTATTTCCGAAGACTATGAGCGAGCCATTCTCTATCGACATGGTATCGGTGATATAGGTGACAGGCCTTCCCGGTGTGACTATTTCGAAAATTTTCGGGATAGAGGCACCCGCGGAGGCCTTAATGTCAAACTCGAAGAAGCATTTACCGGTCGAGCGGGGCACGGCGGTACTGGCACTCAGGTTAACGAAGCCGTTATTCGCATTTCTCTGTATGAACTCGAGATAATAATTAAGAAAGGTTCCCGTGGTGTTCATTTCGGAGGCGTAGTCGGTCTTTATCGCGAACTCGTTTCCGCGCTCCGTTGTTCTCGAGGAGGCGAAGCCGTTATCGTAGTTCCAGCCCTCGCCGTAGTTTCTATTATAGTGAACCTGCACGCTCTCGTCGTTCATATCGAGTCTCTCGATATTCGGGGAGCCTGTCAAATAGCTTCCGCCGGCGCCCGTTCCGAGGACGGCAAAATCGCGGGAGGAGGACAGGTTAACTGCCGTGCCATAGTCACCGTCGGGGAGCTCGGTTTTTTCATCTGCTCCCCAATAGAGCTTCACATTATCTACGAAATAAGAGTCACCCTCTCTGTCGTAGCCGAGGAAGTTCTCCTGCGCGCCGATATATATACCCGAGATACCGAAGTCGTCCGCGCTATACACGCGGGTTTCGGTAAGCTCGCCGTAGGTTACGGTAACGAGGTATTCGTCAGCGGCTGCGCCGAGGGTATTTTTCGCGTAGTCGAAATCTATCTCAAAGGAGAGGTTAAGCCAATCGAGCGGAACCTCTGCTACATCCCGGCCCAAGAGGAAGAGGCGCCCCTCATTAAAGGCGACGATATGCGTAAGGAGGGGGTTCTCTCCGACACCTGCGGTCATTACCACACCGCCGATATTATTATCAGCAGTCTCACTCTTCATATCGAGCTCGAAGAAGACCTTTCCTGCTGTCGGAGTATCCTCGCCCATAGGTATATAGAGGTAACCGCCTCGGTCGCCGGTAGGCAAAAGACGAAGGTAGTAATTATACCAGGTTGGGCTCATTTTCTTATAGGTAAGATAGGCGTCGAGCTCGTTTTTTACGTCAGTATCCATACCGTTATAGTAGTTCCAGCCGTCCTCAAAATCGCGGTTAAACACGATATTTACAGTGTCGGAGCTCTCTTCATTTCCCTCTGCTATAGGATAAATCGCGACGAGTGTTAAAAGAGACGTGAGGATAAGAACCAAAGATGTTATTTTGTAAACCATTCTTTTCATAATCCAATAATTCCTTTCTCAAGTCTTTTACTTAACAATGCAGTCGAGAATGACGGTCAGCAGGCCGTCTTTTCCATTTGTGTTTGCGAGGTATGCGGCGAGCTCATTTGTTACTGCTATCTCTGCGTTAATACCGGCTATGCTCTCGTTATAGGCTGTTATATGCGCATTCAGCGCCGTTACGGACTCAAGGACACCGTCTGCCTGAACATTCGCCAAAGCAATAAGGTCGGATGCCTCAACAATAGCTGCGAGGGTCGCATCGGGTGTTTCCTTTATTGCTATCATAGCTACGGCATCATTGAACTTTTTCGCATTCGCTTCAATCTTGCGAATTTCAGCTCTTCTTCCTACGTAGAGAGCTATAGCATCCTGTGCGGACGCTTCATTCACGTTCATGCTGTAGAAATAGACCGCTGCCTCATCGCACACGCGCTTCATCGTGGCGTAATCTACCGAGCCTATGAGGCTCTGACACTTTTCGACGAAGAGGGCGGCATTATCCTCAAGCAGCTTCTCATAATTATCCACGTCGGCAACAAGAGCCGCGAGGTTTTCCTCATTCTTCTTAAGGAGAGGTGCTATTTGTGAGTGGGTGTTATCGACGTCGGGGCTTTTTGCGTACTCTATCACCATTACGGTTATAGCGTATTTCTCAAAATAGTTACTCGAAGCGTCGTGACGTGCGATCTCCCCTGCTATATAGACGGCATGGTCGCTTTGCGCCCTTTTATAGAAGAACTCGTTCATCTTTGCGAAGGCGACTATTTCCTTATCGAGGTTGTTATAGTAGCCGTCGTAGTTTCCTTCATTAATTATTTCGCGCGCGAGAGTTGCATAATTCTTTAGGAAATCGTATTTCTCGTTCCATTCCTCCTCGGTCGGATAGTTACCGAGGTATTTAATGAGGGCGAGAAGCTTTTTCGAATTATCTATCATCGTATTTTCCTTAAGAGTGAGCTCCATATTAAGGGCTCTCTCATAGGCATCGACGAAGCTCGGGAAGGCCTCCTCATTGTAGAGGTAATCAAGGTTGAGTAGGGGCATAAGCTCAAGGGCGAGCTCATACTTTTCCGTCTGGCTCTCCACGTTATTGGCGTTATAGAACGCATTTACGTAGCCAATAAATTCACTCGCGGTATTCTCGTAGTCTATCTGAGTTCTGACGACTGCGAACTTTTCCTTCGCTGCTTCGAAGTCGTCATTTTCCGAATAGAGGCCTGCGAGCTGGCCGAGGTAGGATTCTATTTTCGCGATAAGGTATTCCCTCTGGCTCTTTGTGCTCTCGCTCGGAACGTAGTTTTCGGTAAGAGTCCTTACATACTCTGCGTATTTTGCGGTATTCGCGTTCTTCGCGGCTGTTTCCACGGAGAGCAGAGCTTCTGCGCTTATCGCATCAAAGGCGGCGACAGAGGCAGATGCGGGGTCGGTAAGGCGGATAGTATCGGCAAGCTTTTTTGCGGACTTATAGTAATCGTATCTTACCGTAGGGGCTATGGAGCTGTCGACAAATCTCGACACGAAGAGGTCGAGCTTCGCGCTGTCGGTCAGCACCGCGTTTATATCCCTCGGTGCGTAGCCCGAATATGCTCTTACGTTATCTATAGAGAACTCTCCGCCCTCTTTGCCCACTGCGGGGCTCGCGCCGAGACGTATCATCTTAGGTGTGTAGTTATAGACACCGTTCGCGGTGCTGCGCTCTTCGACGAGCTGATAGTCGACGTAGAGCTTCATTATATTATCTAAGGTATCGACGACTATGGATATATGCGTCCATTTTCCGGGGGTGACTCCGTTTTTAACGAGCACCTTACTGCCCGAATCCGAGCCCTGGCCGGATTTGATATCTCCGTTTGGAGCGATTCTAAAATACATGACGCTCCACGTAGTGTCGACGTAGCTTCCCGTGTCCTCACACCATATATAATTGCTGGGAAGGGTGCCGAAGGAGGTTATGTCGCACTCGAAGACGAGACTTCCCTGCACGCCCGAGAGATAGAGGTTGGTTCTGAAGTGCTTCGCCGCATCGTAGTGAACGGTGTAATAGGAGTTAGCTCCGTCCATACCCGTCTCCTTACCTATTCTCGTCAGGGCGACGTTTCCGTCGTAATTCAGCTCCTCGGTGAGAGTGCCTACGTCGTTTGTATCGTCAAAATCCAGATTAAAGGAGGGAGATAACGAGTAATCGGTGGAGCGTGCCTGCCTTTCGAGGGCCGCCTTGCTTTCGGCAACCTTTGCTTCATAGGCGGCGAGCTTTACCGCAAAATCGGCATTATACTGCTCGAGCTCGGCACCCGATGTCGGGAGAGGGTGCTCGGTCACGAAGCGCGAGAGCAAACGGAGAGTTGCCCCCGAGTTTGCATTAAGCGCATTAACGTCGACGCTGTCAAGATAAAGCTTTGCACATACCATATCTTCGGCCTTCACCGCTGTGTCGAGCTCCTCGGAGAGCGAGAAGCCGTAGGTATTTACGTACGTGAGAAGGCTGTCGAGCTCTGCGTGCTTGTCGTCGGCAGTGGCCTTTCCAGCCGAGGCCTCAAGATAGAGAGCCACGGTACTATTTTGCTCTGTGAGAAGCTTCGCTCTATAATCTGCTACGGTAATTGTCGCAGATCCATCATTACACCATGCGGTATCGGCGAAGGGGTGGAGAGCCGTAAAGTCGAAGAGGGTTGACGTTCTGTTCGCCTTCGTTGCAGCATCGGCAGCCGAGCTTACCTGTCCCAAGAAGAGCCAAGCCGTTTCAAGCTCTTTATTATCCAGCTTCTCGGCGAAGGCGGCGAGTGCGGGGTCAGCAGGATTTACAGTGGTAAGATATTCCACTATCTCGTCAAGCTTTTTCGCTTTTCTCGCGGGGACAGCGATTTCATCTACCTCGGCAAGGAGCGTTTCCGCACCTGCTACCGTACCTGTATAGGTCGCAGTCTCCGCTCCGACGAAGAGCACGGTCAGAACGAGGAGAAGCGCCGATAGGGTCACGGCTACTATTTTTCTTTTTGAATTCATTTACGGTTCCTCCGTTTATTTAATATACCGACTCTAACAGTACTACTCAAGCGTAAGAGCACAAGTGTACTCCTTCGCGCGCACCTTCAAGCAGACGCGCCAGAGACAGTCGGTATCCCATTTTGACTTAAAGTTCAAGTCCTCGAAGGGCTTGGTATTGACTATTTTCTCTATCACGAGCTCGAGCTCGGGGTTATAGGAGAGGACTCGGCCGTCGGCGAGCTCTACTCTTCCCTCTTCGAGGGGCTTCGGCTCGGCGTGGCTCGTTAAGTGGAACTCCATTTCCCTCTCGCGGTCGAGCTTTACCTCGTCGGTGACGGTTATCCGACCTGCCTCGAGGTGAGAGGTACGGACGAGGGAGATGACTCCCGCATCCTTCGGGTATGCGCCCGAGATATCCATAGAAACGGTTTTATTATCTACGTCGCAGACCTCGTTTTTCGATGCGTGGGGATCGCCGTCTCTTCCGCACTCCTGGTCTATGCCGTCGAAGGTTGGGCAGCTATGATACGAGGCATTGGTATACCAGCGCTCATAGCGGAGCCTACCGAAGTATTCATTATCATAAGTACCTATCGAGGGGTCCACGACGACGGGCTTGCCGTTTGAGAATATAACGAGGCAGCCGACGTCGTTGTGATTTCCGGGCTCGGAATTAGTTCCGCCCTTCGTTGCAAGGAATAGTCCCTTCGATGTATCCTCGCTCTCGCGGAACACGGCTATCTGATGTCCGCCCATCCAGACGGAGGTACGGGCCTTCGGCTTCGTTATCTCCTTTACTACGGGGGTGTGATAATTTTTCAGAATACGGTAGCACATACCGTAGAAGTAATAGCAATTCTCAGCACCGACGGCGTTCATATGTCCGAATGCCTCGAGCGCAGGCGAGCCGCATTTCCTACCGTAGCGCTCGACGACGTCACCGGAGTGGTGAAGCTTCGAGCCTGAGTCGGCGAAGCAGGCATACCAGTCGCCGTCGACGTTCATATCAACGACGAAGTTACCCATATTACGGATTATCTCCTCGCCGTAGACGGTTATCTTACCTCCCGTCATATCCTCGATTATCTCGAGGGCATCAAAGAGGTTTCCGGGAGCGGCGCCCCAATAGGCCGGCCCCTCTGCACAGCAGCCGTCCTCGGGATAGGATGCGGTGAAGTTATCAAGGTAGTGCATAGCCTTCGCGAGAAGAAGCTCGCGCATCTCCATATCGCGGACCGTGAGCGCACCTGCGTAGAGGATATTCGAGGTTATGTTGGTACACCAGTTCGATACCCTCACGGAATGCTCGCCCGACCACGAATAGTAACCCGAGACGAAGGGACGCACGCCGCGAAGATACACGAGGCGGTCAATTCTCTTGCAAATCATCGGCGAGATTTTATCGAGCTCGTCGCCGAGGAGAAATCTTACGGTTGCGAGGGTGGCACAGGTCTGCGAGGTCTGGAGCTCGAGAGACGCTATGATATCGTTGTCCTGCGACTCGGGAATCTCTGAGAAGGGGTTCGTCGGAGATCTGTCCTGATGTGCGGGGAGTGCCCACGAGGTCTCCTCGAGCATCGCCCACACTGCATCGGCAATTTTTTCTATGTATTTTCCCTGCCGTTCGTACATCTCGGCCAGCGTTAAGTAGAAGGCGGTATCGCGGCGTTCGTTGTACGCCGCCTCGAAGCGGGAGCGGACACCCGTCAGAAATCTGTCGCGATAGAGTGATAGAGGCATCAGCTTAAGCTCAAGGTTCATATAACCCTCTGCCTTCGATAGCACGAACTGTCCGCGCTCGGGCGCTATCTTCGGCTCCTTCATATCAACAAACAGCTTCATCTCGTCGAGCGGAAGCACGTTACCCTTCGCCAGAAATCCGTTCTTCGCAAATACCCTTATCTCGCTCCTTGCCATAATTCCTCCTGTAGAAAACCGCACTTACAGCAATCAATATTCCCTTCAATTATAAATTATTGAATGCGCGTGAGCGCATGATATAAAGATACAAGTATATTTTACAGGAAAAGGGGATTTGAGTCAATGATTAATATGCACGAAAATAATTAATTTTTTATTGCATTATTCACAATAAGTTGAATTTTCAACAGATTTTGGGTAAAAATACGGCAAAATTATTTTGATATTTTTTCCCCTGTTTTAGCCCCATTGTTCTTAAAACAAATTATTCGAACGCGCGATTTAAGTCCGAATTTCTAACCCAATTTCGATTTTTGTAAACATAAACTTGAGGTTTAAAATTATTTTCTGAAGTTTATAATTGCTTTTTTGCACTTATAGACTCGGCAAAATAATAGCAAATTGCACAAAAAAGCCCCCGTTTTCGAGAATAACGGAACAACACCGGTCTAAAGACCGCATTTTTATGGTACAGATTTGCGAAATTTTATCAACTTATTTTCTAACTTTTTCTTTTTTTAGCGGTATTTTTGGTGCAGTTATTTCGCTTTTTCCTTTTTTTATTCTCAAATTCGGCCCACTTGTTTTATGCCGCGGCATTAGATTTCGATACCCTTTTCCTCATTTTATGTCTTTTTTTAAGATACGGCATAGGGGCTGTTTCTCTCGGCATAACCGAAAAAAAGAGAAAACCGCAGGTTCTTGAGCCTTAATTTTTTCATATACAAGAATACCATACGGCATCTGCTATATCCGAGCCGACAGCAACGTTGCCGAGGGGGCGAAACTCGCAGCAAAAACCGAGTTGTACACTGCTTTGAGCTCGAGGTATGTATGAATACATATTTCTCCCCCTTAGTTTTTATGGTAAATTATACTATAAAGCCCATGGCGTGTCAATTTTTCTTTTCTTCAGAATATATGCTTCGCTATCATCGATTCCCACGCTATGGTAGAGCGCATAACTGTTAACCATGATGTCGCATAGTGCGCACAAAGCAGGAAAACCAAGCTAAAGAAAAAAAAGACACCACACAAGGTGGTGTCTCTTTTTAGGTTTAGAGGTAAAAATGACGACTCATAGATTTTTGCAATTTACTGTTACAACCTTACAATTTTCCGTATGAATCTTACAAATAATACCGTCATAATCTTTATTGCCAATACCAAATATTATTTCTGTTTTATCGGTATCATCTATAAAATGATTTGCCGCGCCCGAAATAGCATAGCAAACCTCTTCTTCATTGCACTCTATCCACCATGTACCTAAAAATTCACTTTTCTCAGACGGTCCCGAGAACTTGTCGCAAACATAATTGACATACTGCTTGTATTCTAAGGAATCGGAAAACAAAACAACAGTCAGCCTTTTCATTGCTATTCACCTCTTTATGATATTCCCTTTAACGTTTTGATCGAACTTATTAACAATATTTTGATCTTGACCAATTTTTTATGAATAATATCAAAAAGTTGTTCTTCAATCAAATCGGAATTTTTAAAAATAGTTAGCCAATTTTCGGTTTCATTAGCTTCCTTCAGTGCTATTTCAAATTTTGAAATCATATCACCCAGCTTTGAGAATGATTGCCTTCGGATATATTGGCGCTTATGCTCGTGCCACTTCTTTTGATTTGATCGGCAAAACCACGTTCTCCTTTACCACTCAGAATACGAGCTACCTTTATTATATCTACTGCAAACTCTTGCGAAAGCTGTAATAATATATTTTCTTTCATACACAGATTATAACGTAAAAAACTTTGCTATGCAATATATTTTAATCAATTCGAACGAAGTGAGTTATAATTCAAATTCGCTGATACAAACAATGATATTTGCTACGCAAAATGATAACTCGCTTCGCTCGAATTATAATCAAATTCTAACGAATTTGAAATAAAAAATCCAAGCCCGAAGACTTGGATTTTTTTTGGCTCCCCGAACTGGGCTCGAACCAGTGACATCATGATTAACAGTCATGCGCTCTACCGACTGAGCTATCGAGGAATATCCTGGTGCACCTCCAGGGACTCGAACCCTGGACCCACTGATTAAGAGTCAGTTGCTCTACCAACTGAGCTAGAGGTGCATAAAGATATTATATACGTTTCGTGGACAACTATCCACAGAAAACCGAACAAGGAGAAACGAAGCAGCATATATCTGCAAAGATTAGCATTACTTGAAAGCCAAAAGCTGTTCAAGCCCTCGGTCAATTAGTATCAGTCAACTGAACACATTACTGTGCTTACATCTCTGACCTATCAAACTCGTAGTCTACAA
>JAFTKH010000028.1 GCA_017453365.1 Clostridia bacterium
AGGGAACCGCAGTATCCCTTCCCGACGGAGTGAAGGCACAGCACGATTTCGGCGGCTGGTACACCACCGCAACCTTTGACGAGGGAACGAAGATAGAGTCTATTTCCGCTACTATGACGGGCAATATCACCCTCTGGGCAAGGTTCACGCCCATAAGCTACACGATAACCTACGTTCTCGACGGCGGTGAAAACAATGTAAACAACCCCGACACCTACACCGTTCTCGATACCACGGTGCTCGGCAATCCTACCAAGACAGGGTACACCTTCGCAGGCTGGTACACCGATGCGAATTTCAATAACTCCATATCCTCTCTTGAGGGCAAGAGCGGAAACCTCACCCTCCGGGCGAAATGGACGAAGAATAACTCTTCCGGAATAACAACCCCTGAGCACACTTTCGGAAAATAAGCTAAACAAGAACAAAGAGGCGACGCATTCAGACGCAGCCGAAAATGACCGAAAAAAGGCTTGAAATTAACCGAATGAGCCGATAATACAAGCCGTAAGCTTTAATTAGGTCATTTTCTCCTTTCGCTCTAAAGCTTTCGTCCCTATGCGAAGAAACCGGCTCAAGCTACAAAAGGCTTGAGCCGGTCTATTTTATTGGTCTGCTTATTGGTCTATCTTAATTAATATGAAGCTTTAAAGAGCCGTTACCGTCATCTTCATTTCCTCGGACTCGTCGGCTGTGCGGTTTACCTCCTCGGGTGAGTAGTAAGTTGGAACGACAGATTTCATAGCCTCTCTGATGCTGTCGGCCGCTATCTCTCCCTCGGCAGCCTTGACGGCGCGGAGAAGGATTTCGAGCTTTTCCTCGACCTCCTCTCTCGAAAGAGGTGCATCGTGCTCGACGAAGATAAGGTCGTTTTCTGTCTTCTCGAGCGTTTCGGTCTTTATAAGCAGCTCCTCATAGAGCTTCTCGCCGGGGCGCAGCCCCGTTTCAATTATCTCGATATCCGTATGCGGCTTAAGTCCCGAGAGCTTTATCATATTCTCTGCGAGGTCGTAAATCTTCACGGGCTTACCCATATCGAGGACGAAGAGCTCGCCGCGCTTCGCCATGGCACCCGCCGCGATAACGAGGCCCGAGGCCTCGGGAATTGTCATAAAGTATCTTATTATTCTCTTATCGGTAACTGTCACGGGGCCGCCCATAGCTATCTGCCTCTTAAAGAGGGGGATAACCGAGCCGTTCGAGCCGAGAACGTTTCCAAAGCGCACGGCGCTGAAGGTTGTCGCGCTGTCATCTCTTGACTGTACTATCATCTCGCACATACGCTTCGATGCGCCCATGATGTTCGTGGGATTTACCGCCTTGTCCGTCGAGATAAGAATAAATTTACGAACGCCGTATTTCTCCGCGACGTTAGCGGTATTGTATGTACCCATACAGTTGTTTTTTATCGCCTCGCAGTTGCTATGCTCCATTAGGGGCACGTGCTTATGCGCTGCGGCGTGGAATACTATTTCGGGACGGTAATAGGCGAACACCGCGTCAAGGCGCCTCGTATCCCTTACCGAGCCTATCTCTACGGAAACGTCGAGTGCGTCACCGTATTTTTTCTTAAGCTCCTGCTCTATATCGTATGCGTTGTTCTCGTATATGTCAAAGATAATAAGCTTTTTCGGCGAGCACCTCGCCACCTGGCGTGCAAGCTCACTTCCGATAGAGCCTCCGCCACCCGTGATTAGCACGGTCTTACCGCGGTAGAACTCCTTCGTTCCCTCGTCGGTAACGTCAATAGCCTTTCTGAAAAGGAGGTCCTCTATGTTGAACTCTCTGATAACGCGCTTTCCCTCGCCCTCGGATTCCTCACGGTAGGGGAAGTCGTAAATCTTCACCTTACAGCCGAGCCTGCCGTAGTATTCGAGTATTCTCTCTGCGCTCTCACCCTCAAGCTGGGGGATAGCTATTATAACCTCCTGTACGTTGAAATCGTGCAGAAGCTCGAGCGTATCGTCGTTCTCCATATATACGGGCAAGCCCGCGACACGGCTCCCCGCCTTCGCCGCATTACTGTCTATGAAGCATACCGGGCGGTAATGAGAGCCGGAGAAGCTCTCGAGCTCCTCGGCAAGGAGCGCACCGACCTGCCCCGCCCCCGCTATCGCGACGGTAATTCTGTTATCCATCTCGTCCCTGTCGTAGAGGGCGTGCTTTTTATAGAACTGCTGGTAAGAAAATCTGGATATGAGCGTCAGAGAATGGAGCATAGCCACGACCGACACGCTCTCCCAACCGCCGATATAGCAGGCCGTGCCAATACATAAGGAGATAAGGAAGCCTAAAATGCCGCCGATAACGTCGGACATCACCATTTCAAGATACACTCTCGAGTTGGCGTATCTCCATACGTTCTTGTATATCTTCATAATGAGGCGCACCGCCATAACGGACAGGGCGAACACCGCCATATTCAGCGCGTATTTTCCAACGTCGCCGCCGTCCGAAATCCCCGTCAGGAGGCGGAGCAGATAAACGAACACGTACGTTGCAAGTATGGTACCTACGTCAATTGCAATCAACGTCAAGCGTCGTTTATTAGCGAGATATCTCATAGGTTAACTCCTTTAGTCGAAGAAAATTGAAGTGTCCGAAAGGACTGACACTTAAAACTTTGTTAACAAATTATATTGTACTACATATTTCCGAGATTGTCAACATTTTTATTGACTTTACCCAAAAACTAATGTATAATAAGAAAAAAATTATGCCGTTTTATGCAAAAATTCTTTTGAGGGGAGCGGGGTAAGGATATGAACGTACAGGATAAAGAGAGGCTGAATAGGCTCGGCGGCGTTTTTGCCGACAACTTTGAGATAACGAGATATTACGCTTGGTATCTCGAATACTGCCCCGAGGTGATAAATCGCGAGATGATAGACGAGCTGACGCGGGACGGCGACATAACGAAGAAAGAGGCTATCGTCGCTCTGCTCGCGGAAATTTTCGGCATTGACGTCGATAGGGGCGCACACGACAGGCGCATACTCCGCGATTATCTCACCCCGTCGGTAAGGCTTCTCGATGCAGAGCGCTACACAAGCGACCCCTACTACAAAAACATAAGGATAGAAAGCGTGAAGGACGGGGCGTGGGAGCTCCGCCTCGAGCGATACCCCGCCTACCGCGCTATGATAGCCGGAGATATGGAAATCCACGACGGTTTTCGCGAGGTACCGCCGCTCGGATTTTTCACGGAGGATTTTTATTTTCCCGCAGTGCTCGAGGACGGAAACGAATGGATGACGCTCACCCCCGTCGACCTCGATACCTCGCGCGAGGCGATAGAGCGTGCGCACGGGCGCGTCGTTACCTTCGGGCTCGGTCTTGGATATTACGCTTATATGGTATCGCGCAAGAGCGACGTCGAGAGCATCACGGTAATTGAGCGGAGTCCCGAGGTGATAGAGCTTTTCAAAAAGCACGTTCTGCCACAGTTCGAAAGGGCCGATAAGGTGAGAATAATATGCGCAGATGCCTTCGAGTACGCGGAGCACGAGTGCCCGAAGGAGGGCTACGACGTGGCCTTCGTCGACACGTGGCGCGATGCATCCGACGGCGCGCCGATGTACAAACGGATGAAGGCGCTCGAGCACCTCTCGCCAAAAACGGAGTTTCTCTATTGGATAGAGAATTTTCTTATCTCCCGCATACGGGCGGAGAAATACGAGGAGCTTCTCACTCTGTTGGACGGGGACAGCGAGCGTGCGCCAAGGGACTTTGCGGAATTTTTATCGCGGCTCCAAAACCCGCTCTCGGAGTAAAGAAGGAGAGCCGCGGCTTGTTAATAATTTGTCACATTTTTCTGTTGACAAGTGTTCGCGAGCTGTGTTATAATAGTGTCGTAAGATAAATCCCCCGAAGCGGGGACAATACGGGGGCTATGCCCCGGGGTTGCGTAACTGACGGTTAAAATAGGGTCACCTATGTGAAGCGCAGCTCTTATATGCCGACCGTCTGGGCAGTTCGATACCCGTTTTGGTATTGTGCTGTCTTTTTGTTTGCCTACTTTAAGAAACGGAGGAGCACCAGCTATGAAAATGAATGGATTTACACGCGCCGACGCTTGGGCGGGCTTCACGCCCGGCGAGTGGCAGAGGACTGTCAACGTCCGCGATTTTATACAGAAGAATTATACGCCCTACGAGGGTGATTCGGCCTTTCTCGCCTCGGCGAGCGAGAGGACGCGCCGTCTTTTCTCGAGGCTCGAGGAGCTCCAGCGCCGCGAGCGAGAGGCGGGCGGAGTTATAGGAATAGACAATGAAACAGTGTCCTCTCTTACAACCTACCCCGCGGCATACCTCGACCGTGAGGACGAGCTTATAGTAGGTCTTCAGTGCGGTGAGCCGCTCGTTCGCGGAATACACCCCTTCGGCGGTATTAGAATGGCGCGCTCTGCGTGCCGTGCATACGGTACGGAGCTCTCCGCGAAGATAGAGGACGAATTCAAGTACAGAACAACGCACAACGACGGCGTTTTCAGAGTTTATACCGACACTATGCGCAAGATGCGCCACGCGGGCATCTTGACGGGTCTTCCCGACGCCTACGGCAGAGGAAGAATTATCGGCGACTACAGAAGAATAGCTCTTTACGGCGTCGACCGTCTGATAGAGGAGAAGCGTCGCGACAAGGAGCTGCTGGGCTCGCGTCCTATGAACGAGGAGAACATACGCCTTATCGAGGAGGTATTTAAGCAGCTCGATTTCCTTGAAAAGCTTAAGGAAATGGCGAAGATGTACGGTATTGACATCTCGGGACCCGCGACGTGTGCCGCCGAGGCTGTGCAGTGGCTGTATTTCGGCTATCTCGCGGCGAACAAGGAGCAGAACGGCGCCGCGATGTCGCTCGGACGCGTATCGACCTTCCTTGACGTATATATCGAGCGCGACATAGCCGACGGTGTGCTCGACGAGGAGGGCGCGCAGGAGCTTATCGACCAGCTCGTTATCAAGCTCCGTATGATACGCCACCTTCGCACACCCGAGTACAACGAGCTTTTCGGCGGCGACCCGATGTGGATAACCGAGGCCGTCGGCGGAATGGGCACGGACGGACGTACTCTCGTTACGAAGAATTCGTTCAGAATACTTAACACGCTATACACCCTCGGTCCCTCTCCCGAGCCGAACCTCACCGTTCTTTATACTGAAAGCCTTCCCGAGGGCTTCCGTAAATTCTGTGCGAGGGTTTCTATCGACACCGACTCGATACAGTACGAGTCAGACGACCTTATGCGAGAGATTAACGGCGACGATTACGCTATCGCGTGCTGCGTCAGCGCCATGCAGATAGGTAAGCAGATGCAGTTCTTCGGCGCACGCTGCAACCTGCCGAAGGTTCTCCTTATGGCGCTCAACGGCGGTAAGGACGAAAAATACGGAATGCAGATAGGTCCCGAGATGCCCGTATACGAGGGCGACGTGCTCGAGTACGGTGAGGTTGTAAACAGACTCGACACCTACATCGACTGGATAGCAGAGCAGTACGTGAGCACTATGAACGTTATCCACTATATGCACGATAAGTACGCCTACGAAAAGATACAAATGGCGCTCCACGACACAGAGGTCGAGCGGCTTATGGCCTTCGGCGTTGCGGGTCTTTCGGTAATTGCGGACAGCCTCTCGGCTATCAAGCATGCGACCGTCAGCGTTATCCGCGGCGAGGGCGGTGTCATAACGGACTTCGATTGCGTGGGAGAGTTCCCGAAATACGGAAACGACGATGACAGAGTAGACCTTATAGCGAAGGAGCTGCTTCACAAATTCATTACGGCGCTCCGCCGCACCCCGACCTACAGAGGTGCGAAGCATACTCTCTCCGCGCTCACCATAACCAGCAACGTGGTATACGGAAAGAAGACGGGCTCCACCCCCGACGGCAGACGCGCCGGAGAGCCCTTTGCCCCCGGTGCAAATCCTATGCACGGACGTGAGAGGTGCGGCGCTCTCGCCTCTCTCAACTCGGTGGCGAAAATGGACTACGAAGATTGCCGTGACGGAATTTCGAACACCTTCTCGATAGTTCCCGCGGCCCTCGGTAAAAACGACTCCGAAAGAGAGGATAACCTCGTTTCTATTCTCGACGGATATTTTGCGAAGGGCGCACATCATATAAACGTAAACGTCCTTGACAGACAGCGCCTTATCGACGCTATGGAAAATCCCGACCTTTACCCCAATCTGACGATAAGAGTATCGGGCTATGCCGTCAACTTCCACAAGCTCTCTCGCGAGCAGCAAAGAGAGGTTATCAGCCGCACCTTCCATACGAGCGTTTAAAATGAAGGGATATATACATAAGCTTGAGTCAATGGGAACGCTCGACGGCCCCGGTGTGCGCGCGGTAGTGTTCGCGTCGGGGTGCCCCCTGCGCTGCATTTACTGTCACAATCCCGACACTTGGGAGAGGTCGGGCGGGGAGCCCGTCGATGCGAAGGAGCTCGCGGAGCGGATAATTCGGCTTTACCCGTATATAAAGCGGGGCGGCGTTACCTTCTCGGGCGGCGAGCCCTGCGTGCAGGCGGAGTTTTTCTCGGAGCTTGCACGGCTTTTGAAGCAAGGGGGACTCCATATAGCTCTTGACACGTCCGGGGCTATCCTTAACGGTGCGACCCTCGAGCTCCTCGGTCTTGTCGACCTTGTTCTTCTTGACGTGAAATTCACAAGCGAGGACGATTATCTGCGCTACACGGGTGGCACTCTTTCCGCAACTCTTGAATTTCTCTCCGTCCTCGAGGAGCGAAAGCTTCCTACGTGGATACGCCACGTAGTTGTCCCGGGGATAAACGACACGGACGGGGATATAAGACGGCTCGGCGAGCTTCTTTCTCCGTATAGCTGTATTGAAAAAATCGAGCTTCTCCCCTTCCGTAAGCTCTGTCTTGAAAAATACGGCGCGCTGGGAATTCCCTTCCCTCTTCGCGACACCCCCGAAATGAACGAGGCAAGGCTTTCGGAGCTTGAAAAGGCTCTTAAGTAAATCAAAAAGAGCTGTCGAAATTAGGCAAAAGCAAATAAAAAACGGCAGGGACACCTAAAAAATAATGTGTCTCTGCCATTTCTTTTGCAAACTTTAAAAAACAAGCTCGAAAACCTTCGGTTTTCCTCTCTTAGATTAAAGCTTTTTCTTTTGTTAGGTCATTTTCGGTTATATCTAAACGCGCAGCCCTCGCAACTAATCCGCCCTTTTGTGTCCTTACGGTAAACTTTCGGCACGGTGGCTTGACACTCGGGGGAAGTTAGGCTATAATAGCTTTACATACTATAATTTAAGGTAGGTAAAAATGAGCGACCTTGAACGCTACGGCGATTACAACGAATACGAGGAGGACAGACCAAGGGGACGCGGCAGCGCCGTCGGGCTTATAATAAAGCTCCTTATCTGCGCGGCTTGCCTTTGCGTCGTTGGAATGCTCGGCTTCCGTATATTCTTATTCAACTATTATCCGAAGGAGATGAAGCGCCTTTACTACACCGACGCGCTTACGGATTATTATAACTCGACGGGCGGTGAGCTCGGCGCGCTTTCGCAGAGCTATCCGTATATGTACGACGATGCAGACGAGGGTAATTTCTTCGGTGACAACGTCATAGCCGTTCGCGAGGCGGGGGAGCTCCAGCTGTCCGTCAGGTATAACACGGCCGTTTTCGAGCGGCTTAAGGAGAAGTACGGTGCAGAGCTTAACGAGGACAGCTCGAAATTCATTTTCACGCTCGAAAGGAACCCAATGGAGGAAGGCGGAGAAGCGCTCCCCATCGGCGAGCTCGTGTACAACGGCACCGACAGTATGGTTATGTACAGATATCACAAGCTTGCCTTCTCGGGTATTGATTTCGGCGAGGGTGATAATCGCGTGAAATGGATACGCCTCCGTATTACGATAGACGGTGTTGATACGGGAGAGGACGAATACCTTATTCCCATTTACCACGACCATGCAGAGTACAACAAATTCGACGAGTACGAGCCTGCCAAAAACGAGGTGCCCGAGCAATGACGGACAATCCTCTCACCTTTCCCGAGATATCCGTGCACGTAAAGCCGACTAACAAGCTGGCGAACTATATAGTATACGCCTCTCTTATTTCCGCGGCGCTCTGTATCGGTGTTTGCTTCTTCATCGAGAGCTATCAGGGCATTTTCGGGATTATTGCTATGGCATTTATTACCGCCGCGATATTCTTCTACACCAAATACCTGTCGGCCGAATACATCTACGACCTCTTAACCGACAGAGATGGGCTTCCGCTATTCATCATAAGAAGCCGCACGGGGCGGCGCGAAACGACGCTCGCGCGTCTTGACCTCTATGCGATACGAAAGCTCGAGCGCCTCACGCGCGAGGAGCTCAAGGGAAGAAAAAGCGACACGGGTGTCACTAAATACACCTACGCCCCGACCTTTCGCCCGGCGGAGGCAGTTCTCCTCACGGTGCGCTCGCGCTACGAGCGCTCGGACGTAATTATCGAAGCTCCGAAGGAATTTACAGACCTTCTCTCACGCTCTGCCGACCTCGCACGCGAGATGTACAGTGAAGACGGGGAGTGAATATGAAAAAGACGGCGCTGAACTGGTTACCCGCGCCGTCTTTTCTAATGAATGATAAATGAGAATTACCGTTTCGATGGTTCCCGAGATAAAGGCTTAACCTACACAAGAATAATCTCGCAGCTCTTACCAACCTTTTCTGCATATTTTATAACCGATAATGTCCCCTTTGACTTTCCGTCCCAGAAAGCAACGATTTTATCCGCATAATCCACTATCTGCTTATTGCGTATTATAGGCGCTCCGCGCCCGTACCGCTCGTATTCGGGAAGAAACTCCGTAAGAACAAAGCCATGCTCCTGCGCGTATTTCCGAGCACAGGCGTCGACTCCAAGCGCTCCGCCCGAAACGATTTCGGTCACTCCCTCCGGAACGTAGTCTTCAATCGAGATTTGTGTCAATTTTCTTGATCCAATCACTGCTAATTTCATTTTCTCTCACTTTAAACATAATTTAGATATATTTTATATTCACAAATAACATTTTAGCACAAAATAAATGTAAAGTAAATACATAATGTGTTTAAAGTGAGGTTAATATGGCGACAAAAAGCTTATCAATAAGAATTGACGAAGAAATGCTCGACAAGCTGCACGTAATTGCAGACTACGAAGGCAGAAGCGCAAACAGTCAGATACTTGTGCTTATCCGCGACCTTATAGAGCGTTACGAAGCTATTCACGGAGAAATCAAAACGGGAAAAAGAACATAAGCGTTTATTTTTTGGAAGAACCGACGGTTTGGGAGCGATAGCTGCATAAGACTGCGGCGAGGCTCACAAGCGGCGAGAGAAAACGCTTTTATCACGGCATTTACCCTTAAGTACAGTTTTAAAAAATCAAGAGCAAACGAGCGTAAAAAAAGCCGCCCCTTCTTCAAGAAGAGGCGGTTTCGTGTTTATTCAGAAATTATCGGTCAGAGATTAGTTAAGCTCTGCGAAGTACTTAATAGTTCTAACCATCTGCGAGGTGTAGGAGTTCTCGTTGTCATACCAAGAAACTACCTGTACCTGATAGGTATCGTCGTCAATCTTCGCTACCATGGTCTGGGTTGCATCGAAGAGGGATCCGTAGGTGATACCGATAACGTCAGAGGAAACAATCTCCTCGGTATTGTAGCCGAAGGATGCAGAGGATGCTGCCTTCATAGCTGCGTTAACGCCGTCCTTGGTAATATCCTTACCCTTAACAACTGCAACAAGGATAGTGGTAGAGCCTGTGCAGGTAGGAACTCTCTGCGCAGAACCGATAAGCTTACCGTTAAGCTCGGGAACAACAAGGCCGATAGCCTTTGCAGCACCGGTGGAGTTGGGAACTATGTTCTGTGCGCCGGCACGTGCTCTTCTGAGGTCGCCCTTTCTGTGGGGACCGTCGAGAATCATCTGGTCGCCGGTGTATGCGTGAACAGTGGTCATAATACCGGACTGAACGGGAGCGTAATCGTTAAGAGCCTTCGCCATAGGAGCGAGACAGTTGGTGGTGCAGGAGGCTGCGGAGATAATCTTATCCTCTGCGGTAAGTATCTCATGGTTTACACCGTATACAATGGTCTTAAGGTCGTTGCCTGCGGGAGCGGAAATAACAACCTTCTTCGCGCCTGCCTTGATGTGAGCCATAGACTTCTCGGTAGAGCAGTAGAAGCCCGTGCACTCGAGAACTACGTCAACGCGAAGCTTCTTCCAAGGGCACTTAACAGCATCCTTCTCTGCGTAAATCTTAATGGTCTTACCGTCAACGGTGATAGAACCGGGCTCTACAACCTTTCCGTTCTCGTTAACCACTGCATCGGAGTAGGTAACCTCGTGGTTGTAACGACCCTGTGCGGTGTCATACTTAAGAAGGTGAGCGAGCATCTTGGGGCTGGTAAGGTCGTTGATAGCAACAATCTGATAACCCTTCGCGCCGAACATCTGTCTGAAAGCGAGACGACCGATACGGCCAAAGCCGTTAATCGCAACTTTTACGTTTGCCATTTTGAAAAATCCTCCAAAATATATATTTTTTTAATATCACTATGTAGAAGAAAAGAAGACCCTTTCTTACCACTGTATATTATAACACAAAATTGCGAAATTACAAGTACATTGATAAAAAAACATCAATTTCGTGCAACTTTTTTAATTTTTCGTGTGTATTTTGCGCTTATTTGTTATATCTGACCCGAAAAACACTCACTTGACAAATTCAAATCGGTGGAGTATAATGTAGAAGGACTAGGCGGGGCAATCGCGCGGTATTGTGCCGAAAGGTATTACCGTGAGGAAAGTCCGGGCCTCATAGGGCAGGATAACGGATAACGTCCGCCGAGGGCGACCTCCGGGAAAGTGCAACAGAAATATACCGCCATAGCAATATGGTAAGGATGGAAAGGCGAGGTAAGAGCTCACCCGAGCCTCGGGTAACCGAGGTTCGCTGTAAACCCTATCCGAAGCAACACCTTGAATTTCGGCTAACCGCCGATTGGCTGCCCGTCAAGACATTCATGGTGGCAGAGCCTCACGGCTTGAACTGCACGGTGACGTGCAGTGAAGATAGATGATTGCTGCGTGCTCGTCACGTACAGAACCCGGCTTACAAGCCTAGTCCTATTTTTAGACAACCTTTATTTACATTTGTTGGTGAGTTTTGAAATTTAATTTAACACGGCACGGAGCTGACGGCGGATTACGGCAGCTCCGCCCTTTCTTTTTATCACATTTTTTCAGTCATTTAATATCATTATATGTAGAAGCCTCCCTTAAGCGGAAGCAGAAGCGGCGCCCATTTAATTAAAGAAAATTTGTAAATTTTAGCCGTGGGAGATTGCTTTTTACACTGAAAATATTTATAATTAAAGGGTGGAGCATATATTCCGCCCGGCGTGCGAGGGTATATGCTTGATTTAGAACGCTCGTTGGTTCGCCTGCTCGGCAGGCGGGATAGGTATTCAATAGGCCTTTTTGGCCTCGGAAGAAGCAACGCTGCCCTTCTCTCCTCCTTATCGAGGCTTGAGAGCGTCAGTATTACCGTGCGCGACGAGCGCACCGACCTGACGGTTCCCGATACAGAGAGAGCTGTGATTGTGCGCCACGGAAAGGACGCCCTTTGCGGCATTACCGAGGACGTAATCTTTCTATCCCCGAGTGTAAGGCGGGACAGGCGGGAGCTTTCGGATGCCGCGGCGAGGGGCACACTGCTCACGTCAGACTGCGAGCTTTTCTTCGCCGACGGGCCTTCTGTGCTCGGGATAACAGGCTCCGACGGAAAGAGCACGACAACCGCACTCACGGCCGCTCTCCTTCGCAACGGGGGTTACAGAGCCGAGGCTGTGGGCAACATAGGCGTTCCTTATGCGACGGTGCCGAAATCGGACGTATACGCAGCGGAGCTCTCAAGCTTCAACCTTTCATACGTAGCGCCCGTCCTCGAGGCCGCGGCGATAACAAATATCACTCCAAATCACCTTAATTGGCACAAATCCTACGACGAATACAGGGCGGCGAAGCTGAACGTCCTCACGCGCGCGAAGCGCACCGTGCTCTCGGCGGACGACCCCGAGGGTCTGGCGCTCCTCATGCGCCGCGGCGCGGACTGCGCCGTTTCCGTAAGGGTGCCGTTCTCACGGCTTTCAAGGCAGGCAGAGGCACGGGATTTTTTCACTCACGAGCGCGGATATATATGCAAAAACGGAGTACCGCTCTCGGACACCTCGACGTACTTAAGGCGCGAGGAGCACACGCTCTCGAATATGCTGACCGCTGCGGCGCTCACCGATGGGTGGGTGGCGGCGGACACTCTGCACCGCACGTTCGCCGACTTCTCCGGGCTTCCGCACAGGTGCGAGCACGTTCTGACCGCCTTCGGCGTCAGCTTCTACAATTCCTCTATAGACACGTCGCCCGCAAGGTGTGCAAGGACGCTCGCCTCGCTCGACCGACCCGTCAAGCTTCTTCTCGGCGGCCGCGGAAAGGGGCTCTCCTACGAGCCGCTCACAGAGCCTCTCGCGAAATACGCGAGAAGGATTGCCGTATACGGGGACGAAGCTGATAATATAACGGATTTTCTCTCATCGACCCCCTCGCTTCGTGACATTCCCGCAAGGGCTGGCTCCGACTTCGACAGCGCGCTCGATTATCTTCTCTCGGATCTCGGCCACGGTGATACGGTTTTACTCTCTCCCGCCGCTACGGCATACGGAGAATTCCGCGATTTCGAGGAGCGCGGCGAACATTTCAAAAACCGCGTAATGACTTACGTAAATGCAAGTAAAATATAATAAAACAAACATCACGGTGCATTTTTCCGTGAACGTTTGGTACCGAAAGGAACAGGAATGAAAAAAATTCTTCTTACACTTATACTGACTCTCCTGCTTGCCGCTACGCTTACCTCGTGCGGCAGTGACAGCGAGGTGCCCGAGGGAATGCAGCTGGTATACGGCAGCGACGTCGACGGCTACTATTTCTACGGCCCCGAGGAATGGGTCGTGGCAAATCAGGCCGATATCAAGTGCACGTACGTGTCCAGCGTGGACTACTCGTCGGTGACATTTGTCAAAAGCGAGCTTCCCGAGCCGTCCGTCCCCGACCTCTCCGAGGCGGCACGGGTGAAGGAATATTTTACAGCGTCGACGGAGAAGCTTGCCTCCGCTCCCTTCTCGGATTTCACGCTCTCCGAGATACAGGGCGAGTCCTGCGATTTCGGAAACGCGGACAGAGCGTATAAGTTCGTGTACAGCTACACCTATGGGGACAAGCCCTATAAGGCTATGCAGATTTTCGTCCTTCGCGGTACCGATTTCTATATCTTTACCTTCAACTCCAGCACAAAGGAATACACAAAGGACGACGGCAGCTACTATCAGTTCTACCTAACGAACAAGGTACAGCCGATAATAGAAAATTTCACCTTCGTCGAGAAGACCGAGGCGAGTGAAGCTCCCGTCGAATACGAAACCGACAGCAAGGGCAATATACTCGTCTCCGACAAAGCCGTATCCGGCTTTAAGCTCTGGGTATCTCCCGAGTATACTCCCGACTATTCCTCGGGCATCGTAAGCGTCAGCCGAGAGGACGGCGCGAACATCGTCGTTTCGGAGCTCGTCGACTCTACGATATCCATCAAGGACAACTACCTGCAAAGGCGGGATAAGCTCACCGCCCTCGCCGATAAAAAGGCGGACGGTACTCCCGATTTCACCGAAATAAAGGGCGTAACAACGAACGGGGACGGCGAGGAGGCTCTTCACATTCTCGAGCTCGAGAATGCGCGCTCTGCCGCAGAGTTTGAATATACCTATACCTTATTCGGCACCACGTATCACGTCTATCAGGTCTTCATTGTAAACGGATATATAAATATGGAAGCATACGTCTTCACCTTCACCTGTCCCGAGGAGCATTATGCCGAGAGGATAGATGAGGCTGTGGACGTTTTAAAGGGAATGGAATTTTAAAAATGCAAATATATCTTGACAACAGTGCAACAACCAGAATATGCGACGAGGCGCTGGAGGTGTACACCCGTGTATCAAAAGAGCAGTACGGAAATCCCTCTTCTCTGCACGGAGTGGGGCTCCTCGCCGAGCACGAGCTCGAGCGAGCGCGGGGCGAGGTTCTCGCCTCTCTCGGCATGCGCCGTGGAAGAGTTCTCTTCACCGCCTCGGGCACAGAGGCCAACAACCTCGCTATAATCGGCCGCGCGCTCTCGAAGGACAGATACTCCCGAGGCGCGAAGATAATTACGACAGAGGGTGAGCACGCCTCCGTCACAGGCCCCATCGAGAGGCTCGAAAAAATGGGCTTCAAAACAGCAAAAATCTCGACACGGGGCGGCAGAATAGACCTCGACGAGCTTCGGGAGGAGCTTACGCCCGACACGGTGCTCGTCAGCATTATGCTCGTCAACAACGAGACGGGTGCGCTTTACGACGTGCCGAGGGCGGCAAGCCTCACGCACGAGCTGGCACGCGATGCGCTGGTGCACACAGACGCGACCCAAGCGTATATGAAGCTTCCCTTTACGAAGGAAGGACTCGGCGCGGATATGATAACCGTATCCTCGCACAAGATAGAGGGGCCGAAGGGCGTCGGCGCTCTCATCGTCGACGAGAGCGTTATGACGAAGAAGGCGCTCTCCCCGATAATCTGGGGCGGTGGACAGGAGCTCGGGCTTCGCTCGGGAACCGAGAACGTCCCCGCTATCGCCGCCTTCGGCGAGGCTGTGAGAATAGGCAGAGCACAGCTGAATGAACGCTACAGGCGCACCTCTCGCCTTCGCGATTACCTTATAACGCGCATTTCGGAGAGCCCCGAGCTCTCGACGCTGACCCTTACCCTTCCCGAGGAGCACGCGCCTCACATTCTTAACGTTACGGCGAAGGGCATCAAGAGCGAGACTCTTCTTCATTATTTATCTAGCTCTGGCATTTTCGTGTCCTCGGGCTCTGCCTGCTCCTCGAGGGCGAGGCACTCGTCTCCCGCTCTTATAGCTTACGGAAAAACCGAGGACGAGGCCGATTCGTCGGTTCGCATATCCCTGTCGCACAGAACGACGGAGGACGAGCTCGACGCGTTTGTGTCAGCTCTGGCTATGGGCACGAAATCGCTCGCGAGGGTTGGAAAATAATGGGATACCTAACCGTTATCACCGTCGGGTCGCTTAAGGAGAAATACCTTATTGCAGCCAAGGACGAATACAAAAAAAGACTCGGAGCCTATACACGCGTCGAGGAAATCGAGCTGAAGGAAGAGAAAATAAGCAACGAGGATGATAAAAAAGAGATAGAGCGTGCGCTAGAATGCGAGGCAGACAGAATACTCGCGGCAATACCGAAGGGTGCGATGACCGTAGCGCTCGCAGTAGAGGGTAAGCAGTACAGCTCCGAGGAGCTCGCTAGGCTCATAGGCGGCGCCGAGAGCGGAAAGGTATGCCTTATTATCGGCTCGTCGCACGGTATGTCCGAGCGCGTAAAGCGCGCGGCTGACGTAAGGCTCTCCTTCTCGCGCCTTACCTTTCCCCACCAGCTTATGCGCGTAATACTCTTCGAGGCGCTCTACCGCTCGCACACGATACTCGCGGGAAAGAGATATCACAAATAGCTGCGGCGGGGCCGCGCGGAGAACGAAATGATAGAAACGGAACGCAAATTTATTATTTTAAAGCCCGATATCGCACGCCTCGAGAGCATCGGGGGATACGGTGTCTCGGATATAACGCAGACGTACCTCTCGTCGGACGGGGGCGTAACGGAGCGAGTGCGACGCCGCGTGTACGCGGAGCGCGTGGAATATACCCACACGGCAAAAAGAAGAATAAGCCGAATGTCGTCAATAGAGGACGAGCGGGAAATAGACGAAAAGGAATATCTGGAGCTTCTTTCGCGGATGAAGGCGGGAACCTCGCCTATACGCAAAACACGCCATACCCTGCCAATCGGCACACTCACCCTTGAGATAGATATTTACCCGGAATGGGAGCGGCTCTGCATTATGGAATGCGAGCTTGACAGCGAGGACGGGGAGATACCGCTACCCGACTTCATAACCGTAGTACGCGAGGTCACGGGAGTGCGGGAGTACACAAATGCATCAATGGCGAGGGAGTTTCCGAGGGAGGAGTGATTATTCGCAAGACGGCAACGCCTCCTCTTTACCTTATCGGACAGGAGCCCTCTCCGTCCTGAAAAGCAGGGCTGTAGACTGCCTTTTTTCGCTTTTGCGCTTTTTCTCTTGACTTTATTTTGCTTTTGTGCTACAATATACAAAAATCAACAAAAATACACGAGGTGCGGAAAATGGCTGAATACACTAACGGGACTGTAGCAGACGAGGTTTTGACTCCCGAGGAAGCGGCGGCTCTTGAGCTTAAAGAGAAGAGGAAGAAGACTCTAAAGAACGTCTGGGACCACTTTACCACAGGCCTTCTTATTTTCCTTATGGCATCGCCTTTCCTTATTCTTCTATACATATTCCTCTGGTTTGTTCTCAGAAACTGATTTCCAGCGGCCGGTTCAGCTTTTGGCTATGAGCCGGTCTTTTTTTGCGGCGAGGGACGTTTTTGTTTAGTCATAATTTGTTAACATTGTGTAAATATTTTGTTTTTCTGTTATTTTTTTCACAGGAGTGTAGATTTTTTAAATATTTTATGGTATACTCTTTTTGTTATACGGCGGCCAAAATCGCATAGGCGACTCCGCCGTCCCAAAAGTGTTTATAAAAAAATTTTATATTGGAGGAAAACCAAAAAATGAGTAAGAAGTATTGCTATCTCTTCTCCGAGGGTAACGCTAGCATGCGTGAAATCCTTGGCGGTAAGGGAGCTAACCTCGCTGAGATGACCAACATCGGTCTTCCCGTTCCACAGGGCTTCACGATTTCTACCGAGGCCTGCACACAGTACTATGAGGACGGTCGTCAGATCAATGCTGAGATCATGGCTGAAATCATGGAGTACATTACAAAGATGGAGGGCGTTACCGGCAAGAAGTTCGGTGACCTTGAAAATCCTCTTCTCGTTTCCGTCCGTTCCGGCGCACGCGCTTCGATGCCCGGTATGATGGATACCATTCTTAACCTCGGTCTTAACGAGGACGTTGTTGAGGTTATGGCTAAAAAGAGCGGCAACCCCAGATGGGCGTATGACTGCTACAGAAGATTTATCCAGATGTACTCCGACGTTGTTATGGAAGTTGGAAAGAA
>JAFTKH010000029.1 GCA_017453365.1 Clostridia bacterium
ATACGCTTCTCGGTCTCGCTGCGGCTCGGTCACACTCGCGGAAAAAGCTTTATCAAAGCTTTTTTAAACACGCTCGTGCCGCTTCGCTACGTCAGCCAACGATTTCTGCTCTAAATCAAGCGAGCCCCAAAGGCGCTTCGCACTAAGAATACAGAGCTTTTCGCTTTAAAACTCAAAATAGCCTTTATTTCTCTGTATTCTGAATGACTCAGCGCCTTTCTCTGTTCTTCGACCTTTCGGTGTCAAATCCGTCGGGATATCTCTCCTTTAACTTCTCTATATTCCCCTCGAGAACCTCGGAGAGCGGGATATCCAGCGCATACGCGCACTCGGCGAGATACCACGCCACGTCGCCGAGCTCTTTTTTTATTTTCAGGACGTCGAGCTCGTGACCCTGGGCGAGGTGCTTCTTCACTATGTCTATGACCTCGCCCGACTCACCGCAGAGCCCCATCACGGCATTTATGAGCACGTCGCGCCTATCCAGCGCGGGGTTGAGCGTCGTCATAGCGAGCCTCTGATATTCATTAGCATCCATTAGCCGAGCCGCCTTTCGTATATCTTCATAAAGTTCTCTTTATCGACTCCCGACATCTCGTACTTGCTGACGTATTCGTCGTTATCGAAGGTGAGAAGACCGCCGAGGACGTTCTCGTGGTCAGCACCGCCCATCTTGTAGAGTCCGAGCCTGTCGCACAGCTCCTCGTAGAAGACGTGCTGCTCGGGCGAGAGCATAGAGTGACGGGTTTCAAATCCCATAACGCCCATCTTCACGTACTCGTCGGTGTACATCTGCGTGTAGGAAGGGTGCGCGAGCACGGGCACACCGCCCGCCGCCTTAATGAGCTTTATTGTCTCCTTTGTGCTGATATCTGTATAGCTCTTACCCGTTATCTCGTGTATCTTGCCTTCGAGCCCGAGACTGTAGGAGAAGTTCGGCTTCATAAACTCGCTCTCATACTCGGAATACAGATATATCCCCCGTCTTACGAAGGAGTCGAACACCTCGTTGTTGCATATGTAATCGTGCTCGGGATGGTCTTTCAGCACGTCCTCCCAGGTGATACCCGTGCGAAGCGTTCCGCGCTCCTGTCCCCACTTGAAGAGCAGCTCGCATCTCTCCGTCGCTATCGACGAGGTGTAGGCGAGAAACTCCTTCATCTCTGGGTACTCGGGGTCGAAGTCGAAGCCGAGCAGATGACAGCTCTTTAGCACGCCGTCGGGCATCAGCTCCGCCGTGTCGAACTCACACCCCACCATAGTGAGAAGTCCGTACCTTTCAGCCGCCGCCTTCATACTCGGCCAGCCCCTCGCAGTGTTGTGGTCTGTAAGAATTATACCGCCGTGCCCCATACATTTAGCCACACGTGCCAGCGTCTTTGGCGTCCATTCTCCGTCCGAGAAGGTCGAGTGGTTGTGGCAGCTCGCATAAACTCTGAAATCGCTCATAGCTTTACTCCCGGGAAAATACTTTTTACAAGTAAATTATAGCATATAGGGGAAAAATGTCAATAATAAAACCGTTCACTTTTTTCGAAAAACCTTTCACATTATACCTTATATTAAGCTCCGCAACCGCAGGTTGCGAAATGTGGCTATCTGAATTATATTGACCAAAACGGAAAAAATATATATACTATTCTTGAAAATACTTTATACCTAGGAGAGACTTATGACAATAGGTGAAAAAATTGCAAGACTCAGATACAGGATGGAGCTATCGCAGGAGAAGCTCGCCGAGAACCTCGGCGTGTCGAGGCAGTCGGTGTCGAAATGGGAAATGGACGAGGCCGTCCCCACGATAGATAAGTTTGTAGGGATGTCCCGCCTTTTCGGCGTTTCGCTCGACGAGCTTATAATAGGGGATATACACCTATCCGAGGGGGCACCCGACGCAGAGGCGGGAAATAAATACTTCGGCACCGACGGCTTTCGCGGCGAGGCAAACGTGACCCTCACCTCGGAGCAGGCCTACAGGGTGGGACGCTTTCTCGGCTGGTATTATTCCACCGAGCGCGGCGGCGCTCCGCGCCCCGGCTACCGCGCACGTATAGTGATAGGAAAGGACACGCGCCGCTCGAGCTATATGCTCGAATACTCGATAGCCGCAGGTATTACCGCCTCGGGTGCCGATGCGTATATGCTCCACGTTACCACGACACCGAGCGTATCCTACGTGACGAGGCAGGAGGAGTTCGACTGCGGTATTATGATAACCGCCTCGCACAATATCTTCTACGACAACGGAATTAAGATAATAAACAGATACGGTGAGAAGCTCGATGACTCTGTTACCGCCCTCGTCGAGGCGTATATCGACGGCAGAATGGATGTCCTCGGCGTCACCTCGTACGATATACCTCTTGCCACCCGTGAGAGAATAGGCTGTATCGTAGACCACGTGTCGGGCAGAAACCGCTATCTCGGCTACCTTATCTCGGTGGCGCAGCACTCCTACAGCAGGCTGCGCATAGGCCTCGACTGCTCGAACGGTGCTTCGTGGATGCTCGCGAAGGCTCTTTTCGGCGCCCTCGGCGCACAGTGCACCGTCGTCGGCGCATCGCCCGACGGCCTTAACGTAAACCGTGAGTGCGGCTCTACGCATATTGAAAATCTTGTCGCCCTCGTGAAGCGCGAGCGGCTTGACCTCGGCTTCGCCTTCGACGGGGACTGTGACCGTTGTATCGCGGTTGACGAGCGTGGGCGAGTCGTCGACGGGGATGCTATTATGTATATCCTCGCGAAGCGCCTGAAGGATAAGGGCTCGCTCTCGTCCGATACCGTCGTCGCGACGGTTATGTCAAATTCGGGCCTCGACAATGCTCTTTCGGATATAGGTATACGCTGCGAGAGAACCGACGTCGGCGACCGCTTCGTTTATGAGAGAATGCAGGAGGGCGACTATTCCCTCGGCGGCGAGCAGTCGGGGCATATCATAATGAAGAAATACGCCACCACGGGCGACGGCCTGCTTACCGCCGTTATGCTCACGGAGGAGGTGCTGGATAAAAAGCAGCCGCTCTCCGAGCTTTCCTCCGGACTCGTCCTCTATCCGCAGTACACCGTAAACGTCAGGGTGAAGGATAAGACGGCGGCGGTGTGCGACCCCGAGATAATAGCGGCGAAGGAGGAGATAGAGCGGAGAATTGACGGACGCGGCAGGGTGCTTCTACGTAAGAGCGGCACCGAGCCCGTAGTGAGAGTAATGGTTGAATGCGAGGGCGAGGATACCTCTCGCGAATATGCAGAGAGCGTGGCGGAGAAAATACGCGCGCTCGGATACGGAGAGTGATAATGCTGGAAAATAAAACGCTTTTTTCGACGGTTCCCGACTATATGAGACCTCTGTTTGAGGGCGTAACCTACCCGTGGGAGCTTTTGCCGAGGCTTCGCGGCTTCGTTGACTCTGTTACGGCCTCGGGGCTCGAGGGCTTTACCGAATACGCGCCCGGTGTGCTCGTCGGCGCCGGTGTGACGGTTGCCGATACAGCGACTGTTATTGCCCCAGCTGTAATAGGCCCGAATACCGAAATACGCCCGGGCGCCTACCTGCGCGGCTACGTTATAACGGGCGAGGGCTGTGTTATAGGCAACTCGAGCGAGGTTAAGAGCTCCGTTCTCCTTGACAGAGTTCAGATACCCCACTACAACTACGTCGGCGACAGCATACTCGGCAACCGCTCGCACATGGGCGCGGGCTCTATATGCTCGAACCTGAAAAACGACGGCACCAACGTAGTGGTGAGGGGCGAGAGGGACTACTCTACAGAGCTTCGAAAGCTCGGGGCGATACTCGCCGACGGTGCGAACGTCGGCTGCGGCTGTGTTCTGAACCCCGGCACGGTCATAGGCAGGAATAGCGACGTATACCCCCTGACGTCTCTTCGCGGCGTGGTTCCCGCGGACAGTATAGTAAAGTCGAGCGGAAATATAGTGAAGAAGATAAAATGATACCCGTGATTTTATAAATAATGAAGACAGATGGACTTGCCTGCCCGTCACAGCTTCACGTCCTTGTCTATCCATTTGCGCAGAATTCCGTAGTCGCTGTTCGCCCAATAATCGGGTCTGCCCGCTATTTCCTTATGTATAGACTCGAGCTTTGTGATGTACCTTGTGAGCTCCCAATCGGGGATAAGGCTCTTTAATTTGTCGTATTGCCGTGAGGTCATTTTTAAAAGCTTGTGCTTGCCCACGTATATATAGGTGTTTTCGGGCGGCGACCTATAGAACTTGCCTGTGTGGACGTCGGCGCAGAGATATCGCCCGGGAACCAACCTCCGTTTCGGACTGCACTCCTGTGCCTCTTCGTCGGCGGCCTCGCTCATTTCCGCCACTGTGTCCTCGCTCTTTTCTGTCAATGCGTTCTCACGCTCTTCTGTCACTGTGGCTTCCTTGCACTCGCACGCCGCGCGCTTGCCTCGCATTAACCCCTCGGCGACACTCATAATCGCGCGTATTCCCGACCTGCCGTCCACCTTACATCTCTCTATAAGCCCCATCTCGGTGAGGTGCCCAACGGCTCTGCCAACCGTCCTTGTCGAAATCCCCGTCTTTGTGGCAATAAAATCGAACGTGCTGTAAAAAAATCCTTCTCCTAAGCTCGTGTACGAATAGATAAGGGCATAGATAACAAGCTCGCTCGGGGTTAAGCCCAGATGCAGCATGAAATTATAGATTAAAAAGCTGGAATTACTGTTTCGCTTCGGCATTTTATTTCACCCCCGGTGTTCTTTACTCATATTATACCAAGGAAAAGAGCGCCTGTAAGTATGGTCGTATTCCAAAAAACAAGGCTTCGTGCGGAAAAAATTGGTGGTTTTCAACAAAAGAAACCGACAATATGACAAAATGTCAGTCCCGCGCCTTGCGCGCACGGTTTTATAGATGTATTATTATATTTTTTTATTGTGTATATTATCTTTATTATCTGCCTGACAAAATGACTCACTTACCCCGAAATTTTGTCCGAGGCTTGGCAGATGCCTTTTTGACGGAAAAGAGGAAAATGTTGAAAACCTTCAGTGCTAAAAAATATCCGTCATTAAATCCGCATTCGTATTAAAGGGGCTGAGTCATTAAGATTTGAAGAATTTAAACCTTAAAAAACAATAAAGCATAAAATTAGAGCGAAGAAACCGTGTTTTTCAACAGAATCTTCGCTCTTTTTGGGTTATGCCTAAATGAGGCAGCCCCTTCTTTTATTAGTATCCAACCTTCTCCCAGCACTCGAACGGAGCTGCAAGCTCTTCGGAGATGTAAACCTGGGTCTTCTTGGTCTGGAGCATAGTCGAGGGGAGATAGGGAGTGATAGGACCGTGCGTGCAAAGACGCGAGGTCATTCTCTGCCAAGAGGAGAACGTACCGCAGGTAGCGAGTGCGTGTACCTCTATTCTCTCCTTTGCGCGCATAACGTCGAGCGGGCCTATGGTTGCAGCGCAGGGGGGAACGTTAGCTATATCACCCGACTGACCGAACGTACCGTTGAGGGAGTTCTGCATAATGGTCATGGGGTGGAGCTTAACAATCTGTGCGGGCTGGTTGAGCCACTCCTCGATGTCGCCCGAGCCGATGAACTCGGGAATGGGGTCAACGAATGCCATGTGGCCTGCCCATCCGGGAGAGGTGGAGGCGATGTCGGCACCCGTACCCTCGGTGATGTCATCGATTATCTTCGAGTAGTCCTTGATGTTTGCATTGGTGGGGAAGTGAACGTTCTCCATAGGCATACGGAGCTTCTCGTCTATCTGGTAGTAGAGGTACTTGATCATAGAGTGAGCGAAGCCTGCCTCGTAGGTTATGGGAGCGATGTTTCCGTCCTGGTCAGCCCACTCGTCCTCTGCTACGAGGTGTACCTTCGAGCAGTCAACCTTAAAGTAGTTGATAAGCTGTGCAAGAGGAATGTAGGTGTCGGGCTCGGGGTTTCCGAGAATCATAGTGAAGCTCTTGCCTGCCTCGGACGCTGCCTTAAGACGGGTGAAGAGGGTGGAAATGAGCACGGGGTGGGGGTTCATCATAACCTTAACCTCGAACTCGGGATGCCACCAGGCCTCACGCTTTTCGAGCTCCTTGCCGCTGAGAGAGCGAACGTACTCGCATACCTTCTTATCCTTGAAGGGAACGAAGTCAGCAGGCATAAAGTCAAACTTTGTTGCGGGATCGGTAATGAAATCTTTCATTTTGTTTCTCCTTTATATAAATTTTTGTTTACAAAGCATTATTTTATTTTCTCACCGCCGAGGTACACTGCCTCGACCGTGAACTCGTGGTTTACCGTTATAAGGTTCGCGACGTTACCCTTCGCTATTCTTCCGCGGTCGGTGAGGCCGATGAGGGTCGCGGGGTTGGTCGACGCATACTTGAATACCTGACACATAGACGCGCCGGTGTGTACCATCATATTACGGCAGGAGCCGTCGAGTATCATATTGCTGCCCGCTATCTCGCCCGTGTTGTCGAAATTGATGTCGTCCGCACCCTCGTATCCGGGAGGTACGGGGCCGTGCTCGACGAACGCGTCGGCAATAAGGATAATTCTGTCGTCGCCCTTTATCTTCTTCACAAGGCGGAGGTTGTAGGGGTCTACGTGAATACCGACCTTGTCACAGATGAGCTCGCAGTACATACTGTCGTTGTAAAGCGCCGTCTCGTCGACGCAGGGAGTTCTGCACTCGGGATATTTCTGGAGCGTTCCCGTAGCGTTCATATGGTGGGTCGCGTCGCGGAGTCCCTTCGGGATAAGTCTTTCTATCTGCCACGGCTCGGCCTCGCTGTGCGCCACCGAGAACACTGCGCTTGGGTTCTTCTCGCGAACGTAGTCGACGAACTCGTCTATGTTCTCGCGCTCGGGCGCTATGCACCATACCTTCGCAATATCGTAGGTGGAGTCGACTATTTGCGCGAAATTCTTCTTCGCCACAACGTCGCCCCACGGATTTTGCTCACGGTTGCAGCCGAACTTAAGGTTGAGGTAGGGCGCCTCCATATAAAGGCCGATAATGTTCTTCGCACGGCCCGACTCCATAGCCGCTCTTATCTTTGCGGCACTCTCGACGAGCTGCTCCTTCGTCATATTGTAGTAGAGCGCGGGGAGAACGTCGGTGACTCCGTGCTCGAGCACCTTTTCCGCAGCGAACTCGGGGTCCTCGTAGAAGAACGTGCCGGCACCTGCGTGGGTATGTATGTCGATAAGACCGGGGCCCGTGTAGCCTCCCTTCGCGTCAACGGTGGGAAGCCCCTCGACGGATACCTTGCCCGCCTTACCGAAATCGGCAATCCTGCCGTCCTCGATAATTATGACACCGTTCGGGATGAGGTGGTCGGTCATAACTACCGTCGTATTGACTATAGCGTACTTCATAGCTTTCTCCTTCATTTTTTTACTTGACCTTTTTGCCGCCGAGCCACACAGCCTCGACGTTAAAGAGATGGTCGACGGTCACGAGATTGGCGACGTTGCCCTTCGCTATCTTACCCTTGTCAGAGAGACCGAGCATGGTCGCAGGGTTGGTCGACGCGTACTTGAATACCTGGCAGAGCGATGCGCCCGTGTGCACCATCATATTGCGGCAGGCATCGTCTATCGTGAATTTCGTTCCCGAAATCTCACCCTCGTGGTCGAAGTTGAGGTCGTCCGACTCGGAGTAGTCGCCGACTGTGGGAATGGGACCGTCGCTGTCGGTAGAGTCGGAGATGAGGATTATCTTATCGTCACCCTTTATCTTCTTCGTAAGCCGTAAGATGTAGGGGTCGACGTGAATACCTACCTTATCGCAGATAAGCTCTGCGTAAATACTGTCGTTGTAGAGAACGGTTTCGTCAACGCAGGGGGTTCTGCACTCGGGATATTTCTGGAGCGTTCCCGTAGCGTTGGTGTGGTGCGTCACGTTGCATAGGCCCTTCGGTATAAATCTCTCTATCATCCACGGCTCGGCCTCGCTGTGTGCAACGGAGAAGCGTGCGTTGGGGTTTTTCGAGCGAACGTAGTCGACGAACTCGTCTATGTTCTCGCGCTCGGGTGCTATGCACCACATAAGCGTGACGTCCGCCGCCTCGTCGACGAGCTCCTTGAACTTATCGAGGGTGGGCGTATGTGCCCAGGGGTGGTTCACTCTGCCCGCACCGAAATTTACGTTGAGGTAGGGAGCCTCCATATAAATTCCTATGATGTTGGGGGTCTTGCCCGACCTCATGGCCTCCTTTATTCTCTTGACGTCGCCGACGAGCGTCTTACCGTCCCTGCTGTAGCTTGTCGCGGGGAGAACGTCGGTGACTCCGTGCTCGAGAAGATATGCGGCGGGGGTGTAGGGGTCGTTATGAAAACGGATGAGATTTGCCGCGTGGGTATGTATATCCATAAGTCCGGGGCCCGTGTACTTACCGCCTGCGTCGTAGCACTCCATACCCGCTGTGTCTATCTTTTTTCCGAAATCGACTATTCTACCATCCTCGATGACGATAGTACCGCCCGGGATAAGGTGGTCGGTCATAACAATGGTGGTGTTCGTAATTGCATATTTCATGTGTGCCTCCTTAAAAAAATCAGTCGTTTTTAATAGAGCGTTTGTATTGCGTGGGTGTCATTCCCGTATGCTTTTTGAACAGGGTCGAGAAATAATGAGAGTTCGAGAACATCAGCCGCTCGGATATCTCGAAGAAATTGTACCGACCCTCGCGAACGAGCCTCTTCGCCTCGTTTATTTTCATCATATTATAATAGTCTATCACAGACGAGCCGCACGCGCGCCTGAATTTTCTCGATATGTAGGTCTTCCCGAAGGAAAGCTCGCGCGAGAGGTCGTCCATTGTGAGCTGTCCGTATATTCTTTCCTCCATGAGCCGTATGACGGAGAGGGCGAAATCGTCACTCACGATATCCTTCGGATAGAAGCGCTTCGGGCTCTCGCTGTAGTATCTGTTGTCGCGGATTATCTCGATTAGCATAAGCTCGAGCCGCAGAAGCACCGACTGCTCCCCCGCCCAGAGGGCCCCGGTCTCCTTGAGCTTAAGCTCGGCCATTCTCGGGTCGTTGAAGGGAAGCTCGAAGGTGCTCGACGCCTCGTGAATAATAGCCGCTATATGCTGCTTCGCCGTCATAGAGGCCGCGAGCTTTTTGCCCTCGAAATACTGCATAGCCGGCGAGTCTGACGAGAAGACGATAATGAATATATTCGGCGCGATACCGCGCACGGTCTTCAGCATGTGCCGCTCGTAGGGCTTGTGAAAGTACATCTCCCCCTGCGATAGAGGGAGCGTTTCCTCCCCGGCGAGTATCTCGCACGCGCCTCTGTCGACGTAGACGAGCTCCCACGGCTCGTGGCTCTCGGGGGTGTCTACGAAGCTGTCGTCAAATTCGAAATAGTGTATCGACGTAATCGAGCTTATCTCCACCGCACGCCGCACGGTGAATTTCGGTATATCGTAGGTCATACTGCGTAATCCTTTTTTAAATATACGCGGTTTACTATGTTCATTATATATTATTTTTCGAACATTCGCGTATAAAATAAAACACGTTTTGTACAAAAAAATGAAGGTTTAGGCCCTTATTACCCGAACGCCGAGCTTTTCGATTTTTAGTATTTCCTCTCTGTCGGCGTCGACGTTGGTCACGAGCGTGTCCGAGTGCCTTATATCCGTTATCTTGGCGAAGGCGTGCCGGCCGACCTTCGAGGAGTCTGCCGCGACTATCACCTCTCCCGAGCACTCGGTCATCTTCCTCGCGAGCGCCGCCTCGGTGGAGTAGAAGAGGGTGAGCCCCGAGTCGGCAGATATGCCGTCTACGGAGAGAATACACTTTGTCGCGTGATAGTTCTCGAGCTGGAGCAGCGCGTCCTCACCGTAGGTGAACTGGTATTTCGACTCGAACTCTCCGCCGAGGAGTATGACGGCGAAGGACGAGATTAGCGAGGCCTCGGCAGCGTTTTGCACAGAGTTCGTCACAATAGTGATGTTCTTCTTCCCCTCGAGCGCGTGGAGCACGTAGGAGAGCGTCGTGCCCGAGTTCATAATTATCGTGTCGTTGTCCTCGATAAGGGCGGCGATAGCTTTTGCCAGCCGCTTCTTCGAGCCCGAGTTCGTCTTGAACCTCTCCGTGAGGTCCATGCTCACGTACAGCCTGCCAATCCCGACAGCGCCGCCGTGAACTCGCGAGAGCTGCCCCTGCATCTCGAGGTGCTCGAGGTCCTTTCTTATCGACACCTCGGATATTCCGTATCTTTTCGAAAGCTCGGATACCCGCACCTTTCCCTTTGAATGTATCTCGGCGAGAATGTCCTCGCGCCGCTTTTCGGTTGAGAGCATAAAAATCTCCTTACTGCCGTTTGTTTTATTTCATTGTAGCATAATTTTTTTGAAATTTCAAGCGAAACCTTATCGAAACGTAAAAACTTTCAAATAAAACTCTTTCCCTCAAATTGCGGGGCGCAGCGCTTTTTATGAAAATGATATATAATATCAAACGAAAGAGAAGCGGCTATTGACAAAACGTCCGCGCGTGTGGTATCATATATCTACCGGTGAAATAGTAACGTAACCGAAACCTTCACGAAAGGTAAAGGTAACTGAAATCAACCTATAAAGCAACGTCATAAGAACGGGGGAAGCACGAATGAACAACGGAAGATATCTCGGTCTTGATATCGGTACGACGTCACTGAAGGCGGCGGTTTTTGATAAGAACGGAAAAAGGCTCGCGGTGCGCGCGGTAGACTACACCCTATCCACCGACGCCGTGACGGGGAATATCGAGTTTGCCCCCGAGAGATACGTAGAGATGTGTAAAAGCGTTATCGACGACCTAGCGCTCGAGTGCGGAGGCATCGATGCTATCTCCGTAGACACGCAGGGAGAGACGCTTATCGTAACCGATGAGCAGGGAAATCCGCTATACCCCGCGATAGTATGGCTCGACAACAGGGCTGCCGACGAGGCCGAGGCTATAAAGCGCCGCTTCGGAAACGAGACGGTCTATAACGTAACGGGACAGCCCGAGATAACCGCAGGCTGGCCCGCCTCGAAGCTCCTTTGGTTCAAGAATAAGAAGCCCGACGTCTTCGCGAGGATAAAGAAGATATTTATGCTGGAGGACTGGGTGCTCTTCGGTCTTACGGGCGAGTTCGTTACCGAGCCGACGATACAGTCGTCGACCACCTACTACGATATCGTGAACGGTACGTGGTGGGACGAGATGCTCGGCTTTATAGGGATTGAGAGGGAGCAGCTTCCCGCGCTCGTCCCGACGGCGAAGGTTGTGGGAGAGTATAAGGGTATACCCGTAGTCTCGGGTATGCTCGACCAGATAGCGGGAACCGTCGGTGCGGGTGTTACCGACGGCGAGAAGATAAGCGAGATGACGGGTACCATTATGGCTATCTGCGCGCTCTCCGAGGATATCCCCGCCTACAGGGCCGATTCCATAATCCCCTGCCACGTCCACGCAATCCCGGGCAAATTCTGCCGTATACTCTGGTCGAGCACGGCGGGAATGGCGCTTAAGTGGTTTAAAAATCAGCTTGCCGAGGAATTTAGCTTCAGCGAGCTTGACGGGCTGGCGGCGGATATTGCGCCGGGCTGCGACGGACTCACTATGCTTCCGTATTTCTGCGGCTCGACCATGCCGAAATACAACCCCGACGCACGCGCGGTCTTCGCGGGAATAAATCTCTCGCATACGCGGGGCCACTTTGCCAGGGCGATAATGGAGGCTATAGCCTTCACGCTTCGCCAGGACCTCGAGTACATAGGTACGGAAAAAATAAAGGAAATACGCATCACGGGCGGCGGTGCGAAGAGTCCGCTCTGGGCGGCTATAAAGGCTGACGTTACGGGTAAGGTTTTGCGCACGGTGACCGAGGAGGAAACCGCCTGTCTCGGCACGGCGCTAGCCGCGGCCGTCGGTATCGGTGTGTTCGAGAGCCTCGCCGAGGCTGCCGGGGCGGCCGTCAGCACGAAGAAATCCTATATCCCCTCGGGTGCCGACTATGAGGCTGCCTACAGAGCCTACGTCGAGCTGGACGGGCGGCTTAACTGAAAAACAGTTGAATCGTCAACTAATGAACGGTAAAAACATTTGGGCTCTGCCCAACTAATTATAAGGAGATAAAAAATGCTTAAAAGTTACAAAATCAGAGCTCCGTATTTCGAAATAGGGCCGAAGTGCTTTATGTGGGGCGAGAGAATGCTTAAGCTTGCGAAGGCTGTTGACAGAATAGCGGCAAAGTATGACCTCGACGTTATCGTCACCCCTCAGTACACCGATATCAGGCTTCTCGCCGAGAATACCGAGCGTATCCACGTCTACGCGCAGCATATGGATAACCTCTATCCCGGCCGCGGTCTTGGCTCGGTGCTTCCCGAGGCGATAAAGGAGGCGGGCGCCGTCGGCGTTATGCTCAACCACGCAGAGAAGAAGCTCACCCTCGACGAGGTGCGTACCGCTATCGCGAGAGCCGACGAGGTGGGACTTGCCTCTATCGTTTGCGCTGACAGCGTTGCGGAGATAACCGAGATTGCGAAAATGGCGCCGAACCTTATCGTCGCAGAGCCCACCGAGCTTATCGGTACGGGAGTTGCGAGCGATATGGGCTACGTAAGAGATACCATAGCGGCGGTACGGGCTATAAATCCCGATATAATGGTTCTTCAGGGTGCCGGTATTTCGGGCCCCGACGACGTCGCTAACGTTATAAGAGCGGGAGCGCAGGCTACGGGCTGCACGAGCGGAGTTATGAAGGCCGCTGACCCCGAGGCTGCTGCCGAGGAGATGCTCTATACTCTCCGTAAGACCTGGGACGAGGTGAACGGGAAGTGAAGAGCTACATAGAGACAGGTCTTGCCGCATTCGCTACCGAGAGTGAGTCAATTCTCGCTACCGCGAAATCGGTCGACCCGAAGGAGTTTGAGCGCGCTGTCGAGGCGCTCGCTACCGCAGAGAGAATAGGCGCCGCGGGCTGCGGACACTCGGGCATCGCGTGCCAGCATTTTACGCACCTTATGTGCTGTATCGACAGACCCGCGAGATTTATCTATCCGTCAGAGGCGGTTCACGGCGGTCTTGGCTACGTGCAAAAGGGTGACGTGTTCCTCTGGGCCTCGAGAGGCGGTAAGACGGATGAGCTTATAGCTATCGTCGACGTTGCGAAGAAGAAGGGCGCTACCGTAATCGGAGTTACCGAGAACGTGGCCTCGCCCCTCGCGTCCGTTTCGGATATAGTTCTGAAAATGGCCGTAACGAAGGAGTGCGATAAATACAACTGTCAGGGTACGACGAGCTTCGCCGTCACCTGCGCTATCTTCGACGCGCTTCAGGCGGCGGTTCTTGAGCGCACCGACTACAGCAACGAGACCTTTGCGCTGATACATCCCGGCGGAGCAGTCGGAAAAAGACTCAACAGCAAGTAAAATATAATAAAACAAACATAAAAAACAAAAAGGAGATTTTTAAAATGGAATTTAAGGTTTATCAAAAGGAAATTGAGCTTCAGTCCAGGGGCTGGATACCCACCTTCCACGACGTGACGAGCGACGTCATCAGAATAGTTGAGCAGTCGGGTATTAAGAACGGTACCGTTTGTATCGCCTCCCACCACACCACCTGCTCGGTTATGGTACAGGAGTGCTCTCACGACATCGACTCCTTCGACCTCGAGTATCTTCAGCACGACCTTCTTGACATAATGAGAAAGATGATACCCGACTTTGCAGAGGAGCATCAGTACCGTCATCCCGGTCCTATTCACTCGCAGTTCGGCAGATACGTAAACGAGCCCGGCGACTACACCTCTATGAACACTGACGGTCACCTTCGTTCCTGCTTCTTCGGCAGAAGCGAGACTATGACCATTAAGGACGGCGTTCTTGACGGCGGTGAGTTCGCTCACGTTTATTTCATCGACTGGGACCACGTTCGCGCGCGCCACAGACAGCTTAACGTTACCGTTATGGGTACTACCGAGGACGTTGAGGACAGAACCTACAATAACGGCGAGGTTGTAAACACCCTTCGTAAGTACACTCCCGAGGAGAAGGCTCACGACGTTCACTACGAGCTCAACTGGAAGACCGGAAGATAAAAAAGAAAAATGAGAATTCTTTTAGATACAGCGAACCTTGACGAAATCCGTTACTTTAATACTCACTATCCGATAGAGGGCGTTACGACGAACCCCACCATACTCTCGAAGGAGGGCGGTGACGTTCTCTCACTCCTCTCCGAAATAAGAGCAATTATAGGCGAGGATAAGGAGCTCCACGTCCAGGTTATGGAGAGTGAGTACGAAAAAATTCTTGAGGAAGCGCGTGCGATTGTCGCCTTCCTTGGGAAGAATACCTTCGTTAAGATACCGATAACCGACGTAGGTCTCCGTGCGACGGCAACCCTCGCTAAGGAGGGGTACGGTATTACCGTGACGGCGCTTCTCTCGGCGGCGCAGGCGATACTCGCGTCGAACGCGGGCGCGTCTTACGTCGCACCGTACGTCTCGAGGCTTGAGAATATATGTGACGACGGAATAGGCTCCGTCGCGAATATCGCGGAGATTTTCGACGCATCCGGCACTGACACCCAGATACTCGCCGCGAGCTTTAAGACGGCGAAGGAGGTTCTCGACGTAGCCGTCGTCGGCGCGCACGCCGCGACGATAAGCCCGAGTGTTATGAAGCGGCTTATTGCCCACACGAGCACCGACACGTCGATAGCAGGCTTTGCCTCCGATTGGCTCCGCGCCTTCGGAAACGTGACCCTGCTCGACCTTCTGAAGAAGAGAAAGTAACTGAATAGGGGCTGCTTCATTTAGGCATAACCCAAAAGGAGCGAGGATTCCGTTGAAAAACACGGTTTCTTCGCTCTAATTTTATGCTTTGTTGTTTTTTAAGGTTGAAATTCTTCAAATTTCTTCCATTTTATGCTCTTTTTGTATCGTCGTTTCCTCACTCACCGTATTTTTATACGCTTCTCGGTCTCGCTGCGGCTCGGTCACACTCGCGGAAAAAGCTTTATCAAAGCTTTTTTAAA
>JAFTKH010000013.1 GCA_017453365.1 Clostridia bacterium
GCGAAACAAAAATTTTCATCCGAAATTTCCTAGCCCAAAAAGCTTTAAGCGCAAAAAGCTTTGGCGCAAATTTCCGTCCGCTCCCGCTCGACATACCCCTGTATGCCTTCGGGTCGCGAAACAAAAATTTTCATCCGAAATTTCCTAGCCCAAAAAGCTTTAAGCGCAAAAAGCTTTGGCGCAAATTTCCGTCCGCTCCCGCTCGACATACCCCCGTATGCCTTCGGGTCGCGAAACAAAAATTTTCATCCGAAATTTCCTAGCCCAAAAAGCTTTAGCGCAAAAACAGTGTAGGAAAAGGCAGCCAATTTGGCTGCCTTTTCCTACTAAAAATTATAATTATTTTTACCCACTCCGTCACGGCTTCGCCGTGTGACCTCCCCTGCCTTAGGGGCTGGCTATCTCGGGTGAAGCACCTAAACGATAGCTGCCTACAGATTTAGATTTCTCGCGTTTATACGCTCCGGCACCGGCATCACTTACTACTGCTCGAAATGACGGCATAGCTGTCACCCTGAGCACCGAGGAGCTTGGGCGATGAGCTTTGGTAAGAGCGCGAAGGGTCTGGTTTGTAGGGAGTCAGGGGCTGGGGGTCTTAACCGTGCCTAACCTTAAACGAGAATTCTCGAGCCTTGCGAGAAAATCAACCGTAATTATTCATTATTCATTAGATGGGCTCTGTCCAACTGTTTTCATCATCCATAGAAAAAGCAACTCGAACCTTTGAGTTGCTTTTTCTATACCCCGTGTTAAATTAATTTACAAAATATGTAAACTATTCTTTGCTTTTGAATTTGCTCCTGTATTGTCCGGGAGTCATGCCTACGTTCTTCTTGAAGCAGGTGGTAAAGTAGCTGTAGCTTTGAAAGCCGCAGGAGGCGGAGATTGCTTCCATATCGCGCTTCGTATACTTGAGCATATACTTTGCGTTGTCGAGTCTTATCTCCGTGAGCTTCTGTATAAAGCTCATTCCGTACTCCTTGACAACCATTCTCGATGCGTGCCGCGGAGATAAAGCTATCTCTTCGGAGAGGTCCTCGAGTCTTATGTTGTCCTGGAAGCGCTTGTGCATAAATTGGTCAAGTCTGTCGTGCCAGTAGCTCGTATATTTCGTACTGTCGGTTGTGAATATATCGCCGCAGTCACACTCTGTCAGGCGAAGAAGCTCAATTAAGATGCTGAGGCAAAGAGACTGAAGATAATTAAAGTATCCGGGTTTCCTGTCTGAAATCTCCTTCCATAGCCGGTTGAAAAGGGGAGCAAGCGTAAAGCGGTCATCATGTAGCTGCGGCGTGTTTTCAAAAACGCTTTGAATAGCTGCGCTGCTCGGTAAGCTCGGGTTCTTTATTGCGACCCTTATGCTGTACTGAACCAAATTATTAGTGATTGATTCTTCGGTTTGATAGTGCGTTTTTTTCGGAGCGAGAATGAGTACGTCTCCGCTCCTTGTCTTTATCTCCTCACCGCCGATAACTTGATTGCCCGTGCCGCTCGTGATGTACCGCAGCTCCCAGTCACCGTGATTGTGAGGCGGTGACGCACAGTCACTACCGCATACGCGCAGTATTTCGGATATATGGAAAACCAGTTTCGCATCACAAAGCGTAACGGGAACGTTCATTGAAAAGGGTAGTTTTTTCAGCAAAGCAATCATTCTCCTTTTTGTTTTTAGGGGGAAAAGTGCTGCAAGAAGAGCTCTTAATACTCTCTTTTGCGGCACCCGGAAGCCCGAAAATCGGTTTTCTACATAATTGTATCACGGCCTTTCATCAAAATCAATAGGGTCTTGCAAAAAAGTTAGAAAAAATGCCAATGCTCGAGTAAAAAAGGCGATTTATTGTATTTACAAAACAAGGGTATCATGCTAGAATGTAGGTGCATTCATATCATTATTACGCGCAATTTTATATTTATTTTGTGTAATTTGCACAACAAGCTTTGTGCACTATGCGTAATTCATCGAAAGGTAGGTTTCAGGATGAAACGAAAAATTATCGCTCTTACCCTTATCGTTTCCGCAATTTTGACATTTTCCGCTTGCGGAGGCGGAGGTGACATCGAGATATGCTTCCACGATTGGCAGAAGGAAGAAACGGAGGAAAATCTGTATCAGGCTGCGACCTGTCAGTCTCCCGCAATATATTTCTCCGTATGCTCCGAGTGCGGTGCTAAGGGCTCTTCTTACGAGAGTGGAGAGAAGGGCGAGCATTCGTACAAGGATGAAGCTGTGGACGGAGCGCTTTTCAGTGCCGCCACCTGTACGGCAGCGGCTGTTTACTACAAGTCCTGCGAGTACTGCGGAAAGCTCGGTGAGGAAACCTTCTCCCACGGTAGCGCGAGAGCTCATACATACGTAGAGATTGCAAGCGTTGATACTCTCGCGGCAAAGGCGAATTGCAGCTCTCCTAGCATCTATAAGTTGTCTTGCTCCGAATGCGGTAAAATGGGCTCCACAACCTTTACGCTGGGTCCGAAGATGCCGCACAGCGATACAGAGGGCGACTTCATGTGCGACCACTGTATGCGACCTCTTAAGGTGTTTGACGACGTTCCCGTAGACAATCTTGCGGGCCGTCACGAGTTTGGACAGTAAAGAGCGGAGGTAACAACTATGAAATCTATAAAGAAAATATTAACACTTGCTCTTGCTCTTGTTATGATGGCGCAGGCGGTTGTCATACCCGCACTTGCGGATACGGGCGACGGCGAGGTCACAGCGACCTATGACGCGGTCATAATGGATGTTAAGGGCGGAGCGGACGCTATCGCCACCCTGACCTTCGACGACGGACGCGATGCCAGCGTTTCGAAGCTCGTTCCCCTGCTGGAACAGTACGGACTCCGTGCATCTCTTATGCTCGTTCCGACGAGAGTTGAGGGACAGAGTGGCACGGCTTACACGACCGTCGCGGGACTTAAGTCGTACCTCGCCACCGGCACGGTAGGCATCGAGAGCCACGGCTACTCCCACATGTATATAGCTCCCGAGGGAACTGCGGACTATGTTGAAGGAAACTTCACGGATGCGAACGTAAAGAACGAGACCGCGGGCTCGCTTACCTACCTTAACACGAAATTCCCGAACGAGGACGTTCTCACCTTCGCCGTTCCCGGCTCGAGCTACCGTGATGAGGCTATGGACGCGGTTATGGATTACTTCTATGCCGCAAGAAGAAATACGAAGGGCTCGAGCTCTGTATGGCAGACCCTTAACCCAGCCGATAACGCCGAGGCGGGCGGCTGGTATAACCCTTATATAACCTGGCTTACAATGAAGGACGAAGCAGGACTTAACGATAGGCTCGCTTATCTCGAGACCTGCGTGATCAATAAGGGCTGGTTCATCGCCGGCGCGCACGATATCGCAGACAATCCCGATAGCTCGCTTGAGGATATGACTCCCGCGACCCTCTCCGCCCTTCTTGCTAAAATGAAGGAGTATCAGGATGCAGGTAAGCTCTGGGTAGCTACCTACACCGATGCAACTAAGTACGTAAGAGAGCGCCAGAACTCAACAGTTACCGAGTATTCGACCGCAGACGGCCTCTTTGTTAAGATTAATATGAATGAAGAAACCGAAAACGGTCTTCCTCTCTCCACCGACGTCTTCGATATGCCCCTGACAGTAAGGGTTGAGATACCCGACGGCTGGACAAAAGTCAGATTCCGTCAGCTACAGAACGGCGAGATATTTGAAACCACTGTCGATAGCTTCGTATCCGGCGGTAAGACCTTTGCTCTTGTTGACGTGCTCCCCGACGGTACCGCAGGCTACCTCACCGACGGCAACGCTCCCATCCCCTCAACCGCTGTAAATGCAGAGATAGCTGCAGCGAAGGGCGGCGCGAACGGTATTGTTTCGATGACCTACGACGACGGTCTTTACGATACCGCAGAGCTTCTTAACGAGCTCTTTGCCGAGTACGGACTTGAGGCGTCGCTTATGCTCGTCACCGACAAAACGAATACCAGCGGAGGCTATACCACCGCGCAGTGGAATAAGATTTTTTCGGAAGGCTATCTTGAGCCTCAGTCGCACTCGTCGAAGCACATTAACGTAAGAACCAGCACTCTCGATGCGGCAGGCCTCGACGAGGAGATAGGCGGATCGTACCGCGACCTCGTGAGAGATTTCCCCGAGTACGACCATCTCACCTTCGCTATTCCGAACTCGAATTACTCGAAAACCGAGCTCGACGTCGTTAACGATTATTTCTACGCTGCGCGCGGCGGCTATTGTACGCTCAATTCCAAGCTCGGAATACCGCAGTCGCTTTCTCCGACCTTCGGTACCGCAGCAGGAAGCTGGTATAATCCCTATATGGTAAGATTGCAGCCGAACCAGCCCGTATATCAGAGCACCAACAGCACCGAGCAGATAATTTCCTATCTTAATAAATGCGCGACCGACGGCGGATGGTTCATCTCCATCACTCACGCAGTAGTTACGGACGACGACCCTAAGGCTAATCCCACCGACGGCTCAGAGCCCGCAGATATGACCGAGTCGCAGGCACGCCTGATTTTCTCGTCTATGCAGTCGCTGAAGGAGAGCGGTAAGCTCTGGGTAACAACCTACTCCGAAGCAACGAAATATGTAAGAGAGCGTCAAAACTCTACGGTCACCGCCTATACCACGGCCGACGGTATGTACGTCGAGCTCACTATGGCAACCGAGACCGAGGACGGACTGCCTCTCCCCGCCGATATTTTCAACCTCCCCCTTACCGTAAAGATACAGGTTCCCTCAACTTGGGGTAAGTTCACCTATACGCAGGGCGGTCAGTCGACAGAGGTCGAGTGCTTCAGCGAGGGCGGTATTAAGTTTGCCTACATCGACCTCGTGCCGAACGGCGGCCCGGCCACTCTAGTCAACACGGGTGACCCCACGGGCTACGTCGAGTCCCTCGGTATGAAGCATAACGTCGCGGCAGACGACTCTCTCACCCTGAACCTCTATCTCCCGGCGGAGAGTAAGGTCTCCGGTGTCTACGTCGGAAGAACGGCGCTCGCAGCCACCCCCTACGGCGAGAATATGCTCGTATACAGCGTAGGTGATATAAACGTAACAGATATAAACTCTGAATATAAGATTACTCTTAAGTTTGTAAGCAGCACCGGTTACTCGGATTACGTTATGACCCTTTCGGTCATCTCCTATTTCGAATCTCTGGCGAACAGCATCTCGGTTACTGCGGAGGAAAAGCAGCTTGCCTACAATTTCCTTCTGTTCGCCCGAGCATCAGTGGTTAAATTCGCCGCCCCAAACACTATGCCCGATACGTCGCGCGCCGATGCAGTGATACAGAAGCTCGAGGCACAGGGCTGTACTCCCGCGTCGAGCACCGCTGCACCGTCTGACCTCGGAACTCTTACAAACGTCCTTACCGCCGCTGATATGGCGATAAACGAGAAGCCCTATTACCTCTTCTACATTAAGGAAGGCTTCACAGGAACTCTCACGGTCAGCTATAACGACAGCACAGGCACGCACACGACCGAGTACGCTGTCGTAAACGGATATTACCACTGCAAGAACTACGTAATCTTTGAGGTCGAGGGCGTCTATAGCCTCGCCTCCGAGCTAACGATAGCCGCCACAGGCAAAATAGGCGAAGCAGACGTCACAGCCTCGGGTAAGTATTCTATGAAGAACTACTCCGACGGCGTAGGCTCCGATTACGTCCGCCAGCTCTATTCCTGGGTGCTTGCGGCAGATGCATACAGAAACTGATTACCAACGGAGGAACCGTAAATGAATAATAAGAAAAGAATATTTGCTCTCCTCGCGTTGGCTGTTCTGATAATCGCGGTCGCTGTCACGGTGATAGCAGAAACCGCACCCGAGTATACGGGCAACGTCACGACGATGAACAATAAGCTTGCCATTATCGACGAGGCCGAGAACTTAAGCGATGCAAAAAAAGCTATCGACGAAGCGGCGGAGTATCTCGAGAAGATAGACCCCGCGGCCGATGGCTATGCAGCCCTCGTAGAAGCGCTTGATTGCCGCGAGCTCCTCTTCGCAGATGCCTACCTCGATACCACACTCGCAGAGTCAGGCGCCGCATCGAAGCATAAGTCGCTCGACTCGCTCGCCGCGTACCTCGCAGAGCATCCCTTCGCGGATACAACCGCCGTAACGGTGAACGATAACGGAACACCCGAGGATACCTCGGACGATACCGTTCTCACCGCAGGAGCATTTAAAGCGAAGCTCGCAGTAGGGAAGACCGCGATAGCCGAGGCCTACCTCGAAGAAGCAAAGGCGGCCGAAGCCCCCGCAGAAAAGCACGTAGCTCTCGACGGCCTCGCAACGCTTGAGGCCGATTATGCCCCCTCTCACTCCTCGGTATATAACTTGACGGCGGTGCAGAATGAGAATTTCGCCTGTGCACAGCTTTACCTCTCGGAAGTCCGGGTGTCGGAAGGCACTGCAAAGAGCGGCGCGGCTCTCCGCAGATTCCGCGGCTTTGTTGCAGACCACCCCTTCCCCGATACTGTAGACGGCTATGCAGCCTTCGCGACCGACCTCGCGTCTAAAACCTCTGCCTACGAAGCAGCGATAGAGAAGGCGAAGGCCGAGGCGGAGCTTCTGGCTCACGTTGGCGACTACGCGAAAAAAGCCATTGTAAATCTCGACTTTAACGGTGAGTCATCTGTGAATAGGACCGGCTCACTCACCCCCGAGAACTATCTCGAAAATAACGAGCCCTTCACCTTCATCGGTGAGGATTCCGGCTTTGACGGCACGAACGGCTACTATACCGTTCGTTACGAAAGAACAGTGCATTCGAGAACGAAGGCAACTATCCCCGATACTATCACCGATAGCGTAGTGTTCGAGTGTGATTTTACCACCTTCGACCACCTTCCCTCCACGAACATCTGGTTCGAGAACGGCAGCACCTCGGTAAACGGAGTGTCTCTTAAGCGTACCTATATAACCGTGACCCCCGACGGTAACATTATAGACGCGTATAATAAAGTCATTCTCGAGGATGCGATTGTTCCGGGACAGTGGATACATATCGGCCTTGTCATAAACCAGATCACGAACGACCTCGATATCTACCTCGATTACGAGCACGTCGCGACCGTGGCCCTTGCCCACGCTGACGGCTATACGAGCGAGTTTATACAGGTCAGAATAGGCGCCAACCCCGCAAACTCCGGTGTCGCCGGCGGCTCCTACTCCATCGATAACGTGAAGCTCTACCAGGGCTTCGCCCCCCGTGCATTCGATAACTACGCTACTTATTCTAATGAAGAAAAGTTCATCTATTGCACCGAGCAGCTTACGAATACCGACCTCTCGTTTGCAGCACGCCGCGAGTATTACCAAGAGGGCTTGAATTACCTCTCGTCCTTCTGGGACGGAACAACCTACCGCACAACGAACGTCGCAGTGCGTGCAGCGGTAGACAATTATCTGGAATACGCCGATAACAGCTACGATTCCTTGATAGAGTCACTCTCGAACGAGAACCTCGAAAAGCTCTCCGCGGTAGTTTCAAAGCTTAAAAGCTACGATATCGGTGAGGGAACCTACAATAGCAGAGCCTATTTCCTGGCTAAAGCGGATAGCATAATTGCCTTGAGCGGCTCCTATATTACAAGGAATGAGAGCTACGATGAATGCAGCGCCGCTATCTCCGCTGTGAGAAATCAGCTCGCAAAGGAGGATGCACTCCTCGGCTTCATCGAAGCCGTAGATGATTTCTATGCCGCAGCTACCATATCCGATATGACCGTTTATAATAAGGAAGCAAATGACCTTCTTGCCGATATCGACGTAGAGATGGCAACCGGCGGTAATTTCCCGAGCTTCGATGCTGCCTACACGCTCTATCTCGATATGGCGACCGTGCTCGCAGACGAAATAACCGTAGATAACTCGAAAATGCTCCTCGCCTGCCTGACGTTCATAGACTCCTATGACACGGAGGAAAAGTGGGATGCAAACTACGAGTATCTGAAAACGTACGTAAAGATTGCTCGTAGCATAATTAATGAGGGCAACTACGACCCGTATTATAGGGACGTCGGAGATCTCGTTGACACCTTCGAGCCTATGAGCGCGTATTTCTTCGTAAGAATGCAGACCGACTATATAAATCATCTGACCGACGAGCTCGCACGCCACGATGCGTCGGATGCCTATTTCGAGAAGTACGGTATACTGGTTAAGCTAAAGGATTATATTTCGGAAAACGACATAGACCTCACGAACGAAACGATTATCTCTCTTGTCAAGAGAATAGAGGACGGACTCGTCGCGATAGAGTCAGAGAGAGAGAGCTACGATGAGCTTCTCAATACGAATACAGAGAAATTTGTCGAAAAATGTAAGGGCCTTGTCGGTGCTATAGGCTACGTCGATATGAAGAGAATATGTGACGAGGCCGCAGTCTACTATTACGCGATGAACGTAACGAGCGCCGCCGCGCAGGACGCTATAGCCGTCTACTCGCGCCGCACAGAGGAGCTTGAGGCAATTGAGGCGAATGCAGAGTCCTTCGTCCTCGCCGTCAGCATCTTCGACCTGCCCGAAACGGACGTTCTGGAAACAATAGTTTTCGCATCTCAATACCTCGCAGGACTCGAAGAGAGCTGTGACGGAGTCGCAGATGCACTCAAAAGATACAATACCGAAACAGCCATCTTTAACGCGAAGGTGGAAAAAGGAAATGCAGAAATACTCTCGGTAGCGAAGGGAGCCACGGCCCTCTCTAATAACGGAGAAAGAGATTCCCTTGTTACCGTAATAATGAGTAATATAAATAAAGAGTAAGAGAAAGGAGAATTAAATGAAAAGAACAATATCAAAGCTTACTTCAATCATCCTTGTACTCTCGCTCTTGTTAGCAGTCTTCACCGTGTTCCCGGCGGCAGATAACTCTGCCACAGGGGAAGAGGGTGTTAAGGTAATCTACAACAGAGGCTATGAGGACGGCTGGGATTATGAAAACGGCTTTTCCCTCGATATGCTCTATGACCTCGACGTATACCTTACCTATACCAAGATAAGCGCGTCGAAATACGACTACTTTATGAATATAAAGCCGTCGAGCGATACCGGAGGATACCTCGGTATCCCCCTCGGTGAGGATACCCCCACCTCGGGTAAGCTCTTCTTCGAGCTCGACTTTAAGGCTACGGCAGGGAACAACATCGGCGGTATCGTGCTTGTATCCGGTATGGGCAGCGGCACCGACAGAATGCTCTCCCATATCGTGAGCCTCTCGGACGGCGAGCTATACCTCCTCGGTGAGAGCGTCGGAGCTGTCCCCACCGATTGGCAGAACCTCTCCTTTGAGTTTGATTTCGACTACGCCGAAAACACTGACGGCGCCGCAGCCAACGAATATCTCATAACCGTGACCTACGGCGAGAATACCGTAGAGCGCGTCTATACGGCGAAGGCAGGCTTCGGTATCTCCGATATCTACATCGGAGCGCAGGAGAACCTCTTCGGCTATGACCGCGACGGCGACGAGTATTTCGTCGATAATCTGAAAGTATACTATAACGTAGATGAGAAAACCGAGCTTGAATCCGGTGACTACGGTACGGCCGTCGACTCGTCTCTTAACTTCAATTTCACCGTAATGGGCTCGGGCTCGGGCGGAAGCTACCTCTCCGGTCAGCTCCCCTTTGACCGCGTGTCCGATAAGGGTGAGGATAGCGGCGTTAAGGTCTACTACCACAGATATTTCAGCGAGGGCTGGGATTACGATAACGGTACTAAAAATAATGCCGAGCGCGATAACGATTTCTACATCGCGACCGACTATGCCTCGGATATTAACGTCGGTGACTCCGGCTTCTTAAACTACTATCTGCAATTCGTGCAGAGAAACAGTAATAACGGATTCATCCGTATCGAAGGCTCGACCACCATCCCGAGAACCGGAACCGTGTACTTGGAGTTCGACCTTAAGGCCTCTGCCGGCGCCAATATCCCCGGTATGATAGCTCTCATAACTAACGGAACTCCGAAGCTCGAGTTCAATCTGATGAAAATTATCGACGGCGAGCTTTATATACTCGACCAGAATATGGGCCCGATAGGTGAGGAATGGTGCCACGTCGCAGTGGTTATGGAGTTCGGTGACTATTCCTACGACGATACCGATGCAGAAGGCAATAGACTTTATAGCACCGAAATCATCTACACCGCCTTCGTCGGCAGTGAGGCGAGAACCACAGGCCCCGTAGTGAAGAACGTCGCAGACTCAAGAGCCGCACAGAAGGGTATCTATAACCTTCGTATCGGTCGTGGAGGAGGCCTCAGTGAGGATGACGTAGGCGACTGGTGGGGAATTGATAATTTTGTCATCTACTCCTCTACCGCAGGCGACGCCACCGAGGACCTCGAGAAGGATATAACACGCGGCTTTGCCCAAATATCCCCCGATAACTTCGGTACGAAGGGCTCGACGCTCATAAATACCGATGCCACGAAGGACTATGCCATAAACGCGGGCTATGCACAGCCCACCGTGTCCGAAATAATGAGCTCCTCACTCGCGATGAAGGTGAATTCCAATAACGCGTTCCTCTATGGCGAGAAGGTGCATATCTTCGATTACGATAACGGTGAGGCCTACGGTGCCCCCTTTAAGGAAAACGGACTCGTTATGGTGCCCGTGGATACCGTTCTCTCCTATACGGGAACTCCCCACGAGTATTCCTCGGGCGGCCTCTCCCTCGATTTGTTCACAAACGGAGAGTATATGGCGCTCGCAGTCGGTAGAGATACCGTGGAGATAGCGGGCGAGGTGCATAAGCTCACCGTGGCGCCCGTGGTCAGAACCTTTGATAACAATAAGCGTTTCTATATCTGCCTCGACGATATCGAGCTCCTCTTCTCCGGCTACTACGTAACCTGGGATAATACGGGCTTCTTCGTAATATCGGAGTACGATGAATTTTTCAACCGCACCGACGATGAGTCATACCTGCAAGGCGTCATGTGGTCGTTCCTCTTTGATATAAACGAGGTAACAACCGAAGAGTTCTACGAGATGGCGAAGGAACAGACCAATGACTTCGAGCATCCCTATATCTACGTAAGGCAGGATAGATTTGATTACCTCTACGACGTCTATCATTCGAGCCCCGATGATGAAATTTTCGACCAGGAGCTCATAGAATACATAGAATACTCGGTGGAATACGCCGATAATTACCTCAAAAAATGGGCTCTCTTCGACGAGAACGGTAACTACGCAGGCTTGAAGGAAGGACAGTGGAAGCCTAACTCCGAGGGCATCGTAAGCTGGGATACGACCCAGACCGAGGGTAATCACTCGGTTTCCGTCATGCCCTATCAGGATTCGAACGGCTACGACCCCGCGGGCGGACGTCTTAACGTCCTCTCCGACGGTGAGAGCTGTCTTGCAATAGCTCTTGAGTCGGCCGCCTTCGCCTACCAGGTGACAAAGGACGAGAAATACGTCCATTTCGCCTACGAATGGACTGCCGCTCTCTGTGAGTGGGAGCACTGGGGCCCCGGCCACTTCCTTAATTGCGCGAACTCCTCGCGTCCCATAGCTGTCAGCTACGACTGGCTATATAACGCCTACGTCGAGTACGGCTACGACGTAGATCACCTCGCGAAGCGTATCTACGAGAACGGCGTCTACGAGGGCTGGAGAGTCGTTAATGGCCTCCCCTGTGAGCACCTCGGCCGTGTCGGCGGCGGTGACTCGAGCTCATGGACGCATCACATAGGTAACTGGAACCCCGTCTGCTGTCTCGGTATGCTCGTCGCGTCTCTCGCCGTTATGGACTCCGAGACCTACGCGCTTACCTCCGCAGAGACCGCTGTGAAATCGCTCCAGGCCTTCGGTGCGCGCGGTATGACCTACATCGGCTTCGACGGCTCCTACCGTGAGTCCGCCGGATATTGGAGCGCTACCTCGAGAATGATACTCTGGATTATCGAAACCTGTAACGTAGCGCTGGGAACCGATTTCGGCTTCTCGCAGAACCCCGGTCTCGATATCACCGATTACTACGGCTGTCACGTAGAGTCTAATGCCTATAACCGCTGGAACTACCACGACGACTGGGAGGGTACGCAGCCATCCTATTGGTACTACCTCTCCGCAGAGGTCTACGATAACCCGGAATACGCAGCGATACGCTATAGCCACATAAATAACGGTAAGGAAATATTCCGCTACGACTGCCTATGGTACGATAAGGACTTGGTAGAAGCGGGTAACGTCGATCTTGGCCTCGATTTCGCTATGGAGTCGATAGATGGCTTCTTGACCCGTGCCTCGTGGGAGCCCGGCACCCTCTGGGCGGGAATTATGGGCGGTAAGAATAACGTCGCCCACGGTCAGTACGACTCGGGTAACTGGATCTACGAGAACGGCGGTGTACGTTGGTTCTTCGACCTCGGCGCCGATGACTATAACCTCTACGGAGGAGGCCTCGCGTCGGGCTACTATAGGTATTCAACCCTCGGTAATAACGTCCTCGCGATCGGCTCTATGCAGGATACTATACCGCACGGCCAGGTGCTTGAACAAGGCGGTACACTAGTGTCCAGCGTCTCGAACGAATACGGCTCTGCCGCAGTTCTCGATATGTCTGCCGTCTACGGCGGTTCGGAGAACGTCACCTATGCTAGGCGCGGTATGCTCTTGACAAACGATAGAAAAACCGTAGTTATCCAGGATGAGGTATCAATGGTTCTCGTCCAGGACCTCTACTGGTTCGCACACTTCAATACAAATAACGTCACCGAGTATACGGTGTCCGACGACGGCAGAACGGTAATAATGCGCTCGAAGTCCGATTCCGAAGGTAATAGAAAAACCCTGCGTGTAAATCTTATTACCGCGAACAGAGGCTTTAAATTCGAGATATGGGATGCCTCGACAGAAACCGAAGGACAGTTCGTCTTCGACGCAACGCCGAGAGAGGGCTACTCCCTCGCTATGAAGGGCATCGACGAGGGCTCGAGAGATCATATTAAAAAGCTCGTAATATCTGGTGTCAATACGCTGAAATTTGAGCTCGCCGTAGTCATAGAATTGATAGACGAGGAAGCTCCGATAGAGCTCGGATATAGCCTCGGCTGGTCAGGTAACGTTAATGCGCTGCCCCCGATGGAGGAGTGGATGCCCGGCCCCGATACCCGTGAGGACATCGATAACAGTCTTGTCGACGGGGATAACGTCGAGTACCGTCCGGAAGCACAGCTCTCCACCGTAATAGCGGCAGACGGAATGCTCTCCCCCTATATACAGTCGGGCTCATACCTTGGTAAAGACAGGGAAGCCTTCTTCCGCGCACTCTCCGATATCGAATACGCGATAGTGAAGAAAAATGCACGGAATAACACCTCTGACGTTTTAGTGGCCGCTATAGCCGCCTACGACGAAGCGAAGGCAAAATACGATAAGTTCCAGGGTAAAATCTCTACCGACGCGAAGAACGTTACGTCAATCGCGGAGGGGCTCATAGGTCTGAAAACCGCCGAGCCCGAAACCCCGCCTGCCGCCGAGTAATCGGCGGGGGCGCCCCTCGGGGCGCACTAGTGAATGATGAAGACAGATGGCTGTGCCATCTAATGAATAACTCATAGTTCATTCGGAGTTCAATCTTCATTATTCACTGCTAAAAAATCCGTTTTACTAATCGGATAATGAAGAATGAGTGATGTTAAAGAAAATTTGCTGATAGATAAATCTATTGCTTTCGCATCTCGAATAGTAAAGCTTCACGGATATTTAACGCGAGAGAAGAAGGAGTACGTTCTGTCGAAGCAAATATTAAGAAGCTTTTGATAGCGTCTATCAACATGGCAAAGAACAATAACATTATAAAACAATAGAAATTTTTCGCTTATGCGAAAAATGACCATAGTCATTCATTATTCATTAGATGAGCAGAGCTCATCTGTCTTAATCATTCTTCAGTATTCCAAAGGCTCCCGCCTTTGAGATTAATCTAGCGCGCAACTCCAAAAATATAAAAAATAACAAAGAAAGGAAAAAAACATGAAAAAACTCGCAAAATACCTAGTGCTCCTCTTAGTAGTAGCACTCCTCGGCGGTATTCTCGCAGTTGCAGCATTCGCGGAAGAAACCACGACCACCCCGTGGACTCCTACCGACGATGCGGCGACGGCGGATGTCGACGAGTCAACCATTTATTACGCAGTATGGGCTAGTGAGGATGACTACTTGTCCGGTACAGTAGATCCCATTAAGACCAACTTGACCGATGAAATCGATCAAGAAACAAATAAGGGGTTAACAGGAGCTATGCTTCAGCAGGCGGGACTCACCAATTATGTTGTTTTCTTTGACGATGTTACTTGGCAGGACACCGCGGCATTTTATCAGAAGAACTTGGATATTGTCTTGAATTTCAACGGACACTCTATGACAAGCTCGAAGAATTTTAGATATGGATACTATGGCGACAGGAATTATCCGTGTACCATGACAATGAAGAACGGTACTTGGACTTTTACTAGCGGCCAGATAAGACCGGAATATGGTTCAAGCCTTACGTTTGAAAACATGACGATAAACGGTACTCAATTCGGTTATTGTTCGGGTGGAGATCTTACATTCAAGGATTGTGCTGTAACCCTTTCAGGCCAGGTTCCTTTTAAAATCGGTCAAAACTATGGCACGCAGAAGGTAAGCTTTATAGGGACTCAGCTCGAGCTTACAAATACTGCTATTGGAACCATGGATAAGAATAATCTTTCCGGTATATTCTCAACAAAGAATTTTTCCGGATGGGAATATGGATTTGAAATTCTTTTTGATAGCGAATCTTCCCTCACCTGTGCGACCGAAAATGCTCTTTGGTTGGGACACCATCATTTTAAAGATACTACTGAAGCATATACCGGCACTACTATATATCTTGAGGAGGGCTTTGCAGTTACGTCTTCCCTTGTTGATGAACCCACAACCGATTTTATTGGTATGTACTACGAGGCTGTAGATTCGACCTCCGAAAACTATCAGGTATATGTTGACGATGCAACAGTTCTCAGCGTTAAGGTTGTTGTGCCCGGAACTACTGAAGAGATAGCAAATTGGATCCTTCCTACTAATGCTGCCGGACTTGCAGTTCTGACCGGGTTTAACGGCGAAGGCTATGTCATATATGATGAAGCAACCGATAGCTACGGGGTAGTTGATACCCTTGCAGGCTACACTTTCGTTAAATATGACGAGAGCGGTGATGTAATTGTTAAGACTTGGACTGATACCACCGTTTCCGCTGCTGATTTTGATGTAGATGCTCTCGTTTACATCGATTCCACTACGGGTGAGGCATACGCAGGCGACTACTGGTATCTCTACAATAAGACTACTGATGTTTATACCGTTATCACCTCGCTCGATGGACTCACTGACTATGAGCTCGACGAAACAGGAAAAATTGTTTACGTACCTTGGTCGCCCGATGATACCTACACCGGTATTCTCTACGGCGTATGGGCAAGCGAGGAAGATTATAAGCTCGGTATTGCTCCCGACTATTGGTATCAGAATGCCGACAGCACCGCAGCTAACTACACTACCACGATGAAGCGTGCGCATGTAGGAACTACCGATGACAACGGTACAATTTACGGTGTTTCGGGTTATGTGCCCGGCTACGTTCGCCTCTATCAGTCTACCGAAATTTTGAAGGCTGACGGGCAGATGATAATCGGTCAGACACAGAAATTGATCATAGACCTAAATAATCAAACTCTTACGATGAATAACGCCTTCAGGATAGGTGGCTCGTCTTATTCGCATCCGGACGCATCGCTTGAGCTTCGTAATGGTGAGTTGGTTCACATTAACGGTCAGCTTCAGCCGAGGCAGGATACTACCTTGAAGATGAAGGACATTGTTTGGCAGGTTAACGTAGCTAACTTCCTTTATGATGCAGGCTGTGCGACCCTTGAGCTTGATGGCTGTACCGTAAATATTAACAAGCAGGGCGCGTATATGATGATTTCGCTCGACACCTCTTCGGGTGTGAAAGCAATAAACTTCATCGATACGGACTTTGTTGCCGATTACATTTCCGCTCCCGTATTTGAATTTACTTACGCCATAGGAAAAACGATTAACGAATATGCTGTGGTAAACTTCGATAAGGACTGTACTATAGATGCTTTCGGCACACCGTTCTTCCAGATGAACCGTGCACCCTCGAACACAGGTACATACGGTGCATATACCGTTCCCACGATAATTAATTTCGAGCAGGGCTTCCAGGCAACTGCGAACGTCCTCTCCGGTAAGTATCTGGAGAGCTATACCAACCATTCCACCCCTGCTAGTAGCCTTAATTCTCTCAACAACTATAAGACTATTGCCGGTGAGAGTGATACGACCCTTAAGATGAACGTTACCTCTGGCGGTACTGCAATAGCCGATTGGTATGCAGTAAGACAGGAAAGCGGAATGGTAAAGATCGTTGATTCGTTTGATCCTACTCTCTATAAAATTATTGAGTGGGCCCCGGCCTTCGGCACGACCGAAGAGAGAATAGCGAATCGCGTATGGACCGAAGCTGTAATATCCGAGAGTACTCTTCTTCACGCAGACGGCTCTGTTATCAAGTTCTATGATGATGCCGAAATTTCTGCTTTGGCTACATTCTATGATTACGACCTTACCTTTGAGTTAAACGGATTTACCGTGACTTATACGAACGGGAGCTCGTTACAGTTTGGTAAAGGTGAGTATGCTAATATCGAACAGAACATTTCCGGCAAGGTTCTTCCCCGTACGATAATCTTTAAGAACGGTAATCTTAATTTTACGTTGGCGTCCAGTGCTTTGCAGCCTCGTCCCGGAACTGAGCTCTACTTCGAAAAAGTTGATATTAATACGCATCAGCATCTTTTGAATGACGGCGGTGCTACCGTAGTCAGCTTGAAGGATTGTACCGTAAAGGCTGCAAACGGAGCAAATATAGCTACGAGAGCTGTAGGAGTGGCGGATACCGACGCTGAGTATATCATCGATAATACTAAGCTTATCAATTTCGCTGTTCTTAACGTATCCGGCGCCAGGGCTTACGACGTTACCTTGACTATCAAGGGTGGATCCGTATTGGATAACAGATATGTCATACTTCGCACCGAAGGCGATACTTCTACCGGTGCAGATGAAACTCCTATGAAGAACGCGACCGTTAAGATAGCGCTTGACACGAAGTTTATTAGAGGATACGATGTTCCTTACGTTGTAGTCGGCGGAACTAACAACACCGCGACCATAAGCTTCTATGAGGATATCGACGGCGAAGCTGTTGGTAACGGTTCCGATTACGCCCTTTATCTTGCAGGCAACCTTGCCCTCGATGAAGATACGAACGTAGACTACTACATGCTCGCTGCACGTCCGACGGTAGGTAACGCACTTCGCGTTAACCTTTCGCTCTTCACCGACTTTAACGTTAATTTCTTTGCAAACGGTGGAGTAGAGGGCATTCTTCGTGACGGCACAGCTCTTACCGCAACTACCTATGTTGACGGTGAGAACTCCTATGATAAGTACGTAATAACTCTTAATGCACACGAGGCGGCAGATGCTGTTTCTCTTGTTGTTCTCTATAACGACGGTGAGAAGACCTTCTACCTTCCTCTCGAGTACTCCGTACTTACCTACGCGAATAAGCTCGTAGCAACCGACGGTGTTTCCGCCGAGGCTGTAACTCTTGCGAAGGCTGCTGTAGCTTATATTAAGGAAGCATACTATATAGCTAATGCAGACGTAGAGAGCTACACCCTTCCCGCAGACCTTGCGGCATTTGACTCCGCAGTAACTCCTGCTGATGCAGGTACGGCAGAGCTCACTACACTTACCGAGGCAGTTGCATCTGTACGGTTCGAGCTTGAGTCCTCTGTGAACCTTGTTCTTACTATAGCCAATGATTATAACGGTA
>JAFTKH010000030.1 GCA_017453365.1 Clostridia bacterium
ACAATGGAGGTTCTCCCCGGTAAGGTATTCGGCCACGGCCTTGAGGTTATCTGCCGTCTTGTCGCTACGGGAAGCTTCATCCGCAGATACGGCGAGTACATAGCCGACGGAACTCCCCTCGAGGGCGGTTACGTTGAGTGCACCTTCAAGAACGATGCGAAGGGCGACCCGCTTGTTACGGGCGAGGGTCTTGTGGCTCTCGGTGTTATGTCCTACGAGATGTTCGAGAGCATGAAGGAGCAGACGCTCAAGATAACGAAGATAGTAGCAGACGACCTTAAGACTATCGGCCTCGACCTTTGGGATATTAAGTTTGAGTTTGGCTACAACGGCGACGAGGTAATCCTTATCGACGAGATAGCCTCGGGCAACATGAGAGTTTACAAGGGCGATACCATAGTTGACCCCGTCGAGCTCACCAAGCTCATTTTGAACAGATAAAACAAAAGACAAAACAAAACGGCACCCTGCGTTTGACAATATCGGCGCAGGGTGCTATAATATTACGAAAGCGGGAAGGAGGACTTATGCGTTACAATAATCTCAGCAGCTACCTGAAGACGAGGTACGGTGGAAAAATCGGTAAAATATGCATTGACGGCGGCTTCTCCTGCCCCAACAGGGACGGAAAATGCGGCACGGGCGGCTGTATCTTCTGCGGAGAGCGCGGCTCCGGCGAGCATATCGACGGTAGAAAACCGATACGCGAGCAAGTAGAGGACGCACTCGCAAGAAGCCGCAGTGACGGATACATCGCCTACTTTCAGAACTTTACAAACACCTATGCCGACGCATCAACGCTCAGGTCACGGTACGACGAGGCACTGTACGATGCACGTATCGTCGCTCTCGCGATAGGCACCCGCCCCGACTGCATAGACGAGGAAATTGCCGAGCTTATAGCGAGCTATAGGGACAGGCTCGACGTATGGGTAGAGCTCGGCTTACAGAGTGCTTCGGACACCACGGCAGAGCTCATAAACCGAGGCTATAAAACAGAGGTATACCTAAAGGCAGCCGATATTCTCACAAGGCACGGAATACCGCACGTCACCCATATAATTATAGGCCTTCCCGGTGAAGGGCGAGACGAGGTATTAAACACAGTCGAGGTTATAAATTCCACGCACCCCTTCGGTGTAAAAATTCACTCCCTCTACGTTATGAAGGGCACGTCTCTTGCCGAAATGTACTTAAAAAACCTTTACACGCCCCCTACTCTTTCGGAATTCGTCTCCCTCACAGCAGACGTTATCGAGCGGATAAGACCGGATACCGTTATCCACAGACTCACGGGTGACTGCCCTGATGGGCTCTTGCTCGCTCCCGAGTGGAACAGAGATAAAAACGCCGTACTCGCGGCAATACGCCAAGAGCTCGAAAAGAGGAAAACCGAGCAGGGAAAGCTGTATAGGCCACACAGCTAAAGAACCCGGCAGTTATTTAAAATCATTCCGCTACCGCAATCACCGCACAATCCTTAAAACAAAGAAACTGTTTTCTCTATTCTTTCAAAGCATTGACTGCCAATACAACTCCACTTTATCATTCTTCAAGACATCACGCAAACTACTCTTCCACAATTCCACTGTGATATCCTATTTTATTATATAGTGATTATACTCCCTTAATCTACTTATTATCCTTCTGCTTCAGCCTTCTTTCATTTCGCTTCATCTCCTGATGAGCGGTTATGTACATATTTATCGTATTATCAAGTGTTTCACCGAGGGCGGACCGCATTTTTTGCGGCATCGTCCTCGTTTTTCTGTATAGGGTAAGCAGACGCAATTCGTCCTCGGAGAGCTCGGACGACGTGCTCGAGAGCGGGATATCCATAAGCTCGCCGATGTTCATACGGAATATCTCCGAGAGCTCACCCAGCATCTTCATAAACGATGCAGAGCGGCCGCGCCGCCAATTGTTCACCGTCTTCTCGCGAAGGCCTACGGCACGCTCGAAGGCGGCGTCACTGTCATATTCGGCCTCGATAAGAGACAGAAGCCTTTCCCTTATCTTCTCTGTATTCTCATTTTTCATCTTTTTCGACCTTTCCTCCCCTTATAACCGGGGGCGGTTACGTAGAATGGCTGCTTTTCTGCTCCCGTTTTCTCGCTTTCGGCTGATACCCGCGTTGCGTTTTTGTACCTTTTCTCCTGCTTCTTTTTCGTACTGAAGCCGAATTTACCAAGCTTCTCGCCGAGGGCAAAATATTCTCCGTGGGCATAAGCGAGGAGTCCCGCACGGTCAAGCTCAAGCCTCCCGTCCTTACCGAGTATACTTTCGTCACAGGACACGTTCACAATATCAGCGACAAATACGTCGTGCGTTCCCATACTAATAACGTCTGTGACCTTACATTCAAGGGCGAGCGGCGACTCTGCCACAGTTGGCGGTGCGACGCATTTACTCTCCGCTTTTGTGAGTCCGCACTCGTGCCATTTATCCACCTTCGCACCCGTATATATGCCCGCATAATCGACCGCCCACGCCATTTTCTCCGTGGTGAGATTGATAACGAACTCTCCACGCTCGCGAAGGAGCCCGTGCGAGTAGCGCTCGGGGCGCACCGAAACGTACGTCCTCGGCGGTATTGTCGAGAGGATGCCCGTCCATCCGATGGTGATAATATTACTCTTTTCCGAGTCGCCGACCGTGACAAGCACGGGAGGAAGGGGTGCTGTCAGAGCACCTGCTTTAAGATTTACTCTCTTCATTTTTGGAACCGCCCTTTCTTTGCATCATTATCCATGCCCTCGAAAGTATTCCGTCGGGCAGCAGCTTAAAGAGCAGATGCTGAAGCCTCGTGAACCAATTCGTGACGTACATCTTCCGTCCCTTGAGCGAAGCCCTCACACAGCCGCGAACGACACGGCGGCAGGAGAGAAGCGGCCACATTCTTTTCGGGCGCGTTACGTCCGCACGCGAAAGTGCCTTGCCTATAAACTCCGTATCAACCCAGCCCGGACAGAAGCAGGTAACATAAATCCCGCGCTCACCGAGCTCGTAGTAAAGAGCCTTCGAGTAATGGAGGACGAAGGCCTTACTCGCCGCATAGACGTTAAAGCCGTAGAGCGGTGTAAAGCACGAGCCGCTTCCGAGCTGTATGACCCTGCTGCCCCGAGTCATAAAGGGGACGGTCAGATTGGTTATCGTGACAAGAGCCTTCACGTTGAGGTCTATCATACGCTCCATGTCACTCTCGGGAAGCTCGTCAAATCTGCCAAAGTTTCCAAAGCCTGCGGCGTTGATAAGAAACCCGACCTCGGGTCGCTCACTCTCGAGTGCCTCTCGTATTTTTTCTATTCCCTCACCGGAGGTAAGGTCGGCGGGAATTATTTTCGCATTTATCCCGAGCTCCTCTGCAAGCGCCTCCATTCTCTCGGCGCGTCTTGCTACGAGCCAAAACTCACTAGCAAGGCGGCGCTCCGCAAGCTCCCTTACAAACTGCTCGCCGATTCCGCTCGACGCTCCCGTTATAATAGCAATACTCATACGGTTCTCCTTTTTTAATAATTTAATAGAGCTCTATAATATTATTCCCTTGAATATTCCTCTTCGGAAAACAAAAACCGAGCACGAAGACTCGGTTTACGCCCTCTATCATAATTTTAGCACAAATTACGAAGAAAGTAAATAATTTTACGAATTTTCACCATTCGCCTTCGCAAAATACGAAAGAAGTGTCTTGACCTCCTCCGAGCTCTCGGCGCGGTTTATACTCGCCCGCAGGGCAGAGGCCCCGCGAAAGGACGTGAAATAAGCCGCTATCTGCTTTCGCGCCTCCACAACCGCGACTCGCTCTCCCTTTTCACGTACAGAAAGGCGAAGCTGCTCAAGCGCTGTATCAATCCTCTCGCCAAGAGACGGCGGTGTGTAGCTCTCGCCGAAGATTGCAGCGCGTATCTCTGCAAATACAAACGGATTTCCTACAGCGCCACGCCCTACGGCTATACCGTCAGCTCCCGTCTCACGAAGCATAGCAAGAGCCTCCTCGCCCGAGGTGACGTCCCCGTTCGCTATTACGGGAATATGAACGCTTTTCTTTACATTTTTGATTATTTCTCTATCTGCTCTGCCCGAATAAAACTCCACACGGGTGCGCCCATGCACGGTAATAAGCGAGGCGCCGCCGTCCTCTGCCGCCATAGCGCATTCGACGGCATTACGGTTCTCGCCGTCAATTCCCGCGCGCAGCTTCACCGTAACAGGGACGGGTGACGTGCCCCTCACCGTCAAGACGATTTTCCGTATCAGCTCGGGGTCGCGCATAAGCGCCGAGCCCTCGCCGTTTTTAAATATCTTATTTACGGGGCAGCCCATATTTATATCTACGGCAAAGGGGCGTACAAAGCCCTCGTTAGGCTCTCTTGCAAGGAGTATTTCTGCCGCGTGCGCCATGACGTCGGGCTCGCTGCCGAATATCTGCACCGCGACAGGCCCCTCCTCTTCCCTTATAGCGGCGAGCGAAAACGTCTTCGCATCTCCGAAGGTCACCGCCTTCGCGCTCACCATTTCGGTTGTGGAAAACTCCGCACCGTATCTTTTTGCGAGCGTTCGCATAGCGCTGTCGGTATACCCTGCCATCGGCGCCAGAGATAGTCCGTATTTAAATTCGTAATTTCCAAGCTTCATAGCTACCTCTATGACTGTGGGCTGCCACGGTTATGACAGCCCACTTTGTTTATATCAAACGGAAGTTTAAACCAAATGTACCGCGCTCTTGGCGAGTGGATTTTAAGGTTAAGGTTTCGTTCTTTTGACCGAAGGCGCGAACAGTTACAAAGATAAACCTTTGCAACTGGACCCTACGTCGAGCTTGTCAAAAAACGGAGATTTATGCCGGCAAGCCGCTTTGTTTTGAACGAGTGGATTTTGTGCAGAAATTTTTGTTCTTTTGACCGAAGGCGTAGATACCTACGTCGAGCTTGTCAAAAAACGGAAATTTATGCCAAAATACACCGTTCAAGGATTAGAGATGCAATACTCTTTCCTTAATCTCCTGCGTTCTTCCCTGATTCCAATACTGCGTTCCAATGTATCCGCAGGTCCTGCGGGCAACGTTCATCTTCGACTGGTCGCGGTTGTGGCAGACGGGACACTCCCATACGAGCTTTCCGTCCTCGTCCTCGCCAATCTCTATCTCACCGTCGTAGCCGCATACCTGGCAAAAATCGCTCTTCGTATTCAGCTCCGCGTACATTATGTGGTCGTAGATAAACTCCATAACACCGAGAACTGCCTCAATGTTGTTCTGCATATCGGGCACCTCGACGTAGGATATCGCTCCGCCGGGCGAGAGCTTCTGGAATTTCGCCTCGAGCTTCAGCTTCGAGAAGGCATCTATCGGCTCGGTCACGTGCACGTGGTAGGAGTTGGTAATATAGTTTCTGTCGGTAACCCCCTTCACAATGCCGAAACGGTTCTGCAAGCATTTCGCAAACTTATAGGTCGTGCTCTCAAGGGGTGTTCCGTAAAGAGAATAGTCGATATTCTCCGCTGCCTTCCATTTTGCGGTATATTCGTTAAGCTTCTTCATAATGGTAAGACCAAGCTCCTCGCCCTCGGGCTCGGTAAGCTTCTTGCCGTTAAGAGCGTATACGCACTCCCAAAGCCCCGCATATCCGAGCGAGAGCGTGGAGTAGCCGCCGTGAAGGTATTTGTCTATAGTCTCGCCCTTCGCAATTCGCGTAAGAGCACCGTACTGCCAAAGGATAGGAGCGGCATCGGAGAGGGTTCCCGAGAGTCTCTCGTGGCGGCACTGCAGGGCTCTGTGACAGAGCTCCATACGCTCGTCGAATATCTCCCAGAACTTATCCATATTACCCTCTGCGGAGAGACCGATGTCTACAAGGTTAACCGTAACGACTCCCTGATTAAAGCGGCCGTAATATTTCGGCTTACCTTCCTCGTCGACGTAAGGAGTTAAGAAGCTGCGGCAGCCCATACAGGTGTAGCAGTGTCCCTCTCCGTTTTTATCCACCTTACTCTCGAGCATTATCTTCTCGGAGATATAGTCGGGAACCATACGCTTCGCCGTGCATTTAGCGGCAAGCTCGGTAAGATAATAATACTTTGTGCCGGGACGTACGTTATCCTCCTCGAGCACGTAGATAAGCTTCGGGAAGGCGGGGGTGATATAAACACCCGCCTCATTCTTAACGCCCTGATATCTCTGTATGAGCGTTTCCTCAATAATCATAGCAAGGTCGGCACGCTCAGCCTCGTTCTTCGCCTCTCCGAGATACATAAAGACGGTGATGAAGGGAGCCTGCCCGTTCGTCGTCAGAAGTGTGACCACCTGATACTGAATACACTGAACACCCTTTCTTACCTCCTCGCGAAGGCGTCCCTCCGTAATCTTCGAGATAGCCTCGGAGTCAGTAACTCCAACCTCGGCAAGCTCACGCGTCACGGAGTTGCGTATTTTATCGCGGCTGACCTGCACGAAGGGAGCGAGGTGCGTTAAGCTTATCGACTGGCCGCCGTACTGATTGGACGCTACCTGCGCTATTATCTGTGTTGCGATATTGCAGGCGGTGGAGAAGCTGTGCGGCTTCTCTATCATAGTCCCGCTGATGACCGTACCGTTCTCGAGCATATCCTCAAGGTTTACAAGATCGCAGTTATGCATATGCTGTGCGAAATAATCGGCGTCGTGGAAATGTATAATTCCTTCCTCGTGCGCCTTTACGATATCCTCGGGAAGAAGTATTCTTCTCGTAATATCCTTCGATACCTCGCCTGCCATATAATCACGCTGAACACTGTTGACGGTAGGGTTCTTGTTCGCGTTCTCCTGCTTGACCTCCTCGTTATTACACTCGATAAGAGACATTATCTTATCGTCGGTCGTATTGGACTTTCTGACGAGCTCTCTTTTATATCTGTACGTTATGTACGCCTTCGCAAGGTCGAATGCACCGAGCTTCATTATTTCGCGCTCAACGAGATCCTGCACCTCCTCGACACCCGCGGAGCGAGCGAAATCAAGGCAGGTTCTTTCAACAGAAAAGGCAATAGTATCAATAGCGGCCTCGCTTATTCTATTCTTCTCTTCGACGGCCAAATTTGCCTTTTTAACAGCAGCTGCAATCTTCTCTCTGTCGAATACAACCTCTGCTCCGTTTCTCTTAATGAGCTTCATAATACAATCCTCTTCATAATAAAGTTTAAAAATCGTGAGTGCTCCCATTATACACCATATATTGTGTTTTGTCAAGGGGATAATCACAACATCTTGTGTTTTTCATCAATTTACCAAACCGACCAAACGTATATAATTAGACAATAAATCGGAGAAAAATTTGTATACTTTTCCCCTTCTTCAATTGATAAGCTAGATAAAACGGGGCAGATTATTTCCTCACTTGTTGAATATCGACAAAAAACGGCAATTTTTTTCTATTATTATCTCAACTGAAATTTCTTCTGCCTCTTCCATTTAACATTTTAATTATGCTATAATTACATACAAGAGAAAAACGAGAGGAAAGAGACAGTTAATGAAAAGGCTTCTATCTCCCGCACTTTTGCTTCTTGCCTCGATGCTCTGGGGCTTTGCCTTCGTGGCGCAATCCGGCGCGTCGGCGGTTCCGCCCTTCACACTCGGGGCGGCGCGCAGTATCCTCGCGGGAATCTTCCTTATATTATTAATACCCGTGCTCGACGTGTCTATGAAGACGGGCAGACGGCTCGTCTCACGAAAAGGTATAGACGTAAACCGTCACGAGCTCATAGGAGGAGCTATATGCGGTGTCGTGCTCGCCGTCGCCTCCTTCTTCCAGCAGCTAGGCATCAACAGCGGCACCGACGGCGGAAAGGCGGCATTCATTACCGCGCTATACGTGGTGCTCGTCCCGATATATGCGCTCGCCCTTAAGCGTCGGGCGCCCCTAAACGTATGGCTCGCTGTCGCGATATCGGTTCTGGGCTTTTACCTTCTTTGCATAAAGAGCGACCTTTCTATAGCTCCCTCGGACGCTATTTGCCTTATATGCTCGCTTATTTTCCCTATTCATATTCTCGCTATAGACTATTTCTCGCCGAGGTGCGACGGTGTTCGTATGTCGGCGGTGCAGTTTATTACCGCCGCGCTTTTCAACAGTATAATGGCTCTTATATTCGAGCAGCCTATATCCGTCGGCATAGAGTCGATAACCGAGGCGATACTTCCCGTGCTCTATCTCGGCATCATATCGAGCGGAGCGGCCTACACCCTGCAAATAATAGGTCAGCGCGGTGTCGACCCTGCGGCTGCGTCCATTATACTTTCGCTCGAGAGTGTGTTCGGCGTTATAGGCACTGCCGTCGTGTTCGGCACGGTTATGACACCGCGTGAATATGCGGGCTCCGCAATCGTTCTTCTCGCTGTGATACTCTCGCAGCTCGACCTCAAGGGGCTGTGGAAAAAAACGAAGCTCAAGAAAACCGAGTAGGCACTCGGCAGCTTTTTCTCCAGCTCCCAAGAGGGGGCGACGAATTTAAGCTCAACCGAACAAAAACGGACGAGGACACGTGAAACAAAGTGTCTTCGCCCGTTTTTCATAAATGGATAAAGCTCGCCTACCTCTAACAGATAGGATTATTTTATATATTCTTGAATTGATAGGCATATAGCTTGCTGTACTCGCCGCCAAGGGCAAGAAGCTCCTCGTGAGTACCCGACTCTACGATACCTCCCATATCTATAACCATAATTCTGTCGGCGTTCTTCACCGTCGAGAGCCTGTGGGCGACGACTATGACCGTCCTTCCGCGGGAGAGCTCCTCGAGAGCCGACTGTATCTGCATCTCCGTGGCGTTATCGAGCGCACTCGTCGCCTCGTCGAGAATGAGCAGCTTCGGGTTCTTTAAAAACACTCTGGCTATAGATATTCTCTGCTTCTGACCGCCGGAGAGCTTTACGCCGCGCTCGCCGACCTCGGTATCGTACCCGTGTTCGAGGGTCATCACGAAATCGTGAATATTAGCGCGCTTTGCCGCCGAGATAATCTCCGCGTCGGTGGCGTTCGGATTACTGTAGGCTATATTTTCCCTAACGGTACCGTCGAAGAGAAAGACGTTTTGGGACACTATACCGATATTCCGCCTTAAGCTCTCTAGAGTTATATCCTTCGTATCTATGCCGTCAAGGGTTATTCTGCCCGAGAGAATGCTGTAGAAGCGCGGTATAAGATTGCAAAGCGTGCTCTTACCGCCGCCCGACGGCCCGACGAGTGCCAGGGTCTCTCCCTCTCCTATTTTCATATTGAGATTAGATATAACAAGTCTTTCGGATGAGCCGTCGTCACTCTCGTATCCGAAGCTCACGTCCTCGAATACTACCTCGCCCTTTATATCCTCGATTATGACCTTACCCGTATCCTCTTCATTTTCAACGTTCATAAGCTCGTAAAAGCGCTCGAAGCCGGACATTCCGTCCTGAAACTGCTCGACGAGAGTAACTACGCGCCTAATAGGATTTAGGAACATTGATATATAGAGCAAGAAAGCCGCGAACTCGCCGGGGTCTATCTCACCGTGGAAAAGGAATATTCCACCCGCAAATATAACGAGAAGATAAAGAGCGTCGGTCATAAACTCCATAACCGCGCTGAAGGAGCCAAGCGAGCGCATAGCGTCCGAGCGGTATCTAGCAAAGATGCGGTTCACAACGCCGAATTTACGCTTCTCGTGCTCCTCCGAGGCGTACGCCTTCGTCTCTCTGATACCCGTTATGGAGTTTTCGAGCGTAGTATTTATCTCCGCCATCTGGCGGCGCGAGTTACGCATAGCCCGCATCATAGACTTTCGAGAGATAACAGTGAAGAGAATTATAAAAGGAATGACCGAGAACATTATGAGAGTCAGCCGCCAGTCAATACCGACGAGCACGGCGAAGGAGCCGCCAAACATAAGCACAGCAAGAAAAATATTCTCCGGGCCGTGGTGGGCGAGCTCCGACACGTTATTCAAATCGTTCGTCAGACGCGAGAGCAAATCTCCCGTCTTATGCTTATCAAAATAAGAAAACGGTAGGGATTCATATTTTGAGAAGAGGTCACGGCGCATATCCGCCTGCATTCTGACACCCACGACGTGCCCGTAATAGCCTACGAAATAGTTGCACACCGCCTTCACTACGTAAACGAGCAAAAGCACGGCGGCACCTATAATTATCGGTGTCAGCGTATCTCTGTAAGCATAGTCGTTTATCATTTCCTTCGCTATAAAGGGGTAAACTAGGTTGCAGGCCGCAAGAAGCACTGCGGCGAGCATATCGAGTGTAAAAAGACCGAGGTGCGGTCTATAATAGCTTATAAATTTCTTTAACATAAAAACAAATCCGCCAGGTGTTTATCTTACCGCTTATATCCGTATTTATAAGCAAGCGCGCGCAGCTCCTCCTCTCCCGATACTCCCTTTTCTTCAGCAAGCCTTTCAAGATTTGCCGAAAAATCGACCTCTCCCATGTCGACAAGCCGTCTTATCACAGCATCTACCGAGGAGATATCGAAGCCTGCGCGTGCAAGACGCGCGCGAAGGTAATACTGACCGTGAAGCTTCCCGTTTGCGAGGGAGAGTATCTTCGCTTCCAGCTGTCTTTCTTCATTTATATATCCGTGTCCCTCGCACTCTCTCACAGCGTACTCTCGGGCGCCCTGCGAGAAGCCCGCACGGCGGAGCTTCGCATCAAGCGCTCTTTTACTGTTATCACCGAAGGAAAGTATCGAAAGGGCGCGGCGGAGCGCGCGAAATTGCTCGTCCTCCGTCATAAGCTGCGGCAGTTCCTCGTTCGGAAGCTCGCTTCCGCGTATCGGCGAGCCGATAGCCGAGTACGTAATTTTATTCACTGTAAAAGACGAGCTCTCGCCACCGTCAGATATACCCAAGATGACGTATCCGCGTACACGGCTCTCCTTAACGTACAGAACTTTTGCCATAAAACCCCCAAAATCTCGGGGGCGGATGCGGGCACTCCGTCATCCGCCCCCAAGGATAGACCTGACCAAAAGCGAGGTATTATATTTCCCCGTCATCAAAGTCCTTGATTTCAAAATCATCGTCGGAGAGGGTATCGGTTCCCTCGTCCCCGAGATTGGCAACACGGTCGCGGATAAGCCCCTCAAGCTTTGCCATAAGCTCGGCATCACTCTCGATAAGCTTTCTTACGTTATCCTTACCCTGTCCGAGCCTGTCGCCCTCATAGTAGAACCAGGCACCGCTCTTCTCTATTATCTCGAGCTTTATCGCCATATCTATTATCTCCGAGGACTTGGAAATTCCCGTGCCGTAGAGGATATCAAACTCCGCAACCTTAAAGGGCGGGGCAACCTTATTCTTAACAACCTTACATTTCGTATGAGCACCGTATACCTCGGCACCGTTTTTCAGAGTTTCCGCGCGGCGTACGTCGATACGCACGGAGGCGTAGAATTTAAGCGCCTTACCTCCCGTTGTAACCTCGGGGTTGCCGTACATAACGCCAACCTTTTCACGAAGCTGGTTTGTAAAGATAACTATACAATTCGACTTTGCTATGGAGCCGGAGAGCTTTCTCATCGCCTGCGACATAAGTCTTGCCTGCACGCCGACGTGCGACGCCCCCATATCCCCCTCTATTTCCTGTCTCGGAACGAGGGCGGCGACGCTGTCTATAACGATAATATCAATAGCGCCGGAATTAACGAGAGTTTCGGCTATCTCAAGCGCCTGCTCACCGCAGTCGGGCTGGGACACGAGAAGGTTATTGATATCAACGCCGAGATGCTTCGCATAAATGGGGTCGAGCGCGTGCTCCGCATCAATAAAAGCGGCCTCTCCTCCCTGCTTTTGCACCTCTGCTATTACGTGGAGTGCTATCGTCGTCTTACCCGATGACTCGGGGCCGTATATCTCGGTTATTCTTCCCTTCGGGATACCGCCGACGCCGAGCGCGAAATCGAGCGAAAGCGAGCCCGTCGACACTGCCTGCACGTTCATCGAGGCATTTTCGCCGAGGCGCATTATAGAGCCCTTACCGCACTCCTTTTCAATTCTGGATATAACCGTTTCAAGAGCTGTCTTCTTATCGCCCACGGGCTTCTTTTCTTCCGTAGCCGTAGTTTTCTTTGCTGCCATTTTTATATCTCCTTTTATTTTTATCAGAATAACCTTGTTGCACCGACAGGACGGATATTAAGGGGCATAGCCGAGCCGCGCCCGAAAACACTGTCCATAAGCTCGATGTAAGCGCGAAGCTCCGTGCGCTCGAGGAACACCTGTATAGTTCCCGCAAATCCGCCGCCGTGAACTCGCGCAGCGCCCCGTTTACCGTCGAGGAAGCCCTCGGTTATAGCAAGAGCGAGGGAGAGCCCCTGCTCTCTGACGTTCAGCGTTGTATAGACGTTCTGCAGGAACTTAAAGGAAGAGGCTCCCGAGGCGGATATGACGTCGAAGAACGCGTCCACGTCACGGCCTATAAGCGCCTCCCTAGCCTTCTCTACTCTTCCGTTCTCGCGAAGGAAGTGCAGGGCGCGCAGAATTGCTCTGTCGCCGACCTCTTCTCTTATCTCGGGAATTTTCGCTATCAGCTCCTCTTCCGTAAGGCCGCGAAGCACGCCTCGTCCAAGCTTTGCCGCCAGGGCCTTCATCTCCCCGGGAACCGAAGCGTAGTCATCGTTCAAGTTCGCGTGATTTCCTCCGGTGTTTACGATACAAAGAGCATAACCCTCGGCCGCGAGCGAAAAGTTTATCGGCTCAACCCTCGGCTGTGCGGGATTTTCAAAGTCGATATAAACAAATCCGCCGACGGCGCAGGCCATTTGGTCCATAAGGCCGCAGGGCTTACCGAAATAGACGTTCTCCGCATACTGTGAAAATTTCGCTATATCCTTATTATCTACCCTTCCGTCGTTGTAGAGGTAGTTCAGGATATTGCCTATCATAACCTCGTATGCCGCAGAGGAAGAAATGCCGCTCCCCTTCAAGACCTCTGTGTTCGAGTAGGCATCGTAGCCGCCGATATCAAGACCGTGCTCACGAAATGCGTTCGCAACTCCGGCGATAAGGGCCGCAGAGGTATATTTCTCAAATTTGGAAGGGTCTACCGTATCCATAAGAGATACGACGTCCTCGGGATATCCCTCCGACGAAAACCGTATCACGTTATCGTCATTCTTCGCTACTATAGCGATTATATCCCTATCGATAGCTCCCGCGAGCACGCAGCCGTTGTTATGGTCGGTGTGGTTTCCCGATATCTCGCTCCTGCCGGGAACCGAGAAAATATAAAGCTCACGTCCGTCACCGTAGAGCTCCGTGAAGGAGTCGATAGCCTTAATTAACCTGTCGCCCTCGGCCCTCACGTTCTGGTAAAGAGCGGAATATTTTTCGAGCCCGCCCTCATGTAGCATTCTTTTTAATTCCTGTGCGTTCATACCTAATATAATACCTCTCTTTAGGTTTTGCAGCCGAGCATTTCCCTTGCCTCGGCCAAAATGTCAAAATAATCCCTCATCGCGCCGTCCTCGCGGTCGAGAAAGAGCGTCGCCGCCCCAGTTTTATTGCGGAACCAGGTGAGCTGGCGCTTTGCATACCGCCGGGAGGCGAGCTTTATACTCTCCCGCGCGCTCTCCAGCGTACACTCGCCGCGAAGATAGCCGAAGAGCTCCTTATAGCCTATAGCGCCTCCGGCCGTGCTGTCCTCTGTCAGAAGGCCGCACTCGGAGAGCCGAGACACCTCGGCAACCAGACCGTCCTCTATCATCATATCGACACGCGCATCAATTCTTTTATAAAGCGTTTCCCTGTTGTGAAAATCAAGACATACGGTCGTTACGTCTATATCGGGCTCGCCCTCACGCGACAGCTCGTCGAAATAGGTCTTCGTCCTCCCTGTAAGCTCGTATATTTCAAGGGCCCTTATTACCCGGCGCACGTTATTCGGGTGCGTTTTCGAAGCACTCTGCGGGTCGACGGCGGCCAGCCGCCTATAGAGCTCCTGTCTCCCTGCGCTGTCCGAGGCCTCGCGAAGCAGCCGTGCCGACAGCTCGGGGTCAGAGGGGGGAGAAAGGGGGCTTGTCCCCCGTGCGACCGTATCTAGATACAGTCCCGTACCGCCGACGAAGAGCGGTATCCTTCCTCGCGAGGTTATATCGCGCGCTGCGCGAAGTGCGTCCTCACGGTAATTCTCGGCGCTGTAGGCTTCATTCGGGTCTACTATATCTATAAGATGGTGGGGAACGAGCGCCCTCTCGCTCGCCGTAGCCTTCGCCGTGCCTATATCCATGCCTCGGTATATCTGCATTGAGTCGCAGGAGATTATCTCACACCCGAAGCTCCGTGCTACGTCAAGCGAGAGTCTTGTTTTTCCCGATGCCGTCGGGCCTGTTATAGCGAGTGCCGATATCATGCGATAACACCGTCTAACCACGCCCTCATATCGGCGAATATCTCGTCGCGGTTAATTTCGTTAAACAGCTCGTGACGGCATTCGGGATAGAGCTTTAGCTCAACGTCGGTGCAGCCCTCGAGCATAAGATGCCTGTATACGTAATTTACACCCTTACCGAATCCTCCTACGGGGTCGGCGTCGCCGCTCATAATGAGCGTTCTCATATCCTTCGGGTATTCTCTGTACCACTCTTTTTTATTCGAGAGCGAGAGCATATCGAAAAGGTCGATGTATCCCGAGGCTGTGAAGGTGAAGGATGCGAGCGGGTCGTCACGCTTACCCGCTACCGCAGCAGTGTCGCGAGAGAGCCACGCGGTGGGCCCCTCCGCCTTATCAAACCTCTTATTGTACGAGCCGAAGGCAAGCGCCGTTATAAGCCTACTCCGCGAGCGCTCTCCGCAAAGGAGCGACACGCCCCCCGCAACGAGCTTACCGAGAGGAGCCAAGGGGTTTGGCCCGCCCGTACCGTGTATTATCACGCCGCGCATGCTGTGCGGGTGCCGTATCACGTAAAGCCGCGCGATAAACGAGCCCATACTGTGTCCTAGGAGCACGAGAGGGAGCGCGGGATACGTATTTCTCAAATATTTGTTGAAGGAGTGAAGATCGGATAGGACGTATTCTATTCCGTCTTCCTTTGCAAAATAACCGAAATCATTCTCGCACGCCGCAGTTTTTCCGTGGCCGAGGTGGTGATTTCCCGCAAAGATATAGCCCTCACCCGTAAGATATTCGATAAGGTTCAAATAACGCCCGGGGTGGTCTGTCATTCCGTGGGCGAGCTGGATTATCCCCCTTGCGGTTTTCAGCTTCGGTGTGTATATTTCCGCATAAACGGTATTTTTTCCGTCACTCGACGGATAGGTAATCTCCTCAAAATTATAGTTCATATAACCCTCACAGGGCCGATTATATTCAAGTTGTAAGGACGGCAGCACGAAAATCACTCACGCGTGATATCGGCACACGCCGCCCGTTATACATCAGCCGGTATATTTTTCAAGAAAGCTTGTTACATCCGCCTCGGTTGGAAGCGAGGATATTCCCCCACGCCTCGTCACCGCGAGAGCTCCGACGACCGAGCCGTACTGCACGGCACTCTTTATATCTCCGGCACCGAGCAGATACCTTATAACCACTCCCGCAAAGAAGGCGTCGCCGGCACAGGCTCCGCCTGCCGGCTTTCCTGCATTTATCGGAGGTATCATAAAATAGTGCTTTCCGTCGTAGATAAATGCTCCGCGCTCACCCTGTCTTATGACAAGATACCTACAGCGTACCTTTTTGTAGAGTGCAAGAGCCGCGCGGAGCGATGAGTCCGCCCCTATCGGCCTTATTCCCACCGTCTTCTCCGTCTTCTCCACGTTTGTCGAGAAGACCTCGACGAAGGGGAGCGTTTCATAGTTGAAGCCGTCCCTCGCACCGCCTGCATTGACAAACACGGGAACTCCCTTGACAGTAGCGGAGGATACCGTAAAATTGATAAGCTCCTCGGGAAGGTCGAGATTAAGATATACTGCATCGGGAGCAGCCTTCAGCCCATCGCCTATATCGTCCGAGGAAAGCTCTCCCGCAGCACCGGGATATACCACGCGACGCTCCTTCATATCCGCTTCTTTTATAATAACGGAAAGCCCCGTAGGCTTTTCAGCATCTACCTTCACAGCGCCTGTTCCGACTCCGAGCTCGCGAAAATACTGATAGAGCTTCTGGCCGTGCAGGTCGCGTCCGAGCCGCGACACTATGTGCGTGTCGGCCCCGAGCCTCGAAAGAGCCGCAGAGGATATAACGGCACTACCGCCGGGAACGTAGGCGACACCGCCGTCGTCCGTTACCGTCTCGCCGGCGCTCGGCACCTTATACATATTCATAGACAGCTCCATAAATGCGCCGCCCACTACCAGTACCTTTATTTTTCTCATTTCTGTCCTCTAGCTTATTTGTTAGGTTTTATACTGTTCCACCGCCGGCAGAGAGCTTAAATATCTCCGCGCCGCGTACAAGCTCGTCGGCGAGCGCCGTCTCTCTCGCACGGCAGGTGAAGATGAAGCTCTGATATCCGCGCTCGGCAAGACTGCCGACCGCCTTCATCATCGAGCGTGCTCTTACGTTATCCTGATGTGCGAAGCTCTCGTCAAAGCATATCGGAGGCTTCTCCGTATAGAGCATATCTATAAGTGCCATTCTGACGGCTATGTACGCGAGGTCGCGCGTACCGCCCGAGAGAAAGTCTACCGACTTCTGCTCTCCTTCCTCGGAAAGGTATGTCACCTTAAGCCCCGAGGATATATCGAAGCTCGTATATTTCTTATCGGTCATAATTCCCATAAGCTCGGTCGAATACTCGCCAAGCCTCGGAGATATTCCCGCACGCAGATTATCCGACGCGCTCTCAATAGCCTTCTCGGCTACAAAATATGCCTTGTGCTTTTCCTTAAGCTCGCGGATACGCGCATCGAGCGCTTCTATCTTCGAGTAGAGCTCCGAGGGGTCGGACGAGCGGCTCTTTAAGAGCATAAGCTCGCTCTCTACGGCATACGCGAGCTTATCCTGCTCGACTATCCTCGCCTTATACGCCGCGATACCCGTTATTATTTCATCGTGATTTATCCGCGAGAGCGCCTTTCTCTTAAGCGGAGATACCTGCGCTCTTATGTCTATTTCATTTTTATCGGAGAGAGTGCGTCTTATCTCCCTTACGGTGAGCTCTATCGTATTCTTCTCCTCAAGAAGTATCTTTTTTCTCTCGAGGTACGCAGAGACCTTCGCCTCGAGTCTGTCAAGGAATACGCCCTGCTCTGTCTTCGGGGGCTCCTCACCCCAGCGAACGACTATGCGGACGAGCTCGCTCTTCGCGTTATCATACGCGAGCTTCGCTCCCTCGAGCCTCGCCTGTGCCTCCTCTGTTGCGCGTATCATTCCGTCGCGCTTCTCCCTCGCCTCTCTGATAACGCCTATTTTACCCTCAAGGTCGGAGTAGCTCTCCTGCGAGAACCGCGACGAAAGAGCGGCGAGAGTGTTCTTGTTTCTCAAGAGAAGGTAAAGGCAGTAAACGCTCGCAGCAAGCGCAGACGCGCCGAGTGCACCGATGCCTATACGTGCCGCCACGTGGGCAAGGCCACCCTTTGCAACTATCTGACACACGACGGTAGCAAGAGCACCGAGAGCGCCGAGGACGGAGAAGCAAAGATTTTTCACAATTCCGGTTTTCGCCGTCTTCGCGTCCTTAAGTATCTTATCCTCACCGCCGAGAGAGTCTGCAAGCTCTATATTACTCTCTATCTCACGCGTGATACCGATAGCAGAGCGCTCACGCTCGAGAGCCGCCTCCGCATCAACGAGTGCACGGCTCGAGTCCTCAAGCGTGCGGCGCGCCATAACGAGCTCAGAAAGATATTCGTCGCTGGGCGCATAGCCGTTTTTCGTGTTCTCCTCCACAAAATTATTATATGCGGCTGTGGTTGCCGCGCATTCCTCCTCGAGCTCGTGGAGCTTATCGAAGGTCTGTATCAGCATAACGTTCTTATAGCAGCTGTCGAGGTCGTAGAGCTTATTCAGCTTATCCTCCGCGTCGAGCCTCTCGCGCTTGATACCGAAAAGCTCGGTCTCCTTCACGAGTATCTGTTTATTATCTTCGTCGGTCGATACCATTCTGGCCTCAAGCTCGTCGCGGCGCTTCACGAGGTCAAATATGACTCCGCCGCCGCCGCCCTTATGTATAAGCGACTCCATCTTATCGGAAATTCTGCTTATGGCTCTTTGATTATTTATCTTCTCGCTGCCCGAGAAAAGTATATTCTCTATCGCGGCGCCGACGGAGTCCTCGTCTATAGAGGAGTCGCCGACACGTCCGACGAATGCCGTGTTTTCGTAGAGGTCGCGTCCGACACCAAAGAAGACCTCGCCCGCAGGAAGCTTTCCGAAGGCGGTAGCGCCCGTTTCCATATCGATGATGGAGCAGTCCTCCTTATACGCCGTCTTGCCCGTCTGTGACGAGGTTGGGACGGTCGAGCGGCTGATAACGTATCTTTTATCCTTTACTCTTACCGTCATCGAGCCCTGTGCAAGACCCGTAGTCCAATTTATGCGCTTACGTCTCTCGCTCGGGGTATCATCACTGTCCATACCGTCAAAGCCGAAAAGCATATATCTGATGAACGCGGCAATAGTGCTCTTGCCCGCCTCGTTCTCACCCTCTATCACGTTGACGGTATCGGAAAATTCGAGGGACATATCCCGGAGCTTACCGAAGCTCTTTATGTCTATCTTCTCAATTATCATATCGTTCTCCTATCGTCCTTCCTGTGTGCTTATTGCTTCGGCTCCTCGTCGAAGCAGCCGCCGAGAAATCTTATTCCTCGGTTTACGGAGCCCTTCGCATTGTACCACGGCTCCTCATCGTATCGGTAGTCGAATTTCTTACAGAACCAGCTGACGTCTCCCGAGAGCTCGTCGAGATATCTTTCCTCTATTGCGTACGCCTCTCGGTAGAGCTCGCCGTAGCTCTTCTTCGACATCTTCTTCGACGCGTATTCAAGAAGCGCGGTGTAGTGCGGCAGACAGAACCACGGCTGCGCCTTAAACTTCTTCACGAAGGCGGGGTCCGTATCAAACAGATAAGCTACTGTCGCTATCATAGCCGAGATATTCTTCTCTATCCGAGAGCAGACGTAGCAGCTGTCCTCAAGCTTCTTTAGCCGGGCTCTCGCCGCATCCTTCTTGTTACCGAAGAGCACGGGCCCCTTTAGCATCTTCTTCACCTCGGCGAGGTGGCTCTCCATCATAAGACCCATACCGAGCATACGTCGGCGGCCTAGCATCATATTGTAGTGAGTTAAGCAAAAGCCGTCCTCATTAGTCCGTATCCGTATATCTGGCTCCATCATAGATGCACCAAGAATGATGTCGAGCTCGTCGTCCTCAAGCTTTTTATAAAGACGGCAAAGAGGGCAACCGCACTCGGGCTTATCCCTGCATTCGTCAAATGCCTCGTTAACGGGTATGGTATATATCTGCTCCACGGCAACTCCTCTCTTTCCGCTTGTGAAAATTTCCTCTTGCGAAGCGACGCGAAATATGTTAAAATATATCTAAACCTAGTACATAACATAATTATACAATAATTTTTATATATTTGCAAGAGGGTGAGAAAAAATGTTTTCCAAAATTCGAAAAACAGTATTCGGCCGTAACGCGCTTGTCGTTTCCGGACTCGGCGACTACAGCCTTACCGACACTATGGAGTGCGGACAGTGCTTCAGATACGAAAGAGTGGAAGCTATCCCCTCTCTTACGGAATACAGAACCGTCGTAGGCACCCTCCTTATCGACGTTGGCCAGCGCGTGCGCGGGGAGCTCATATTTTTTGATATTACCGACGAGGAGTTCGAGAGAGCGGTGCGCCCGTATTTCGCGCTCGACACCGACCTGTCCGAGCTTAAGAGGGACATCATATCACACACTGACAGCGAGTGGCTGAAGGACGCAGCGGAATACGCCTCCGGGATAGCAATACTAAAGCAAGACCCGTGGGAAGCACTCGTATCGTTCATCATATCACAAAACAACAATATACCGAGGATACGTAAGATTATCAGGGAAATATGCGCCGAATACGGTGTAAATCTTTATTTACAAAAAGAAAACGCGGACAGGTGTCCGCTGGGCGTGATAGACACCGCCCCGTGTGAAGAAAAATGCAAGAAGTGCGGCAGGTGCTACACCTTTCCGGCAGCAGAGGACATACTCGCAAGACCCGATGGACTGCTCCCCTCGCGCCCCGGTTTTCGCTACGGGTACATACTCGACGCGGCAGAAAGAGTTGCCCTCGGCAGGTGCAACCTCGAGCTTATTGCAGGCGCGAGAAGCTATACGTACACTCTCGAAAGACTTAAGGAAATACGCGGTGTCGGTGACAAAGTAGCGTCCTGCGTTGCCCTCTTCGGCTTTGCTAACCTCGAGGCCTTTCCTATTGACGTATGGATGAAGCGAGCTATCGACACCTACTTTGACGGTAAGCTCGACCCCGCGACCCTCGGCCGCTACGCAGGTGTCGCACAGCAGTATATCTTCCACTACATAAGGCATATAACAAAATAATTATCATTAGATGGGCCTTGCCCATTTGTATTCATTATTTATTAAAAAGGCTCCACCGCAGTGGAGCCTTTTGTTTTATCTTGCGACCTCTTCCATTATAAACGCTTCAAGAGTATCGCCCTCGCGGATATCGTTAAATTTCTCAATTCCGACGCCGCACTCGTAGCCCTCGGCTACCTCCTTTACGTCGTCCTTGAAGCGGCGGAGAGAGGCTATCTTATCCTCAAAGATAACCACACCGTCACGGACAATTCTTATCTGGGACTGTCTTGTAATCTTTCCGTCCTGGATATAGCAGCCTGCTATGATGCCGACGCCCGGCACCTTAATAGTCTGCCTTACCTCGGCGTGACCCAGAAGAACTTCCTTATAGGTAGGTGCAAGCATACCCTTCATAGCCGCCTCAACCTCGTCGATTATCTCATAGATTATGCGGTGGGTACGTATATCAACCTCATTACGCTCCGCGGAGTCGAGCGCATTCTTATCGGGACGGACGTTGAAGCCGGTGATGATAGCTCCCGATGCCGCCGCGAGCATAACGTCGCTCTCGGTAATACCGCCTACTGCGGAGTGTATAACGTTTACCTTTACCTCGTCGTTCGAGAGCTTAAGGAGAGACGCCTTAACCGCCTCGGCGGAGCCTGCAACGTCGGCCTTAACTATGATATTAAGAGTCTTGACCCCCTCTGCCATACGGCTGAACAGGTCGTCAAGATTGACCTTCGAATTAGCGGCAAGTATATCCTGTCTCTGGCGCTCGCGTCTTTGCTCTGCAAGGCTTCTCGCCATTCTCTCGTCCTCGACCGCGTTCATCTCGTCGCCTGCCTGAGGAACGTCATCAAGACCGATTATCTCAACGGGAACGGACGGACCTGCGGACTTAACGCTCCTGCCCTTATCGTCTACCATAGCTCTGACTCTTCCCGTGGCGTTTCCGACTATGACGTAGTCGCCCTGATGAAGCGTACCGTTCTGTACGAGGACGGTAGCAACGGGGCCGCGTCCGCGGTCGAGCTTCGACTCTATAACAAGTCCGCGCGCACGGCGCTTCGGATTTGCACGAAGCTCCTTAACCTCTGCTACGAGCAGAACGCTCTCGAGAAGGTCCTCGATGCCCATGCCCGTAAGTGCGGAAACGGGCACGGTGATAACGTCACCGCCCCATGACTCGGGAACGAGCTCGTACTGGGTGAGCTGATTTAGAATATTATCGGGATTAGCCGTCGGCTTATCCATTTTGTTTATTGCAACTATGATATCAATGCCTGCCGCCTTCGCATGGTTGATTGCCTCAACAGTCTGGGGCATAACGCCGTCGTCGGCTGCGACAACGAGTATCGCGATATCGGTAGACTGTGCACCGCGCATACGCATAGCGGTGAACGCCTCGTGTCCGGGTGTATCAAGGAAGGTTATATCCTTATCGTTTATTTTAACACGGTATGCACCTATTGCCTGTGTAATACCGCCTGCCTCGCCCTTCGTTACGTTCGTATGTCTGATAGCGTCGAGTATCGACGTCTTACCGTGGTCAACGTGACCCATAACGCACACGACGGGGGCGCGCTCGAGAAGGTCTGCCTCATCGTCCTCTGCCTCCGTGAAGAGCTTCTCCTCTATGGTAACTACGACCTCCTTCGTCACCTTCGCGCCGAACTCGTCGGCAATAAGCTCTGCTGTCGCGTAGTCGATAACGTCGTTAAGGCCCTTCATCTCGCCCATCATCATAAGCTTTTTTATGACCTCGGCCGAGGTTTTCTTAAGCCTTACTGCGAGCTCAGATACGGTAATCTCGTCGGGAACGGTTATCTCGAGCTGCTTGTTTCTTGCACGCTCGGCCTCCATTCTCTTGATTTTCTCCTGTGCGGCTCTCTCCTTATCCTTTGCGGTCTTGGAGTTCTGACCCTTGTTATCCTGCTTTTTCAGCTTGGTCTTCGCACTCTTGTTATCCGTGCCGTTAGCTATGGAATAGTAACGGTCGTTAAAGTGGTCGTCGTATTTCGAGAGGTTTACGTCCGACGTTCTCATATCTACCACTCTCTTACCGAGCGTGCTCTCGGAATATTCGCCGCCGAGATTGACTCCGCCCTTTACGTTGCTTCTGTCTATCGTGGGCGTTATAGTCTTGAACTGCTGCTTCTGGGCGCGCTTCTCCTCACGCTTCGGCGCCTGCTGCTGCGGCTTCTTTTCAGCCTGCTTCAGCTTCTTCTCTGCCTGCGCCTGCTGTGCGGGACGAAGGACCGACGGTGATGCCGCAGGAGTCTCCGCCTTCGGCACGGCAGCCTTCTTTATTTCCGGAGTCTGCACTGACGCAGGTCTTCTGTCAGCGGCTCTTTCATCACGGCGGGGAGCGTCACCCGGGCGGCGCATACCGTTTGCCTGCGCGTTCATATTCTCGCGCCTTTTTGCAAACGGGTCAACTGAGGGCGATGCACCGTAGCTCTGACGGCTATAGCCGCCATCCCTTCTCTGGCCGTCCTGACGGCGCTCGGGCGCTCTTTCGGGTCTTCTCTCCCCCCTCTCTCTGGGGCGCTGCCCATCGGGTCTTTGCAGCTTTTGCTCCTTCGGCTTCTCCTCTGTCCGTATCTCCTTTGGAGCCTCGGGCTTCGGAGCAGTCTTTTCCGCCGTCGCCTTTTCGGCCGTCTGCTCCTCTGCCTTCGGCGTCGGGTCAGGCTTTGCCTTACGCTCGGGCTTCGGAGCTGTTATAGTAATCTTTCCCTCTCGGTATTCTTCAAGGTTGTGTATCTGGTGCGTCTTCGTAAGATGCTGCATAAACAGCTCGAACTCAACGTCGGTAACAGATGCACCGCTGTTCTTCTCTATGTTCAAGCCCTTGAAGCTCTCAATAATATCCTTCGTCTTCATAGCGAAGTCTCGGGAAAGCTCTGAAATCTTCATCACCTTTGCCATACGTTTCACATTTTCCTAAAGCATTAGGAAATTCCTTTCGTTAGTTTGTGGCAAGACACCTGACTATCTCCTTCGCGAAGCGGTCGTCGGTGATGGCAGCGGCGGCAGGACCGTAGGTCTTACCGAGCAAGCTGCCAAGCTCGCCTGTATCTATCTCTATCTCTCGCAATTCTACGTTGTAGAATTCGCACTTGGTACGAAGCTTTTTCTTCGTCCCCTCCGATGCATCGCGGCAGCATACCACGAGCACCGCCTTTCTCCCGGCGAGAAGCTTACATACGTTCTCCGTACCGAGCGTGACCTTACCGGCTCTCATGGCAAAGCCAAGCATACCGCGGAGTCTTACCTCGCCGTCAGTCTGCATTTTCCACGTTTTTCTCTAAGACCGCGTATATCTCGGCAGATACCGAGCAACCGAGCGACTGCTCAATACGGCCCGATTTCCGAGCACGCACTAGGCACTCGCGGCTCTTGCAAATATATGCGCCGCGGCCCGATTTTTTACCCGTAGGGTCGAGAATTATCTCACCGTCGGGGGTCCTGAGCACCCTCACCAGCGTTTTTTTCGGAAAATGCTCGCCGCAGCCCGTACACCTGCGTATGGGCTGGGCCTTTTCGCGCTTTATTTCCGACATTTACGCTTATGCCTTTATATCAATTTTGCAGCCCGTGAGTCTTGCAACCAGCTTCGCATTCTGTCCTTCCTTACCGATAGCAAGGGAAAGCTGGTCGGGAGACACGGTAACACGGCAGGAGCGTTCACCGTCCATAACCACCGATATTACCTTCGCGGGGGAGAGAGCCTCTGCAATATATTCTTCAATGGTATCGCTGTACTTGATTATGTCTATCTTCTCGTTTCCGAGCTCGGCGAGTATCGCGCCTATTCTCATACCGTTCTTACCGATACACGAGCCTATCGCATCGACGTTCTCATCTCTGGACTGAACGGCTATTTTCGTTCTGCTTCCCGCTTCTCTCGACACACCCTTGATAACTATAGTACCGTCCTGTATCTCGGGTATCTCAAGCTCGAAAAGTCTCTTTACAAAGTTGGGATGTACTCTCGAGAGGGTAACGATAGGTCCTCGTGTTTCGCCCGAGTTTACCTCGCTGACAAAAACCTTAAGCCTGTCGCCTACGTCATAAACCTCACCGGGTATCTGCTCGGATTTCATAAGGGTCGCGTAGCCCGTACCCGTATCGAGGATAAGGTTGCCCGATATCATATCGACCTTATCAACCACGGCGGTGATTATCTCCTCGCGCTTCTCCTCGTATGCTCTCGTCTGATTTTCGCGCTCTGCGGTACGGATAGCCTGAATTATCATCTGCTTACCCGTCTGCGCTGAAAAGCGGCGGAAGGTCTTCGTCTTAAGCTCGGTCTCAACGACACCGCCGAGCTTGTGGCGGCGCGAGAGCGCCTTCGCATCGCTTAAGGATATCTGACACTTGGGGTCCTCGACCTCTCCGTCGGAAACCACGGTACGCTGCTGAAATACCTTCATATCACATTTCACGGGGTCGAGATGCACTCTTATCTCTGCTGTGGCACCGACCTCCTTTTTACACGCGTTAGCCAGTGCTTCCTCCACCTTGCCAAGCATATATTCCTTCGAAATTCCGCTCTCCTTCTCAAGAAGGTCGAGGGCTGTAAAAAGCTCTGCGTTCATTTTTTCCGTTTTACCGATTAGCCCTTTGTCTCTCACTCGGGGACCTCGGGCTTCCTTTCCTTTAGTTTTATGTTATTTTATTATAAGCTTTCTTCCCTGTAGGTTGTAACGAGCCTGGATATCTCGGAGCGAAGAAGCGATACATCGCCGTCCTCCGCCCTTAAGGTCACCGTCCCGTCCTCGTATGAAGCGAGAATTCCTATGATGCTCTTTCTCCCGTCCTTCGCCGAGAAGAGCTTCGCCTCAACCTCTCTTCCCATCATCGCCTCGATATGCCCGTCGGTACGAAGCTCACGCTCGATACCCGGGGACGATACCTCAAGATAATAGAAGCTCTCAATCGGGTCGTGCTCGTCGAGTATAGGGTCTATCGCACGGTGAACGCGCTCGCAGTCGTCGATACCGATGCCGCGCTCGTTATCAATGGTTATCTCGAGATGATAATCCGCCCCGATTTTCGTATAGGTCACGTCCCAAAGCGTATAGCCAAGCTCCGTGACAGTAGGCTCTATCAGCTCCTTCACCGTATCTCTTACGTTTTTTTTCATACTCTCCTCACTCGAAACAGTGAGAGTGACCTCGCGGTCACTCTCACTTTCTTACATTTTATCTTCGTATTATATTATAGCACAAATAAATTAAAAATCAATAGCTTTGGAGAACTTTTTTACCTATTTCTTACTTTTTTCCGTTTTTGCTTCTATTTTTTGCGGTAACGCCTCTTAAGCTTAAATTTTCCGTCACGGCTTTCCTCGTAGATATCGGCGAGCTTCTCCTCGATTTTCATATCAAGGGAGTCAAGCCCCGCCTCGGCCTCCTCGACGGTGTTAAGACCTCTTCCGTCGCGAGAGGGGGCACGGTACGGGTTCCGTTCTTTCCTTTTTCCAAAAATCAGCATACTAATCTCCATTCTGTCATACGGAAGGGGTGCTCGGAGCCGCTCCGAAAAAGGCCGTGATATCGCCCCAGAATACGAGGATGAGAACAGCTCCGAGAACGAGCGCTCCGAGCGCTATCCAGCCGAGAATTATATTTCTTCTCACGACGCGCTTGTCCTCGGCGCGCTCTATACCGCGCTTCTTGTAATATTCGATATTGTCGGATATCCGCGCAAGTTTTCTACGCAGCTTACGCCGCTTTCTATTAAGCTCTCGCTTTAGGCTACCGCGCGGCCGTTCCCTCTTTAAGGAATAGCTTATTCGCTCAAGCTCGCCCGAGAGCTCAACGTACTCGTCCATAAGGGCGTAAATTTTCTTTTTATAAGCGTAGCTTACGCGGTTTGCAGTGATTTCACGCTCAAGCCGCCTTTGCTTTTTGTGCGCTCGCTTTTTCCCCTTCATTTCCGCAGAGAAGCGCCCGTTATAGCTCTCGCTCGCATCGGCGCCGCTGTAGATGGAAACGAGCCTTTCGTCAAGGTGATATCTCTCTGTAAGAAGGTGCAAAAGCTCCTCTCTTAATTCAACCAGCGCATATCTGTCCGCTTTTTTTCTTATCCTCGAGGTCGCAAAATTCGTAAGCACGGCGGCAGTACAGCACCTGCCGAGGGCGCGTGCTCTCTGTTTTTCGTGACGACGCTCGGACGAAAGGGCGGAAATATCGCTTCGTATCTCGCGCTCCGTGCGAGCGCGCTTATCCTTTTTATCGGCAAAACGCAGCTCCGAGCCGCGAAGCTCGAGCTTAAGCTCGCGAAGCTTATAGCTGTATCTCTCGTCGATACGCTTAAGGTCAAGAGCCACGGCCCGCTTCATAAAGCGGCGCAGTGTACGAGCGCTGAACGCAGTGTCCGAGGACTTACCGCCGCGGTCTGCACCGTCAAGCACACCCTCATCACCGCTGTATTTCGAATATGCAAAATCCCCCGTCCGTCCCTTCGGCTCGGGGTCCGGGTATTCGCGCTCCTCTGCATCTCTGTATTCCGTGTGCTCGGGGTCGGGCATATCTGCACCGGCAAAATTGCCGCGCTCCGACTCGGCTGCAAAACGAAGCGCGTCGTCACGTAAAAGTCGGCGCTCCTCACGCTTCGCCGCGCGCCTCTCTCTCGCAGTAAGCGGGCGTTCCCTCACCGTTTTCTCGGACACGGGGTCCGGATAGCTCACGTCCTCACGCATCCTCTCATCGGTATAGGTCAACCCCTCCGGGTCGGGATAGGTGCGCATATCGGCACGCGCGCGGTAGGCCTCGGGCGGAACGTAGGCGGGTAGCTCGTCTGCCCCTCTTTGCCTTCTTATAAAATTAGTGCCCGCCTCCGGATACGGTGAGCTTATATCAGTGCTGGCTGCAAGGCTGCCGTCGTCACCCGTGTATGCAGGGACCTCGGGGTAAGGGGACGAAACGTCCCTTGCGTAAGCTGCCGCAGGTTCTATATCATAGAGCGTCCCCTGCACGTTAAGGCCGCCCTCTTCTCTTCTCGGGTCGGGACAAACAGGGCGCTCCGGGTCGGTATACGTTCTGTCCTCGGGGTCGGTGTACAAGCGCCTCTCATAATCTCCGTAGGAGCCGCGCTCCGGGTCGGTATATACGCGTCCCTCGGGGTCGCCGTATGCCCCGCGCTCGGGGTCTTGTGAAAATCCGCGCTCGGGGTCGGGATATATAAACGCCTCGAAATCGCGCGAGTCGTCGCGCGGGCAGGATATATCCGACGGAACGTCCGTATAAGGGTCACGGACGGTAGTCTCTGCCGCGCCCTCGCACCAACACTCCGCCCCGGAAGGAGCAGGACGGCAAGCCTGCCGCGCCGACGATACGGCACCGCCGTCGCTTCTGCACTCTGCGGCGGGTGCGCTCTGTCTTCTTAAGGGCACGAAGACAACTCCGTCAGCCCCTCCGCGCACACTGTAACCCGCGCCGCTCTCGGCACCGTCCGCGTTCGGAGCAGCGCCAAGCGTCATACCGTCAATATGTAATATTTCACTCCGTATTCCCGCATCGACGGTAATTATATGCGAGGTGTCGGCGTGAGCGGATGTTGCACACTCTGTCGGCTCTGTAGACTCCGCCTCCACCGCATTATCCTCCTCTCGGGAGTCGGGGGGTGGGGCGGCGCTCTCCGCCGCGCCACCGTCGGCACTTAATCTGTTATTTATACGGGAGAGAAGCTCCGCTATCCTGTCGTTATGCTCCTTCGCCTCGCTATGCTCCTTTTCCATTGCCGCACGCTTTGCTTCCCCCTCGGTTCTGCGAAGGTCGGCAACTCTTTCATCGGTATCGTCGGCGGCATACGCTCCGCGTCCCCGGCGCAGCTTCTGTCTGTATCGCTCCGCATAACGGAGAGCCTCAAAACGCTCTTCGCTGCTCTCGGTACCGCCTTCTTTGCCGTGTCGGCTTATAAGCTTCGGCTCGTCTACGGCCTCATTCTTGGCGGGTGAAACATTATCATCCTTCAAGGCATCTTCCGTATTAAAAAGCCTTCCGTGTCCTTCAGCCATAGATATCCTTTCTGCATTATGTAAACAATGCTTTGCTTAAAATTATTTTGCATTCAGAGCGCAGCCGATTACTGTCGCATACTGTGCAAGCTTCGGTATTCTGAAATTCACGCCGTAGCCCATTCCGTTAAATTCACGGAATTTACGCTCTGCGAAGCCGAGGCGTGTCAAATTTCCCGTCAAAACAATATCAGAAACGCCGCAGTGGCGCGACGCGAATATGGACACCATGCCTATAGCTTCATATACCATATTCATAACTCCGAGCGCTATATCACTCTTCGTCGCCACGTCGGAGACGTTCCCGAAATTGGCGGCGGTCATATCACCTGCCAGGCCCTCAAGGGAGCTTTTCGCGGTTATATCCTTTATTCTCAAATCGATATTTGCAAGCTCGCCCTCCTCGGCATATTCAACAATATGCTCGATGCCCTCGGCGCCGACGAGCAGCTTCGAGAGTCCGACGAGCGTACCGCCTCCGACACCCGTGCCGCCGAGATAGTCGTTTCTCCCCGTCCTTTCCGCATGAACAAGAGCAGTTCCCGTCCCCATGCTTACGACGAGGGCGCTGTCAAGCCCCGAGAGATAAAGACCTCCCCTGCCGATACAGCTGAACTCGGGCACTCTCTCGCACTCGATGCCGTAAAGGTCGCGCTTCACGTAGGACGAGCCGACGCCCGTCATCACTACCTTCTCTATATCAGATATCTGTATATCGTTCTCGTCGGTAAACTTACCGAGCGCGCCGTATGCGGCGGTAAGTGGGTCGTTGGCTCTTATAAACTGCGGCGTTATGAGCTTACGCTCGCCGCCCTCGTTCTTAAAGCCGACTATTTTCGTTGTGCTTCCCCCAACGTCAATACCTATAATTACACTCATTTTTTCAGTTTCCCTTCATAAGGTTCTCAAAGGAGAGTCCGTATTTATCCGCAATATCTCTGGCATAGGATTTCCCGTCCGGCTTCATTCTGTGTATCTTAAAGGAGCGCTCCCCCTCATCAATTCCCGCGACGAGCGTATCAACCGCAACGCCGCCCGCAGCTCTCGAGCGCTCGTTTATCTCGGGGATAGCCGCCGCGAGCTCGTGAAGGTGGGTCGAGAATATGCCCCTGACGCCGCGTGCGGCAAAGGCAGAGAGTATTTCGGCGGCGATATACGACGCCTCAAAAGCGCCCGTCGACGAGAGCGACTCGTCGAGCAATATCATACTGTCCCCCGTCGCGCCGTCGAAAATCTCACGAAGGCGCGCGCACTCCTCACCGAGTCTCCCCTTATCTATCGTGTCGAGTGCGCCCTCGGGAAAGTGCGTGAATATTCCGTCGGTAACGGATACCGTAAGCGACTCTGCGGGGACGGGGAGTCCGAGCTGGAACATAGCCTGCGCTGCGCCGAGCGCGACGGTTATAACCGACTTTCCGCCCCTGTTAGGACCTGTCAGGACGTAAATGCCCGCATCCTTATCGAAGGCGAGATTGTTTTTAACAATTTTCTCATCTATGGTGAGCGCGACGCGCGGATTGTAAAGCCCAACTGCGCTAAAGCTCTTTTCTTCCGTTTTCGCGACACGGGGGTAGCATACTCCGCAATCCTCTCGCGCCTTTAGCCTGCCGACAAGCTCCGCCGCACGTGCGACGAACTCCATCTCGGGGAGCAGACGAAGCAGAAAGTCGGTGTTCTCCAGCACGTATTCCGCAACCGTATTTCTCCAGCCCCTGACCGACGAGCGGAACACGTCCTCGATAGCGGTGTTGAAGGCACCAACGAGGGCTTCTCTCCTGTTATCGCTCTTTCCCTTAAGAAGAGGGGTAAGCTCGGCTATCGTTGTAAAGCTGTCATTCTTGAACGAAAGGCGTAAAATCTTATCGAGCATCTTCCCCGATTTAAAGCTCTCCGCATTTACCGAAATTACCGCAGCGCTCTCGGGGCGCAGCTCACGGTCGAGATTTACTCCTACCGTAATGCTCTTTATGTCGCTCACCTTATCTCCGAGGGTATCAAGCTTTTCAGTAAGATTTTTATAATATTCGGACTCGGACAGCTCGGATATGAAATCGGCAAGAGCGCGGCACGCACGGCTTTCAAGCTTTTCACGCGCCCCGACGATACCGCGATTAAGTGCCTTAATACAGCTGACGTAGAGCTCTATTTCCGTGATGCTGTAGAGGTATGAGTCGGCGCTCGTCAGAGTGTCGTTATCGAGCCTGCGAAGCTCCATTATATCGTCGAGAATGGGGTGCACCTCTCGGAGCGTCGCGAGCACCTCGGGCACTTCGAGTATATCCTTCATCATCTCGTGGCGGTAGAGAATTACCTCTTCGCTCTTCGTGAAAAACTCGGAGAGCGGCGCGGTCTTCATATCAAAAAGCTCCGCAAGGCCGAGCTCGTCGCACACGGTATCGGATATGTCGGGAAGATTGCTTCTATCCTCTGCCTCCCTCGATGCCTCCTCGTTAGGATACAAAAGGCTTATGAATTTCTTTTCCATAGCTTGTCCTTTCTCGATACTTTCTCATACTAGAGTATAACATAAGCAAGCGGTAATATCAAGAAAAATCTTTAAAATATTTTTTCGGCCGCGTTTTACGGTTGCATTTTTCCTTTTCCCCGAGTATAATATAAGTACCGAATGAAAGCGAGGTTGACTTATGAATAATACGTACGGTAAGGTGCTTATATTAAACGGCTCGCCCCACGAGCACGGAACTACGCGACGCGCAATAGACGAGGTTTGCGCAGTGTTAAGGAGCGAGGGCTATGAATGTGAAATACGTACTCTCGGTGCTCTCGAAGCACGCGGCTGCCGCGCCTGTGGCGCCTGTAGAAAGCTCGGAAGATGCGTTATCGACGACTGCGTAAACGAGCTCGCGTCGAGCTTCGCCGACGCCGACGGCATAATACTCGCATCTCCCGTCTACTACGCCGCGCCGAACGGCGCGTTTCTCGCGATACTGAACAGGCTGTTTTACAGCACGGGCTACGACAAAACGATGAAGGTCGGCGCCGCGATAGTTGCCGCGCGCCGCGGCGGCTGTACCGCCTCGTTCGACGTTCTCAACAAATATTTCTCGATAAGCGGTATGCCCGTCGCCTCGTCCTACTATTGGGACCAGATACACGGCACGAGCTACGACGAGGCGGGAGAGGACCTCGAGGGTGTGGACACTATGCGCTCGCTCGGTAAGAATATGGCGTTTCTTATGAAAGCTATCCGCGACGCGAAGGAAAAATACGGAGAGCCGAAGCGAGAGAAGAAGTCGTATACGAACTTTATAAGGTAAAACACAGGGGGCCGGCACGAAACAGTGTCGGGTCCCCCTGTGTTTTACAGTGAATAATGAAAATTAATCTTCAAATGTTTTTCTCCGTCTAATCACCGCGGAGACAACCAAGACAAGCGAGATAATTATGACCGACGATGCGATAAGTATCGCACAGTTCATAAAGAAGGTCTCGGGCATAGCGAGGATTATCTCATCGTAACGCCAATCGAAAACCCAATTATCCTTTCCCGGGAAGAAGACCGAATGAAATATCACGAAAGCGCGGTCAAAATCGAGAGCAACAAGAGCGCCAAGGGTCGCAAAGAGCGTAAGCGTCGACGCACCGGCCCATCCGAATATTGAAAAGCCGAGCGGCGACAAAAGCTTTACCTTCCCCAGCCTCACAAGAACGAGAATCACTATAATCAAGGCAGCAGATATAACGTAAGCCCACGCGTTGAGTGTAAATAATCCTTTACAATCGGCAAAGTGGCTGGCCCCGTCCTCTGAAAATCTGAACACTCCCGCGCTGAACTCTCCCCCGGGGCGTGTCAAATAATCCAGTACCTCGTCATAGCCATCTATTATCGTTTCTCTGTCGTAGCCTGTTACGTCCTCGATGCCGAGCGGCTCTATCTGCATATAGTAAAAGGGGCGGAAATATATGGGCAATCCTATAGAGAAGGCCACGGTCGCGATAATCGCGGCGACCAGCGCTGCTGCGGTTGCTATAATGCTTACCGTTCGTCCTTTAGCCTCTCTCATATTTCACCTCACGAAGCTTCTCTTCAATTCTCGCGGCAACGATACCCAGGGCTATTTTATTCTTGCCGCCGTTTATGATTATGTCGGCGTACTTTTTCGTCGGCTCGACGTATATTCCGTGCATTTCCTTCACCGTAGAAAGGTACTGATTTATAACGCCGTCAATATCGCGGCCGCGCTCGGTAACGTCGCGGCGAAGCCGCCTCAAAATTCTCTCGTCCGCATCTGCATCTGCATAGATTTTTATATCAAAGAGCGAGCGAAGACGCTCATCGTGGAAGGTGAGTATTCCGTCGACGATTATTACGGGCGAGGGCGACACCGATACGCTCACTCCCGAGCGTGTATGAAGCTTAAAGTCGTAGGTAGGTATCTCGACGCTCTCGCCGCGAGAGAGCGCACGAAGGTGCTCCACTAGCAGCTCGGTTTCAAGCGCCTCGGGGCAGTCGTAATTCGTCTTAAGACGCTCGGAATATTCGAGCCCGTCCTGCGGCTTATAATAATTATCGTATGCAATAACGGTAACCGACTCACCGAAAAGCGAGCAAAGTCCGTCCGAAAAGGTAGTTTTACCGGAGCCCGTCCCCCCTGCTATTCCTATCAAAAGCGGCTTATACGTCATTTCGCACCTCACAATCCTTCTTTGATTTAATTATACCTCTTGCTTTCTCTTTTGTCAATGTTTTAAAATTGTCCCTTTCTTATTGACACACGCAGGTAAAAACGGTATAATAATAAAAAAGATGAGGGGTGATGCTGTGTCTAAAATATATTCGTCGCTCGAGGAGCTTATAGGGAACACTCCCCTACTCCGACTTAACAGAATAGAAAAGGAGCTCTCCCTCTATGCAAGGCTTATAGCCAAGCTTGAGTTTTTCAACCCTGCGGGGAGCATCAAGGACAGAGCGGCGAGGGCTATGCTCGACGCTGCGGAGCGTGACGGGAGGCTCGCATCCGGCTCGACTGTAATCGAGGCGACGAGCGGAAACACAGGTATAGGTATTGCATCTGTCGCCGCGCAGAGGGGATACAGAACTATTATAGTTATGCCCGAGAATATGTCAGAGGAGCGGTGCGCGCTTATGCGCGCTTACGGTGCGGAGCTAGTTCTCACCGATGCAGCCCTCGGAATGCCGGGAGCTATCGCGAGAGCGGAGGAGCTTCTCCGCGAGATACCGAGCAGCTTTTCCCCCGACCAGTTTAAAAACCCGGCGAACGCCGAGGCACACAGGCTGACTACCGGCCCGGAGCTCTACCGCGACACAGACGGTGAGGTAGATATTCTGGTCGCAGGTGTGGGCACCGGCGGAACGCTCACCGGCACTGCCGAATATCTTAAGAGTAAAAAGTCCGAAATCGAGGTCGTGGCAGTCGAGCCGACAGGCTCGCCCGTGCTCTCTGGCGGTGAGCGAGGAGCACACGGACTTCAGGGCATCGGTGCAGGCTTCATACCCGAGGTGCTGAATACCGATATTATCGACAGGGTTGTGACCGTCACGGAGGACGAGGCCTACTCTGCGGCACGGCTGATGGCACGCACCGAGGGCGCTCTCGTAGGAATTTCCTCGGGTGCGGCACTCTCTGCGGCAATAAAGCTTGCGAGGGACCCCGATAATGCCGGCAAGACCGTTGCCGTTATTCTCCCCGATACGGGCGAGAGATATCTCTCGTCAGGACTTTTTTAAGGAGCAAAGGAGCATACTTATGCAAAAGAAAATAAGCACAAGCGTTCTTCACCTCGTGGACATACTCGAGGAAGACTATTCACGCGGGCGCGATATAGACATCAAGGATACCTTCGTTCACCCAGACAAGGTAGAGGTGATAAAGCTACTCGATAAGATACGCAGTATAATCTTCCCGAGCTATTTCAAGTGCCCCGATTATCACGTTTATTCCTCACGCACAGAGCTTTCGACGAAGCTCGAGGACGTGCTCTTCAACCTCGGCGAGCAGATATCGCTCGTGCTCAAATATCTGCCCGAATACCGCGATAAGTGCGAGGGTGACCTCAAGCGTACCGCCTCAGAGCTTTCGCTCGAGTTCCTTGAGAAGCTGCCGAAGATACGCGCGCTGATAGACACCGACCTCGAGGCAGCGTATACGGGCGACCCCGCGGCGTTCAACAAGCCCGAGATAATATTCTCCTACCCGGGTCTTTTTGCCATTACGGTGAACAGAATAGCTCACGAGCTCTACGTTATGGGAGTTCCTATTATTCCTAGAATAATGACCGAGTACGCGCACACCGAAACAGGAATTGACATTCACCCGGGCGCGACCCTCGGCGAGTATTTCTTCATTGACCAC
>JAFTKH010000011.1 GCA_017453365.1 Clostridia bacterium
AGAAAGAAAAGCTTTAATAAAAAAGGAGAAGACCACAGGCTTGGGACCTCGGTTCTTCTCCTGAATATGCTTGTTTTAACGAGAGATGTGATATGCTTCACTTCTTTCGTTTTTTCTTTCGGTTATACCGAAATGAATCAGCCACTTTTAATTAATAATGAAGACAGACGGGCAAAGCTGTCCGTTAACGGAAAAGCCATCTGTTTTCAGCTCCTGCTACTTTCTCATAATATATCCCGGCACGTCCTCTTCCTTTATACCGAGGACGGCGGCGAACTCCGAGTAGACGAGCTTCTCCGCGCGCTTCATAGCGTTCTCGTCGGAGAGGTAGTTCTTCTTCCCGTCGCGCCCGCGGCGCTTCCCTTCCGTATAGATAGACTTTATCATGCCTATTATCTCGGCTCTGTCACCCGAGGAAATTATTTTACGGAAGCGCTCGGAGCGAGCCCTGTTGTCCTCTATCCACTCGCCGTCGGGGGCGCTCTTCGCCTCTTTTATTATCGCATCTATTTCGTCCCTCGTAAGCAACGGGCGCATCTGGGACGTGAGCCTCTCGTTATCCATAGGTACGTAGGTTCGGGACGATACGGGTGCTCCCTCCTCCGCGAGGACGTAATATTTTCTTTTTTCATTCATTACGCACTCTTCCCTTATATCGACGAGCTCCATAACTCCGGCGGAGCCGTAAATCAGCTTATCACCTATCTTAAACATAAATCCCCCGAAACATTTTCTCCTTATTATTTTACCACGCACGGAAAAAAATATCAAATGGACAAAATAGCCAAAAATCGGGGTCGTGTTCTTTTGCAAAAAGCGCATAACTCTCTTCGGTCGACCCCTATACAAAAAGAAAGAGCAGGCACAAGAGAAATTCATGTACGTCTGCTCTTTTTTTACTGTTAATTTAATGGACTCCGAGGGACACGCCCCCGATTATATCAAATCTGTCTGCCATGCCCCCTGCAAAGCAGGATTTCCTCTGTCGAAGACGGATTTTTGCGTGTGCAGCTTTTATATTAATACATTCCGTCCATTCCGGCGCCCTGGGGTGCTACGGGAGCCTGCGGCTCCTTCTTATCCGAGACTACGACCTCGGTGGTAAGAACGGTGGATGCTATGGATGCGGCGTTCTGGAGCGCGCATCTCGTCACCTTCGCGGGGTCGACGATACCGCTCTCGACCATATCGCAGTAGGCTTCATTATATGCATCGAAGCCCCAGCCTACCTTATTCGACTCGCGTATCTTCGATATGATGACAGCGCCGTCGAGGCCTGCGTTATCGGCTATCTGCTTCATAGGAGCGGTGAGTGCCTTCGCTACTATCTGCGCGCCCGTCTTCTCGTCGCCGTCGAGCTCTGCAACGACCGCCTCAACTGCGGAGATTACGTTGATAAGAGCGGTGCCGCCGCCTGCGACTATGCCCTCCTCTACTGCCGCCTTGGTCGCGTTGAGCGCGTCCTCAATGCGGAGCTTCTTCTCCTTCATCTCTACCTCGGTAGCTGCGCCTACCTTAATTACTGCGACACCGCCTGCGAGCTTCGCAAGACGCTCGAGAAGCTTCTCCTTATCAAACTCGGAGGTGGTATTCTCGATAGCAACGCGTATCTGATTTACTCTGTCGGCAATAGCGGACTTATCACCCGCGCCGTCAACGATTATGGTATTTTCCTTCGTTACCTTCACCTGTCTTGCACGGCCGAGGTCTGCGATAGAGGCGTCCTTAAGGTCAAGGCCGAGCTCCTCGGTGATAACCTGACCGCCGGTGAGGGTCGCGATATCGCGGAGCATTTCCTTACGCCTGTCGCCGAAGCCGGGAGCCTTCACCGCCACGACGGTAAAGGTGCCGCGGAGCTTATTGAGAACGAGCGTGGTAAGAGCCTCACCCTCTACGTCCTCCGCAACTATCAAAAGGCGCTTACCCGACTGAACTATCTGCTCAAGAAGGGGAAGGAGCTCCTGAATTGACGAAATCTTCTTATCCGTGATAAGTATAAGGCAGTCGTCGATTACGGCCTCCATCTTATCGGTATCGGTAACCATGTAGGGGGAGAGGTAGCCACGGTCGAACTGCATACCCTCAACGACCTCGCTGTAGGTTTCCGCACTCTTCGACTCCTCGACGGTGATAACGCCGTCGGAGGTTACCTTATCCATAGCGTCAGCGATAAGTCTGCCTATCGTCTCGTCGCCTGCGGAGACCGCACCGACTCTCGCGATATCCTCGCTGCCCGACACTGCCTTCGCCTGCTTCGCGAGCTCGGCTACTGCGGCATCGACCGCCTTAAATATACCCTTACGGAGCACCATCGGGTTCGCACCCGCGGTGACGTTCTTCATTCCCTCGTGGATAAGAGCCTGTGCAAGAAGGGTTGCGGTGGTGGTACCGTCGCCCGCCGCGTCGTTTGTCTTCGTCGCGACCTCGCGTACAAGCTGTGCGCCCATATTCTCGTTTGCGTCCTCGAGCTCTATCTCCTTCGCTATCGTAACGCCGTCGTTGGTGATAAGGGGCGCGCCGAATTTCTTATCGAGCACGACGTTTCTGCCCTTCGGGCCGAGCGTGATTTTGACAGTATTCGCAAGCTTATCAACTCCGCGAAGGAGTGCACCTCTTGCGTCCATACCGTAAAGTATTTCTTTAGCCATTGTTATCTCCTTTCAAAACCGTCAGTCCTCGACAACCGCGAGAATATCCGACTGACTTACTATCGTGTACTCAACGCCATCGAGCTTAACCTCGGTGCCGCTGTATTTGCCGGTGATTACCTTATCGCCTGCCTTAAGGGTCATAACGACCTCCTTGCCGTCGACGATACCGCCGGGGCCTACCGCCTCAATGACGGACACCTGCGGCTTTTCCTGCGCCGCGCCGGGAAGAAGTATTCCCGCCTTCGTCACCTCGACAGCCTCAACCTTTTTCAAAACTACCTTATCAAGTAAGGGTTTAAGCTTCATTTTAAGTTCCTCCGTTCTTGATTTAGCACTCGAAGCATTGGAGTGCTAATTTGTACAGCTATATTCTATACTATGCCCATATAAAAATCAATAGCTTTTCTAAATCTTCACAATTTGTTAACAAGTTTAGGAATACTGATGAAAACAGATGGGCGATGACTGTATAATAAAGAATAGATAATGCAGAATGAAGAATTACGGTTTCATTCCACCGGAGGCGGAAAGCTTCTTTTTTATCTATAATACAGCTACACCGCACTGCTTCATTCAATGCTCTAAGAAAGCTCCGCTCGCAGCTCCTCCATAATTTTTTTCTCCTCCCTCGACACCTTCACCTGTGACAGACCGAGCGCACGCGCCGTTTCGACCTGCGAGAAATCGCGGAAATAGCGGAGTATTATAAGCTTTCGCCTGACTGCATCGAGCTTTTCTATCGCCGCGTGCAGTGCGAGCTTATCGAAGGCGGCGCACTCCTCGTCCTCGTTAAACAGCGTGCTCCCGAGCGTCGTTCTGCCGTCGTCGTCAAAAACGCTCTCGTCGAGCGAGCGCACCGGTGCCTCGGAGAAGAGTGCCGAGGCGGCGTCCTGTAGGCTTATGCCGACGGCGGCGGCAAGGCTCGAGAGGTCGTACGGCTCGCCCGAGTCCATTCTCCGCTCGCGCTCGCGGTTCAGGATTGCGGAGAGCTTTTTCTCCTCTCGCGACACCTTAAGAAAGCCGTCGTCGCGCAAAAAACGGCGTATCTCACCGAAGATAAGCGGTACGGCATAGGTCGAAAAGGCGCAGCCGCGCTCTGTGTCAAAGGTTTTTATCGCCTTCACGAGTCCCATAGTGCCGCACTCAATGAGGTCGGAGCTGTCGGCGGCTCTTTCTCTGAAGCGTGCGGCAATACTGTAGACGAGCGGCAAATTTCGCTCGACGAGAAGCTCGCCTGCTTCGGCGTCCCCTGCCCTGTATCTTCTTACAAGGTCGGGGTTTTCGTCGTAGGGGGTTTTTCTTTTAGCTTCGTTTTCCATCATCCCTCGGGGCTCCCTCGCCCTTACCAAGTATTTTTCTCATAAGGACGGTAGTACCCTTTCCCACTCGGGATTTTACGGTGAGCGAGTCGGTAAAGCTCTCCATTACGAGAAATCCCATACCGCACCTCTCGCCGGGCTCGCCCGTCGTGAACATAGGAGCGCGGGCGCGCTCTATATCCTCGATGCCGCATCCGTTATCGGACACCTCGACGGTTATTTCCCTCTCATTATAGAGTCTTGCGGATATGTAGATGAAGGCGGGTGTGCCCTCGGGATGATTTTTATATGCGTGGACTATGACGTTCGTCACCGCCTCCGAAACGGCACACCGCATATCGCAGAGCTCCTCGACCGTCGGGTCGAGCTCCGCCATAAACGATGATATACATGAGCGGGCAACGCTCTCATTTATGCTCACTGCGGGCAGGCGAAGCTTCATTTCATTTATAATTCTTTTCATTTTATTATCCCTTCTGTCGCCAAGCGGCGACCGCAACAAAGTTTAACGAAATTCCGAGTGCATTATCAGTTATGCTCGACGGTAAGGTTCTTTATTTTCTCTATCCCCGAGAGGGCGAGCAGCTTCATCAACGGCTCGGAAAGCCCTACGAGGCGTACGCTCGCAGATAGTGCGCGGGCGGTTTCCGCTCTCCCTATTATGAGGGCTAGCCCCGAGCTGTCCATAAAGCGCACGCTCCCGAAATCCAGCACGAGCGTATCGGGCTTTTTTATGAAAAGCTGTCTGTCTATCTGCTCGCGCAGACCCTTCGCCGTGTGGTGGTCTATCTCACACCCTATGCACGCTATTAGGGTCTTATTCCTTTGCATAAAAACTATCCTATCATTTTCCATATCCTTATTCCCTCCGCGATTTAGCCTCCAACTGACTTTTCCACATCATTGTAGCATAACGGGAAGGAAGAAAAATGTCACAGTTTGGCGCTTGAATTTTCTTTTTACAGGCGCTGTCAGTCGATGAGGTGAAGCTTCTTTGCGATATTCAATTTTACGTCCTGCTTTAAGAGCTTGTAGGACGTTTCGCCGAGGCAGTCGACCGAGGAATAGGCGAAGCCCGTCCTGCTCCCTATTTCGTCTATGAAGACACGGCCGTACCTCTCCCCGGCTATCTCAATAGCGCCCTCGGATATTTTATGATTTATGTATTTATACTCCATAGCCGTCCGACCCGTGCACCTGCCGTCACGCACTGATGCCTCGCGCCTCTCATAGTCGCGGCAGAGCGACACGATGAGTGAGTCGAGCGAGTCGGTATAGCCGTATTCCCTCTCCTTTATATTCCGAGCATGCATCGCGTATCCTCCAGCTCTCCCTCGAGCATATCAAGCGACTCCTTAAAGGAGCGGAGCAGCTCGAGCGTTTCCTCTGCCTCCGTCACGACCGCGCGGAGCGCGGGCAGCCACCTCTCGGGGTCGCCCTCCGCGCACTCCGCTATCATATCGCAAAGAATGCTCCTTACGTTCAGCATATTTCCCGTCTTCTCTATTTTCTCCTTGATGTTGCCAATGTCCCGTCCGATTTCCTCCGGTGTCCGATAGAGCCTTATCGGCTCTCCCTCATAGGTACTGTAATTTGTAAAAAACACAGTAAAAACAACTCCTTTCTTTTTTTGCCCTAGGGGATAGGGCGGCATCCGTGCCGCAGGCCTCTCACGGGGCGGGAAAGACGAGCGGCTTTCTTTTTGCGAAGTTTGCAGTAAATAGTAATAAATGTTGCGCTACAGGTAATATTTTGTTAGTGGAAAGCACAAAGTTACCTGTTGCGTGACTATTTTAGCATAGAAAAAGTAACCTGTCAAGTGATTTTTGGGATTTTTTTCAAAAACCTATTGCATATCAGGTGACTTTATGATAGAATAATTTTGTCGAAAAACGAAAAAAAAGAAAAAGCCCCGCAAAAGGGGCTCGAAAAGTATATCAAAAGCGCGAAAGGACACGAAAAATGAAACCAACGAAGCTAAAGGAGCTGCGGAAAGCAAAGGGGCTCACGCTCGACGAGCTGGCGGAG
>JAFTKH010000031.1 GCA_017453365.1 Clostridia bacterium
ATCTAAAATTTCATCAATGATATGTTTTGAGTGAGGAAATTTTTGATGAGAAGCGTCGCTCTTCGCCCCGATGGCGTACGAGGGTACGCCGAGCGGGAGAAAACGGCAGTTTTCGCAAAAACTGCCGTTCCAAACCTTTATCTAAAATTTCATCAATGATATGTTTTGAGTGAGGAAATTTTTGATGAGAAGCGTCGCTCTTCGCCCCGATGGCGTACGAGGGTACGCCGAGCGGGAGAAAACGGCGGTTTTCGCAAAAATTTACCGCTCAAAACCTTTACTTTTGAACGATGTGAATAGCAAATCCGCAGATTTCATCCTTAAAATACGCGAACTTCGCCCTTCCCGTCTTCTCGTCGTAGGTTATGCTCGTCTCGTCGAACTCAAAGCCCATTCTCTTAAAGTAGGCCATAGCTCTGTCAACGAAGGGGGTACGAATGCCTATGTGACCGCACCTTCCGGGGCCGCGTCCGCACATAAACTCGAACTCCTCGGATGCGAATATCGACTTCGAGGTGTAGCGAAGAGGCATACCGAACATAAGCTCAAAGAGCTTCGCTCCGCGCTCCGCCTCCTCTTTAGTATCGCTGTTTATTCCTATGTGCACGAACTCAAGGCCGAGCATCTTCTTAACGGCGTTCTTCGTAAGCGCGGTTATCTCGTCCCAGCGCTTCTCACGGACGAGCTCATCCTTTACCATAAACGAGCCGCCGCAGGCAACTATCTTATTAAACTTAAGGTACTCAAGAAGGTTATCCGCGTTGATACCGCCCGTAGGCATAAAGGTAAGTCCGCCGTAGGGTGCCGCTATAGCCTTAAGCATCTTAAGTCCGCCGGCCGCCTCTGCGGGGAAGAACTTAACCGTCGAGAGTCCGAGCTCAAGAGCCGCCTCAACGTCAGAGGGGTTCGAGCAGCCGGGAAGCATAAGCACGCCGCGCGACTGTGCATACGCTACCACCTTCGGGTTAAGACCGGGGGACACGAGGAATTTCGAGCCCGCCGCGATAGCCGCGTCCACCTGCTCGGTGGTAAGGACGGTGCCCGCACCGACGAGCATATCGGGATATGCCTCGGTTATATTCTTAATAGCCTCGGCCGCGCACTTCGTTCTGAAGGTTATCTCGGCTGCGGGAAGTCCGCCGTCGATAAGCGCCTTCGCAAGCGGAACTGCATCGTTCGGGTCCTCGATTTTAATAACGGGAATAAGACCTATGGAGTAGAGCTCCTCAAGCATAGTGTTATTCATTTTTATTTCTCCCTTGTAAATTTATTTTCCGTATATATTATACTATATCGGGGAGTCCTTCAACAATTGCAAATATTGCTCTTAACCTTGCATAAATTGCTCGCTCGGTGTTTTTTACGCCGCACCGCTTGACACAGGGCGGCTTTTATTTTATAATTATTCTAATAAATTAGAAGCGAGGTCTTTGAAATGAGGGCAGTCACGGTATATACGAGGGACAGGGCACTGTACCGCCGCATAGCGCTTATTCTGCGCGGAAGGGCGAGCGTGACCCTAGCCGAGAGTGAGGGGGCGGCTATGGCGGGCGACGTGCTCGTTATTGACAGAGCGAGCTTCGGGGACACGGCGCTCACGGGCCTCGAGCTTCCATCGGGGCCGTTCTCACACGAGTGGCTGATAGAGGCGGTAGAGCGCGGCGCGGCGGTAAACGCGAAGCGGATAGCTCTGAACAGCGCGCTTCGCGAGGTGAGCGTCGGCGAGCGCACGGTGAGCCTCACGGAGGTCGAATTTAAGCTGTTTTCGGCGCTTTTTGAGCGCTTTGGCTACGCTTCGCGAGAGGAGCTTATCGACAGGGTTTGGGACGGTGCGCGCGACGCGGGCGTCGTGAACGTTTACGTACACTATTTACGTGAGAAGCTCGAGGCAGGGGGAGAGCGCGTCATACTCTCCTCGCGCCGCGAGGGATATATGATAGATGAAAAATACGAAAGGATAACGGTATGCTGACTCTCATAGAAGGCGGCTTCGCCTCGCTCGCCGAGGACGAGCTCGCCGCAAGAATTAAGGCCTCGGTCACGGCAAGGAGACAGACCTATCTTTTCGTCCCCGAGCAGGAGACGGTTACCGCGGAGCGCACTATGTGCGAGTATCTGCCGCCCGACGCTCCGCTCTGCTTCGAGGTAACGAATTTCACGAGATTTGTCAACACCTCCTTCCGCACTCTCGGCGGAATTTCCGGAGAATACTGCGACTCCACCCTGCGCTCGCTCATTATGTGGCGCACGCTGACGGAGCTATCGCCCGTTCTCTATATGACGGAAAGGGACCCCTCGGTATCGGCGGGAACCGTCGCGAGGGCTATGTCTATGGTATCGGAAATGGAGTCCCTGGCAATAAGCCCCGAGGAGCTTGCCGCGCCCCTTCTGCACGGCGGAATATCGGACGGAAGACTCGGGCACAAGCTTCACGACCTGTCCCTCATTTACTCGCTTTACAAGAAAACGCTCGCCGAGCGGTACAGTGATATGACGGAGGACACTCTCGCCCTCGCCGGGCTGATAGCCGAGCATAGCGACTACCTTCTCGAGTGCGATATTTACCTTGACGGCTTCACCTCCTTTACGGAGCCGCAGTACAGGCTGATAGCAGAGCTGATAAAGAGGTGTCGGGTGACCGTATCGCTGACCCTGCCGAGGCTCGGCTCTGACAGGTATGAGTATAAGGAGGTTAAGGGAACGGCGGCGCGCCTCCTGCGTATTGCCGACGGGGCCGCGTGCGAGAAGCGGATAGTAAGACCCGAGGGGCGCGATATGACTCGGGCGGAGATAATCCCCCTGCTCTCGGAGCTTTTATGGACGGCGGACGGGGAAATTGACAATGAATATTTACAAAATAGCGATGATGACGGGGGACGTGTCAGAATATTCGCGGCAGAGACCCCCTTCGAGGAGTGCGCCTTCGTCGCAGATGATATAAAGAGGAGAGTAATGGCGGGGGCGAGCTTCTCGGATTTCGCGATTATCGCGGGGGCGGCGGAGAGGTACGGCGGAATACTTGACCGCGCGCTTTCGGCAGCCGGCGTGCCCTATTATTTCTCGGTTGGGCGCAGTACTCTCGGGCACGAGGCGGTGAAGCTTATTCACACCGCCTACAGAATTATTATGCGGCGCTTCCCCCGCGAGGACGTAATAACGTATATGAAAAGCGGGCTTGTCGGAATATCACGCGTGGAGAGCGACGAGGCCGAGCTGTATATAGAGAAATGGAGCATTGACGGCTCCCGCTTCACCTCTCCCGAGGGCTGGAATATGAACCCGCGCGGCTATGAGGCTCTGACCGAGGACGACGCTCACGCTCTCGCGAGGCTCGAGGACGTGCGCGAGCGGCTGACGGCTCCCCTTCTCTCCTTTCTCGACGATAGCGAGCGCGCCACGACGGTTAAGGAGCAGGCGGAGGCTCTGTTCCGCTTTCTCACCGACATAAGGCTCGAGGAGGGGCTTTATGAGCGTTCGGTCAAGCTCTCGTCACTCGGGGAGCTCGCTCGTGCGGAGGAATGCTCGCGGATATTCGGTATTATCTGCACGGCTCTCGACAGGCTCGTCAGCGTATCGGGCGAGATGAGGGCGGACGCGGAGAGCTTTGAAAACCAGCTCTCGGCAACGCTTTCTGCCGAGCTTATCGGCACTCTTCCCTCTCACGTGGACGAGGTCACCGTAGGCTCTGCGGATATGATACGCGTGCGCGGCAAGCGCCACGTATACCTGATAGGAGTGAACGAGGGCGAGTTCCCGAGCGGCCCGCGTGCCGCTTCTTATTTCACCGATGCAGACAAGGCGGTGCTCTCATCTCTCGGCCTCCCTATTGAGCCGACGTCGGAGGTCGACAGTGCGCGCTCGCTCTATTCCTTCACGCGCGCCTTTACCTTCGGGCGCGACAGTGTTACACTGCTTTTTTCGAAGCGCGACGCGTCGCAGACGCCGATACACCCGTCAGGGGTTATAGCGAGAATAACGGAGCTTACCAAAAAAACGGTCGTCCCCGTTATGATTTCCGAGCTTTCTGCGAGGGAGAGGCTGTATTCTCCCTCTCTCGCCTTCCGTCTTCTCCATTCCTCGGACAAGGCGACGGGCGACGAGATACGCGACGCACTTATAAAGACGGGACACGGCACGGCTCCCGGCCTTATGGGCGAGGAGCTCTCTAACGAGGTGGCGTCGCTCGGCGAGGAGGCGCTCGGAATAATTTACGGCGGTGACCTCTACCTGTCGCAGAGCAGGATTGAGGCGTATTTAAACTGCCCCTTCGCATACTTTCTCAAATACAATCTTAAGCTCGGAGAGGGGGAGCGCGCGGAGCTTCGCAGCAACGTCATCGGAAGCTTCATACACTGCATTCTCGAGGATTTCTTCCGCGAGGTGAAGCGACGCGGAGCGGATTTCGCCTCGCTCGGCGAGGAGGAGCGGCTTAAGATAACCGAGGGGGCGTCGAGGCGCTTCATCACCGAGCAGCTCGGCGGCGGCTACGGAAGAGAGCGGACGAAGATAGCTATAGGCAGGCTCTCGCGCTCCGCGCTTCCCGTTATCGAGGGACTGGTCGACGAGCTTTCGGGCTGCTCCTACGAGCCTGTTTTCTTCGAGCTTTCAACCGACGGGCGCACCAAAGACAGTGCCAATCCCGTGGTATACGTGCGAGAGGACGGAAGGAAAATCATAATTCGCGGAAAGGTTGACAGGACGGATACCTACAGGCACGGCGATGACGTTTACGTGCGTGTTGTGGACTACAAGACGGGGGCGAAGGAGTTCTCGCCGAGCGACCTCGCCGAAGGGCGAAACCTACAGATGTTCCTATATCTTAAATCGATAGTCGAAACGGACAGAGAGGATTTTCGAAGGAGCATAGGAGTGACGGGTGACGGAGAGCTTATTCCCGGCGGTGTTATCTACGCAAAAGCGTCGATAAAGGACGCGACCGTCAGGCATTCCGACGACGGTGAGGCAAGAGCCGCGGCGAAGGGGCAATCCGAGCGCGAGGGAATGGTGCTCGACGACGGTATATCGCTCGGAGCTATGAACCCGGAGTTCACTCCGCTCGCCTACCCTGAAACGCCGCGTAACGCAAGGAGCAACGCGGCAAAAAAATACACCCGCGAGGGCTGGGCGGATATATGCAAGACTATAGAGAGCGCTATCACGGAGATATCGGGGAGAATGACCTCGGGCGACGTATCGGCGCAACCTCGCGTCGACGGCTCACGCACCGCCTGCGACTATTGCTCCTACCGCGCCGTGTGCAGAAGAAAGGGGCTGAGTCATTAAGAATTCAGCAAAACAAAAATGGCAAATAAAGGTGACGTGCTGAATTTTTAGTGCGAAGCGTCTTTTGTTTGGGGCTCGATTAATTTCGGGGAGAAATCTTTGTTCGGGTGAACGTAGGCGTATATACGTACGGTAGAGCACCCGAACGAAGATAGAAAGAAAAGCTTTAATAAAAAAGGAGAAGACCACAGGCTTGGGACCTCGGTTCTTCTCCTGAATATGCTTGTTTTAACGAGAGATGTGATATGCTTCACTTCTTTCGTTTTTTCTTTCGGTTA
>JAFTKH010000032.1 GCA_017453365.1 Clostridia bacterium
CTTTTTCATAGATAATCCTCCGTTTGTGTTTTTTAGTTTCGACTGGCAGGTCAATTCTAATTATACCACAAACGGAGGATTTTTCCTCACCGGTTAACCTCTTTTGAACCACGCGACTATCGCGTGGTTTTCGTTATACAATAAAAAAGACGGCGGATGTGAACTACCGTAGGTTCAGTTCACTGATGCCGTCTTTTCTTATTTTACCTTAAGAACGCGAAGCGTTCACTCATCGCATAATCGAGATTCGTTACGTCCAGCTTTGGCTTACGGCCTGCTGCTACCTCACGGAGGAAATAGTCGCGGAGGTCAACAAGCCACTGTCTTATGACCGACATATCGCGAAGATACGTAGGCCTGTTCTGCTCAAGCTTCACGTCCTCGGCAAAGGTCATGAGGCGCTCCCTCTCGAGAACAAGCCTCGTGAGCTCGGATATTACCCTATCCGCGCCTACCGCACCGTCGTTATACTCGCGGTAAAGGCCGAGGACGGTGAGATATTCGTCGGCGGCACGCTCGTAATAACGCGCGTTAAGAAGCCAAGTATCGTTGATGAGGTCGTATCTTCCGCTGTTCTCGAAGAAATTTATGATAACCTTCGAGTTTTTCTTCAGCATCTCGAGATACGCAACATCAACTCTGTCGGAATTTATAAGACGGTTAAAGCAATCGCCCGGGAAGTTCTTCAGCTTCAGATGCAGCTTTCCTTCTTCATCATATTCTTTTATTCTGTAGCTGAACATATAGTAGTCGAGCCATCTGTTGAGCCTGTTCTGCCAATACTCGTGAACGTCATCATGCGTCATCTCATAGAGGGCGCGGAAGGCGGTGAGAGCGGCCTCCTCATTGTCGGGATAGTATTTCGCTACGTAGCGTCGGTCGAAGCCCTCCGAGTTGTCTATCTCCGCACTGTTCCATGCCACGTCAGCTATAGTGAGAAAATTCTTATCAAAGGCGGGGTCATAGGTAGTATAGGCATTCACCCCCTCAAAGCCATGCTCCACGGCAAGCTTCACGCATCCGCGGATATTCTCGGTCGTATCCTGTGTAGCCATCCAGTTCTGGTAACCCGAATAGGGCTTAATTCTGCTTCTTACTATCGGATCAACCTTATCCGCCTTACCGTAGAAGAGGCCTGCGGTGGGATCCTCATAGGTCCACCAATCAAGAACGGTTACGTCGTCAATTTTCTCATCGATAAATCTCTTCTTTAATTCGCCAAAATCGACATCGTATGTAAGCAACACGTCGTGACAGATATATACATGCTTCATTCCGCGGCTCTTACAGTACTTTATCATGTTCACCGCATATTCAACGAAGGAATCCAGGCAGGAAATGTCGCGGCATTTCGGACACTCACACTTATAAGGCATCTGCACCTCATCAAGTCCAAGATGTATCTCATCGTGTCCAAAGGGGAGAACGTATTTATCTATAATTTTGTCAATGATTTTATATACAAACTCATAGGTTGCAGGGTTGCTGGTACAAAAACCCCTTTCCTTCGAGGTTCCGTTCTGGTTTCTCGCCGAGAGATCGGGCATCATCCTCGGAATAAGGCTATTGTGGCCGAGAATATTGAACTGCGGCACAACAACGATATTCTTACGTTTAGCATACGCTATGACGTCGCCGAAGAAATCCTTTACAAAGAGCGAGGGGAGAACATTTTCTTCATGTACCCATCTTTTTTCCTTAGCGGAGTAATACTTTATTTTCTTCGGAGTCTTAAGCTCGGGATACCCCGGTATCTCCATATAAAGAAACTCGACAGGATCGTTATCGTACTGATAGTTCCAGCAATCGTAGAGAGTTACAATAAGCTTATTGAGCTTCTGGGCTGCGAAATAGTCTATCATATCGTAATACTGCTTCGGAGTCAAAAACTCGGTACCGTAACGGCTCTCGATAGTATGTCCTCTGTATTTAAAATCGGGATAATCTAACACGTATGCATCGGGTACGAGAACATTATCGCCCTCCGCTGCCAGCATATCCGCAAAGGTCAGGGCCGCATAAAACGCACCTGCCGCAGTCTTTCCGCAAAGAACGCTCTCCTTCGCTCCGGTCTTTACATAATAAGCCTCGTCATTATCGAGGTAGGCAAAATCTGACGCAGATGCATCAACTATTATCTTTATAAGATAATCGCCTCTTTTGCCATCGGTTGTCACTGCCGCTATATCTGCAAGGCGGCCTTCGAGAGTACGTTTAGCTTCCTTCAAAATATCCGTCTTCTCCGAAAGAGAAATTCTCACGGCTCCTGCAAAGGGTGCAACGGCAAAGGTTCCCTCGCTCTCAACAATTTTTTGAGGGAGCGGTATTAAATAATCTGATAGTCTGCGCATTTTTACCTCCGATTTATCTCTACGAGAGCTTCTCGCAGTTTCATTATATAATAGTATAAACAAAATTACAATAAGCCATGAAAACAATCTGATAAATACGATGTTATTTTTGGAAATATGTATTTATATAAAAATCCGCTTGATTTGGAGCAGAGCTCTTCATTCATGAGCCTGATGCCGTGACAACAGAAAATGCATCGAGAGTCGGCAAACGGCGAAAATCAAGCGAAGACGAGTTTATAAGCTTGCTTATAATACACATAAAAAAGGAAACGCCGAATAATACAATACCGAGCCTTTCCTTTTTTTCAGTCTTTTTTTAAAACGCCATCGCGGCCTTTCGCATACGGTTATTTTATTGTCACAGTAGAGACGGCCGCCTTTGCGCGAGCTTTAAGCACTACGCGCCAGAGGCACTCCCTGCCCCACGTACTCATAAAATTAAGGTCGTCGTAGGGGAGATAGGTATTCTCAACCTTTTCTATCACGAGCTTAAGTGTCTTATCATAGGACATTACTCTTCCCTCTCCGAGGGCAAGGGTGCCGTCCTCGACGGGCTCAGGCTTATCGACAAGGAGAAAATTGAAGCGTATATCGGCCTCGCGGTCGGCCTCAACCTCGTCGGTGACGGTAATAACTCCATCCTTCAGCTGACAGGTTCTCTGCATTCTCTCTATACCTGCCTCCTTCGGGAAAGCACCGGCAAGGTTCATAGTAACCCTCATATTCTCAAGGTCGCAGGAAGCATCGCTCGCAGCATATTCGCGACCGGGCAACTGCTCTATTCCGTCGACTGTGGGTATCGAATGATAGCTCGACTTCATAAACCATCTGTCGTAACGCGTCGGACCGAAGAAGCCGTTATTATACGAGCCGTGTGAGGGGTCGACTATGACGGGCCTGCCGTTTGAATAGACTACGAGGCAGCCGACGTCATTATGGTTATGCATCTCGCCGTTTGAGCCACCCTTCGTCGCGAGGTAGAGCCCCTCTTTAGTAATATTGCTTTCGCGGAAGATAGCTACGTTGTTATTCTCGTAATATACTGCGCGGTGTGCTAATACGGGCTCCGCATCGGTAACGCTCGGGGTGAGAAAATCGTGGAGCTCGCGATAGGAATTAGCGTAGTAGAAATGGTGGCTCTCCAAATTCAAGTTCAACGACAGCATCTTACCGAAGGAATAGAGCTCCCTCGACCCGCACTTATTGCCGTATCTCATCATCATACGTCCGTCGTAGTAGAGTCTCGGACGTGCATCAGCGAAATTAAGGTAATACGTGCCGTCAATATTGAATTTAGCTATATATTCACCAAGGTTCTTAATGATAGGAGCATCGTATACGGTGAGCTTTCCGTCCGACATAGCATCAATAATTTCAAGACAGTCGAAGAGATTGCCGCCTGCACCGCCCCAATAGCCGGGGCCCTCGTCACAGTATCCGTCCTCGGGAATGTTCGCGGTATAGTTATCGAGTCTGTGCATCGCGCGCTCGACTATTCTGCGGCGGACCCCCATATCCGAGACCGTAACCGCTGTGGCGAAGAGAACGCAGGACGTGATATTCGTAAGCCAATTATCGATAAAGCCCTCCTTGGTATCTCCCGACCATATATACTGACCTGCTATGTAGGCGCGCACTGTTCTCATATATACGAGGTATTTCAGCTTCTCGCATATTATCGGGTTTATCGCATCGAGGGCGGGCTTATGAAGATAATAAACCATCGTCAGAAGAGAGGCGGTCTGCGCGTTCTGAAGGTCGAGCGCCGGAATCTGGTCCTCGCGCCAGGCATCGGGAACGTCGGTGCGCGGATACTCGGGGGAGTGACCGGTGTGCGCAGGGAGCGTCCAGGTGCTCTCCTCCATGATTGCCCAGAGCACGTCTGTCATCTTCTCGACGAAGCGCCCCTTCTTCTCATACGCCTCGGCGAGCGCAAGATACATCAGCATATCACGGCGAAGGCCGTACTTATTCTCAAATCGGGAGCGTATCTGTGTCTGCCAGAAATCTCTGAATAGGGATAGAGGGAGAAGCGGAATATCCGTCTCGAGGAACTTTTCCGCTTTACCTACCAAGAATTTTCCCACAGTCTCGTTCGGTATCTCCTCGGCAAGGTCGGGAAAAAGCTTAAAATCCTCAATGGGCAAAATGTTCGCAGGGTCTGTCATATAGTTTTTCAGATAACCCTTTTTATAAAAAACTCTTATTCCGCTCTTCATAGCACACACTCCTTCATCAGGCTTTATAACTTCATTTTATAATACAAGAGGGGAAAAGTCAATACGAATATCTCGACCGACTTTCCCCATTTTTAGTTCTATTTTATGGTTATGACCGACACGGCCTCAGTGCCGCGTGCACAAAGAACTACGCGCCACAGGCACTCTCTGCCCCACGTGCCCTTGAAATTCAGGTCATCATAGGGAAGATAGGTATTCTCGACCTTCTCGATATTAAGGGAGAGCTCCTTATCATAGGACATTACTCTTCCCTCTCCGAGCGCGAGGGTGCCGTCCCCTGTCTTCTTCGGCTCGTCGACGAGCACGAAATTAAATCGTATATCGGCCTCGTGGTCGGCCTCGACCTCATCCTTTACAGTGATGACCCCCTCCTTCAACGAGCAGGTTCGCTGCATACGGATAATGCCCGCCTCCTTCGGGAATGCGCCTGCGAGGTTCATTGTAACGGTCTGGCTGTCCTTATCACAGGACTCATCACTCGATACAAAATCCTTACCCGCCTTTTGCTCGACGCCGTCGACGGTGGGTATCGAGTGGTAGCTCGACTTCATAAACCATCTGTCATATCTCGTAGGGCCGAAGAAGCCGTTATCGTACGAGCCGTGGCTGGGGTCTACTATCACGGGTCTGCCGTTAGAATAGACTACAAGACATCCGACGTCGTTATGGTTATGCATCTCGGCATTAGTTCCGCCCTTCGTCGCGAGGTAGAGCCCCGACGAGGTATCCTCGCTCTCACGGAATATGGCAATTTTGTTGCTATCGTACCAGACTGTCCTCGACGCCTTCGTCTTAGGCGCTTCGTGAACCTCAGGAACGTAAGCGTTCTTCAGGACTCTGTAGCACATACCGAAGAAATAGTATCTCTCGACGTCGTTATCGGCAGCCATCATTCTTCCGAACTTCTCGAGCTCCTCCGAGCCGCACTTAATGCCGTAACGGGTTATCATCTTACCGTCGTGCTGGAGCTGCGGACGCGCGTCTGCGAAGTTGAGGTAGTATCTGCCGTCGATATTGAACTTTGCTATGTACTCTCCCATACCCTTGATAAGCGGGTGGTCGTATACCTTTATCTTTCCGCCAGACATATCCTCAAGCAGCTCGAGACAGTCGAAATAGTTGCCGCCTGCTCCGCCCCAATAACCGGGGCCCTCGTCGCAGCAGCCGTCCTCGGGATAGTAGGCGGTGAAGTTATCGAGTATCTTCATAGCGCGCTCGACTACCCTCTTACGAAGGTCAAAGTCCTTCACGGTTATCGCAGCGGCGAAGAGGATGCTCTGGGTTATATTCGTAAGCCAGTTATCTATAAAGCCCTCGAAGGTCTCGCCCATCCAGGTATAGCTCACGGTGATAAAGGGTCTTATACCGCGAAGGTATATCATACGGTCAATCTTTTTACAGATTATCGGGCTTATCGCATCGAGCTCGTCAGAAAGAAGGTGGCGGACGAGAGCAAGTGTCGCACAGCAGTTACCTGCATAGAGGTCGAGCGCGGGAATCTGGTCGTCCGTATATACGTCGGGAACGGTAGAGGTCTTATTGTTAGGGGAATGGTAAGTATGGGCAGGAATACACCAGGTAGACTCATCCATTATAGCCCAAACGAGGTCGGCTATTCTCTCGACGAAGCGTCCCTGCTTCTCATAAGCCTCGGCAAGCGTCAGGTGCAGCAGCATATCGCGGCGGCGGTGATGCTTCGCCTCGAAGCGAGAGCGAATGCCTGTCAGATATTTATCTCTATAGAGCGAGAGGGGAAGGAACGGAATCGGCTCCTCGAGAAACTTCTCTGCCTTTCGAACCATAAAGTCACCTATTTCAGAATTTATCTTCTTCTCCTCAATATCTGTAAAGAGCTTGCACTCCCCGTAGGGAAGAATATTATGGGCATCGGTCATGTGCCCGCGAAGGTAACCTCTCTGATAAAAAACCTTTATTTCACTTCTCATTTTTCTACTCCTCCTTATACGAACTCAAAGATAGCCTTAAACTCTTTCGCGCGGACGGTGAAGTTTGCGCGCCAGAGGTTATCGACGCCCCAGTTGCTCTGGAAATTCAGGTCGTCGTACGGAAGACACTTATTCTCTATTTTCTCGACGTCAAGTGCGAGCGCCTTATCATAGGAGAGCTTAACACCCTCGCCGATATCAATAACGCCCTCGGCATCGACCTTCGGCTCATAGTGGAGCGTGAAGTGGAAGGCTATCTCGCCCTCGCGGTCGAGCTTCACGTCGTCGGTGACGGTTACCTTACCCTCGGTGAGGTGTGAGGTGCGTACTAGCGATACGATTCCCGCCTCCTTCGGATAAGCCGTGCCGATATCCATACTCGCGCGTCTTTCCTCTATATTCACGTCCTCATTCTGCGAGTAGTAGTTACCCGTATCCTGGTCTATGCCATCAACCGTCGGGCAGCTATGGTAGGACGCGTTAGTGAACCAACGCATATAGCGCTCCTTACGGCTGAAGTAGTTGTTATTGTAAGAGCCGATACCGGGGTCGACGACGAGCGGGTTACCGTTCTTCGCTATAACCAGGCAGCCGACGTCGTTATGATTTCCGGGCTCGGAGTTCGTTCCGCCCTTCGTTGCAAGGAAGAAGCCGCGTGAGGTATCGTCGAACTCGCGGAATACCGCTATCTTATGTCCCGCAAGCCACGTACCGAGGTTCGCGGTTACACGAGGTGCCTCCTTCACTACGGGAGAAATAGCATCCTTCACGGTACAGTAGTTGAACGCGAAGTAATGAAAAGGAGCTGTTCTGTTAATCGCTATTGCTCTGCCGAAGTCGCGAAGAGGTGCGGAGTCGAGCTTCTCTCCCATTCTCATTATTCTGTCACCGTTAGGTGTAAATTTCGGGTGGCAATCCTCGAAGTTTACGTAGTACTGACCGTCGACGTTCATCGTTGTGATAAACTCGCACATATTTCTGATAATCGGCTCGTGCCATACGCCAATCTTACCGCCAGACATATCGTCGAGCAGCTCAAGAGAGTCGAAGAGCGAGCCTGCAGCACCGCCCCAGTAGCCGGGACCCTCGTCGCAGCAGCCGTCCTCGGGATAGTTCGCAGTGAAGCCGTCGAGCAGCGACATAGCGCGGTCGACGAGCTGCTCGCGGAAGCGCATATCCTCTACGGTATATGCGGCGGCGGTAAGAATACTGTTAGTAACGTTCGTCACCCAGTTGCAGGACGACGACATCCACCAGTAGTTACCCGAGAGGAAGGGACGAAAGCCCCGAAGATATATAAGGTGGTCTATTTTCTTTCCTATTATGGGAGATATCTCGTCGAACTTATCTCCGAGAAAATATTTCGCTGTAGCGAGAGTTGCACAGCAGTTCGCGCTGTAGAGGTCAAGACCGGGCATAGCGCGCTCGTCTATGATTTCCGGCACGGTCGTCGTCGGGTCGGTAAGTGAGTTGCCGATATGCGCAGGGATAACCCAGCTCGACTCCTCCATAATAGCCCATATCACGTCGACTATCTTCTCTATAAAGCGTCCCTTCTTCTCATACATCTCCGCGAGCGTCATATAGAGCACCATCGAACGGCGCTCGTGATGAACAGCCTCATATCTCGAACGGCTGCCCGTCAAGAACTTATCACGGAAGAGCGAGAGCGGAATAGGAGTCAGCTCCTTGGCCAAAAACTCCTCGGCACGCTTAATTATAGCAGGTGCCTTCTCTTCATCAATTTTCCATTCGTCAAATTCACGGAACGGACGGAATTCCGAAAGAGGCAGAAGATTCCCCTTCGCGGTAATCCCGTTTTTTCTAAAAACTCTGATACCACTTTTCATAATTTTCCCTCATTCTTTTTTTGCGGCGTAGCCGCGGCAATATCAAGAGTGCGAAAGCGCACTCCTCAAGGCTATTATGACACAAATTTCCTTATATGTCAATAAAAATCCCTTAAAAATTATGTACTAATTTTTAAGGGATTTTTTTGTTTATTTTGTCAATTAAAAAATTCGAATTTTGCTTTGAATTCCTTCGCGCGGACCGTAAGATTTATACGCCAAAGGTTTTCGACACCCCATACCTTCTGCATATTCAGGTCATCATAGGGAAGACACTTATTTTCAACCTTCTCAAGCTCAAGACCAAGAGCCTTATCGTATGACAGCTTCACACTCTCGCCAATATCGACGATACCGTCCTCCGTGAGAGTCGGCTCGTTTAAGCAGGTAAAATGGAAGGCTATATCGCCCTCATGGTCGAGCTTCACGTCGTCGGTGACCGTAACCCTACCGTCGGTAAGGCTACACGAACGAATTAGGGATACAATTCCCGCCTCGGCAGGATATGCCTTCGCAATATCCATAGAGATGCATCTATGCTCGGTATCGCAGACCTCGCCCTCGGAGTAGTAGTTGCCCGTATCCTGGTCTATGCCGTCAACCGTGGGGCAGCTGTGGTAGGACGCGTTGGTGAACCAGCGCATATAGCGCTCCTTACGGCTAAAGTAGTTATTGTTATAAGAGCCGATGCCCGGGTCGACCACGAGCGGTTTACCGTTCTTTGCAATAACTACGCATCCTACGTCGTTATGGTTTCCGGGCTCGGAATTTGTTCCGCCCTTCGTTGCAAGGAAGAAGCCGCGCGAGGTATCGTCACACTCGCGGAACACGGCTATCTTATGTCCTACGAGCCAAGTGGCAAGCTTTGCCGTTACGCGGGTCGTATCCTTCACCACCGGGGTCATCGTATCCTTCACCGTGCGATATGCGAACCAGAACATATATGGCTTCTCGACAACGTCCTTGTCAATGGCTGCACCGAATTTCTTCAAGGAATCGAGTCCGAGCTTCTCTCCCATTCTGCGAACGATAGCGCCGTCTATGTTAATGCGCGGACCGCAGTCCTCGAAGTTCACAAAATATCTGCCGTCTATGTTCATCGTGGAAACGAACTCGCACATATTTCTGACAATGGGCTCATCCCAAAGCGTTATCTTACCGCCCGACATATCGTCAAGCAGCTCGAGGCAGTCAAAGAGTGAGCCGGCCGCTCCCTGCCAATAGCCGGGCCCCTCGGAGCAGCAGCCGTCCTCGGGGTATGATGCGGTGAAGTTATCGAGAAGGTACATAGCACGGTCGACGAGCTGCTCGCGGAAGGAGAGGTCGGAGACTGTGCAGGCTACGGCAGTAAGAATACTGCACACTATGTTCGTCACCCAGTTACACGACGAGGTCATCCACCAGAAATTACCAGAAAGGAAGGGGCGAAGACCGCGCAGATATATAAGGTGGTCCATTTTCTTGCCGATTACGGGTGATATCTCGTCGAGCTTATCACCGAGGAAATATTTCGTCACCGCGAGAACCTCGCAGCAGCTAGCGCCGAAGAGGTCAAGTCCCGGCATCGCACGCTCGTCGTATATCTCGGGCACAGTAGTCGTCGGGTCGGTAAGTGAGGTGTATATGTGCGCGGGGATGACCCAGCTCGACTCCTCCATAATAGCCCATACCATATCGGCTATCTTCTCTATAAAGCGCCCCTTCCCCTCATATACCTCTGCCATAGTCATATAGAGAAGGCTGTACCGCCGATGATGATGCAGTCCCTCGTAGCGTGAGCGGTTGCCCGTCACGAATTTATCTCGGAATAGAGAAAGCGGGATATGCTTTATCTCCTCAGCAAGATACTCCTCAGCCTTGCTCATTATTATAGCTGCCTTTTCCCCGTCGAGCTTCAAGGTCTCCCACTCGCGGAAGAGACGAAACTCGGAGAGGGGGAGAATATTTCCCTTTGCAGTTATGCCGCTTTTTCTGAAAATTCTTATACCGCTTTTCATATTTTCCTCACTAAAAAATCTTATGCTGTGTTATCAAAACAGGAGCAAAAGCACCCTTTAAGTGTTATTATTGCACAACTTCCCCAACTTGTCAAGACATTTTTCACATTTGTCAATTTTACAAAGGGAGAAAAATCCCCGACGCAAAATGCGCCGGGGACAGTTTTTTTAATTATCTTTTCTTCAACCGGAAGCTACAGAAGCCTGTAGCAAGCGGGAGAAACGTAGATTTATGACGAAGACTATCGAAGCTCGACGTCAAGGGGCGGTGTATGGTCGTTAACCGGCGGCACTACACCGTTATTCTGGTATACGTTCGCCTCATAGCAATAGCGGTAGAACGCTGTCAGAAATTCTGTAACGGAGCTTTCAGCTGTGGCGTGGGCGTTCACATAATCAAGAAGACTGTAGCTGCCCGACACTGCCGTGCCGTCAAGTGAGCTTCCGCTCACGTTTATGACCTCCTCGTAGAAGTTCTGTGCCTCTAGCTTCACCTGAATATATGCGACGTTTCCTACCTTACCGTCCGTAACAGTATAGTAGTTACCGTCGAGAGCCAGTGTTCCGGAGAAGCTCTCTCGAAGATTAAACCTTAAGTATAGGTCGCTCGAAAGGTAGAGCTGTGCGCCGGTAAACGCAACCGAAAGATTGCCTATATCCGACTTGGAGACGACCGCAGGAAGCTCCTCGGCGGGACGGAGCGTATCGAGATATCTGTCGTCCGAAAGAAGTGCCTCAAACTCGTCGGTTGTCTCGCACTTACCGTAAGTGTAAGCGGAGGATACATAGTTTATAGCGGCAGCCGCAAGCTTCTTTACAAGCGGGTCACTGTCGGAGAGAAGACGGTCAAAATAATCGGTCACAAAATACTCAAGCTCCGCAGTATACTCAACGCCGTCGACGGAGGAGATATAAGAAAGCTCAATCTCGATAGCATCGAGTATGCTCGTCGGGTTAATCCCCGAAACGGGTATAACGTAGTATGCCACACCCTCGATAGCTGTTACGGAAAGCACATCCTTCGAATAAGAGCCAAGATAGTTCGCTGCGCGAGACAGAGAAGACTCTTTGGGAATATAGAAGTTCGCAGTGAAGCCCTCCTCAAGGGCAAGGTTGAACATTATATTGGGAAGCTCGAGGGTCGCTATCATATATGAGAATTCATTTCCCTCTTTGTTAAATCCAACAACGGTCTTACCGTCCGGGAACATGAGCTCTCCGGAGGCAATCTCGGGCTTCGCAGTAAAGTAACAGCCGTCAGTCATAAAGCAGAATATGTCTATTGCGGGCACTCCGTTCCACCTCGTGCCTACGTCGAAGACGCTACGGCTCTTAAGCAGCACGTTATCGAGAGACATATTAAGCGATGCCCCCTCGGGAATAGCGTCGGCCGCATATTCGTATGCTGTGATGAGAGAGTCAGCAGTGAAGCTGTCACAATTTTTTATATCTATCTCGGCAGACTCAAACACGCCGTCTGCGGCAGTTGCTACCGCAAAGGGCCCCGAAAGAGCCATATCTACAGAGTCGACAGCTACCCTTACCGCGCCCTCGGGAGAAAGTGAGAAGGCGGGGATATCGATATCTGTGCTCCCCTGCTCAAGAACGGAGTTCGCAAGACTTACAGCACCGGACCTCACATTAAATGCAGGAGAGGTATCAAAGGTAAGAGTTACACCGTCAAGGGTAACGCTGCCACCCTCGGTCACCGTCGCGAAGGACGTAAGAGATGAGGATACGATACCGTTTTTCAAGGTGAGCTTGCCGCCCTGCACGATGAAATTACCGGAGTCCTTCGATAATACCAGATTTTTTTCAAAGCTCTTTCCCGCAAGGTCAATAGTGAGCGACTTGTTCAAAATGTAAGATTCGTCAGATGCCCATACCATATTCTCGTAGAAGCATACGTAAGAGCCGTCACGGAAGCTGTCTAGCTCACGAGAGGTAAGCTCGTTACCTACAACGCCGCTAACTATCTCCGTCTTTGTCGCGTCGGTATACTCAACGACACTTACGGCATTCTTGGAAAATACCGCGTAATAAGTAGTCGAGGGAGCAGTGAGCGTAACGGTCTTCTGTGGGTCGGTGAACTCGGGGCTTAAGGACCAGCCGTCGTGAGTTTCGAGCGTTGCGCCTTTCTCGGTGAGCTTGAAGCCCTCGGTGGGCTGCTCGTTCTCGAGAATTACGCCGTCGGCGTAGCCCTCTTCCGTGGTTTCCGCACCATTTACGTTCCAGGTAACAGAAACAAGGAAGGTACAAAGCTGATAGGGATACTCATAGCTCGTCGACCGGCCCCAGATGAGCTTCGGAGCCTCGGGAGTCTGTTCCTCTCCTGCACCAAGAAGCTCGGTAATATTACCGTAGATGACCGCGTTACCGTCAACTACTATGGAGTCGTAGAAATTAACATCAAACTTTTCTGCGGAGATGGGCACCTCAGGAGTCGCGAAGCGAATACCCTTACCCACGTTTACGGTAACCTGCGTATCACTGACCGTATTATCCATTGTTACGAGGTTATTGCGAATGTCGTTAAAGGTCGACGTGCCGGCAAAGGTGATGTTGAGAATATCACGCTTCGAGCCCTTATGCCACACTATCGGCACCCTATAGCTTTCTCCGTTTATCTCGCTCAAGTCGTTTAATACGGTGTTTTCAAAAACGAAATTACGGACGTAATCAGCCCTGTTATTAAGCAAATCAGCCTTCGTCACGTCGTATGCGGGTGAGGTTTCGATAAACGTTAATTTAGCGGTAGCGGAGATGTTAACCGAACAGTTTTTAAAGAGAATTATCCTCGAGCTCTGCTCAGTTATAAAGTTTCCGCTGGTGGCCTGCTCGTTTATCACGAGATTTTCAAGGTATATCTCGGAGTTCGCACGCCCTTGGATAAACTGACCCGAGGTGTGATTTATCGTACCGTTTTTAATGGTCAGCGAACCCGCAGACTGCCACGATACGGTCGACTGGCCGTTTACCATTATCTTTGCCTTCGCGGTAAGAGTGTGTCCGTCAAGGTCTATTACCAGCCGCTGGCCGACCTGCATCGTTACCTGGCTCGACACCTCAACGTTGCCGTAGCAGAGGACGTAGCCTCTGCCCGACAGGATGTTGGTATCCAAGGTCGCACTCGCGGAGGTCGCCTTCGGTCTCGAAGGGTTATTGAGATAATCCTGCTCGGAGTCCCAGACTGCATAGCCGCTCTCATGAGCTGCCGCCTCTGCGGGGATAAAAAGGAGGGAGAAGGCTATTGAAATTATAAATACGGGGATTAAAAGCTTAAAAATTTTCTTCATTGTTTTTCCCTCCTATCAGTTTTCATAAAGTGCTCTGTACGCTTCAGCGTATCGGCAGTAGCTATAGAATGCGGCAACGAGAGCCTGCTCGTCAGGTGTTGCGGCGACGTCGCCCGAGGCTATAGCCGCTGCATATTTCTCAAGGCTGTAGGTGCCGGAAAGACCGTCAGCCGAGATTGCAAGCTCATCACAGAGCTCGTATGCGGGGAGAGAGAGCGAAACGTAGGTGTTGCCGCCGTAAGTGCCGTTCTCTATCGCAAACTCACGCCCGTTTATAACGAGAGTGCCCGTGTAGCCTGCGACAAGGTTAAATCTTATCTTAACTATTGCGTTGAGCTCGAGCTGTGCGCCCTCGATAACTGCGGCAAGGGCCGAGGTATCATCGGTTCCCGCTTCTGCTACGTAAGCATCACCTGCATAAAGCACGTACTGCTCACTCGCCATAAGAGCCGCGAGGTCGCTATTCGTCTTATCTGCGTATGCATACGCCGCAGAAACGTACTCACAAGCAGCAACTCCCAGCTGCTTCAGCTTCAACGTCTTATCACTGTTTAATAGAGCTTTTATATAGTCGATTACGGAGTAGCCCGTATCCTCGGTGTGAGAGAGCTCATCCTTCGTGAATACCACGGTGATATCTATCACCTCTGCGGCATCCGAGGGGAGAATGTTCTCGACGAGTATCCACTTATAGGTTACGCCGTCGTATACCTCGGTGTCGGTGATGTCGGCAACGGTGTACGGAACACCGGCAACAGTGATAGCGGTAATGTTCGTTCCCTCGGGAATATAGAACTTAATACCGAAGTCGGACTCGATAAAGATGCTCGCCTTAAGCTTCACGTCGAAGACGGTAACACGCCATGCGTAGCCGTCAAGGCCGGTTATCGACATAGCTCTCTCGCCCTGACCGAGCGTTACGTCAGCAACAGCAGCGTCAGCTGTGGGCTCGGCTGAGAAGAAGCACTCCGAAACGGTAAAGTGAACGAGGGGAGCTGCGGGTGCCGCATCAGCGCTTACAAGCGCTGTTGCTTTTACCTTCGAATCTGTAAGAAGGACGTTAATACTGTCCTCGCCCGCGTCGTAATCGCTTGCATTTTGAAGCGTAATAAGCTCGGAGAGAAGCTCGAGCGTCGAGTCAGTAACGTTAAGCTCAATTCTCATACCCGTCGAATACTCTGTCATCACAAGCGCGTCGGCATCAACCGATACCGCATCAAGCGTAAGCACAAGCGATTCTGCGCCTACAGTGAACAGTGCGCCTTCTACGTCTGCGGCATAGAGCGAGCCGCCGCGGAAGGTAACGGACGTTCCGTAAAGCTCGAAGCTCTCCTTAAAGGTAAGTGTATTACCGGAAAGCTCGAAGACGAGGCCGTCGGCGTATCTCGCCGTCGGGTCGGACCCGGCAGGGTCGAGCACGAGGTCGGAAAGAAGAGTCAAGGTAGTGCCCGCGGGCAATGCCTTAATATCGTCGAGAGTGACGAAGACGTTATCGTCTGCATCAAGCTCCTTCGATACTGCGACCTTTATCTCGCCCTTCGCCGCATAGGCGTACGCAAAGGCAGAGAGGTCGGCTGTCTTTTCATCGGCGATGCTGTAGTACGTGCCGTCACCGAGGAAGATAAGCGAGTCGTTGCTCAAAGCCGTGCCGATAGAGGTATAGTCTTGGATATCGGCATAGTAGCTTACCTCAAGAGAGTGAGCCTGCGCCGCAATATCACCGTGCTCACCGAAGACGGTAGAGATGGAGGTAAATCTCGTATCTATATCGATATTAAGAGTTCTTACTATCGCGGGATCGGGAAGCGCGGTATTCGGACGCACATTGTTGGTAACTCTTATGAGCGGCTTCGTGTTGTCTACAGTACATCCGTTCATAAAGGTGACAACGTAGCCCGATTTGTCAGCAATTGTCGCCCAAATGGTAACAATTCCTATGCCGGTAACTGTCGATCCGTCGAAGACAACGTGACGCTGATAATTAGCCGAAGTTGCACCCAAGCCGTCACGGCTGATAATATATTTGCCGGCGTTCGGGCTGGTGATGCTACAGTTCTTAAAGTGTATGAGCTGTGCACCGCCGTCGTTAAAGATGTAGTTAACGAAGCTTATATCGAGGTTTTCAAAATAAACGTTCGTACCAGGTCTTGCCTGGAGGGGCTGGTTTACGCTTCCTGCGAAGGTGAGAGTGCCCCTTCCCTCGGAGCTAATAAACCTTATATCACGGTCGGCTTCCCAATAGCCGGAACGGTCAACTCCAAGCTGAAGCGACGTGCCCGCCGTGCTCCGAAGCTCTTTACCATTCAGGTCTATCGTGAGGTCGTAATCGAGATACGTACAGCCGAGCTTCATATCAGTATCGCGGAAGATCTTTATTACGGCGCCGTCGTTTTTAGTAAAGGGTGTCTTCGCATTACCCGTGTCGAGCGCGTCCTCCCAAATTTGAAGGAAGGCTCTCGGGTTTTCCGGGTCGAGCTCTGCGGCCGCATAGCTCGATACGTCGCCGATAAGCTTATAATTACCGTCTGTTACAACGAAATAGGGGTCAGTGTATTTGCTCGAGAGATCGGAGGCTACCAGTACGACGTCGAACGCACCCTCGCCGTCCGTAAAGTCGGGTACTGCATTCTTGGATACCACAATACCGTCCTCAAGGTAGAGAGCGAAGGAAACGCTGTTCTCTACTGCGGAAAGAACGCCTGCATAGAGGTTGCCATCACGTATAACCGTGCTGGTCTTATCAAGGAAAACTCGGGATTCCGTGTTCGCCGTGCTTACCCAGAAAAGGGGTGCTTCGGCAGCTACGGACTGATTTATATCGGTGCCGATGAACTGCACCGTGCCGCCGGCGAGGTCAAAGCCCGCATTAGCGTTCTCAAGGTTCACGGTACAGTCGGTATAGGTAACGTCGCCGGCGCTCTTATCAAGGAGTGCGGCCTGTGCCGTATTCGTTACGGTCAAGGTTATCTGCTCGAAATTAAGCTCCGTGCCCGAAGCGGAGGTTACTGCACCGCTCGCGAGGACGAGATTTCCGTTTATAAGCTTAAGCGAAGCGTCGAGAGATGCCGCCGTAGCGTCACCTACGGTGAAGCCTGCGGTGCTCGTTACCGTACAGCCGTTAAGGTCGATTGTAAGCTTCTGTGTATTTCCAACATATATCGCGGCGGTCTTATTCTCCACGTTCGCAAAGAGAACAACGTAGCCGGGAACCGCATCTGCATACTCGGTCTTATAGGTCACGCCGTCGCCGAGCGTCGCAATATTTTCGGTGAGCAGGTCGGGAGAATTTGTGTAGAAGAGAGGAGCCATGCCCTCGAGATAATCGCTCTCCGTCGCCCATACGGCATAGGAGGTGTCGGACTCGGGCTTCCACATTTCTATCGCCGCGAGGCGCTTAAGCTCCGAGTCCGAGATATCCTCGAGCTTCCAGCCTGCCTTCGAGCAATAGGTCTCGCTCTTTACCTTCGCGGAGAAGGCTGCGGCGTCGAACGCGCCGGCCTCACGGCCGATAGGTGCATTCATACCCGATACGGTGGGAATCGTGTTTTCGGTCGGGAGGGTGTACTGAATACCGCCGTCGACGGGCTTAATGACAGCTATCTCGAGGTAGCCGCCCGTGGTATTGGCATTAGCCGTCGAGCCGTTATTCGAATATTGCATATCGTACGCGGGCATAGCCTCGGGAGATATCTCGCAGCCTACCTCGAAGTAGAGGCCCTGAACGTAGGAGAAGGGCTTATTCGAGCCGTTGAGGGAAACCCAGTCGTTGCTGTCCCTGGTAACGGAGGAGTCTTTATCAAAGATAATAGTCCAGTTGTTCTCTCGGCTGCTGCTGGATACCTGTGTAACCGTAAACAGGGGCTTGACAGCTCCGGTCTGAACAACGTCGGTGTTTTTAAAGATAAAATACTGATTATGAGGAACAGACCAGTTGGCCGCGAGACCGAACTGACAGGTGGGACTCAACTTCAGAAGGCTGTCCTCGAAAACGACGAGCTCCGAGCCTACGTCAACGTAGAACTCAACCGAGGTATTCCCCGTCGCGTCGTAGTATACGTTGTCAAAGATCACCGTACCGTCCTCACGGCAACGGAAATTAGTTCTAGCGCCGGTTACAGTAATCTTACCGTCACACATCTTGAAAAGGCTGTTGGGATAGGCGCCCGATTGAGAGTTTATCACCCACTCCGCCGAGGTCGTCAGCGTCTTCCCGCCGAGGTTTATTTCGAGACGTACGCCGTTCGGAAGGTTAAGCTTATTCGCTACAGCCGTGCTCGCTGCAACGTCCTCATAGCACTGAATAAATTCAACGCCCTCGAATACGTCATCGGTGAAATATTGCTTATAATTGTCCTTGGTCCTGTCGAGATCCTGGTACCACGCGACAGGAGCCTCGCCGTCGAGATAAGCCTGCTTCGACGCCCAGGTCGCGAAGGATATGCCGGGATAATTTCCCGCATTCTCCTCGGAAAGAGGATTCCAAGCACCGCTCGGCGCCGTATAGAGGCCGACGGTCTGTACCTCCTCGGGCTCGGCCGCAATTTCGGTTACCGAGAGGTTTGTACCGTCGCCGACAGGAAGGGTCGCGTCGGCCGCATACTTAAGCGTGCCGCCTGCGGCCACAGTCGCGTCTGCGTCAATCGCGGAAAGAACGTAGGTCGTGGGAGCCACTAGTCCCTCACCGAAGGTGAAGCCGGGCTCGAAATTAAGCGTCGACGTATATGACTCGAGTGCAAGTCCCGTGGAGGCGCTGTATCTGGCGCTCTCCGTATACTTAAACCAATTCGTCACGGTACCGGATATGGACGAATCCTTATCGAAGTTTATGTTCCAGATAGCATCCCAGCCGGCGTTTTTGTACTCGGCGGCAGTAAAGAGGTTGGGAACGGTTATCCCCTCCGCATAAACGATATCGGTGTTCTCAAAGAGAAGCGAGCTCGAGGGAGCACCGGAGGTCGTATATGCGTAGCCGAGAGAAAACATAGCGTCGGTCTTGATATCGAGATAGCAATCGGTGTATCTTATATAATCCGCCTGTGCGGCGTAGTACATATCGCCGGTAGAGGTGACGGTCATATAGACGTTCTCCATAACGAACGTGACGTCGGAGCGAAGCTGCGTCTGGCCGCTTTCGTAAATAACCTTACCGTTCTTTATCGTAAGAGAAGCGTTCGGAAGAGCAGGGCCCGACTTACCGCCGACACGGAAGCCGTTCTTCATCGTCAGCGTGTGACCGCCGAGGTCGAGAACAAGCGCCTGCGTCTGTCCCGTTACTATTTGCGCAGACTCTGTGTTGATATCAGCAAAGAGGTGCACGTAAGCGGGAACGTATCCGGCGCTGGTGTACTCCGTCTTATACGTCGTGCCGTCATTATCGGTCGTGCCTATATTCGCTTTAGTGAGAGTAGCGTCGGTGTACCAATAGTCGGGCTCAAGACCTGCCAGATAGGCGCGCTCAAGCGACCATAGGCCATACGTCATACCGTCGTACTTGCCCTCCCATTTTGTATCGGTCGGGTCGAACGAGCCGGCGACGGGCGTGTAAGTGCCCGGGGTGGTCTCGGTCACCGTAGTGTCCTCTGCCCCGCCCTCCGCGAATGCGGCAACGGCGAAAATCGCCGCCACTATGGCAAGAATAGAGATGAGTGCGATAATTTTTGTGCTTTTTTTCATAGCGTTTCTCCTATACTAGGACTTTGTGGTGTATGTAAATTTTTATAATTAATAATGAATAGTGAATAATGAATAATGAATAATTACGGTTGCTTTCCACCGAAGACGGAAAGCTTCCTTTTTTATTAAATAGTAATCAACGGCTTGTTGCGTTATTTTTTGCGGTATTGATAGACGCGATTAAGAGCTTTTTCAGCTCAATACAATCTTTTAAAAGAGAATCTCCAAGGCTGCCTTTTAAGTATTCAGATGCGATTAACAATCTTAACCAATATTCAGTTTCGGCGGTTTCCTTTAATGCAATATGCATTTTAGAAATGAAATCCGCAATGCTCTCTGCATAATTCGCTTCATTTATATTTGCACCTATGCTTGTGCCACTTCTTATAATTTGCTTTGATAAAACGTACTCTTTTTGCTCTCTTACCAGATTACTGTTGAGCTTAATAATGCGTGAAGCAAAAGCAATTGACTTATTTATCAGCGGATTATCTTTTACAAAACCGTCCATATTGCGTTCTTAATTATTCATTATTCATTATTTATTATTTATTAGTTGGACACAGTCCAACTGTTTTCATTAGGTTCCTCACCCGGCAGATGCCGGGCGAGGAACAGTTTTTTGTGCAGATTTTGGATAGAAGGTTTCGTTCTTCCGACCGAAGGCGTAGATACCTACGTCGAGATAGTCGGAAAACGGAAGCTTATGCCAAAATCCGCCAAAAACTACCAATCAAAGGCATTAAGATA
>JAFTKH010000033.1 GCA_017453365.1 Clostridia bacterium
AGAAAGAAAAGCTTTAATAAAAAAGGAGAAGACCACAGGCTTGGGACCTCGGTTCTTCTCCTGAATATGCTTGTTTTAACGAGAGATGTGATATGCTTCACTTCTTTCGTTTTTTCTTTCGGTTATACCGAAATGAATCAGACCCCTCTTTTATCTCAACGCTCTGAACATCGGGCTGACTATATCCTCGATGTTTGTCATATCGAGCTTCGGACGTGCGTTACCCGACGCCACCTCGCGCTTCATATAATCCCTAACGTCGATAAAATACTGTCTGAATACCGACATCTGACGGAGCATAGTGTAGGAGTTCGGACGGAATTTCGTCATCTCGACGAACGCCATGAGCTCCTCTCTCTGCTTTATTAGCCTGTCGAACTCCGCGATTACTGCGTACGCGTCGATAATTCCATCGTTATACTCGCGGTATCTGCCCCAGATGCCTATGTACTCGTCTGCGAGAACGTAGTAGTGCTTTGCATTGAGAATCCACGCATCGTTGAACTCGTCGTGGCGTCCCGAGTTCTCGAAAAAGTCCATAGCCTCCTTCGCCATTCTGTGGTGGCGGGTGAGATAGTCAAAGTCTATTCTGTCCTTACGGTTAAGTCTGTCGAACGCCTCACCGGGGAAGTTTTTCAGGCTGAAATTCTTCTTACCCGCCATAAGGTCCTCGTTCGAGAGGCTCTTGTAGCAGTACATATAGTACGCCATCCAACGAAGGGCGCGGTTCATGTAGTTGTTTATCGTCTCGTCACGCATTACCTCGAACATATTGTCGAAGGCCTCGAGAGCCTGCGTTCTCTTGTCGGGATAATGACGCTCGGCGTAACGGAGATTAAACTCCTCATGCTTCTCTATCTCCGCAGTATTCCATACTATGTCGGCGAAGGTCGCGAAGTTCTTATCGAAGGCGAGATCGTACATTCCGTAGGGCTCGGCTTTAGTATGTCCCACCTCCTTCGCAAGCTTCATACATCCGCGAATGTTAAGCTGACAGTCGGGGGTGATATCCCAGTTCATATAACCCGAGTAGGGCTTCATAACTCCCGTGAAAATGTTGTTGACTATTTCGGGGTGTCCGCGGAATAGATTGGGTGCATCGGTATAGCTCCACCAGCTGATGTTTACGATATCGGCAATCCCCTTCTCCTCGAGCTCGGCGCGGTATTCGGGAGTGAGCTTACCGAAGTGGTTAAGCATATCGAAGGAAACTCTAGTCGAGGTAATTCCTTTTGATTTAAGGTGTGTGAGCATAGTCTCCATATACTCGAGCTGGAGCTCCACCTTATCCCTTGCGGCACAGGCGGGACACTCACATCTGTCCTCTTCCGAAACCTCGTCAAGACCGATACAAAACTCGGTAAGGCCGTTCGGAGCCATATATTTGTCTATAATGTAGTCGTATATATCGAACATAACCTCGTAGGTCTTCGGATTTGTGGTACAGAAGCCGCCGCGCTTGGGCTTTCCGTCCTTATCCTTGGACGCTATTTCGGGAATATGCTTCGGGAGAATGTAGTTGTGTCCGAGGGAATTTATACCTACGAGTATCTTCACGTTCTTACGCTTCGCGTAGGCCATAACCTCGCCGAGGAAATCCTCCTCGAACATAGGAGCGAGAAGATTATCCTCGGATATCCATCTTCCCTCCTTTACGGAGTAGTACTTTTTGTTATGATATTTCTTCGCCTCGGGATAGCCGGGAACCGGGATAAAGAGATTGCCTGCGTAGTCCTCGTCAAACTGCGGACCCCAACAGGAGTAGAGCTCGATGTTTACTCTGTTATGCTTCTGCGACGCGAAGTAGTCTATCGCCTTAAAGTAATCCTCCTTCGTCATATACTCGGAGCCCCAGCGGCACTCCATATATTCGCCTCTCCAGAGAAAGTCGGGAAAATCGAAAATATACGCCTCGGGAACGGACACAGAGCTGTTATAGCACTCGAGCATATCAGCGAAGGTAACGGCTGCATAGAATGCGCCTGCCGCACCCTTACCGATAAGGTCGGCGCCGCCCTCGTACGTTCTGATTATATATCCCTCCTCCGTCTCTACCTCGGTAAGGTCGGGACAGTCGGGGTCGACGGAAACAGTCACCGTATATACACCGTCTTCGTCGGTAAGTGTAACGAGAGCCTCATCAAAAAGCTTCTTAGCTATCCAAGCCTTCGCCTCCTCGGTCATATCGCACGTATGGTTAAGAACAATTCTCACCTTGCCGGAAAAATCGGCAACACTAAAGCTGCGCTCTCCCTGCTCAATCTTCTTCGGAAGAGGTATCAGCACATTCGCAAGCCTTCTCATCTTACGCCTCCAAAATTTTATCGGCACGGCACCATAACCGCTACCGTCTTGAGATAATTTTACGCTTGCGTCTGCGAGTTGTCAATGTGTTTTCAGATTTTCCAAAAAAAAGTTAAAAAAGCCAACAAGTTATGACAAACCGTCGATTACGGCGGGTAACGACAGTGAGCCGTCCTCATCAAGCTCTGCGACAAAGCCCGATAGCGCTATACGCTGTACACCGCGCCCCCGAAGATATCCGAAAAGAGTGAGAAGTGCATCAAAGGGTGCTCCCGCCGAGCCAATACACTCCGCGCACTCACCGTCCGTACTCACGGCATACGCCGCGTCACAATCGGGCATACCTTTGAGAATACGGAGTGTAGAAAGCCTATCACGGGAGAAAAATCCGACGTCCCGACATTCCGCGACCCGCACGCGCACGCCGACAGTGCCTACAGTCGTGGCGGCAAGCTCCGAACAGTCTGGAAGCCGTGCGGTTTTTGTACATAATACATTACATTCGACAGGCTTCAATCTCACACGCCCCGCGCGCGAGGATAGAATATCAACAGGTAGACGCCGCCCGTCAAAGAAAGCATCGAGCTGCATCTCGGGATATCCTCTGACACCGCCGAAAAAGGCGGAGAGGACGGCAGCGGCAAGAGCGCTGCCCGTTTGCTTTTTGCCTGCATCACAGACACAAAAATCGTACCGTCCGTCGTACGAGAGAAGAAGGGCGTGGCTACACCCCGTCCCCTCGCCCGTCCCCGGCATAAGGATGCATTCGTATCCCATAAGATTAATTTTATATTTCATTTTACCACCTATAACAAAAAACAGTGAGAATATTTCTCACTGTCATTGTATGCACGTCAGTGCAAGGTGGCTATGGCATTAAGAAGAGCTCCCCGCTCATTTTCGCACCCTCCGTCTATCACGAGGTTAAGCAGCTGCGAGAGTGTGAGTCCTATCTCCTCACCGCGGAGTCCCAAAAGGAGAAGATCCCTTCCGTCTACGGCGAGCTCGCTTATGCGGTACGGAGCGCCCGAGCTCTTCGCCCCGTCTATGAGCTTCACAGTGTCCTCTCCAAAGCTCCCGACGAGAAGCCCGAGCTCTGCTCCGAGCTCTGTTGCAGGTACTCCCACCCTTGCGAAGGAGCGGAGCACGGCCGCGGTGTCGGCGGGTGCGCCTTTCTCCGCTGTATGGATCGCCGAGACTCCAAGCTCGCGTGTCGCCCTGTCGGTCTTAAGAGACCTCATAGCGGTATCAAATGCCAAAGCGGGTTCATCGCTGCCGAGGTAAAAGAGCGAGAGCATTCTCGCAAGTGCTCCTGCCCTCTCAAAATTTCTACGGTCGGGCAGCTTTAGCGAGAGCATAGGGAAAAGGACGGAAAATACGTCCGAAAACTCATCTATTACCGAGTACGCATTATCGCCCGAGATAAGCTTACACCACTCGGCATATATTCTCTCGCGCGAGATACCGAGAAGCTGACCGCGGCACCCGTGTATCGCCGCAGCGGTTTTTTTCTCTATCCCGAAGGTGAGCACGGACGAAAAACGGAGCGCGCGGAGAATACGGAGCGCGTCCTCTGAAAATCTGGTCACAGGGTCGCCTACCGTGCGTATTATACGACGGTCTATGTCGGCTATTCCGCCGACAAGGTCAGTTATGCCGTCCCTCTCATTGAAGCATAGCGCGTTCATCGTGAAATCGCGCCGTGCTACGTCCTCGGAGAGGCTTGAGGTGAACTCGACGCTGGCGGGGTGTCTTGCATCAAGATAATCGCCATCGCGCCTATAGGTAGTAACCTCGTAATTTTCTCCGTTTATATGGAGTGCAACCGTGCCGTGCTTGAGCCCCGTATCTATCGTACGGACACCGTGAAAAATTTCCTTGATTTTTTCCGGGAGCGCATCTGTCGTAATATCGAAATCAGAGAGCTCTCGTCCGAGGTACATATCGCGTACAGCACCGCCGACGACGTCGGCTCTGTAGCCGTTTTCATTTAGCTTATCTATTATATAGCTTACCTCACGCGGCAGTGTATATTTCTTGCTCATACGCTCTCCCTTCAAAAAGTTATATCTTAAAGCGCCTTGCGTAGCCGCACCTTCGGCAGAGCTCCTCGGCGGCACGCTTTTTCTCGAAGCCGTCACGGATATTTCTCGCACGCTCGCTCGATAAAATAGCCTCTATATCCTCGCAGAATACGTTGCCGAGCGTCATATCCCCGTCCTTATCAAGACAACAGGGGACGACGCGCCCGTCCGACAGGACGGCAAAATGGTCGCCCAGCCCGTGACAGAAAACGTGCTCTCCGAGCGACTCGATATCCATACTCGGCCAATCGAAGCGCTCACCGTACTCGAGGTGAAGCCTCGGGCGAAGGCGCTCGCCGCGCACTCCCACACTCTCGGGAGGACCGAAGCGCTCGTGTAAAAGGGCCTCCGTGTCGATATTTCTGCCGCCGTCGGTGCCCCTGTTCCACAGGCGGAGCACGGTAAGTATACCTGCGCGCGATGCGCGGTCGGCAAAATCAAAGCAGCCGTTAAGGTACTGTCTGTAATCCGTGTCGGCCCCGTCCTCGAAGCTGTGGACTGATATATTCACCTTATATACACCCGAGTCTATAAGCTCGGGGCACTTTGTAAGGAGAGTTCCGTTCGTGGTTACGGCACACTTAAAGCCGCGAGAGACCGCGAGCCCAATAAAATCCGAAAGCTCGGGGTGCAGAAGGGGCTCACCCATAAGGTGAAGGTACAGATAATCGGTAACCCCTACCAGCTTATTTGCCACGCAGTCGAACTCCTCTCGCGACATAAAGCGCCCAGCCCTACTCGTACCAGGGCAGAAGGAGCAGTCCTTATTGCACACGTTTGTTATCTCGACGTAGGCTCTTGAATATTTTTTCATCCTGCAAAAAGCGCTCCCCGTCCATCATTATCCGTATTATATCATTTTAATATTAAAAAGTCAATATAAGACAGTTACCCCGAGGTCGGACACTCTCGTCCCGTCATCCCCGTGAAAAATCCCCGAGTTTTTTAAAAAATTCCCCGAGTTTTTTTCAAAACCTATTGACAACAGAAAAACTTTCTGCTATAATATCAACTGTTCGGTGTGCTGGTGTGGCTCAATGGCAGAGCAGCTGATTTGTAATCAGCAGGTTGTTGGTTCGACTCCGATCACCAGCTCCAATATTTTATGGGGGAATTCCCGAGCGGCCAAAGGGGGCAGACTGTAAATCTGTTGTCACTGACTTCGCTGGTCCGAATCCAGCTTCCCCCACCAAATAAAAAACCTCGTCCTTGCGACGAGGTCTTTTATTTGGCGAGGTCGCCGGTCGGCAACAGCGGCGCGTAGCGCTCGCTGTGCCGCATACCGCAGGCTCATAGAGGCGAACGTGGCACTCATCTTCCGCGGTATCTTGCGTTATGCGGAGCACGTAGGCATAACTGCCGCATAAGCGGTACGTCCACCGCAGACTTCACCCCGCATAGCAATATCCAGCTTTCTTGCCCTTTGGGCAAGTTTTTCTTTTATCTATAAATATACAAGTGGTGACAGATTTGGCAAGGCTACGTATTGAAGAAGGAATAAGACAGATTGAAAACGGATTGAAAATTTTATTAAAACAGTTGACAAATAGAAGCGGTGATGATATAATGATAACGGAGAGCACCGGTAACGGTTGCCTCCTGTCGATTATTATAAGAAATAACCGCCTTATGTGGAAGTCAGGCGGTTATTTCTTTTTATTTATCACGTCGATTATAAAAATACTCGGCGAGAGTGATAAGCAAGGATAATATCATTAACAATTCGGTTAACGTTATGTACATTGTTACCACCTCCCCTCAAAAGAATTGAAGGGAGAAAAAAGAAATTCACTCCCTTCCAAATGTTGAAGGAAGCAACCGCACTCCGTTTGTGTGCTCTCCGAGTCCTATAAGGACTGTAAGTATGATATCACAGCGTTTACTATTTGTCAAGCATCCCCCTTGACTTTTCCCCTTACGTGTGCTACACTATCTAAAAAAACGGAGGTGTGGGATGAGGAAGACGGGAAGAATTGTGACTTTGGTGTTGGCGGTGGTGACACTGATTTTATCCATAATATGCTTAAACAGGTCTTGCTTTTTAATGTATGTAAATCGCAATTCTTTGCAAACTCCGTTAGCCCAACAATACTTTATGCAAGAATTACAAGATACGCTATTATCATTATTTGCTATTTATTTTTCCACCTTGTATGTTGTATTTACCTTAAAAAATGGCTTAGGTACAGAGCTTTATGCTTGGTCTAAAGAAAAGCATTTACAATATCTTGGAGAGCGGAAAGAAAAGCAACTCCTAAAACAGCAGAAGAAAAAAGAAAAGCTTCAGAAGAAACTAGAAAAACTAAAAAAAGAGAGCGACGAATAGTCGCTCCTTTTATTTGAAAGGACAAATATGGGAGGAACGTTCGCATTATATTACAAGGACAGCGGTAACTGGGTCAAGGTTAGCGCTGTCTTTCCTTTTACCACGGGAGACCTGCTCGATGAAAGACTCGACGAGGCTTCGGTGGTATTCTTTGACCGTATAAAGGCTCACAAGCCTTTAACTGAATTTAAGGCAGAGTTTTACAAAGACGGTGTACCCGACAACGGTGAAGACGGCAAAAATGCCGAATACTTCATTTTCACTAATGACAACAGCCCGGAATATTTTTTTAATTTGTTTTTAATTCTCATATTCCTTGACACCGCCATTTTTTTATGCTATAATACCTCTTGTATCAATAGGGGTATCGCCAAGCGGTAAGGCAAAGGACTTTGACTCCTTTATTCGTAAGTTCGCATACCGCCACGCGGTATCTTGCGTTATGCGGAGCTCTTCCCTCCCACCCCCTGTTCAGCGGAACGTTATCCGAAAAGCTCTCCCCGCATAGCAATATCTTGCTTTTCTGCAAGATTATTATTTATTTCTTATCATAGGGGTATCGCCAAGCGGTAAGGCAAAGGACTTTGACTCCTTTATTCGTAAGTTCGAATCTTGCTACCCCTGCCAAAAAGGTGACGTGCATTTCGCACGTCACCTTTATTTTTATTTAAATGTTGACCTTATAAAACCCGTCTTTACCGAGCATCGATACGTGGTCGAAGCCGAGCCTACGAAGCAGCTCTACCGACTCGTCGAAATAGAAGGTCATATTCTCGGGCTTATGGGTATCGCCGTTTATCAAGACCTCGCCGCCGTTATCTCGAAGATACTCGAGCAGGTAGTCGTTCGGGTAGGGATTTTTTCTCCAGCCTCTGGCGATACCGCCCGTGTTGAGCTCAAAGTACGGGCAAGCCTTCACAATCTCCCGCATAGAGGCAAGGGAGATATCCCTAAAGGCATCCGAGTCCTCCGGCATAAGCGAGAACTTATTGATAACGTCAAAATGTCCGATAAAGGTCGGGCGAAGCTTCAGGGCGTGCTCGGTTATCATATCGAAATAGCACCTCGCCATATCGAGAACGTTTCCGCCGAAGGCGTCGCGGATGCACTCCTCCTGCTGACGCGGGGAGTGGTCTATCGGATAGCATACCCCGTCCCTTATAATATAGTGCACGGAGGCTATCGTATAGTCGAACATCGATTTATCTATATCCGAGAAATAGTCGCACTCGATACCGATGTATAGGGGAATTCTGTCGCGGTACTCCTCCTTCAGCGCCTCTGCCTCGCGGCAGTAGTCGGCGTAGTCCTCGAGCTTCATACAGTAGCTGGTATCGCAGGCAGTGAAGCTGTGGTCGGAAAAGCCGAGGGACACCATATTACGCGCGAGCGCGGCTTCGACGTTATCGCGGAGCGTTCCCACGCCGTCGGAAAAGATCGAGTGAGTATGTAAATTTGAATATCTCATAATCAAATTATACGAACACGGATAACGCCCTCGACATCCGCGATATGCTCCTTTATAACCTCTGTGTCGCAGGCGCCGACGTCAAGGAGAGTATAAGCGTATTCGCCGCGCGACTTATTAAGCATATTTTCAATGTTTACGTTATCCGCACCGAGAACCGCCGTCACAGACGTCAGAACCTTCGGGATATTTCTGTGGATAACGCCGATGCGCACCTCGCCGCTTCTCGGCATAGATACGTTCGGAAGGTTTACGGAATTCGTGATATTACCGTCCTCGATATAGTCGACGAGCTCCTTCGCCGCCATAACAGCGCAGTTATCCTCGCTCTCGGGCGTGGACGCACCGAGGTGCGGTATGCATACGACGTTCTCTACGCCTATCATCTCGTCGGTCGGAAAATCTACTACGTAGGACGCAACCTTACCCGAGGCGAGGGCGGCGAGCATAGCCTCACTGTCAACAAGGCCGTCGCGCGCAAAGTTAAGTATTCTGACTCCGTCCTTCATGGCCGCAAGAGCCTCGGCACCGATAGTTCCCTTCGTATCCTTATTGAGCGGGATATGAAGCGAGATATAGTCACAGCTTTCGTAAATTTCCTTAAGGTCGTTCGCACGCTTGATATTGTGCGAGAGGTTCCAAGCGTTCTGAAGCGAGAGGAAGGGGTCGTAGCCGTAAACGGTCATGCCGAGGTGGTTTGCCGCATTCGCAACGAGCACACCGATAGCTCCGAGTCCTACGACACCGAGCTTCTTACCTCTTATCTCGGGACCCACGAACGCGCCCTTACCCTTCTCTACCATCTTACCTACTGAGTCTCCGTTACCCTTGAGGGTCTTCGCCCAGTCGATAGCGGGAACAACCTTACGCGAGGAGATGAGAAGACCGAGGAGCACCAGCTCCTTTACGGCGTTGGCGTTTGCAGAGGGGGTGTTGAATACGACGATACCCTCCTCGCTACAGCGGTCAGTGGGGATATTGTTCGTGCCCGCGCCCGCTCTGCCTATTGCGAGGAGCGAATCGGGAAACCTTTCATCGTGGAGTGCGGCAGAGCGCACAAGAGCCGCAACGGGTGTGTCGGCAGTATCGGAGATGCTATATTTTTCCTTATCAAAAACGTCAAGGCCGACCTTCGATATTTTATTGTAAGTCTTTACAGAATACATCACTTGTTTTCCTCTTCAAATTTCTTCATAAACTCGACGAGCTTGACAACGCCCTCGGTGGGCATAGCGTTGTATATGGAAGCTCTCATACCGCCGACGGAGCGGTGACCCTTAATGTTAACGAAGCCCGCTTCCTTCGCAGCCTTCACGAATTTCGCATCGAGCTCCTCGTCGCCCGTAACGAAGGGAACGTTCATAAGAGAGCGGTCCTCCGCTACCACAGTACCGCGGAAGAGCTTGCTCGAGTCGAGAAAATCGTAGAGTATCTTCGCCTTATTCTCATTTATCTCCTTCATTTTCTCAAGGCCGCCGAGCTCCTTTATCCACTTAAAGACGAGGCCTGCGATATATATTGTATAGCAGGGGGGCGTGTTAAACATCGAGCCGTTTTCGGAGTGAGTCGCATAATTGAGCATCGTGGGGGTGATGTCCATAGCGTTACCGATAAGGTCGCGTCTTATGATAACTATGGTAAGGCCTGCGGGTGCTACGTTCTTCTGTGCACCGGCATAAAGCACGCCGAATTTCGTAACGTCTATGGGCTCGGAGAGAATACAGCTCGAGATATCCGCAACTAGCGGAACGTTACCGCACTCGGGAAGCTCGTGCCACTTCGTACCGTATATAGTATTGTTCATGCATATATGAACGTAGTCCGCATCAGGGTCTATCATATCCGGAGTTATCTTCGGAATATAAGAGAAGGTCTTATCCTCGCTCGAGGCGATAGCACGTGCTGCGCCGTAGCGTGCAGCCTCCTTATACGCCTTCTTTGCCCACTGACCGGTTATGATATAATCGGCCTTCTTATTCTTGTTCATAAGGTTAAAGGGCACCATGGCAAACTGCGTGGATGCACCGCCCTGAAGGAAGAGAACCGCATAATTATCGGGAATATTCATAACGTCACGAAGATCGCGCTCTGCGGCATCGATTATCGACTGATATTCCTTCGACCTGTGGGACATCTCCATTACCGACTGACCCGACGTGCCGTATTCCAGCATTTCTGCGGCGGCGGTCTTCAAGACCTGCTCGGGGAGCATAGACGGCCCCGCACTGAAATTATAAACTCTTGACATAACAAATCCTCCGTTTATTTTAATGCTTTGTAAATAATTATTTACCTAATTCGAGCGTGCGCCCGTAAGCCGAGATAACGGCATTCATAGCCGAGGAGCGGAACGCTCCGTCCTCAAGCGCCGCGACACCCGCGATAGTGCTGCCGCCGGGACTGCACACTGCGTCCTTAAGCTCTCCGGGATGGCGCCCCGAGGCCTTCAGAAGCTCTGCCGCCCCTATCAGCGTTTCGGTAGCGTATACCAACGCACGGTCACGCGGCAGGCCGCAGACGACGCCTCCGTCGGCGAGAGCCTCGATAAACATAAACACGAACGCAGGCCCGCAGCCGGAGAGTGCAGAGGCTGCGTCAATCAAGCGCTCGGGTATACGGTCGAGGGTGCCGGCCTCGGACATTATACGCACGAAGGAATCTGTCGATGAGCTGCCCGCACTCTCGCTTGCCGACCAGAGTATCATACCGCGTCCGACGGACACGGGAGTGTTCGGCATTATTCTCACGACGGAGACCGCCTCCGTACCGAAGGCACTGTGGATAGCCTCTATGCTCACTCCCGCCGCCATACTGACGACGGTAACGGAGGAGAGCCTGCCCTTCACCGTATCGGCTATTTCCTTAATCACCGAGGGGATAATATTCGGCTTAACCGCGAGGAATATAAAATCACAGTCCGCCGCGATATCCGCGGTGCTCGAGAGCTTCGCTCCGAGGGTGGACGAAAGGGCGCTCGCCTTTTCCGTATCCTTATCGAAGACGAAAAGCTCTGCCTCCTCTTTTTTCGCTATTGCGGTCATAAGGGCAGAGCCCATATTCCCCGCTCCTATAAATCCTATTTTCATACTCTTCCCCTATCTTATCTGCCCGTTACCGCGGACGATATATTTGTAGGTAGTCAGCTCCTCGATGCCGAGAGGTCCTCTCGCGTGGAGCTTCTGCGTAGAAATTCCCATCTCACACCCGAGTCCGAACTCCCCGCCGTCGGTAAATCTCGTCGAGGCGTTCACGTATACCGCGGCACTGTCGACGCGCTTCGTAAAATAGTCCTGTGCCTCACGGCTCTCGCTCACTATCGCCTCACTGTGATGTGTCGAATGAAGCGCTATGTGACTTATCGCCGCCTCAACGCTGGGTACAACGCCGACTGCGAGGGTATAGTCGAGAAACTCGGTGTCAAAATCGGAGTCCGATGCGGGAGTACCGCCTATCTCGGCATAAGCCGCAGGGTCGCAACGAAGCTCCACGGGATGCGTGCCCGACGACAGGCGCTCCTTCAGCTTCGGCAAAAATTCCTTCGCTATATCACGGTGAACGAGGCAGACCTCGGCGGCGTTACAGACCGACGGCCTTTGCACCTTCGCATTTTCGATAATATCCAGCGCCCGAGAAATATCCGCATCGCGGTCAACGTAGACGTGGCATATACCCGTGCCCGTTTCGAGGCAGGGGACGGTAGCATTCTCGACGCAGGCGGATATCAGTCCCCGCCCCCCGCGAGGTATAAGAAGGTCGACGTAGCCCTTCGCACGCATAAGCTCGTACGAGCTATCACGCGAGGTGTCGTCAACCAGCTGCACCGCAAACTCGGGAAGGCCGGCTTCTCCGACGCCGGCTGTCAGCGCGTCGACTATCGCGCGCGAGGAGTTGTACGCCTCCTTACCGCCCCTGAGTATAACGGCGCTGCCGCTTTTAAGCGCCAGAGCAGCGGCATCGGAGGTGACGTTAGGGCGGCTCTCGTAGATTATCGCGATAACGCCCATCGGGCAAGAGACCTTCTCTATAACGAGACCGTTCGGGCGCTCCCTCCTATCGATAACCTTACCTATCGGGGACGGAAGACGGGAAATCTCCCTTATGCCGTCGGCCATAGCGGCTATTCTGCCCTCGGTGAGCTTAAGTCTGTCTATCATAACGTCGGAAATCCTGCCGCGTGCGGCGTCGATATCCGCACAGTTTGCGGCGAGTATATCCCCCGTGTGCGAAACGAGACTGTCGGCCATAAGGCAGAGGGCGCGGTTTATATCTCCGTCTGTGACGGTGCTCATAAGCGTCGCTGTGCTCTTCGCTCTTTCAAGTATCTCACGGGTAGAAATCATTTCCCTTTTCCCTCCGCATAAAACCTCGTACCGACGTGCTCTCCGTCGATAATGCCGTAAAGGCGCTCGGGATATGCTCCGTTCGCTATTATCATATCGCAGCCGGCAGCCGTAGCAATCTTCGCCGCGCGTATCTTCGTAAGTATACCGCCCGTGCCGAGCTCGGAGCCCGCACCGCCGGAGAGGGCCTCTATTTCCTCCGTTATCTCCCTCACCTCGGGGATAAGCACCGCATTTTTATCCTTATGCGGGTCGCCGGAGAAAAGACCGTCGATATCGGAAAGAAGCACAAGAAGGTCGGCACCTACAGCCCGCGCAACGAGCGCGCCGAGAGTATCGTTATCACCAAACTCTATCTCCTCGGTGGCAACCGTGTCGTTTTCATTTATTATCGGGAGAATTCCGAGCTCGAGAAGGCGCTCGACGGTATTCTTGAACTTACCGAGCCTATCCTCACACTCGAGGTCGGGAGCGGTGAGAAGTATCTGTGCGACGGTACGGTTATGCCCTGCAAACTCTTTATCGTATATGTACATAAGCTCGCACTGTCCGACTGCTGCCGCGGCCTGCTTTCCGGCTATGTCACGGGGGCGTTCCCGAAGCCCGAGCTTACCTACTCCCATTCCTATAGCGCCGGAGGAAACGAGAATAACGCTGTTACCCGCGTTCATCATATCGGAGACGACTCTGCAAAGAGCTTCTATACGTCTTATATTGACGCATCCGTTAGCGTAGGTAAGCGTCGATGTACCTATCTTAACCACTATTTTCATAACTCTGCCCTCCCTTTTGCATAACATGAATATTTATGCACTCGCGCGCATTTAAAAATTTAAAATAAATTATATCACACCTGCGCGAGGCTGTCAAGACACTTGTGTGAATATTCGGCCATTTCGCTAATTTTTTTGACACGGTTTTACTCTTATTCTTGCATATTTACCCAAAACAGGCGCCTGAAGCAGTCATTTTATGACAGCCTCGCCAAAAATAACAGTCAGAATGAAAAAAGAAAAAGAAAAAACGACGGAGAAGACTCTTCAGAATACATACTACCGTCGCTTTTTTAATCTATTATTTTTCTTTTCGAGATGAATTTCGCCATCTTATTAAGACAGCCTATAGCTACGTCGACCGTGACGCGGAGCTTCCTTTCGGGGTGCTCGTCATCGAGCTCCTTTATATGCCCGTATATCTTCGGAAGATTATCCGTACCTTCTGCGAACACGCGGTCGAGAACCTCCTTCGCACGCTCGTAGCCCTCCTGCATCATTCTCTCGGTTCCCTCTTTCGTAAACCAGATGGAGTTAGCCATAACCTTCTCGTCGCGGCCGAAGGTTATTTTAATAATCTTATCGTCAACGTCGGTTTTCTCAAAGGAAAAGTACTCGTCGAAATATATGCAAATGATATAATCGAGATTGTGCTTAAGAAGCGGAAAGACGGGAATATTATCTATAGTTCCGCCGTCGTAATATTTTTTCTTATTTATCTTTACCGCGCGAGAGAAGACGGGCATAGCCACCGCAGCCTGAAGATAAAGCGCCGCCTCATCGGGCTCCTTATGCCCAACGTCCACGTAGAGAACGTCCATTTCCTTCAGTCTGAAGACGGACACGTACTGCTTTTTCGAGAGAACGTGCTTTTGCGCGAGCCCGAGGGTACAGCCCTTCAGATAATCGCTCTTCATCACCTTCGTGACGAGCTTCTTCTCGTCCCCCGGTGTCAGCTCCTCCCACATACGCGCGCCGACCTCGAGATTATCCGACGAGAAGGCATAGGCATTCAGGGCTCCGACACTCGAGGAGCTTATATATTCAATATCTTCGGGCTTAAAATATTCGCAGATAGCACGGAGTGCGCCTATCTGATAAGCGCCCTTCGCAAGGCCACCCGACAAAACCAATCCAATTTTCATTAAGTCCTCACACTGCCGCCCTGCGGCAACAAATCAAATGGGGTAGAAATATGCTGTAGAAGCTTTGCTACTGTTAGAAGCTTTGCTACTGTTAGAAGCTCTCTACTGTTAGAAGCTGCGCTTCACCTTTGTTGAGAAGGAGAGCATACGCAAGAGCGCATAGTTTGCAAGCATAAAGAGTGAGAAGCCGAAGGCAACGTATATAAGCGTCGGCGAGGTGAAATCGTCATTCACGAGCGATACTATGAGCAGCACGGTCGATACCGCGGTGTTAAAGGCCACGGTGAAGCAGAACGAGCCCGAGGTTGCGAGGCCGAAGAAGAGAAACACGAGCGCTACAGCCCCGAGGGTGAGCAGCATTATAGGCAAAACGAGCTCTGCGACGTTCAATGCGGCCGCCCTGTTACCGCCGGCGTTATAGGCAATCGCCGATGCAGACATAGCAACAGCGGCGAGAACGATGGCATGCCTGACGGTACGCAGAGCCGTGGTCCTCGTGCCGAAAAAGCCGCGAAGCACGCTGTAAATCGCGAAGGCTCCGCAGGAAACGTACTGGCACCAAAGTCCGCCGCCCTCGTATGTAAAGAGGTTTATTATCAGTGCCGCGATAGAGAGGTTTATAGCGAGCACAAGGAGAATATTCATATTGGTAACGACGAGGTTGCCCATCTCTCGCGGCTTCGCAAGGAAGGTCGCTATCTTATTTGAATGTACCGAATTTTCATAGGTGGGATTACCGCAATACGGACAAGCCTTAAGTATGCCCGTATAGCCTTTACCGCAGGATTTACAATGCATAAAAAAGTCCTTTCTTAAACTTTCTTCAGTATATAAAGCAAGTGCTTTCGGATTTTCGCAAAATATCACGCATATATTTTATCACGCTGACAGAGTATTGTCAATCATTTTAAGAAATTTCGGATAAAAATAAAAAAAACTCTTGCATTTTGGAAAAGCGTGTGTTATAATATCACTTGCCGATTTATGATTAACAAAAAAATTATATAAATCTCCGCTCTTCGGAGCAGGAATTTTGGAGGTGTAAAAATGGCTAAATGCACAATTTGCGGTAAGGGCGTTACCTTCGGTCACAACGTCTCTCACTCGAACCGTAAGACCAACAGAACCTGGAAGCCTAACATTCGTAAGGTTAAGGCCGTTGTTAACGGAACGAACCAGACGGTGTACGTATGCTCCCGTTGCCTTCGCTCTGGAAAGATTGAGCGTGCATAAAAGCGCCAAAAGCTCCGCTATTGAAGGCGGAGTTTTTTGTTATCTGAATTATGAAAAGAATGCTTGCTTTTATTGACGAAAGAGCACCGAGGGATGCTGTCTCCGCGCTCGTCCTTCGCGGCTTTTATCCCGTTTTGCTTCCTCCCTACTCCGCGCTGGGCGGGGCTGTGGCCTCTCATACCGATATGCTCATCTTTCGTGCGGGCGGCACGCTGATTTTCCACGCGGATTACTGTTGTGAGCACGAGGAGCGTGTAAAGCTCATACGCGAGCTGACGAAGGATGCGGGGCTAGCTCTCCGCTTCATATCCGAGCGGGCCGAGTCGAAATATCCGCGCGATGCCCTGCTGAACGCACTCGTTATGGGAAATACCGTGTTCTGCAAAACAGATACGGTTGCTCCCGCCATTCTCGAATATGCAGAGGCGGCGGGACTCCGCACAGTACACGTAAATCAGGGCTATCCTGCCTGCACCGTGCTAAAGCTCTCGGATACGGCCGCCATAACCTCGGACCGAGGTATGGCTCGGGCACTCGAGGGCGAGGGGATACGGACGACACTCATTTCCGAGGGTGGCATCGCTCTGCCGCCATACGAGCACGGATTTATCGGCGGTGCGGGCGGAGTATTCCGCGATACCGTCTATTTTGTCGGAAAAATCGAGTCACACCCTTCCTATAATATAATAAGGAAAGCGGCAGAGCGCGAGGGACTGGCTACCGTGTCACTCGGCTCGGGTGGGCTTCTCGACGTCGGGGGTATTCTTTTTACCGATTAGTATCTCCGCGATAACCGTAAAGAGCGGGACGAGAAGAATGCCGAAAAGGCCGAAGAACGAATAGCCTACGAAGAGGATAACGAGCGTCAGTATCGGGTGCACGCCGAGGTTCTTACCGAGTATTTTCGGCTCAAGGAACTGACGCGTAACGGTCTGAATGACGAATAGCACGAAAAGACCGATACCGCGGAAGCTGTTCCCCATAATCAGCTCTATTATGCCGAAGGGGATAAGGAACGTTCCCGTCCCTATAACGGGGAGCAGGTCGAGGAAGGATATTATCAGCGCAAGGAGAAAGGCGTAGGGCACGCGAAGCAGAAGAAAGCCTGCTATGACCGTTACGAAGGTCGTCAGAAAGAGCAAGGCGTAGGACCTCACGTAGCGAAGTCCCGCGAAGAGGAAGCCGTTCTTAAAGCTTCGGAGCCACTCCCCCGCGTGCTTTGGCAAAAGGCTCATAACCGCAGCGTTCACGCGCTCGAGGTCTATTGCGAAATATACGGTTGATATAACCGTTATGACGATAAAGAGGAACACGCGCGGAATGCTCTCGATAAGGGAGGAGGCCGCCCCCCAAAGACCCCCGAGCAAGGACACTGCAATATCGTATATAGCATCGGTGAGCGTATCACCAAAGGTGCCGAAAAGGCTCTCGAACAGGCCGCCCTCGTCGAATATTCCCGAGATAAGGCTTCGGAATTCATCACCCTCACCGAACTTTGTGATTATCTGCCACACCTCTACCGACACGCGCCAGACGCCGATGCCGAGCAGTGTCATGACAAAAAGCGCGGTAATACAGGTTAGTATCGGGCGCACTACAGACGGCTTTACGTGTAGGCGCGCCGAGAGATATGCTGACGGCGGCCGCATAATAAAGGCTATTGCCCAGGCGATAAGAAAGGGCAGCAGCACCGCGAGCAAATACCTAACGGCGAGGTATCCGAGTGCAATTCCCCCAAGAGCTATTATAACGATATAGGCCCACTTTCTTAAATTCTCCGTATTCATACCGTCCTCCCGTATCTTTTTAAATAATTATATCCCACGAAAAAACTAAATATTACATATAATGAAAGGAAGAAAAAATGATAGTTATCGAAATGGAAAACGGCGCGAAAATAGAGATAGAGCTCTATCCCGAGGTAGCGCCCATTACTGCGAAGAACTTTGAGAAGCTCGTATCGGAGGGCTTCTACGACGGTCTTATTTTCCACAGAGTTATCCCCGGCTTTATGATACAGGGCGGCGACCCCGAGGGAACCGGAATGGGCGGCTCAAAGGACAGAATTAAGGGCGAGTTCCGTGCAAACGGCGTTGCAAACGACCTTAAGCACACGCGCGGAGTTATCTCTATGGCGCGCTCCTTCGACCCGAACTCCGCATCCTCACAGTTCTTCATTATGCACAACGATGCACCCCATCTCGACGGCCAGTACGCCGCATTCGGTAAGGTAGTATCGGGAATGGAAACGGTCGACGAGATAGCGTCCGTCCCCACCGATTACAACGACAGACCGAAGATAGCTATGCGAATGAAGAAGGTATATATAGCGTAAAAAAAGCCCCACGGGGCTTTTTTTACTTAATGAATAAATAGAAATAGACGAATTTTGGATAGAAATCCTTCATCACGACCCGACACCGTATTTACATACTGCGAGGGGAGAGGGGGATTTATACCGAACCTTCGTTTTTCGCTCGTTTTTTGAGATAGAAATAGGCGAATTTTGGATAGAAATCCTTCATCGCGACCCGACGCCGTATTTACATACTGCGAGAGGAGAGGGGGATTTATACCGAACCTTCGTTTTTCGCTCGTTTTTTGAGATAGAAATAGGCGAATTTTGGATAGAAATCCTTCATCGCGACCCGACGCCGTATTTACATACTGCGAGAGG
>JAFTKH010000034.1 GCA_017453365.1 Clostridia bacterium
ATCGTAGATACCTACTATATCACCTTGAATATTTTTTATGTACCAATAAGCATCCCATTCTCCGGCCGCGTAGTCCGCACCGTGATACTGAAAGCCTATCGGTGAGCCGGTTCCGTCATATACGTATATTGTAACGTTTCCGTTAGTTTCTTCACCTACTAGTCTACTACCGTCAAGATAGTACGTAGTAGTAATACCGTTTACGGTCTTCGACGTTCTTATTCCCTCGTCATTGTAGGTGAAGGTCATTACCTTATCTCCTACGACAGCACCGGTCAATAACCTTCCGGTCCACGTGAAGCTCATCCCTCTGTAGCTTGTAGGATTTCCTATGCTGTCGTAGGATATTGCTTGGTTGCCAAATTGTGTGAGTGCATCTCCTAATGAGGCGTTCTCATAATACCGTACACTCGTAACATATGGGTCGGAAATACTTGGATTTTCGTCCATAAGTAACGGGCAAGTATCAACGGAAATAATATTTCCTGCCTCGTCATACGTATAAATATCAGTATAGCCAACAAAATCACTATCTTCTCTTGCTAACCGCCCAAGCGAATCATATTCATACCAGGCAAAGGTACCGTAATTATCTACTATACTAGTAATATTTCCGTTATCGTCATACGTGTAAGTATAGGATGCGGCAGTTCCGCTGTAAAGTATGCTGGTATAAGTCGCCACAAGATTTGACGTTCCGTACTCTGAATCAACGTAGGTATACATTTGTATGTTATCAAAGCATTGATGAACGTCACCGTCGACTGTATAGGTTAGCCTCTTTTCAACAACTCTACCAAAGCTATCGTACGTATACGTTTCCGTACCCGTTGCGTTCGGCGACGAAAGAGAGGTATTCGTTACCCTGCCCTCGCTGTCGTATGAGTAAAGGTAAGTCGTGCTCGCGACACTTGAGTCGCCATAATTAATTTTGTATGACAGAGACGATAGCTGACCCTTGTCGTTATACATTCTATCCGACGAATAGGTGTGATGCACCTCATTATTTTTGTACTCTATATAGCCGGTAAGTCTGTTGTTCACGTCGTACTTGTACTCCGTGGTTATACCCGAGAGATTATCCGTGAAGCTGTGAACCTGTCCGTCTGCCGTATATTCGTACGAGTACGCAAGAGTCTTCGTTCCGTTATTAGTATACCACACCATCGAAAGAAGCTCAAGTGAATTATATTCATATTCCACTATAAAGCCGTTACCGTACGTAATCTTATTCAACTTTCCGTTCCTATCGTTATACGTATAGGTTGCAAGGGTATTGTTACCCGCAGATACGGATGAAGCGTTTCCGAACACGTCGTAGGTGAAGGTGTAGACTGTTGACGGGGTGGTTATCGTGCTTAGGAGATTGTTCGCGTTATAAGCATAAGATATATTCTCTGCTCCCGTAACAGAGCTATACTGTGTCGCGGATACGTAGCTTGCCGGCATTACTCCCGTAAGATTTCCAACTGCGTCGTAGGTATAGGAAAGCCCGGTATTCTCGTCTACGTTCACAGAAGCAAGCAATCTGCCCGTCGAGCTATCGTAATAGTAGCGCATATCTCTTCCGAGACCGTCGGACTCCGTAAGCATAGCACCGAATATCTTCGAGCCTGCCGTCGTTTCATAGCTATAGGCATTATACAGCTTCTTCGTTCCCGACACCTGTGCGAGGCTCGCGTCTGTCTCGAAGGTTTCGACGGCCGTGCATAGGCCGTAGGTGTTATACGTATAATTAGTTCTCGTCTTCGGCGTCTTTGTTATTACGCTATCTCTATTCGAAAGATTTATGGGGTAATCAAGCCCCGACAAATACGTAAAGCTGTAATCAACAGAGTAGCTTATCTTATTTCCCGTGTAAACGTAATCGGTTATCTCTCCGCGGTTGTTAGCAGCTCTCGTAAGGTTCCTATCCGAGTTGTACTCGTAATACTCGGCATAGAAGATATTATCCTTCTGCTTAAGCAAGCCATTCGAGTAATACTCATATCTCTCTACGTCAGAGCCCGTTGCATTCGTGACGGAGATATTATCAAAGAGGGCGTAGCCCTGCGGCTGATAGGAATACTCGCAGTACACGTCTATAGCCTTAACACAGCGATAGTCGTTAGTATCCGATGAATCTGCCTCATATTTAGTCGAGAACGAGCCGCCCGCAAACTGCCAGCCCGTGGCACTCGGGATAAAGTCGAAGCTATGGGACACTACGACATCGGTGCCGTTTACTCCCTGGTAGTATATAACGTCGACCCTTATTCTGAATTTCGACATGTCTGCGAGTGATGCATTTTCAGCCTTCGCAAAACCGCCGACTATATAGCTATATCCTGCGTTGCTATAGAATGCCGAGGGCTCGTAGTCGTAGTTCCATAGGTCTGTCGCGGATATTTCATATATCCTCTGCTTTACGTATCTTTCGCTTGTAAGCTCGCCTGTGACCTGTGCTGTGTTGGTGAAGGGATAATCTCCGCTCACGACAGAGGGCACGGTAAGCGAGGAGTCTGGTGTCCAGTATTCGGACACGGGTACAGAGGCTGCCGAGTAGTTAAAGCCCGAGGTATCAAAGCTACCAAGGCTCACAAGACTAAATTCAGAGCCGCCTAGGTTATTCGATAGCATTACACGGTCTATCTCCAGCACGGTTGCCGAGCTATCCGCCGCCGCCCTCGTAAACTCGAGGGATATTTTCACGTTATCCGTGCTGGCTATTGTGAAGGAGGTTGAGAAGGTGGGTTTAATACCGTTCGAAAGGTTTTCGTTTAGGGAGATAGTGTCGCTATGCGAAAAGCCCGTGCCCGTGACCGAGGTTACTGTCACTCTACCCGAGATATTGGCGCAACCCTGTGTATGGTAGGGGAAGGTGAGCGTATACGCTCCGGGGGTCAGCCTGACATATTGGGACAGTGTTGCGGTTGAGCCGAGGTCGGGAGATATTCTCGCGGAATAGTCGCCCTCGCCGTCAAAGTTAGTTTCATTTACCTTATAGACGTTTCCGGTCACAAACCAATAGTTATCAAAAGCCGTGCCTGACGAAGATTCTTCAAAGTCACCGTTTAAGAGATAGTTAACGGCAGAGCCGCCTATTACGGTCTGCTCCTTAAGGTTGTTCCTTACGTTCTCCTGTGTCTCGTATTTACCGACGGTAGCGCCGTGAATCTCGGTATTTCCTTCCTCGAAGGAATATACGCTTACAGCACGTCCCTCGTTATCGAAGGTGTAACGGGTTATTATATCGTCGGCGGTATAGATCATCTCGTCGTTACCCGTAGTTCTTTTATCCGTATAACCTGTATGGTATGTAAACGCAACCGTTTGCCCCTGTGCTCCGACTGCATAGTGAACGACTTCTGAAACCTTATCTCCGTTCAATATATATAAAATGCTTTGCTGTAAAAGGTTATCTACTGCATTTGTTATATAATTTCCCGAGTAGCCGTAGCTCGCCGTCGCGTCAACGGTTATGTTTGCGAGACTACTCGCAGACATAGCGAAATTATCCCAGTTAGTAAGAGTTACAGCCGAGTTGCCGTGCGCGTAGTCTATCTGCCTCAAATATTTTCCTGAGGTTGATAGTGCACCGCTCGAGGTTTCGGAATATCTGAAAACTACAGCTTCTCTGCTCGTCGGATTATAAACCATCTTCAACATACCGCTCGAATAATAGTAAAGCTCGAGCATATCTATAGCAGAAAGACCGTATGGTACGAGAGAGACTTTTGTCGGGCGGTTTTGGTCATCAAAGGTAAACTGTATAGAATTGCCCGACTCATCTGTTATTTTAGTAAGCTGCCATGCAGCTAGGACTGAGCTTGAAACGTTCGTAGTTACCGGTGAGAACGTTCTCGTGACGTTGCTATCATCCGTAATGCTTACAGTGCCGTCAGAGTTTGGCACGAGTCGCATCGACAGACCATTTTCGTCAACGTATGTACTAAGGCTTTCGGAAGACAAATGAAACCCGTGCTCCGTTCCGTCTGCATCCGCATATACGTAATAGTACACTGTAACGGCCGCTTCGTCTATATAGCTTTTTTTCACCAGAGTTTCCGTTATACTTAACTTAAAACCATAGGGCATAAAGGAAGTGTTATAGGCAGTCTCTGTTCTTCCGTAGACGTACGGATGCCCTGCTAGCCAAGCATTATACATAAGCGTGGGAGTATATGAAAGTAGGCTATCCGTGGTGCTCAAGGTTGGTATAGCCAAATGAAGCTGACCGGTTGCTAAATTCACGCTTCCCGTACCTGCAATTCCAATACTGTGAGTGCTGTAGCTTTGGTAATCCTCAATGCCGCTTATGTTTTTGTACGTTATAGTCAATGCAGGTCGGCTCGAATAATCAGCTGTTGCCTCTGAAGAATTACAGGTAAAGATAGATGTGTAACCCTCCGGTGGCTTAAGAGCCAATCCGTAATTTACGCCGCCGTACCATTTTTTAGCAATCGGAGTCACGTTCCATATCAAATCACCGGTAATTATCGCACTGTAATCTATAACGGTAGTTCCCAACGTTCCTTTTGGGCTTGTAGTACTTACATAGTCGTTATACGTCAGATTTTCATCCCAATCAGTCAATACCTCATATACGGCTACGTAGCCGTTTTTCTTTAAAAGCGCAGAAGCGAGCGCAAGCTCTGCATTTGTTATATATGCCGAAGTGGGTATCGACGGAAGCACCGTCGCTTTCCAATATGCATATGAGCCACTATTTATGGATAGCGTTAAAGACGATCCATACGATGAAGAGGGATTTGTCGAAGATATGTACGTATCCTGTACCGCTGACGTGCTCATAATTATAACAGGGTCGACAGTTACGGGGAATACTCTTGCTTCATCATTCATCCACTCGGTAGATACGCTGACGGTAAGCGCGTATTTGCCGTTTCCTGCGTGGACGAAGATATAAGATGCTGCATCTCCCGGGGCGTGCGAAAGCTCGGAGTCATATACGACGGGTGCAGGTATCGTATACTTAACGTCACCGTTTGTATCGTATATCCTGATTTCGTCATCATTAAGTGCCGCAGTGAGCCCATTAAGCTTTAAGTTAAAGGTATAGGAATAGCTCTCTTTCCTTTCCTTAACTATTATATTTTCCTTTATATTACCGGATGACAGAACGTACTCAATATCCACGCCATCAAGGATATTCTCATATAATATTGACGAAGTCAATCTCTCGAGGTTCATCATCTTCTGAAGCTCGGTTAGCTCCTCGGCATCCGTCCCGTTCGTTACAGTTCCGCGCACGCCCTTATTTGCGCCATCCAGCGACAGAGTAAGCTTCGTTCCCTTATCCTTAAGGGTATAGATTACCTCGTTTCCGGTTATTTTCTTTACGAATTTTACTCTTTCTCCGCTATTTGAAACGGTTCCGTCGCTACCTTCGGTAAGAGTATTATCTATATCCTGCCATGTGCCGTTATCGTCCATATAATGCACGGGGGACGTATACTGCGCTGCGACGAAGCTACCGTCCTCCCTGCGAAAGTGCTTCACACTCTCCTCGCGCAGCTCCGTTATCTCGTATACTTCACTTATGTAATTTGTCGTGTCCTCTTCCGTCTCTGCATTATTTACGTAATCGGAGAGGACGTCATCCGTGTCTCCGATACTGCCTATAGCCTCCGCCGCTTCGGCGTACAAGACGGGTGGTACTACGTAAAAGCACAGAAGCAGGCATAATACTGCCGATAAAAGCTTTAAAAAGCCTTGCTTGCAAAATACTCGTCTAAAATCGGTTAGCATCTTTTTCATAATGACGTCCTCCTTTATTATTCAATTGTTTTCCTCTCGCTATCCATACTTAGGACTGCGACCCCGCTTTATTCTTTGTTTTATTTTATGCGCTTTTCCTTCGCCACCGCCTTTCATTTCCGGTATTTTGGTTTATTTACAACTTTATTATACCATAGAACCACTCTTCTACGCAATTGGCCGATTTTACAATACTAGAGGACGAAATATAGCTATTTTGACGGATTTCCTTCCATGTTTGTAAATCTTGGCTTGCATTTTGCAACCGAGTTATTAGCAAGGCCGCGAGAAATCTGTTTAGAACGGAGTAAGGCTTCAGGTGCCTTTAACCGAGACTTCTTCATTTCTTCAATTATTCACTATTCATTCTTCATTAGTTATACAAAAAAGGTTTCCCTCTTTTACGAAGGGAAACCTTTTCTATTTTATTCTGCGTTGACTGCAACCGACTCGGCCGCGGGCTCGGCTATTGCGAGCTCCTCACCCTCGGTGGCGGGGGCGGCTTCGTAGGAATAAACGACGGGGGTCTCCTCGGCCTCTCTGTCGACGTCGACGGAGTGGTATTTTCCAAGTCCCGTTCCTGCGGGAATAAGCTTACCGATAATGACGTTCTCCTTAAGGCCGAGAAGGTTATCGCGCTTACCCTTAAGGGCAGCCTCGGTAAGAACCTTCGTCGTCTCCTGGAAGGACGCGGCGGAGAGGAAGGACTCGGTCATAAGAGCCGCCTTCGTAATACCGAGAAGAAGCGGTGCTCCCTCGGCAAGGCGGAGACCTATCTCACCTGCATCAATTCTCGCCTGTATCTTATCGTTCTCCTCGCGGAACTCGAGCATATCTACCTTCGTTCCGACAAGAAGGCCTGTATCGCCTGCATCCTGCACCTCGACCTTCCTCGTCATCTGACGGGTTATACACTCGACGTGCTTATCGTTTATCTCAACGTCCTCGCCGCGGTACACCTTCTGTACCTCGCGAATGATGTAATCATACACTGCGTCGATACCGTTCATACGAAGAACGTCCGCGGGGTTAAGGAAGCCCTCCGTGATAGGCTGGCCGCGCTTTACCTCCTCGCCGTCCTCAATGCAAAGGCGCATACCGAAGGGTATCTCGTATATTACGTCCTCGGCGGTGGGCTCGACGGGGTGCATTATGCGAACTCTCGAGAGCTTCTTATCCGACTCGATACGGGCAGTACCCGTAAACTCGGTAACGATAGCAGTCTTCTTCGGCTTTCTAGCCTCGAAGAGCTCCTCGACTCTCGGAAGACCCTGTGTAATATCCGAGCCTGCGACACCTCCCGTATGGAAGGTTCTCATCGTAAGCTGTGTACCGGGCTCGCCGATAGACTGTGCCGCGATAACGCCGACAGCCTCACCGATAGCAACGGGTGTCCCGTGTGCCATATCCGCGCCGTAGCAGTGTACGCACACGCCGCGCTTCGCAAGACAGCGGAGAATGGTACGAACCTCAACAGACTTAATTCCGGACGCAACGATCTCCTTCGCCATCTCCTCGCTTATCATAGTGTTAGCGGGGACGATGAGCTCGCCCGTCTCCTCGTTCACAACGTCGCCGACGGTATAGCGGCCGACAAGTCTGTCATAGAGCTTCTCGACGGGCACCTGACCCGAAACGATATCGGAAACCACGATACCTGCCGTAGCTCCGCAGTCCTCCTCGCGGACTATTATATCCTGCGATACGTCGACAAGACGGCGGGTAAGGTAACCCGAGTCTGCGGTACGGAGAGCGGTATCCGAAAGCGACTTACGCGAGCCCTTCGCACCCATAAAGTACTCGAGCATCGTAAGACCCTCACGGAAGTTCGACTTAATCGGTATTTCTATCGTTCTACCGTTGGTTGCGAACATAAGTCCGCGCATACCTGCGAGCTGACGCATCTGCTTCATAGAGCCGCGGGCTCCCGAGGTACATATCATATTAAGCGAGTTGTAAGCATCAAGGTTGTCTATAAGGGCGTTCGTTACGGCATCGGTGGTCTTATCCCACACGTCGATGACCTGCTTATATCTTTCCTCGTCGGAAAGCTCACCCCAGTTAAATCTCTCGGTTATCTCGTCGACCTTCGCGGTAGCCTCTGCAAGGAGCTCCTGCTTCTTACCGGGTATCGTCATATCGTAGACGGATATGGAGAGCGAGGATTTTGTCGAATACTTGTATCCCATAGCCTTGATATTATCAAGAACTGCGGCAGCCTCGGAGAAGCCGTGGAGTCTGATAGTACGGTCGACTATCTCCTTAAGCTTCTTACTTGTTGCGGCAAAATTAACCTCAAGTGAGAAGGGGTCCTTCGTTCTGTCGACGTATCCGAGGTCCTGCGGAATTTTGGTATTGAATATAAGTCTACCGTAGGTAGCGTCGATTATCTTACTCTGCTCTACACCGTCTATAACCTTCGTTACTCTTACCTTTATTGCGGCGTGGATACCGATTTCCTTATTCTCATAGGCCATCTCTACCTCGTTGAAATCACGGAAAATCTTACCCTCTCCGCGCTCACCGGGGTGGTCTATAGTAAGGTAATAGGAGCCGAGGACCATATCCTGCGAGGGAACGGTAACGGCCTTACCCGAAACGGGCTTCAAGAGGTTGTTGGCAGAGAGCATAAGGAATCTCGCCTCGGCCTGCGCCTCGCTCGAGAGGGGCACGTGAACGGGCATCTGGTCGCCGTCGAAGTCTGCGTTGAACGCGGGACAAACGAGGGGGTGAAGCTTTATAGCTCTTCCCTCTACGAGCACGGGCTCGAACGCCTGTATCGACAGACGGTGGAGCGTAGGTGCACGGTTAAGAAGGACGGGATGCTCCTTAATTACGTATTCGAGCGCGTCCCATACCTCGGGAGCGGTTGCTCTGTCGGCCTTCTTCTTCGCGTCCTTTATGGAATTAGCCTTCTGGGTCTCGATAAGTCTCTTCATAACGAAGGGCTTAAAGAGCTCGAGCGCCATTTCCTTCGGAAGACCGCACTGGAATATCTTAAGGTCGGGTCCTACGACGATAACCGAACGTCCCGAGTAGTCGACACGCTTACCGAGAAGGTTCTGACGGAAGCGTCCCTGCTTACCGCGGAGTATCTCGGAGAGCGACTTCAAGGGTCTGTTCGACGCTCCCGTTACCGCCTTACCGCGCTTACCGTTATCGATAAGAGCGTCGACGAACTCCTGGAGCATTCTCTTCTCGTTTCTTACGATTATCTCGGGGGCACCCATCTTAATGAAATTCTTAAGACGGTTGTTTCTGTTTATAACTCTTCTGTAGAGCTCGTTTATATCGGATGCTGCGAAGCGACCGCCGTCGAGCTGTACCATAGGACGGATATCGGCGGGAAGCACGGGAAGCGCCTCAAGTATCATCCACTCGGGACGGTTGCCCGATTTTCTGAACGCCTCGACCACCTCGAGTCTCTTTATTATCTTCGCCTTTTTCTGTCCCGAGCTCTCCGCAAGCTTCTCGCGAAGGTCATTTGCAAGCTCGTCAAGGTCGATAGCTGCTAGCAGCTCCTTTACCGCCTCGGCGCCCATTCCCGCCTTAAAGTCGTCGCCGTACTTCTCCCTCGCGCTCTTGTATTCCGCGTCGGTGAGAAGCTGCTTCGACTCAAGGGGAGTCATACCGGGGTCGATAACGATATATCTTGCAAAATAGAGCACGCGCTCAAGGAGTCTCGGAGTTATATCGAGCATAAGGCCGATTCTCGAGGGAAGAGCCTTAAAGTACCAGATATGAGAAACGGGGGTTGCGAGCTCTATATGGCCCATACGCTCACGGCGCACCTTCTTCGTGGTGACCTCAACGCCGCACTTCTCACAGATTTTACCCTTGAAACGGACTCTCTTATACTTACCGCAATGGCACTCCCAATCCTTCGTCGGGCCAAAGATCTTCTCACAGAAAAGACCGTCGGCTTCAGCCTTCAGGGTACGGTAATTGATTGTCTCGGCCTTCGTTACCTCACCGTATGACCACGAACGGATCATTTCGGGAGAAGCAAGGCCTATCTTTATCGAATCAAATGTGTTTCTTTCCATTTATTTCTGCAAGTTCAAAAGAACCTTTTCCCTTCTGTAAATTATTCCTCGTCCTCATAGTCCGACACGTCTTCGTCGAACGCATACTCCTCATCGTCAAATACGTCGTCGACGTCGAACTCCTCGTCGTCCGGGGACTCACCGTCGTCTGATGCTTCCTCGGCCTTATCTGTCGAGCGCTCAACGTCCTCAATGGTTGCAAAGCCGGGAGTATCGTCGTCGTAAAGACCGGAGATATCCACGTCACGGCCGCCCTCGTCAAGCACGCGAACGTCAAGACAAAGCGCCTGAAGCTCCTTAACGAGCACCTTAAAGGACTCGGGAACACCGGGAGTAGGAATATTCTGACCCTTAACGATAGCCTCGTAGGTCTTGGTACGTCCCGTAATATCGTCAGACTTAACGGTCAGGATTTCCTGAAGCGTGTAGGCTGCGCCGTACGCCTCAAGCGCCCAGACCTCCATCTCTCCGAAACGCTGGCCGCCGAACTGCGCCTTACCGCCGAGGGGCTGCTGGGTTACGAGAGAATACGAGCCTATGGAACGTGCGTGTATCTTATCGTCAACGAGGTGGTGAAGCTTAAGGTAATACATTATACCGACCGTAACGGGGTTATCGAAGGGGTCGCCCGTACGTCCGTCATAAAGCGTGACCTTACCGTCTATTACCTTAAGGCTCTCGCGCTGCATAAGCTCGCGGAGCTTCTCGTCGTCGTCGACTATCGACTGATCAATACGCTGAAGATCAGGCTTTCCGTCCTCGCGAACGACCTCCATAAACACCGCCTTACCGCGAACGCTCTCGTCGGGACGGATATCACGGGTGTAATTCGCAAGTCTGAGCAGCTCGAGAATATCGGTCTCCTTCGCGCCGTCAAATACGGGTGTCATTATCTTGATACCCAGCTTCTTACAAGCGATACCGAGATGCACCTCAAGCACCTGACCTATGTTCATACGCGAGGGAACGCCTAGGGGGTTAAGAACGATATCAAGGGGTGTACCGTCCTTAAGGAAGGGCATATCCTCGGGGGGAAGAATGCGGGAGACGACACCCTTATTACCGTGACGTCCGGCCATTTTATCTCCGACGGATATTTTTCTCTTCTGCGCTACGTATACGTGAACGACCTTATTTACACCGGGAGCGAGCTCGTCGGAGTTCGAGCGGTCGTAGATTTTTACGTCGACTACCACGCCGTACTCGCCGTGGCGCATCTTAAGCGAGGAATCCTTTACCTCTCTCGCCTTCTCACCGAAGATAGCGCGGAGAAGTCTCTCCTCGGGGGTAAGCTCGGTCTCTCCCTTCGGAGTTACCATACCTACGAGGATATCGCCGGGGCGTACCTCCGTACCGACTCTTATAATACCGTCGGCATCGAGGTTGCGGAGCGCGTCCTCCGATACGTTCGGCACCTCGCGGGTAATTTCCTGTGCGCCGAGCTTCGTATCTCTTGCTTCCTTCGTGAACTTTTCGATATGAATAGAGGTATACATATCCTCACGGACGAGCTTCTCGTTAAGAAGGACTGCATCCTCGTAGTTATAACCCTCCCAGGTCATAAATCCGATAAGCGCGTTCTTACCGAGCGAAATCTCACCCGACGAGGTTGCGGGGCCGTCGGCGATAACCTGTCCTGCCTCGACACGCTGACCCTCGTCAACTATCGGGCGCTGGTTAACGCTCGTGCCCTGGTTGGACCTCTTGAATTTTATTAAGTGATAGGTGTCCTTACGTCCCGAGTCGGTGAGGATTACTATCTCCGCACCTGCGGCACGCTCGACGATACCGCCCTCACGCGCTACTACGATAGCGCCCGAGTCAACGGCCGCCTTATACTCCATACCGGTAGCTACTATCGGGGAGTCGGTTACCATAAGCGGAACTGCCTGCTTCTGCATGTTCGAGCCCATAAGCGCACGGGTGTTGTCGTCGTTCTCGAGGAAGGGGATACATCCTGCGGCTACGGACACCGCCATCTGCGGACACGCGTCCATAAGGTCGACCTCGGTGGGCTCAACCTCGATGAACTCGGTCTTATATCTTGCTATAACCTTCTTGTTGACGAAGAAGCCGTTTTCATCAACGGGCTCGTTCGCCTGTGCTACTACGTTGTTATCCTCCTCGTCGGCGGTGAGGTAGAGCACCTCGTCGGTCACTCTTCCCGTCTTCTTATCGACAACTCTGTAGGGTGCCTTAAGGAAGCCGTACTCGCTTATCTTCGCGTAAGAGGCAAGATAGGAGATAAGACCGATGTTGGGTCCCTCGGGAGTCTCGACGGGACATATTCTTCCATAGTGGGTATAGTGAACGTCACGCACCTCGAAGGACGCACGGTCACGGGAAAGACCTCCGGGGCCGAGTGCCGAAAGACGGCGCTTATGCGTCAGCTCTGCCAAGGGGTTGTTCTGGTCCATAAACTGGGAAAGAGGAGACGAGCCGAAGAACTCACGGATAGCGGTAGCAACGGGACGCGTATTGATAAGCGCCTCGGGACGAAGGTCGTCGCTGTCGTGCACCGACATTCTCTCCTTTATGTTCTTGTCCATTCTCGACATACCGATACGGAGCTGGTTCTGAAGGAGCTCGCCGACACAGCGAAGCCTTCTGTTACCGAGGTGGTCGATATCGTCGGTCGTGCCTACGCCGTGGCCGAGCGCGACCATATAGTTGATGGACGCGAGAATATCCTCTTTCGTTATATGCTTCGGCGAGAGAAGAGCAATCTCCTCCTTCGCACGGTTTTTAATGTAGTAAGCCTTCTCATCGCCGGACAGGCCCTCTGCCTCGGCAGCCGCGATTATCTCCTTAAGCTGCGAGAAGCGTACCTTCTCGCCCGCCTTCACGCCGGCCTCGGTGAGGTCGTAGCCGAGAACGAGCTCGGGACGGACGGTATCGTTACCGAACACTCTGACCTCGCGGCCCGTTTCGGTCTTAATAAGAACGTCGTTCACAAGGCTGTCGCCGATAGCCTTCGCCAGCTCTCTGTCAATGCGAACGTCAGCCTCGGCAACTATCTCACCCGTGAGGGGATTGACTACAGGAGCTGCGAGGGTAAATCCGATTATTCTCTGACCGAGAGCTACCTTCTCGTTGTATTTGTATCTTCCGACTGCTCCGAGGTCGTATCTCCTCGGATCGAAGAACATATTGTTTACAAGGGTCTCCGCGCTCTCAACGAGAGGGGGCTCGCCGGGACGTATCTTCTTGTATATCTCCTTAAGAGCCTCGTCGCGAAGGCAGGTACCGTTCTCCTCTGCGAGAGTGCGGCACTCATCCTTTGCCATAGTTATTCGGAGTATCTCCTCGTCACCGAACATAGCGAGGATATCCTCGTCCGTATCCATTCCCGCGGGAAAAAGCGCTCTTATAAGAACGGTAACGGGAATCTTACGGTTTTTGTCTATCTTTACGTAGAACACTCCCGAGGCATCGGTCTCATACTCGAGCCACGCACCTCTGTAGGGAATGACGGTAGCGCTGTAGTTATGCTTACCCTGCTTATCGACCGCATCCGCGTAATACATACCGGGAGAACGAACGAGCTGCGATACTATGACACGCTCCGCACCGTTGATGACGAACGTACCGTTCTCGGTCATCAGGGGGAAATCTCCGAGGAATATCTGGGCGGTCTTAAGCTCGCCTGTCTGCTTATTTGTAAGTCTGACGCCGACCTTCATATGAGCATCGTAGGTAACACTCCTGTCCTTACATTCCTCAACGGAATATCTGGGCGTGGGGTCGAGGGTGTAGTCGGTAAACTCAATAGCGAGATTTCCCGTAAAATCAACAATAGGGGAAACATCGCGGAGAACCTCGTTAAGACCCTCCTTCAGAAACCACTCGTACGAGTCCTTCTGAACCTCGATAAGGTTGGGCATTTCGGTGGCTGCCTCAATCTTTGAAAAGCTCATTCTCACGTTGGTGCCAAGCTTCTGGGGTTTAAGCATCATAAATAGAATCACTCCATTCCTGAAATTTTACAAGTCGCATAATATTACAAGAGGCCAAAAACAGAAGGAACGCTGATACCGCCCGCTGCAAGGGACGGTTCATTCTCCCGATTATCGGCTAAGCTAACACTCGCAACCGTTACATCTTTGCCTTTGACTAGCTCAAAAGGCGAAACAGACAAATTTTGAGTCGAAAATGCTCGGATTTTTGTGCATTTTCACAGGGGTAACCTGAAAAAAGGGCAAAAAATCCCCATAAATATAGCGATTATAATGCATTATAATATAATATCACAAAAAAAGCAAATGTCAAGAGGTTTTATGAAAAAAGTTCCAATAATTTTTCACAAATTTTTTTGTTAATCTTGCACCAAGAGTCGATTTCTGCCGCAAATTAAGTTGTCTTGACGAAGAAACAAAAAAAGCCTCGCACACCAAGCGCGAAGCTTCTCTGCTAATGAAGGATGCGAACGACGGAGCCCCCTCCGCCCGTTTTCGACAGTGCCTCCCGTCACACGGCAAAGGCAGCTCTTCATTCTTCATTATTCATTATTCATTATTCATTACTCACTCTTCATTCTCCGCCGGTGTTGCAAAACCTCTCCAGCCTTGCAAGGCCGTCGAGCACCCGCTCTCTCTGCGTCGCGAGGTTCATACGCACGAAGCTGCGGCCGCACTCTCCGTATTCCTCGCCGTCAGAGAGGTAGAGTCCCGTCGCCGCTCTCAACCTTTTACAGAAATCTACCGAGTCGTCCGAGAGGGACGAAATGTCTATCCAAAGAAGGTACGTGGCATCTGATAAATTCGCCCGAAGCCCGGGAATTCTTCCATTAATATATTCGCACGCGAGGCGCTTGTTTTCGAAAATGTAAGAGACGAGCTCCTCTACCCACTCGTCGGAATCCCGAAACGCGGCTATATTTGCGGACATAGCGAATACGTTAGGCTCTCCGACCTCGTCATTGTTCAGTCCTCGGAACACCCTGTATCGAAGCTGCTTATCCTTCACTATCACAGCGGCAGACTGAAGCCCCGCGGCATTGAAGGTCTTCGACACGGAAACACAGCTGACGGAAATATCCGCCGCAAGCTCGCTCACCGCGGCAAAGGGGGTATAAGAAAGCCCCGGCTTCACAAAATCACAGTGTATTTCGTCGGAGAGCACGGTGACCCCATGCTTATAACAGAGCTCGGCAATACGCGCAAGCTCCTCGCGCGACCAGAGCTTACCCACAGGATTATGGGGATTACAGAGAATAAAGAGCGTCGTTTCATCCCTTGAGAGCTTCTCCTCGAGGTCCGAGAAATCTATCGAATACTCTCCGCCCGAATAAACGAGGTCGGACGAGAGGACACGTCTGCCGTTGTTGAGTATAGAATTATAGAAGACGTTGTAGACAGGCGCTTGGATAAGCACGCACTCGTTCGGGTGCGTGAGCCTTCTCACTATCGAGGATATGGCGGCTACGACGCCGTTCGAATAGACCATCCATTCCGTGGGAATGCGAAAGCCGTGTCTGCGCTCAAAATAGCCGGAAACAGCCTCAAAAAACTCACACGGGGTCACGGAATAACCGAAAATGCCCTCCTCTGCCTTCTTCATTATCGCCGCACGCACGGCAGGAGCGGTTTCAAAGTCCATATCTGCGACCCACATAGGGAGCTCACCCTCGGCGACGTCCCATTTATAGGACATCGTTCCGCGCCTGTCGGTCAGGCGGTCAAAGCCGTATTTCATTTTATTTTCGCTTCCCCCTTATTAACGGTAATTTCAGTTCGCGAGATATCTACCCTGTCACACTCCATAATAATTTCACCAATACTCTCGGCAGTTATTCTGCCGGAGGTCGGGTTCTTCACGCTCACGATATGCGAGCGTATATCCGCATCGACGGAAGAATATTCGAAGGCGAGGTCGGTATCGACGAGGCGGCAGTTCTCCATAACGAGGTTATCCATATAGCAGAAGCCCTGGTTTGAGCTTATCTCGCAGTTGACGAACTTAACATTCTTCGAGTTCCAGCCGATATACTCTCCCTCGATATAGCTGTCATAAACGGTCACGTTCTCGCAGTTCCAAAAGGAGTCCTTTGATATAAGGCGCGAATCCCTGACGACGATATCGCGGCCGCCGTCGAAGATATAGTTACCCGTAACGTCAAGGCCCTCGGCCTCTATTTGCGACGAATTCATGCCAAAGTAGTCACCGTTTATTTTCACGTTTCGAAGCTTGATATCGGAGCAGCTCCACATGCTTTCGAGGGCGTTCGGCATATTCACGTCGCGAAGGGTGATGCCCGAGGAGCGCCTGAAGGTCTTCGGCGCGGCTATCTCGCAATCCTCCATAGTTATACCGTGTGTATACCATATACCGCTTCTCGCAGTAACGTCGAGCACACTCGAGCCTACGAAAACCTCCCGACAGTACCAAAGTGGGTATTTCCAAGAAAACCTCGAGTTCATAATATATAGGTCGGAGCTCTCCTTAAGAGGCGACTCGCCGTCCTCAAACACGCAGTCGTAAATATGGGCTCCCGAGGTGGCAAAAAGTGCGCGCTCACCGGTAAAGACGCTTTTTTTCATTACCTTCATTTTATCACCAAATGCAAATCTTTCTTTACTTATTTTAACCTTATGTCGGTACTCGTGCTAAAAAACGAGCTTCAAAAGTGCTTCTACTCCTATGGATATGAATATTGCCGGGGTCATATTCGCGGTCTTCACCTTCGTTATGCCGAGCAAATTAGTACCCAAAAATACGATTATCAGGGAGCCCGTGACAGACATATAGGTGAGTGTCGATGCACCTACGGCGCCGAGCACTGCCAAGGAAAGGAGCGATATCGAGCCCTGATATATAAGAAGGAAGAAGGCCGAGGCGGCGCACCCGATGCCGAGCGAGCCGGCCATAACGAATACCGTTATACCGTCTATCACGGATTTCGCAAGAAGAATTTCAGGATTTCCCGCCGCGTCCTCTATAGCGCCGTTTATCGCCATAGCTCCGACGCAGAAAAGCAGGCTACACGAAACGAAGCCGCGAGCGAAATTTCCGCCCCGTCCGAGCTTACCGAGCTTTCGCTCTGCGAGCTCCCCGAGCTTGGTTATCGCGCGGTCAAGGTCGACAAGCTCGCCAAGGAGCGTGCCGAGCGCCATAGATATTATCATTACGAGAACCTTAAAGAGTCCTGCGTTTATAAACGAGTCCTCACCGACGGGCGGCGCTGTTTCGAGCATTCCGTCAATTCCTATGTAAATAACGCATATTGCTACCGCCGCCATAATTCCGTCGGTAATACGCTTCGGTATACCGCGTTTTATAAGCGAGCCCAAAATTCCCATAACGAGCACTACCGCGAAATTTACCGCAGTGCCCAAAAAATGCTCAAGGATAAACATTGTTGCCTTTTCTAACCCTCATAAAGATTGATTTTGTTACACTCGCGCTCCGTTACAAGATAATGCGCGACGAGCTTAATTCCCGAGATTGCGAGAACGTGCTTAAGATAGCTTGTCCCGAGCATATCCGCGCTTGACGGCTGTGCCGTTCCCTTCGGGTGATTGTGTGCCATAATAACGGCCGCAGCACCTGCGGAGCACGAACGCTCAAGCACACGGCGCGGATATACGTCCGAGGTATTTACGGTTCCCTCTCCGATAAATTCCGCGGAGATGACCCGTCCCTGCCCGTCGAGCAACAGGCAGTATACCGTTTCGATGGAACGACCTACAAAAAGCGCACGCAGGTACTCAATTATTTCCTCCTCGCTATGCCGCTTACCGAACTCGAAGCTGTCGGTAATGCTCCTGGAATAAACGTAGGAGAGGAGCTTTAGGGAGAGGGCGGCGGAGCGGGAGAGGCCCCGAATACTCATAAGCTCGTCTATCGAGGACGAGGCTATATAGGATATAGCTCCGTATTTTGAAGAAAGGGCAAGCGCGAGCTCTCTTGCTTCCTCCTCACTATGCGTATAGGAAAGGTATTTACAGAGATACCTCTCGAGCGCTCCACCTTCGTTCACACAAGCGTTAGCCAACTGTGAATACCCCCTCTCTCATACTGGAGACGAATTTCTCGTACTCCGGGCTCGGGGACGCAAACGCGACGTCCGTATCGCACGTAAAGCGGGTATAATTTCTTCCCGAGATGATAAAGCTCGCCGCGAGCGACACACGAATGTCGGAAAGTGCCGATTTTATACTCTTATAGGTAGCTATCTCCGACTCGGTGAAATACAGGGCGCTGTACCTGTGGTTACACCCGACGAGGACGTTTCCCGCACCCGTTCTGGCGACGGCGTCCATAAAATATCTCGGGCGCACCGCAGCCGAGCCGAAGCTCGGACAGTCGAGAGCTTCAATATCGATAAGGCGCATACCGTTATCGAGAAGGAGTATGGCTACACTCTCGTCCTTATGCCTGTCAAAATAATCGACCAAATACCTGCCCGTGAAATGGTAATCGTCAAATATCGGAACACCGTCATCGGCGAGCAATGCGGATATCTCGGAGTATCTTCCCACAAGGGCTATCAGCTCCGCCGCCCGCGCTCCTATTCCGTCTACTGTGGCAAGCTCATCTTCGCTCGCCGAGAGAACTCCCGAGAGCGAGCCGAAGCGGGCAAGCAATCTTTTCGCGACGGGGTTCGTATCCCTGTAGGGTATCACCTGATAAAGGAGCATTTCGAGAAGCTCATAGGTGTCGAAAATCCTCGGCCCGTGCAAAAGAAGCTTATCCTTCATTCTCTGTCTGTGCCCACGGTGTATCAATGAATTTTCATTCATAGAGGCTCACCGCTTGCCGCGTAATTTTTTCTGCCCTGCGAAAGCTCCTCGGGTATCACAAGGGAGCTCTCCTCTCTCTTGGTAAGCTCAAGCATATTTATCTTGACACCGAGCGAGGAAAAATTCGCCTCGTACTCTGTCACGACGTTTCCCTCGTTATATTCCGAGGAATGAAGGTCGCGCGTTACGGCATCCGGCACTATACCCGACGCCGAAAGCTCCTCAAGGGTAAAGTCGAAAAGACCCACGTTATCCGTCTTAAAGCGGAGCTTACCGCCTATTTTGAGAAGGCTCATATAAACGGCGAGGTATCTTCTGTGAGTCAGCCTGCGCTTACTGTAGCCCTTCTTACTCCACGGGTCGGAAAAGTTAAGGAATATTCTGTCAACAGTCCCGGGAGCGAGGAGCCGTGTTAGATTATCCGCCGTGTCGTTGACAAACAGGAGCCTCGAGCCCGGAGTCTCGCGCTTCGCGCGTTCTGCCGCCAGCATAACGCAGTCGGTGACTCGCTCGAGGGCAATATAGCACACCTCGGGCTCGCGGCTTACCGTACCTACGGCGAAGCCGCCCTTCCCCGCTCCTATCTCAAGATACACGGGTGCTCCCGTCCTGCCAAAAAGCTCTGCGGACGGATCGGCCATGGGCTCTCCCGAAGGCTCGTATATAAATTCGCGACAGAGCTCGAGTCTTTCGTCTCTGTGCTTTTTCTTTCTCATTCTCATAAGTCTTACTCGTTTCTGCTGAATTCGGAGAGTACAAGCTCGGGGTTATCCTCGAGCACCCACTTTATACTCCATTCGCTGGTGAAGATAAGAAGGTTCTTTCCTCTGAAGTCCTGCACCCATTTCGTGTCGTGCGAGAGCTTCAGGGTCTTCGGGTCGATATCCTCGTTCTCAATCCAGCGTATCTGCTGATAAGGAAGGCTCGTACGCCTCATATCGCAGCCGTACTCGTTTTTCAGCCTGTATTCGAGCACCTCAAACTGCAAGACACCGACAACGCCCACGATAACGCGCTCAAGACCCGAGTTCGGCTCGAAGAATATCTGTATCGCGCCCTCTTGGGCTATCTGATTCATTCCCTTCGCGAACTGCTTACGCTTCATAGAGTCGACCTGCTCGACCATAGCGAAATGCTCGGGTGCGAAGGTAGGTATGCCCTCGAAGCGCACGCGTGAGCCGCGCTCACACACGGTGTCTCCTATCGAGAAGATGCCGGGGTCAAAGACGCCTATTATATCGCCCGCATAAGCCTCGTCTATGACCTCGCGCTCCGCAGCCATCATCTGCTGGGGCTGAGAGAGCCTGAAGGACTTATCCCCCTGCACGTGGTAATAATCGCGGCCACGCTCGAACTTACCCGAGCAAATTCTCATAAAGGCTATTCTGTCCCTATGCGCCTTATTCATATTCGCCTGTATTTTGAAGACGAAGGCGGAGAAGCCCTCATCAAAGGGGTCGACAGTAGCACCCTCTGCACGCCTGGGAAGCGGAGAGGTAGTCATTTTGAGGAAATGCGTAAGGAAGGGCTCTATTCCGAAGTTATTGAGAGCAGAGCCGAAGAACACGGGTGAGAGCTTACCGTGCCTTACCGCCTCTAGGTCAAAGTCGAACGAGGCACCGTCAAGCAGCTCCACCTGCTCTACAAGCTCCTCTCGCATACTCTCACCTATAAGGCCGTCGAGCGTATCCGTATCCGTGATATCGCATTTTATACCGTGAATAAGCTCCCTCCCCCTATGAGAGTCGTCAAAGGACAAAATCTGTCTTTCATCCCTATCGTACACTCCGCGGAATTTCGCCCCGCAGCCGATAGGCCAGTTCATAGGATAGGTTCCTATACCGAACTCTCGCTCGAGCTCGTCGAGAAGGTCGAAGGGGTCCTTCGCCTCTCTGTCCATTTTATTGATAAAGGTGAAAATCGGGATATCGCGCATAGCGCAAACCTTAAAGAGCTTCCTCGTCTGCGGCTCGATACCCTTCGCGGCGTCGATAACCATAACCGCACTGTCCGCCGCCATGAGCGTGCGATAGGTGTCCTCGGAGAAATCCTGGTGACCCGGGGTATCAAGGATATTTATACAGTAACCGTCGTACTCGAACTGCAAAACCGACGAGGTTATGGAAATACCTCTCTTTTTCTCGAGGTCCATCCAGTCGGACACTGCGTGCTTATCCGACTGCTTACCCTTTACCGAGCCTGCTGACTGTATAGCGCCGCCGTAAAGCAGAAACTTTTCAGTAAGCGTGGTTTTACCCGCGTCGGGGTGCGATATTATGGCGAAGGTACGCCGTCTTTCTATTTCTTTTTTGTTTTCCGTTGAAATTTCGGGCATTTCTCAAAAATCCTTTTCGCGAAAATAGTGTTGCGTTATATCAAAGAGCCGTAGTCGGCTCGTAGGGCTCCTCCGGCGGTGACGGCGGCACCGCCTCCTCTTCTGCGCTCCTACGCTCGCCGTCGTAAACAGTGAAGACGACTGCAAGCGCTACGGTGTAGTGGAGCGTCGGCAGAAAGTAGAATATAAAGTTATCCAGCATACTCTCGGCTAAAAGCACGAGCACGGACATTCCGATAAAGCTCTTCGAGGCCGAGGGTCGGCGCACGAACGGTACTGCCGTCGCGGCTCTGTAGAAGGCGTAGGACAGCAGTCCGAAGACACCCATTCCCGACAGCAGCTGAACGACGGTGTTATGCGCCATGGTGGGAAGAAATTCTGCGGTAAAGAAGGTACCGAAATCAAAGCCGAAAAAGCCGACTCCGAATACGGGCGCAGAAAGGAAATTATCTATTCCCATACTCCAAAGCTCAAATCTTCCGTTGTCGTAGAAGAAGGCCGTAAGCAGCGGATAAAGCTTATCCCAAAGCAGAACGGCAAGGACCGCGGCGAGGACTGTTCCCGACGAGGTTATTATTCGGAAGGCAAGCCTGTATCTGCCGACAAAGCAGAAGACACAGAACGAAGCGAGGACGGAAGCTGCGCCTACGAGAAGCGCGTTTCTCGACTGTGTCATAGCCGTAGCTATGAAGGTAAGAATGCCGAGGGCGAAATAGATCCAGCCCTGCCATTTTCCCTCTTCCGTCTTTCGGTAAAAGCCGAGGAAGCACATAGGAATAAGCACGGCGAGGCTCACTCCGGCGGTATTCCATATACCCCAGCCGAAGAGCACGCTCTCCTTCGTTCCGTCATAGACGGTGGCGTAGCAGGCCGCAACCTCGGCGATAAGCACACAGGCAACTACTGCGGAGCAAAATACGAAATAAGAGACCAGCCCGTCGCCGTCCTCACCCCGAAGCCCGAGGTAAAGGAGCATAAAGAGAAAAAGAAAGCAGGCGGACTCACACACGCCGAACACGAGGCTCGCGGGTGACCAAGCGCCGGAGAATGCTCCGTTCATAAGAAATCCCAGCGACAGGACGGCGAGGGGGAGAAGGAGCGGTGTCCTCACGCCTACGCCGCGAAATATTCTGTTTTTCACCGCAAAGTACACTGTCGAGGCGAGAAAAACGAGCACGAGAGCTATGATGACCGCAAGTCGCGGCATAGTAAAAAGATAATCTGACACGGCGGGTATTCCGGGCGAATTTTTCACCGACACCTGAAAGACGAAGCTCGCGACAAAGGTGATGAGCGGCCGCGTGCTGGTGCATACGACGAGCGAGAGGGAGGCAAGAAGAACATTAACGCTCCCGAGCCACAGCTCGAGCCCGAAGAGGTGCTCCGCCAGCACCAAAAGTCCCGTCACAACGGGATACCACCCGCCCATAAAGAAGGCGGAAAGACGCTCCCTTGTAAGATGCTCACCCAACTGTTTAATCAAGCTCACACTCTATACTCTCCTTAATCAGCTTGTAGGTATCGCCGAAGACCTTCTCGTTATCGAAGGCAAGGTATCTCTCATACGCCGCATCGGCATCTGCCGAGAGCTCGCCGTTATAGATGCGCACGACCTTATCAACGAACTCGCGTTTCTTGTTATACCCGAACAAAAATCCGGATTTTCCGTCCTCTATGAGGTCGGTATGACCCTTTACCCTCGATGCGAGTATAGTCTTTTTACACCCGAGGGCCTCAATTATATTGAACGGCATTCCCTCTATCATACTCGCACTGACGTAGAGGTCGCAGGCGCGCATTATGTCACAGGCATCCTCCCTGTTACCGAGGAAATGCACCGACTCGGACACGTCGACCTCGCGGGCGAGCCTGCGGAGCGAGTCCTCGGCAGGGCCGTCGCCGACGAGCCAGAGGTGCGCGTCGGGAATTTTTTCCTTAACGTCGTTGAGCGCGGAAATCAAGAATTTCTGATTTTTTCTCGCGGAAAGCTCACCGACGAAGGCCATAACGAACTTGTCCTGGCAGAGCGTTTCACGCCTTAAAGCCTCGGGGCGGGTCATCGGCTCTCTTACCGACGCGCCCATACCGCGCGAGACGTATATCTTACCGAGGGCGAGCTTATGCTTTGTGGCAATTATTCTGTCGTCCTCGTTCATTACTATGATATTATCCGTCTTCTTCGCTACGAGCTTCTCGACTGCGAGAAGAAGCAGGCTCTTTATCAGCTTCGTGTTTTTCGAGAACAGATAACCGTGAACTATGTTAACGACACGGGGTCTGTCCTTTTTCGGAAGGGCGAAGCGTATGTGGAAGGCCGCAAGCGAGGTGTTCAGAACGAGCGTATCAAAGCTCTCCTTCGCCAGTATCTTCCGTATCTCCGCACGGCAGGCGGTATTCGAGGAGGAGAACATTTTCTTCTCAAAGGGAATATTGAAATCGGCGCCCTCTCCCCTCGCCATTATCTTCACCTCATAGCCGTCGCGGCGGAGATTTTCGATATATTTCAAGTGGAAATTGTTTATATGAGACATTGTAGAGGCGGCGTAGAGTATCTTTCCCTTCGCCTCCTTCGGCGCGTCGCTCTGCTCCTGCTCCGGTGCTATATCCGCCGCGAGCTTCTCCGCTACGATATCGGTGTTCGCACTTTCGGTCATTTCCTCTTCCTCCTTCTTCTCTTCGGCGTATTTTTCGGATTTGTTTATCGCCTTAAACGGAGTTTTTAAAAGTATTCCTATGTCCATTCCCAGCGACCAGTTCTCGATGTACTCGATATCCTCGTGTATTCTGTCCTCGACAGAGGTGTCGCCGCGCAGACCCTTCACCTGTGCAAGTCCCGTCATACCGGGCTTAACGTAGTGCTTGACCATATATAGGGGAATTATATCCCTGAAATACTCGACGAAATGCGGAACCTCGGGGCGCGGGCCGACGAGCGACATATCGCCGACGAGGACGTTAAAGAGCTGGGGCAGCTCGTCTATCGAGGTTTTTCTTATAAAATTACCGAAGCGGGTCTTACGTCCGTCCTCGTCCGTCGTCCACGCGGTTTGTGAATCGACGTTAACCTTCATCGAACGGAATTTCAGCATAGTGAAGGTCTTCCCCAGCTTGCCTACTCTCTCCTGTTTAAAAAGGACTGGGCCCGGCGACGAGAGATACACTCCTATCGCTGCGGCGAGCATAACGGGAGAGGTGAGTATTATCAGAACAAGCGAGCCGATTATATCAACCGCGCGCTTCACTGCGGCGTTGAATTTATCGTCAAGGGGAGTAGAATGTATGTTTATGACAGGAATTGAGCCGACGGGCTCTATCTGCCGCGCATTTTTGAAAAATCCGTATATAACGGGAAGGAAATACACCTTAATACATCTGTCGTCACAAAGGTTTACAAGCTTGATAAGGTGGCGTTTATCGTACGCGTCAATAGCGAAGACGACGTCCGTCGGGCGCTTCTCGTCGAGAATTTTCGCAAGGTCCTTAAAGCCGCCGAGCTTATCGCAGCCGACGCCGTGATGTATCTTGTCTCCTACGTAGCCTATTATCATCATTCCGTACTGCGGATTTTTCGACACCTGCTTCACAAAATCCTGCACCGTGGCGGTATTGTCGCCGACGAGAATTACCTTACGCAGGTTGTAGTTACGCTTACCGAAGAAGGCGGAAAGGCGACGTGCCATTCTGCGCTTAAAGGTCAGGACGGCAGTGCTTATTATCGCGGAGACGATTACCCAGATAAAGGCGAACTCCTGCCGCTCCTCGCTATAGATGAGGATCGCCGCACACTCAACGAGGAGATAATAGAAGATATTAACACGCACGATACGCCAGCCGCTCTGCATAGCTCTGACATACGGCTGGTTCGAGTACATATTGAAAATCATAAACACGAAGGACTGTAGCATTATCACGACGAAGATAGCAAACATAGTCCTCGGCGACTCGAGCACCATAGTACCGGGGTCGTGAAAGAGTATTGCGAACATATACGCCATAACAATGGACGCGAGATTCAAGAATATGTCAAGACCGTTTTCCAGCGTGGCAAAAAGATTTCTGTTTCTCGAGCTATTCATGCTTTGTCCTCTCTTTTTTGGTTCGTGATAAAGCGCGCGAGCGCTATTTATTATACGCGTTAAATAATATAATATCACTAAAGTCGCATTTTGTCAACATTATCTTTTGAGAGCAGTCGTATAAAACGCCGAGACGTACGGTAAAAAATCTAAAAAAGAAGCGAAAGAAAACAAAAAAGAAAAGAAAAAAGCGGACAGAGACATAGCACGCTCGCCCTGTTTTAAGCGAAAATGCCCATTATTTGACCACTATTATTTACATTTTAGCGCTTTTTCAGCCGTTGTTCACAGCTTATTGGAGTTTAAATGTGTTCTCTGTTTTCACAACTCTCTCATACTCTTCTCCGCGTATTTTATGGAGAAGCGCTGTGACGAGTCTTATGCTCGTTTTCTTGGTTGGGGCTTTATCGAAAAGAGCGAGAGTATCATATATTCCGACTGTGACGCATCGCTCAAGCGCGAGACAGACACGGAGATTGAAAAACTCGAGATGCTTGAGGTCGGGCAGAGATATGCGAAAATCACCGACGAACGCGGATACGGTGCTGTATCTCTTAAGGGCAACGGCACGGCGGCTACGTGAGGCGACTCGAGCCCCGTAAACTTAATAGCTCTCGTGGCGGAGGCCTCTACGTACGCACCTGCCTCGAGATAATCAAAGAAACGTTCGAGGTAAAATAAATACACCGAAGATGGGGACTTGCAGGACTTGTGCTTGACAAGCCCTTTTTCTTCGTGTATAATTTATTTAGAAATTATTAAATGAGTCGGATACTGCGCCGTTGCCATAAGACGGACTTATGTCAACCGTACAATACCCGACGGGGAGGAATAATGAAGAGAGAAGAATTTCTCACACTAACGGGTAAGGTCGAGAAGATAATCGGCTACACCTTTGGAAACAAGGCTCTGCTCGTGCAGGCGTTCACGCGTACGAGCTACTGTAACGAGCACCGTCTGCGCGGTAAGCCGCCGTTTCAGTCGAACGAGGTGCTCGAGTTTTTCGGTGACGGAGTGCTCTCGCTCGGTATTATAACGACGCTCCTGAACGACAAGACTAAAAAATACGAGTTCGGCATCTCTACCGAGCTTGGCGAGGGAGATTTCTCGAATATAAAGTCGAAGCTCTCGGATAAGAAAAACCTATCCGCGAGCACCTTTGCCCTCGGACTTGAAAAATATCTCATAATGGGAGAGGGTGACGAAAAGCTCGGAATTGAAAACGAGCCGAGCGTTGCAGAGGACCTTTTCGAGAGTATTATAGGAGCCGTTTATATTGACACGGGTCTCGACATGAAGACGGTTATGAAGGTTATCGCGGGTATGCTCGACACCTCGGCTTACACGGCGGGCACATCGCGCGGAAGCGCCAAGGGTGCGCTCCAGGAGTTCTGCGCGGATAAGAAGAGGCGCCTCCCCGCTCCCGAATACAAGACCGTATCAGAAAGCGGCCCCGACCATAAAAAGGTATACGAAAGAGCCGTTTACATAGGCGGCGAGCTAATAGCGACGGGCAAGGGCAAAAACCTCAAGCTCGCGGATGCGGAGTGCGCCGAGGCGGCGCTCAAGCTCCTCACAGAGAAGGAGAGTGTCCACAGAAAAAAACAGAGGGAGAACAAAACGCCGGCAAAAAAGAAAAAGTCAGAGGCGCCCGAGTCGAAGCAGAAGAAAACTCCGAGCGTAAGCAAAGAAAGGAAGCGTGCATACCCCGACCCGACCGGCAGCTCGCAGAAGCTACGCGAGCTCTCCGCGAGGGAGAAAAAAACAGCGCCGCTATACCGCGACCTCGGACAGAATGGCTCGAGCGGTGAATACCGCGTTGAGTGCGCCTACTCGGGAATTACCGCCATCGGCTGCGGCCGCGACCGCCGCGAGGCACGCGAGCTCTCCTCGTACGAGGTGCTGAACGCTATAAAGAGAATTAAGAAATGAACTCCTGCGGCAACGGTTGATGCAGTCAAACCGTTTTTCATTATTCATTAGATGGACGATGGATGCCATCTGTCTATATCATTTGTTTTAAATTAGTTATACCCCTGCTACTGTTCGAAGAGCTCGAGTCTGTCTTCGGTCGGTATCAGGGGTATTTCTTATAATCTTTGTAAAGACTATTTATACAAAAAATATTCAGTTGTAAATGTTGTGACGTTTCTGCGTCTGTTATACTGTTCATTTAAATTTTAATATCCTACCTTAAGCTAATCAGTACATTGGCTTACACCTATTCGTCGCGTTCCGTCCCGGAACTGTTTCGATAGCCCCTTCGGGCTTTTTCCTCTTCCGCGGTACATCACGCAGGTCCCACGCTCCGACATTCTGTATCCCACAGTGTACGGAAAAATCAACCTACGCCCACGCCTTTTAATCCTCGGTCGAATGCTTTTTCACTGTATTTTCGAAAAAGCAGCTGCTCATTAATTACCGATACCGGGCGAAAATCTTATCATATTCGGTAAAACTTCTATATATACTCACTTTGGGCTTTTGGGTATATCGCCGTATCGGTGCTTCATCAGCACATCGGACCGTCCTCTCTTTCCCGAGGAGTTCAACCTCGTTAGTTAATTTCGCTGCGCTAAACGCCACACAGCTCAAATTTGCTTTTCCCTCTCCTTATTCGGGAGCTATCATTCCGTAGCTGCCTTCCTTGCGCTTATAGACGACGCATATACTGTTCGTATCAGCATTTGTAAATGCGTAAAAGCTGTGACCGAGAAGGTTCATCTGCAAGACTGCTTCCTCTGCCGTCATCGGCTTAAACGGGAAGGTCTTGACCCTAATTTCAAACTCCCCCTCCTCGATATACTCATCGTCATCGTCCTCGCCTATTACGAACGCGCCTCTCTTCACCGTCTTCTCGAGTCTCGTCTTATTCTTCCTTATCTGTCTCTCGAGCCCCTCGACGGCTCTGTCGAGCGCTGTAATGAAGGTGTCTCTCTCTTCCTCGGAGCGGAAGGTCGCACCGCCGTAATTTACGGTAATCTCGATTATTTTTACCCCTTTACGAACCTTGCAAGTAACAAATGCTTCCGTATCTTCGCCAAAGAACTTGTCGAATTTAGCTAGCTTTTTTCCAACAGCTGCCTTTAGCGTTTCGCGTACTGTCATCTGTTTTCCGTAAATCGTAATCTTCATACCGTAGTACCCACACTCACCTTTCGGCAAAGTGCCTTTCTTCGAAATTCGCGGGAGGGTCGGCGCTACAGCCCAGGAGGCTCTGTGCCCTCCTGCACTATTAGTATATCACATTCTTTGTGATTTGTAAACACATTTTCGTGATTTTTTACATCTTTTTTGTGAAATATGTACAAAGTGTAAAAGATTAGCTCAATTTTAATCTTTTTTTGGCGAAGCTATTGACAAGGAAATATTTCTTATGATAAAATTAGTTTTGTGGGGGATAGATTTCCCCTCGCTTTTTTTATGCAAATTTCACAAAGGTCATTTCAACTCTATTATCTATCGACAGGAAAAGGACAGAGAATGTTTGAAGTTCTCTGTCCTTTTTTCTTGGAAGGCACTGCATCCGCGGACACAAAGCATACTATTCTGCTTCTTTTTTCTTGAATCTATTGTAGAGCGGAAGGACGAGAAGCGCTATAATTACACTCGCGGCGGCGGCTATTGCGATAGCTATCTTCACTGCCACCCAGCTCTCGGTATTCTCCTGTATCATAACGGCGATAAGCGGAGCTATGAAGCCGAGACTCACCGCGGCGTTCGCAAGGCCTGCGGCGGTTGCGTTCCTGCCGTACTTCACGAAGGCGGAGCTTATCGTATTCGAAAAGAGGCCCGTAGCGGTCGTTATTCCCGCGATAAGGCACATACAGATGACGTTCGTCGCGATATTAGGCGCGAAGATGAAGAGCACGGCGACGAGGGTTGTCGCACCGAGTCCGATTACTATACCGACGAGGTGATTTTTCAGCACGTTATGAAGGAGCATCTCCTTCGCGACGAAGATACCGAGCATACTCACGGAAACTATAAGAACGCTCATAAGGTTACCGAGGGAGGGGTCGAGCGAGAACTCCTCGCGAAGAAGAGAGGATGCAATCCGTCTGACGCTGGCAGTTACCGAGTCGCGCAGGAATATGCATACGAGCAAGAGGATAAATCCGCTCTCGAGGAAGAGCTTCAGAGTCGAGACGGAGCTCTTCTTCTCTCCCGGTATATTCACGGTGGGGACTTCCTTATCCCACTTCATATACTTATTCACGTGTCTGTCCCAGAAATGAAGGATGACAGCGAGGGCAAGGAGCGAGACTGCCGATATCGAGAAATTCATACGCCAGTCGGGGAGTATTGCACCGAGCGCGTAGCTTAAGAAAAATCCCATAGAGGGCGAGAAGGATATTAAGAATATCATCTTGGGTCTGTCGCTTCTTACGCACTGCGAGGAGACTACCTTAAATATCGACGCCCATATCGCGAACTGCACTATAGCGTTGAAAATCCACGACACCATCATAGCGGGATATATAACGGCAATATCCGTCGAAAAGGTATTAAAGAAGAATATAACGGCATTCGCAAGCGAGCCGCCGACAAGTCCTATTTTTATCAGCCTCTCGGGGCTGAACTTATCCGAGCAAATACCGCCCAGCACCTGCAGGGGGGTATAGACCACGTAGAACATAGCGGTAATAAGCTCCGTCTGGGACTTCGACATAAAGCCCTCTTCAACAATGTCGGCTATAGCCGCGCTGAAGCAGTTCTTCGTCATAGAGACGACGGCGTATATTCCCCACATAAACCAGAAGAAATGTATGCTTCTCTTCTTATCCTCGAAATGCACGTTCACGTCGTGCTCGATACGTATCTCGTGTTCCCGATTTGTATTAGTCATTTTCCTCAGAGTGGCATTAACTGCCCCCATTTTTGGGGGCAGTGCCTTTATCTTTTCTATTATACTGTTATATACTCTTTAGGTATTATTTTACGAAAAATCTGTACTCCGCTTCGCCCGTTTTGTCATCGTACTTATCGAGCGAGAAGCCAAGCCCTGATGCCTCTGCAATAGATGCGTAAAGAGTTCTCGTCTCCTCTACGTAGTACTCACTCGGTTCCTTACCCAGCGTGTGCATATACTCGATGACGGGAGATTTATCAATTCTCACGCGAAGCTCTGTGTCGGTAAGCTCGGTGTGAAGCACCTCGCTCGCCTCCTCTACCTCGTAAAGCTCTTCGAGCCAAGCCTTCACTGCGGGAAGCCCCTCGCTCTTAAACCTCTCGATTCTCGGCGCGTAGAAATACCTCGCGTAGTAGTCGAGAAAGCCGCGCACGCCCTCGATACCGAACTTATCCGCACAGTAGCAGAGCGCGTTATCGGCAAGGAGATGGAAGTCTCTGTGCAGATACTTCTTTCCCTCTCTCTTCTCGTCCTCTACTATACAGTCAGGGGTGGGCTTCGTGTAGTCGAAGTCGGGCTTATGCCCGGTTTCGTAGAGAATGGACGAGCATCTCGCGTTCGCAATCTCGGAGTGGTCGCGCTCGTAGGTAATGCCGTACTTCTCAAGCACGCGCGAATAAATCACCTTACAGTGCTCGCAATAGTTGTGGTAGGGTGTCACGTGCTCAAGAGCGTTGAGCATACCCTTCGAGGGGCAGTATCTCATAACCGAATAGGAGTATTTCTCCTTCGGGTTAAAGATTTTATAGGTATCGCACGCCTCCTCGGTAAGAGTGTGCCCCCAATAAGCCTTCGCTCCCTCGAAGCCGCCGTAAAGCTCACACTTTGCGGCAAGGGAGTTGGGATTGGTCTTATCGCCTATCGAGGTGTCGGATATGTGAATCCAATAGTCCATAACGGCGTCGTCGCCGCCGCACCTCTCTGCAAGATACTTAAAAAACTCGCTGTAAAGCGGTATAAATTCTGTACAGGAAATCATATTTACCTCTCGTTATTTTAATTCGGAGAACAGCTCTTTTATGCCGTTTACCACAATGTTTTCAGCCGAGCGGTCGAGCTTCGAGCTTCTCGCCTCATAGCCGCCCTCGTCGTATGCGCTCTCGGTGGGGAAATAGCAGTCGCCGCCGTTGGTAAGGCAGCAAACGAAGGTAGCGCCGAAAACGCTCTCGCGCTCCACGCGCCTTCCAATCTCGACGAAGAGCTCGCCGGGAATGCCTACAAGCGCAAAATCACCGACTGATATAGCGGAGAGGACGAACGGGAAGCTATCGGGGCCCGTTACCATTTTAACTATTCTGTTAGCCTCGGCGACGGCGGTGGTGAGCTCCATGGCCTTAAAGGGGATTTCGTCCTGACGGCCGTTGTTGTAGAGCTCGAGAAGCGCCATTGCCTCTTTTTCTCTGTGATTTTCCTTATGAGCGGGGATATCTATAGACTTGACACCGAACTTAATATCGTTTTCCTTTACAGGGAGAGTCTTTCCACATATTCCGAGAACGGCGCCGGCCACGACGCGTCCCATGTGCTTCGCGTGCTCGTAGCCGCGAGGAACACCGTCAAAGCTGTCGTAGTCGAGTCCTACTCTGTCATTGTCCGTGGGAGCGGTATTAATGTGGTTAACGTCACCCTGCGAGCCCGTCAGGAAGAGGCACTTAACGCCGGGGACGGCGCCCTCGACGGTGCTTCTCACAAAGCCGGGCCAATCAGCGGAAATAAGCTCGCCACCGACGGTGTCGGCGTGAGTGCCGAAGCAGACGACGTATATATCGTCTCTTCCCTCTCGCTCGAGCTTCAGAAGCTGCACCTTATCGTTAGGAGTGCCGAGGGGGTGGTCTATGTTGGAGTTATTAACACCGGGGTTGGTCTGCACGCCGCCGTCCTTCATTCTGTAGCGGCGGATAAAGGATATATTCTCAGCCTTACCCTCTCCGTACGAGAGCTTGGCAGGCGAGAGGTCTGCAAGAGCCATCTCGGACGCAGCAATCATAGCGTCTCCGAGCTGTACCTCATACTCGGGGCAGGAGGTCCCCGTGCCTAGAGCGCTGACCGAGCCGGGCTGTGCACCCGTGTGGGTATGAGAGCAGTTGATGAATATTGCGTCGGGGTGGACGCCCGTCTTCTCGGATATCGCACCTCTGTACATAATGCACTGCTCTGTGGAGAGCTCGAGGGTCTCGGCGGATATTACGAGAGCATTCGTCTCTCCGTCGGAGATAGCGACTGCAGAGGTATAGATATCGTCGAGAATACCCTTCGTTCTCCTCTTCATAAAGTAGCCGATTATCGGAGTACCCATAGGCGGGTTAATACAAACCCTGCCAAAGCCTGCTTTAATATTAGCCATCTGTCACCTCAAAATCAAAGCTCGCCGATTTCCACAAGCTGTGCTCTTACCTTCTCTACGAGCTCAGGCTTCGGGTCGTACTTATAGTCGGGGCAGAAGATACCTTCCATACCGAGAAGGTTCATAGCTATCGTGAATATGTAGAGAAGAGCCGAGCCGGGGTAGCCGAGAAGGCAATCTCTGAACTTAAGAATATTGTTAAGGTATACGCCTGCGCTCTTCATATCGCCGGCATTGTACGCCTCGACGAACTTCTTTCCGTTCTTCGGAGTGCAGGAGAACATACCGTCGAGCACCTTATTGATACCGTCGAAGGAAAGCGCTACGTCGAACGCATCGATATTGCTGTAAAGCACCTCGAAATCGGGGTAAGCGTAGGAGAGCTGACGTGCGAGAACGATATCTCCCGTTTTGATACCTGCGATCTTACCCGCCTTTATAAGCTTATCTACGAGAGGGAAGTTGATTTTTACCTTCGTAACCACTGCGAGGTCGTAGAGGTAGAGGGGGTGTTCAGTCGCGTCAGCGATAGCCGAGAAGAATCTGAAGAGCTCGGGGTCGGTAGCGGTGGAGTAGAAGGGGGTAGTCATAACGACGCCGGTGATGTTAAGTCCCTGAAGGAGCTCAAGTCTCTCCTTAACTCTCCATACCGAGTTATCCATAGCGCCGACGAAGAGGGAAACTCTTCCGTTAACGGCATCGGCGGCAATTCTTGCAGCCTCGCCCCAGGCACTGAGCTTAACCGACTCCTCGATACCCATACTTCCGAGAAGGAGAAGACCCGATGCGCCTGCATCTATCTGCATCTCAATCTCGCGGCGGAGCGACTCCTCGATGATATTGCCGTCCTTATCAAGGGGAGTTCCGAGTGCTGTGTAAAAACCTGCCTTTAACTTTTCCATTTTGTTTTTCTCCTGTTTCTAAAAAATATATGTTAAAAATTAATCTGCGTAATCACTTTAAAAGACTGCGCTTCATTTCCTCCGGCGGCATTCTGAAATACCGCTTAAAGGCGAGGGCGAAGCCGTTATAGGACGCATACCCGAGCTTCTTCGCTATTCCCGACACCGGCTCACCGCTCTCAAGCAGCTTTTTCGCGTGCGTCATACGCATAGTGAGAATTAGGTCGGAGTAGGACATTCCGTAGTTTTTCTTCACCACTCTGCCGATATGGGTTGCGGTAAAGCCCGTCGCCTCCGCGACCTCACCCAGCGTCAGGGAACGCATATAATTCTGCATAAGGAAATCCTCGATTATGACGTAGTCATACGCAAGACTCGGCGTATCGCGCTTCACGGTGCCGTCATCGGTACGAAGACCAAGCTCCTTCAAAATCGAGAAATACATCAGCGTCAGCGCGGATTTCGTAACGACCTCTCCGTCCCGTCCCGAAAAGCTCATAGCCTCGTAAAAGTCACGGGCGTAGGCACCCGTTCGGGGGCAGCCCTCCACAACGGTTATTTGCGAAGTGTCGAACGGGAGCTCCGAGAACTCGTCGCTCTCCTCGGAAACCACGGCAACCCTGACGTCAACCTTCCGACACTCCTCGGAAAAATCGGTTATGAAATGAGTGAGCTTCGGCGGTATTATAACGATAGTGTTACCGAAGAGAGTCCTATCAATATCATTTGCCCTCAGCCTACAGGTGCCCTCAATTATCACGTGAATTTCAAAGGATGAGTGCAGATGCTCGAACGAGGTCATATAAAAGGGTCTGTTCTGCTTATCCGAAAAAACAAAATTGAGGGTATGGTCTTCAAGCTTCAGATTAACTGACATATTGCACATGGGCGCTTTTAAATTAAGCATACTCATACTCTCCTTTCGGTACTACAGTGCTATTGTAGCACGAATAAACTAAAAAGTAAACAAACAAATAATACATTTTCAGACAAAAAAGGTATTAATCTTTAGAGTAACGGTGAGGTTAATTTTGGAAAGAGCCTTTTTCCCGCAAGTTGAGTTTAAATTCTTGACAAAATGAGTAAAATGGAGTATTATGTATGTAATGTAAAAATACTCTAGCTTTGTAGGAGAACTGAAATGGATACGGTTACAAGCCTTGAAAACATAACGTCTGCCGTGCCTTCCGACAATATAAGTATGTACGTCTCGATTGCCATCACCGCCATAGCGGCGCTCTTCGTGCTCTTCGGCGTGATCTTCGGGCTTAAGCGCGGATTTTCGCGCACTGTTGTACGGCTTCTTACGGTAGCTCTGTCGGCCGTTGCCGCCTACTTTATCGCCGCATCGCTCGGCAGTACGATAGCCGGCCTTATGAACGGAATGAGCCTTATTGAGGTAGTTGATAAGTGTATTGAGCTTATCGTCTCGGCGTCGCCGGAGACGGTCATAACAATTCCCGACAATATACGCAACCTTCTCTCATCCTTCGATGCGGAGACAACCCATTACGTGACCCAGCTTATCGTCGCTCTTGTTCTTGTGCCTGTCGTTTTCGTCACGGTATTCTGGCTCTTAAAGCTCTTAACCGTCGTGATTTACTGGATAGTTACGGCTATTGCGGGTATGAGAAAGCGCAGAACGAAGATGACCTCGCGCCTTCTCGGTGCTCTTGTCGGAGCGGTGCAGGGAGCGCTTATTGCCGCGGTGCTTCTCCTCCCCCTCTCGGGCTTTGCAAGCATTACGAGAGAGTGCCGCGCGGCCCTTACGGCCGAGACCGTATCGGAGGATAAGCGTGCGGCCAACGAGGAGTTCTTCACCTATTGGATAGACGACGTAACGTCGAACCCCGTGCTCACCGCGATAGGCAATATGGGCGGGAACGCACTGTTTGGCAATATGACGTCGATAACAGTCGGTGAGGAGAAGGTCTCCTCTGTAAATTCGGTAAAGACTCTCGTTTCCGTCTATATGGAAACGGATGATATATCGGGAATGGACCCGATGTCACCGAGCAAGGAGAGCCAGACGGCCCTTGAGAACGCAGTTGATATTATCGGTGACGACCCCTATACCGCAACTGTAGCGGCGGGACTTATGAGAGGTATCAATACGGCAACCGACAACGGCTCTCTAGTTATAGTCGCCGAGGAGCCGATGGCCTCTTTTGTCAATGACGTAATCGACGTTTTCGAGGACAGCACGAAGGATAATTTCGAGGGCGACCTCGACACGGTGCTGCACGTATACTTTATACTCGGAGATAACGGAGTTCTCTCATCCCTCGACGACTCGGAGGAGCTGCGCCGCACGCTCGTCACACTACACGCCGACGGTAAAACGGTTATAAACTACGTTGTCGACGAGCTCTACCTCAATCCTCGCACCGCTCACATTGTCAACTCCTTAACCGAGATGTCGATAAAGATAATGTGCGACAGTATGGGGCTTTCAGACGATGCCACAGCTCTTTACGAGAGTGTCAAGGTAGGTGTCAACAACGTTCTCTCGCTCAACGAAGCAGACTACGCGAGCCGCGAGGATTACGTCGCAGACGTAACGTCTAATCTCGACACGACCCTTAAGGCACACGACATCAACCTCGACGAGAACACCCTCAACACAATGTCGAACTACATCGCCGACAACTACTCCGACGTCTCGGAGATAACAGATGAGGATATAAACCGCGCACTGCTCTCCTATTACGGAGCGTACAGCTCGGGCGAAGCGCTTCCCGAGGCTACTCCCACAGAATAATAAATAGGGGCTGTCACATTTAGGCAGAGACAAATAAAGAAAAGGCAGAGGCATTTCAAAAATAATGTGCCTCTGCCGTTTTTTTGTAAATTCAAAGATAACAAGGTCGAAAGCCCTTGATTTTCCTTGTTATTATTAAGTTTTTTGCCGTTTCCTCTCTCAACGCACATTTGTACCTCTATCGGTCTCGCTGTGGCTCGTGGCGCTTCGCTTACGTCGGCCGACAATTTCATCTTCACTGCAAAAAAAGACAGCCTAGCTGTCTTTTTTTGCGCTTTGGTCACAATATATGCACTTTCCGTCCGAGAAAAGCTTTTTTATACCTCTTTCGGTCTTCGATATGCAGTGCGGGTTTGTGCACCTCATATTCGGTACGGTCTCGCCCCTCGCACGGTTGTCGTCAACCCCCTTCGTCGCAAGGAGCTTCAATATCAGAGCCATACGGATATATCTGCCGTACCTCGCCTGGTCGAAATAGTGTGCACGGGGGTCAGAGTCGACGTCGACGTCTATCTCATTGACACGGGGGAGCGGGTGGAGTATCGAAAGGGTCGGCTTCGCTCCCGCAAGCTTACTGTGCGAGAGAATATAGCTGTCCTTCAGGCGCTCGTACTCTGCCTTATCCTCAAACCTCTCGCCCTGTATTCTCGTCATATAGAGAATGTCGAGAGAAGGTATAGCCTCCTCGAGGTCGCAAACCTCACTGTACGCGCCCTCCCTCAAAAACTCGCTCTTCACGTAATCGGGAATAGCGAGCTCACGGGGAGAGATAAGCACGAAGCGGACACCCTCGTATCTCGCAAGCGCGGATATAAGCGAATGAACCGTTCTACCGTACTTGAGGTCTCCGCAGATACCGACGGTGATATTGTCAAATCTGCCGACCTTTTTCTTTATTGTAAAGAGGTCGGTAAGGGTCTGCGTGGGGTGGAAATGACCGCCGTCGCCGGCGTTTATAATAGGCACCTCCGAGACCTCCGACGCTACTATCGGCGCTCCCTCCTTCGGGTGGCGCATAGCTATAATATCCGTATAGGCAGACACCATTCTCACGGTGTCCGCGACCGTCTCACCCTTCGCAACAGAGCTCGACCCCGCCTGGTCAAAGCCGAGGACGCTGCCGCCGAGCGACATCATAGCCGAGGTGAAGGAAAGCCGCGTTCTCGTCGAGGGCTCGAAAAAGAGCGCTCCCATAATCCTTCCCCTGCATTCCGAGGAATATCTCTCGGGATTTTCCATTATATCCGACGCACATTCGATAAGCGAGTCTATCTCCCCTATCGAGAGGTCAAGAATGTTTATGAGATTTCGCAATTTTCATCTCCTAAAATTGTTTTTGCTCCGTAAAGCATCTTACGCCTTCGCGCCGTACACCTCAAGATATTTCTTAATGCGGGCGACGTTCTCTGCATTCTTCGAGTCCTCCTCGAGGTACTCTATAATATCGTATACGTCAACTATCGAATATACGGGGAAGCCGAACTGCTCCTCTATTTCGGCCATAGCTCCGCGCTCGCCCTGCCCCTTTTCCTTACGGTCAACCATAATGAAGGTAGCGGCGACCTTAGTTCCCTCAAGGTGGGAGAGTATCTCCATACTCTCGCGGATAGCGGTGCCTGCTGTAATAACGTCCTCGATAATTACTATCTCCTCGCCGGGAGTGGGAACGTATCCTACGAACACTCCGCCCTCTCCGTGGTCCTTAACCTCTTTTCTGTTGAAGAAGAAGGGAACGTTAAGGCCACCTTTCGAAAGAGCAACGGCGGCAGATACGGAAAGGGATATTCCCTTATAGGCAGGGCCGTACAGCACAGCCTTCTTCATACCGAGCTTTTCCGTGTAGGCGCGTGCGTAAAACTCTCCGAGCTTCGCAATATCCTCACCGGTCTTTATCATTCCGGCGTTTATAAAGTAGGGTATCTTTCTTCCGCTCTTCGCGGTGAAGTCACCGAACTTAAGCACTCCTGCATTCTCGAGGAACTTTATAAATTCTCTTTTATAGCCTTCCATTTTCTCGTCTCCTTAACCTATGAATTCAGCGCAGCATCTCTCGTAGGCTGCTACAGGGTCGGCTGCCGCGGTTATCGGTCTGCCTACTACTATATAATCCGAGCCTATTCTCTTCGCCTCGGCAGGAGTCATAACCCTCACCTGGTCACCGACGTCTCCGTCAGCAAATCTCACACCCGGGGTAACTGTGATAAAGTCATCTCCGCACGCACCGTGCACCTTACCTGCCTCGAGGGGCGAGCAGACGATACCGTCAAGGCCTGCCCTCTTCGCGCAGCCTGCATAGTGCATAACTACCTTATCTATGGGCTCGTTTATAAGAAGGTCGGACTTCATTCTCTCCTCGCTCGTCGAGGTAAGCTGTGTTACCGCGATAAGCAGGGGTCTCGTTCCATCGGGACGGGTAAGTCCCTCTATAGCCGCCTCCATCATAGCGACGGTCCCCGCCGCGTGAAGGTTAGTCATATCCACGTCGAGGTGTGAGAGGACGGACATCGCCTTCTTTACGGTGTTCGGTATATCGTGGAGCTTAAGATCGAGGAATATCTTATGACCTCTTTTCTTTATCTCACGAACGATAGCGGGGCCCTCGGCATAGAAAAGCTCCATTCCTATCTTTACGAAGGGCTTCTTCCCTTCAAACTTATCGAGAAACTCAAAGGTCTTCTCGGCGCTCGCGAAGTCGCAAGCAATAATTACGTCGCGTCCCATCAGTGTGCTCCTCCTATTATGTCGGTTAAATTTTCTATTCCGTATTTTTCCATAGCTCGGGCAAGGTCCTCGATTATATCGCGGCAGGCGTAGGGGTTGACGAGGTTCTCAGCGCCGACCTCAACCGCCGTAGCACCTGCGAGCATAAGCTCTATCACGTCCTCGGCAGTGGCAACGCCGCCCATGCCGACAATCGGGATTTTCACCGCATCGTAGACCTGATATATCATTCTTACGGCAACCGGCTTTATCGCGGGGCCGGAGTATCCGCCCGTCTTGTTCGCAAGTATGGGGCGTCTTCTCTTCAAGTCAATTCTCATACCCATAAGCGTATTGATAAGGCTGACGCCGTCAGCTCCGCCCGCCTCGCAGGCCTTCGCTATTGATACGATATCGGTAACGTTCGGCGAGAGCTTAATTATAATCGGCTTCTTCGTCACGTCACGGACTGCGCGGGTAACGGTCTCGGCCATTTCGGGCGACGTGCCGAAGCTCATACCGCCGCCGTGTACGTTAGGACAAGAAATGTTTACCTCAAACCAGCCGATGCCCTCCGCCGTGTCAAGTCTTCTGACCGTCTCAACGTACTCGTCGAGCGAGAAGCCCGAGACGTTCGCCATAGCGGGCTTCGAGAACACCGCGCGAAGCTTCGGAAGCTCCTCGGAGATAACCTTATCGACACCGGGGTTTTGCAGTCCCACGGCGTTGAGCATTCCCGAGGGGCACTCGGCAATTCTCGGTGTGGGGTTTCCGAACCTCGGCTCTAGGGTTGTTCCCTTAAAGGAAAGGGTACCTAGAATATTTATGTCATAAAGCTCGGCAAACTCGTATCCAAAGCCGTAAGTACCGCTAGCGGGTATTACGGGATTGTCGAGAGTAATACCGCAGAGGGTAACCTTCGTATTTACCATATTATCTCCTCCTTCTCGAGCACGGGGCCGTCGCGACAGATACGCTTGTTTCCGTACTTTGTTTTACAGCTACAGCCCATACAGGCGCCAAATCCGCAGCCCATTCTCTCCTCGAAGGAGAACTGCCCCTCGGTTTTCGATTTACCGTACACTGCCTTAAGCATAGGCTCGGGGCCGCAGGTGTAGAAATAGGTGTAGTCATAGGAGTCCATAGCGTCAGTAACAAAGCCGCGAACCCCCTCCGAGCCATCGGCGGTAGCTACCGTAACGGGCACACCAAGTGCCGAAAACTCGTCACGGTAGAAAACCTCGTCCCCCGTATTGAAGCCAAGGATAACCGAGGGGTGCTTTCCTTCCTTCACAAGCTCACGCGCAAGAAGGTACATAGGTGGCACTCCCGCGCCGCCGCCGATAAGCAGGGGGCGGTCGCCCGATTTACCGGTATCGTAGCCGTTGCCAAGCCCCGATAAAATGAGCAGGCGCTCGCCCCGGAGCATTTTCGACATTTTCTCGGTGCCCTCTCCGACCACCTTGTAAATAAGCGTGAGGGTATCACCCTCTACGTTACAAACCGATATCGGGCGGCGAAGGTAGAAGCCGTCGAGCTTTATATTCACGAACTGCCCGGGGGCGGTAATATCCGAGGTGTCGCCCGCGAGCGTACATTCGTAGGTGTTTTTCGCGATTTTTTCATTCGATAGGAGCGTGAAATAACTGTCCTTCATTTTTACCTCTTAACTGTCTATTGTCGATATGGTTATCGTTATATCCTCAAGGACGTCGAGAAGAACTCTTACTGTATCGAGAGAGGAGAAGAGCGTGGTGTTCGTTTCGACGGCAAGGCTTCTTATCTCGTGTCCGTCCTTCTGCTGGTCGGACGAATCAAGGTCGGACGTATTTATAACGTAGGCGATATGTCCCTGTCTTATAGCGTTCGGGATATCGGTGCTGCCGTCGCTTATCTTCTCCTTAATTCTCGTCTTAATGCCATGCTCCTTTAAGAAGGTTGCCGTGCCGCGTGTGGCCTCGATATTGAAGCCGAGGTTATAGAATCGGCGGATAAGGGGAAGCGCTTCGTCCTTATCAGCGTCGGCTATGGTAACGAGCACCGTGCCGTAATTCTGCACGTTCATACCCGATGCCTGCAGTGCCTTATAGAACGCGCGGTAGAGGTCGTCGTCGTAGCCTATTGCCTCGCCCGTCGACTTCATCTCGGGGGAGAGGTAGGCGTCAATTCCGTTTATCTTCTTGAAGGAGAAGACGGGAACCTTACAGTACCAGCGCTTTTTCTCCTCGGGATAGAGGTCGAAGATGCCCAGCTCCTTCAAGGACTTACCGAGTATAACCTCTGTCGCGATGTCGGCAAGCGAGTAGCCCGTCGACTTCGAGAGGAAGGGAACCGTTCTCGACGAGCGGGGGTTCACCTCGATTATATAAACGTCCTCGTTTGCATCAACTATAAACTGGATGTTGAAAAGTCCGACAATACCGATACCGAGGCCGAGCTTCTTCGAGTAGGAGAGTATCTTTCCCTTCACCTTATCAGATATCGAGAAGGCGGGGTAAACACTTATCGAGTCACCCGAGTGAACGCCCGTACGCTCGACAAGCTCCATAATGCCCGCAACGAACACGTCGCGTCCGTCGCAGATAGCGTCAACCTCTACCTCCTTACCCTGGATATAGTGGTCAACGAGCACGGGCTTGTCCTCGTCTATCTCAACTGCGGTTTTCAGATAGTTGCGGAGCTGCTCCTCGTTTCCGACGAGCTGCATAGCGCGTCCGCCGAGAACAAAGCTCGGGCGGACAAGAACGGGATAGCCGATTTCCTTCGCGACTCTGACGCCGTCCTCTATCTTCGTTACCGCCTGCCCCTTCGGCTGGGGAATGTTAAGGCTCTCGAGTATCTTCTCGAAGGTATCTCTGTTCTCTGCTCTGTCTATAGCCTCGCAGTCTGTACCGATTATCTTAACACCGCGCTCTGCGAGGGGTGCTGCGAGATTTATCGCAGTCTGACCGCCGAGCGATGCTATGACTCCGAGCGGCTTTTCAAACTCTATGACGCTCATTACGTCCTCGACGGTGAGCGGCTCGAAATAAAGCTTATCCGACGTGGTATAGTCGGTGGATACGGTTTCGGGGTTATTGTTTATGATTATAGCCTCGTAGCCCGAGCGGCGAATGGTATTTACCGCGTGGACGGTGGAGTAGTCAAACTCGACACCCTGACCGATACGGATAGGACCTGCGCCGAGGACTATGACCTTCTTCCTGTCTGTAAGAACCGACTGATTTTCACACGAGTAGGACGAGTAGAAATAGGGGATATACGCGCCGACGTGCGCGGTATCTACCATGCGGTATACGGGTATAATACCCGCACCCTTGCGCAGCTTTGACACCTCGAGCTCGCTCATTCCCCAGAGCTTGCCGATGTATTTATCCGAAAAGCCCATCTTCTTCGCCGTACGAAGGAGCTCTGTATCCTGAGGTGCTTTTGCAAGCTTCGCTTCCATATCGGTTATCTTCTTAAAGCTCTCGAGGAAGAAGGGGGTTATCATAGTAATTCCGTGGAGCTCGTCCACAGAATGGCCGCGGCGAAGCAGCTCCGCCACCGCGAAGGCGTTATCGTCGTGGAACTCCTCGATATATCCGAGTATTTCCTCATCGGGCTTATTATCGAATTTCGGCATATAAAGGTGGTAAACACCCGTTTCGAGTGAGCGCACGGATTTGAGTATACACTCCTCGAGATTAGAGCCGATACCCATACACTCACCCGTCGCCTTCATCTGCGTACCGAGCTTATTCGGGACAGTGGTAAACTTATCGAAGGGGAAGCGCGGGAATTTCGCAACTATATAGTCGAGGTCGGGCTCGAACTCCGCAGTAGTACCTGCGACGGATATCTCCGAGAGGGTCATACCGACGGCTATCTTCGCAGTTACACGCGCTATCGGGTAGCCGCTCGCCTTCGACGCGAGGGCCGAGGAGCGGGAAACCCTCGGGTTCACCTCGATAAGGTAGTACTCCGAGGAGTTCGGATTAAGTGCGAACTGAACGTTACAGCCGCCCTCTATCTTTAGCTCGCGGATAAGCTTTATAGCACTGTCGTTGAGCATTTTTCTATCCTTATCTGACAGTGTCATTATGGGAGCTACGACCATACTGTCGCCCGTATGAACGCCGACGGGGTCTATATTCTCCATACCGCAGATGGTGATAGCGTTATCGGCGCTGTCGCGCATTACCTCGAATTCTATTTCCTTATATCCGCGAACGCTCTTCTCAACGAGAACCTGCCCTACGGGAGATGCGGCAAGAGCGCCGACCGCGAGCTCGCGGAGCTCGTCCTCGTTATAAGCGAAGCCGCCGCCCGTGCCGCCGAGGGTGAACGCGGGGCGAAGCACTACGGGGTAGCCTATCTTCGCGGCTACGGCTACTGCCTCCTCGAGGGTGTTCGCGATATCAGAGGGAATAACGGGCTCGCCGATAGACTCGCAAAGCTCCTTAAAGAGCTCTCTGTCCTCGGCTCTCTCAATACTCTCGCTCGACGTGCCGAGAAGCTCAACGCCGCTCTCGCGGAGTATTCCCTTCTTCTCAAGCAGCATAGCCATATTAAGTCCCGTCTGTCCGCCGATGCCGGGAACTATCGCATCGGGGCGCTCGTATCTTATTATCTTCGCAATATACTCAAGCGTCAGGGGCTCCATATACACCTTATCGGCTATCGTAGTGTCCGTCATAATAGTAGCGGGGTTGGAGTTGACGAGTATTACCTCGTAGCCCTCCTCCTTAAGCGCCAGGCACGCCTGCGTGCCCGCATAGTCGAACTCTGCCGCCTGACCGATGACGATAGGCCCCGAGCCTATTATCATAATTCTCTTAAGATCTGTTCTCTTTGCCATTTTTATATCCTCCCTGTCACTTTTAGCTTTTCATTTACGTAGACCGCTCTGCCGTCGGCAACGGTGAGCAGGCATCGACCGAACACCGAGACTCCCTCATAGGGCGTGCTCCGTCCCATAGAAAGGAATGCGTCCGGGTCTATCTTATATTCTTCACCGAGGTCGAAGACGGTAAAGCCCGCATCGGACTGTATTTTAAATCTTTTCCTCGGCTTATCCGTAAGGAGCGGTATCAGCTTATCAAGAGTGATAATCCCTTCTTTAACGAGCTTCGTGTAAAGCACGGGAAAGGCGGTTTCAAGCCCAACGACTCCCATAAGGCTTCCCTCCAGCCCGCGCGATTTTTCCTCCGCGCTGTGCGGCGCGTGGTCCGTTGCTATCATATCCACCGTTCCGTCGAGAATGCCCGCTATGAGCGCATCTCTGTCCTCGGCTCCGCGGAGCGGCGGGTTCATCTTAAACCTTCCGTCCTCTATAAGGTCTGCATCGGTAAGGGTCAGGTAATGCGGCGCCGTCTCGCAGGTTACGTCAACGCCGCGCGCCTTTGCACGGCGAATGAGCTCAACGCTCTCCTTTGTCGACACGTGGCAGACGTGGTAGCTGACGCCGGTCTGCTCGGCTAGGGCGATGTCACGCTCTATCTGCCGCCATTCGCTCTCCGAGCATATCCCTCGGTGACCGTGCGCCCTCGCATACTCACCGTCGTGGATATAGCCTCCGCGAAGGAGCGAGTTATCCTCACAGTGCGCGACTATCATTTTACCGAGAGCCTTCGCACGGAGCATAGCAGCTCTCATTATATCGTCGGATTGGACTCCGCGTCCGTCATCGGAAAAGGCTATTACCCGCTCGGCGAGCCTCTCCATATCCGCAAGCTCGAGTCCGAGCTCGCCCTTCGTTATCGTACCGTAGGGGTGTACGGCGATACACGCGCCGCGCTCTATAGCCGAGAGCTGTACCTCGAGATTTTCCATGCTGTCGGGCGTCGGACGCAGATTCGGCATCGAACACACCGCGGTGTAGCCGCCCGCGGCCGCCGCACGAGTGCCGCTCTCCATAGTCTCTTTATAAGAAAAGCCCGGCTCTCTTAAATGAACGTGAACGTCCGAGAAGCCGGGGAAAACAGCTATATTATCAAAAACGGGACAGTCGAGTGTAGATACGTCACCCACAAATACGGAAAGTTCGGTACCCGAAAGAAGCATATCAGCACGCGATATTCTGCCGTCAGTATAATAAAGAGCGTTTTTAAAAAGTGCCTTCATACCAAAAATCCTTTCCTATTTACATTTCTATTTATTATAACACGTAATGCTCCCTGTTGTCAATAGAGGAGAAAAAACTTTTAGGAGCTCGGGCTTACAAAATTTGTTTCGGTTTTTCGCTTGCTTTTTGTCGAAATGACGAAATCGAAAAAAATTGGATTTTTTTTGAAAAACCCGTATACAACCGAAAAAAAATGTGTTAAAATATAGGCGAAAGTGGGAAATACCCGTCTTTTATTTTGATTTTTTTACAGGTGGGGGACGATATGAAGAAGATTTACGAAGGCAAAACCAAGGACGTTTACGAGCTTGAAAACGGCAACGTGTGCTTAAAGTTTAAGGACGACTGTACCGGAAAGGACGGAAAGTTCGACCCCGGCGAGAACAGTGTCGGACTTACCATCGAGGGCATCGGCAGGGCCAACCTTGAAACCTCGATTTATTATTTCGAGCTTCTTAAGAAGGCAGGCATCAAGACGCACTACGTGTCAGCAGACCTCGACAACACTACAAT
>JAFTKH010000014.1 GCA_017453365.1 Clostridia bacterium
TCCACCAAGAATAACCTAAATTGAACCCTCGCGGTTTGATTTAGGTTATTTCCTTTTTGGTTGATCATCTCGATTGACTCGACCTTGTTCCGTGGCAACGCCACGGAGTTAGGTTCGCATACCCCACTCGAAGATCAAAGAGCTCGCTCTTCGGACGCAGAGTGTGAGTATATCGGCGCTTGCCGTCAAAATCCCAGATGGATAAATCAGACATTCGGGCGCTTTTTATTTTACACTCTCCCGCTCCGCAATATAGTCTAACGAAACCTTATAATACTCTGCAAGCTTTATGGCCACCCAAAACGGAATCTCTCTTTCTCCACGCTCATACCTTTGATAAACCGTCAGTTGCATATTTAACATTTTTGCAATTTGAGATTGAGTTTTATCATTATCCTCTCGCAAATCTCTTATACGCCTATAAACAAACATAGTACACTCCTAATATTATTTATGTACTACAATTATATAAAAAACACCATTTGGTATTGACAAATAACACCGTTTGGTGTTATAATGTAGCCAAATGGATTATCCATTGTTTTATTGTAACAATCGGAGTTTGCGTTTTTCAGTGTACACAACTTCGATTGTGTACACTTTTTTTGTTTATATTTATTTTTTGGAGGAAAAAAGATGAAAAAAAGCAATCGTTTATTCAAGATTATTTGCTTTATCTGCCTCATCCTGTTCACATTTTCTCTCGTAGCATGTGGAACAGATACCTTACAGGGCAATGAAGCAAAACCGCTCAGTGTACCAACGAACGTGAGAATAGAAAGCGGAACTCTACGTTGGAACGCTGTCGAGCAATCGATCGGCTATACGGTCGAAGTTAAAAGCGGCGCCGAAATAACCGACGATCTTCCCGGGGAAGAAACAATGGTATCTACAAATGAGCACTCGCTCCTTTCTCTTCCTGACGGCGACTATAATGTGCGTGTCAAAGCGCGCGGAGATTCTGTCGTATACTCAAACTCGGATTGGAGCGATTGGGTTAAATACACTCGCGACAGTGATACAGGTGCACAGTATGGAGATCAGGTAACGGGCGCATTTGGCTCTTTTGATGAGATAAATACGCGCGAATCATATCTGGGCTATGGAATAGATATTATAAATGCGACGGGTGTTACAAGTAAGAATATAAAAACCACCTATCCTATTTTCTCTAAGAATGCAATTCTAAACGAAACACTTCTGAAAAGCAACGAGCACTATAGCAATCTTGAAACTATAGAAGCCGCCACAATTGAGGAATTCAAAGAGAAGCTTTCAAGATCAACAAGCATAAGCTCCGGAGCCGGAGTGTCCGCATCAGGTAATATTTACGGCGTAGACGTCAGCGGTGGTGTCTCCTTTTCAAGCGGCTTCAAGTCTACGTTCGAACAGACATCAACAGAAACGCATTCGCAATACTTTTTGGAGATAATTGCGGAGAATCAAAATTACTGGCTAATGCTCCAAACAAGCGAAGCGCGGTACAAAGAACTTCTCTCCGAGGAATTCAAAAAAGATCTGTACGACACGAACATATCTCCTGCTACGTTGTTTGACAAATACGGAACGCATCTGCTGACAAGTGTCGCAATGGGCGGAAACATTTCCATGTTTTACACTCTTTATTCAACTCAAGAGGGCGTGACGACCGACCAGTATTACGAGGTATCAACAAGTCTTAAGGCAAACGCAGATGCGGCATACGGAGGTTACTCCGGCGGCGTTTCCGGAGATCACTCCGAAACAAACGCTCTTGCCTATCAGACCATCGCAAATAAGTACGGTATCCGCGTTGAGAAGAAAATTGTAGTTTCAGGCGGAAGCGGAAGCTTCGGAATCATCAACGAATCTTCGCTTCTCAATAACTACGCGGGCTGGCAGGCATCGCTCGATGCTTATCCCGTAGTAGTGGGAATAAAGGACAGCAACTCCCTCTATCCGATCTGGCAGCTTATCGACACATCTGTACCCGGCGGCGCAGAGCGTTATCAAGAGCTCTATAATTATTTTGCAAAATATGGCACTGACTCTTATAACAGCCTGTGTAAAACTTACGGAATAACCGCTCCGGTTGCTCCTACAGACATCACTTCGATAAACGTCAAGACATACACGAACTATATGCCCGGCGAGATAGTCCAGATTAAGGCGGGTGACACGTTCCAGATAACGTTTGACGTTCTTCCGGACAATGCAAATAAATACAAAAAAACCTTCCGTTCCGACAGTGAGTACGTAACGGTTGATGAGAGCGGAAACGTAACTGTATCTGCCGATATTCCCAACCAGCTACCCGTCACAATAACGATTACCGCAGGACCTGTCGAAAAAACGATAAATATGACGGTTATATCTACCTGCAACGTCATATTCAACACGGTCGTTCCCGACCTTACGGTTCCTTCAATAATCGGTATAAACAGCGCATCCACTATACAAGAGCCGACAATAATCCGCGAGGGCTATATTCTCGACGGTTGGTATAGAGATGCAACGTATCAGTCTAAATTCAACTTTGAGTCCGATCTTGTTATTACCAACTTAATTCTGTATGCAAAATGGACTCCCATCAAACCCATAATAACATTCGACTCCAACGGCGGAAGCACCGTTTCAAGTCAGACTATAGGATATAAAGCGCAAGCGCAGAAGCCTGCCGACCCGACACTCGACGGTTACCTTTTCGACGGTTGGTACACCGATAGAGAGCTTACGTGTGCCTTTGACTTCTCTACTCTCATAACGGGTGACACCACCCTTTACGCGAAGTGGAGCATCATCACCTATACCGTAAAATTTGAAACAAACGGCGGTCTCCCGATAGCCGATAAGTTCACCAACGTTGACAGGGGATACAAAATAACCGAGGTAATACCCGAAAAGAACGACCATACCTTCATTGGCTGGTATCTTGAGCCTGATTTCTTTACCGAATTCACGTTCGATGATAGAATAGTCGGGAACACCACTCTTTACGCGAAGTGGGAAGCCATCAGACCTGTTGTTACGTTCAATTCTAACGGCGGTAGCGAAGTTACAAGTCAGACCATAGCTTACGGCGGAACCGCAGAAATGCCTCAAAACCCCACCAAGGGCGGCTATACGTTCGGAGGCTGGTACCGCGATGCCGAGCTAACCGAGGCATTTGATTTCAGCACTCCTCTGACGCGAGGAATCACCCTCTATGCAAAATGGAACCTCATCACCTACACGATAAGCTTCGACGTAGGAGAAGAGGGAGCGACGCCGATACCGGACAAGTTCACGAATGTTGAAAGAGGCTACAAGATAAGCGAGGTCACCCCCGAAAAGAATAATCATATCTTCTGCGGTTGGTACTATGACACCGATTGCTTTACGGAATTCTCGTATGATGACATGATTACGTCAAACATCACCCTCTATGCAAAATGGGAAGCTGTCAAGCCTGTTATTACGTTCGATTCTAACGGTGGCAGCGAGGTTGCATCTCAGACTGTTGAATATAAGAATGCGGCAATCGAGCCCGACAAGCCGACGAAAGAGGGATATAAATTCGTCGGATGGTATGCTGACCGTGAGCTAGCGGTAAAATACGACTTCGCCACCCTGCTGCTCACACACAAGACTGTTTATGCAAAGTGGGAAAAGGTAACTTACACAGTCACCTTTGACTCTAACGGCGGCTCTCCGGTAAGTGAAAAACTCACGGATGTCGATAAGAACTTCCTCATTGGAAAGCCTGACTCCATCCGTTCGGGCTATGAGCTGCTCGGTTGGTATACAGACGCCGAGTGTGAAACAGAATTTTCATTTACGAGCAAGGTTACGAAGGATATGACACTCTATGCCGGATGGCGAGCAGTAGATATAACCGTAACCTTCGAGGACTCCGACAACTCTGTACTCGTCACGCGCGACGGCGAGGAGATTACGACTAAAACCACAAACATAGAGGTAGGTTATAAGCTTTCAGGCGTCCCGACACCGTACAAAGAGGGCTACGTATTCCTCGGCTGGAAAATGGGCGGCGAAAAAATCGACGTCGAAGCTTATGAATTTAATAATACAAAGGCAAACTACAAGCTTACCGCTATATGGATCGACGAAAGATACGCAAATCCCGTTACAATAAAAGTTAATTACGTATTCGAAGACGGCAGCACGGCTTATGAGCAGTATGTAAATTCAACCGACTACTATTTTGAGGACACCTATTCAATAACCTCCCCGATAATCGACGGATATGCTGCAAGCGAGCTAACCCTGCTCGGTACAGTTCCCGAAACGGAGCTTGTGCTCGAGGTAGTCTATAAGCCCGCTCCCTACAAGGTCATCATAACCTACGTTATGGCAGACGGAAGCGAAGCACCTGAGCGCGAAGCTATCCCCGTTATGTTCGGAGAAGCCTACTCTATCACGATAGACGATATACCCGCAGGATACACCCCTGACGTGCCCGTCGTATCCGGAACTATGGGTAGCGAGGACAAGAACGTAACAGTAACCTTCACTCCCATAAATTACACGCTTACAATACGTTACAGAATGTCAGACGGTACTAATGCTCCCGACACCGATACTTACACTGTTGCATATAATTCGGGCTACAATATCGTCATTGAGGAATTGCGCGGTTATACGGCAGATAAATCTACCGTCAGCGGCGTGATGTCCAACAACGACACCGAGGTAATAGTTACCTACGAACCGAAGGAATATACAGTTACCGTCAATTACGTAGTTTCCGACGGCAGTGTTGAGTTAACTTCTACTGTAAAGACATACAAGCACAATTCCGATTATTCTATTCCGGTAGAGCCTCTTCTCGGCTTCACCCCTGATAAAAGCGTTGTAAGCGGAACGATAGACGCCCAAAACGTCACCGAAACCGTCACTTACAAACCGAATACATATTCCGTGAAATACGAGGCTAACGGCGCAACAGGCACGACTGAAACAACCAACTACGTTTACAACGTTCCCGGAAATATAGCTGTAAGCACGTTTTCGCGTCCCGGATATGTCTTTATCGGTTGGAACACACAGAATAACGGCCTGGGTGAGTGGTACGAAAACAATCAACTCGTAAATAATCTCACAGCAGAGCCTAACGGAACCGTCACTCTATACGCTCAGTGGATATCTATCTCGCTTGAGGAAAACCCGGGAATCGAAGTTAACGTAAGAACGGATATAGACTTCCCTGATTGCACGAATACCGGAACCCTCGGAGCGGCATTCGCCTTACCCGCGCCCACAGCTAAATACTATACCTTCCTCGGTTGGTACACCAAAGACGGCGCGCAGCTGACAGACGGAAACGGAAACTCGGTGGCAAGCTGGAGCACAACCGAAGACATCACGCTCTACGCACACTGGAAACAGGATTATGAGGGCTATACTTACATAAAAACCGAAGAAGAGTTTATCAATATCAAGAACGATCTGTCAGGAGATTATCTTCTTATAGCCGATATAGATTTAAACAAGCTCGGCACTTACACTCCTATCGGTACGTACACCTGGCTTCACTACGACAACGAGACTCTGCACGACAGCGGAATAACCGACCCGTTCCGCGGAACCTTCAACGGCGGAGGAAACACTATCACCTTCGAGGTTGCTATCGATAATTTCTCGATTTCCAATGCTTATGACTATGCATTAGGCTTATTTGGCACTGCGAACGGAGCGACCTTTGCGGATATAAAGCTTAACGCTCATGTGTTAACAAAAAATACATTTTGGAGCGCTATTCAAACACGCGAATGTTCAATGGGCGGTCTCGTAGGTCAAGCTAATAACTGTAGCTTTACAAACATTACGCTGACACAAGGCTCTAAGATTTACAATTATGAGACGGACTCAACACACGCATACAATGGCTATTTATGGTTAAGTGGATATACGTATGCAGGCGGCATAGTGGGAAATGCATGGGATTGCAGATTTTATAAATGCTATAACGAAGGCGAGGTAACGGCAGTTGGCTGGTCGGCTTACGCAGGCGGTATTGCAGGAAACGCATACCAATGCACAAATGTTAACGAAAGCTGTAAAAATAGTAGCGAAGATGACAGCAAATGCGGCACCGTAATAGCAGATGTTGGCTTCTATACAGTTATCGCTGAACACGTTAGAGGTGATATTTTTGGAAAAACCACGCATCCACTCTATCGTAACGATGGCAAACGCCTTGGAGTCCAGAACTACTAAACCTATTAAGTTAGCATAACCCAACAAAAACCGCCCCCGAGCTGCTAATCGCACTCGGGGGCGGCCTTCTTTTCTTATTTAGTCAATAGTCATATCAAGCTTAAATCTCATAATCTTGCTTTGATTTTCTCTCGCCGTGATGAGAGTTTTTCTTTTTGTAGCATAGCTTCAAAAAATGAATAATTACAAAAATTGACAATGACATCAGGGCAATAGCCGAGCAATAATAGCTCGGCTACCGTTTGACTTTGTTATTGGTGAGTAATTATAGGTTGCAGCTTATCAGACTCATTATAAAATACCGCGAGAAACCTATCTACATATTCTTCCAGAGTAACGCCTACCGCATCGGCTTCAAGCTTGAGTACGGCACACATTATAGTATCCGACAGTATCAGTTCTTTATCATTCTTCATCATCTTCACTCCGCTCATACCGGTAGTTCTTATTGTGTATTAGAATTCCATTATCTTGGCAGGTGAAGTACACGGCATCGCCCGGATTAAAGCCGTAATGCTTTCTAAGCTCCTTCGGAATAACTAACCTTCCTAACTCATCAATTTGTCTACTAATCTCTGTTTGCATCGATTTTTGTCCCTTTCTTTGTATACTTGCAGTTCATTTTTCGTACTGCGAGTACATTATATCACTCCTGTATTGTCGAAACAACACGAAACACGCCGTCGAATGAAAAAACATAAAAAAAGAAGAACCTCATAAAGGCTCTTCTCTAAGCTTATCATATATGATGCTGTAAATAGGTGTCTACAAGTGCTTCTAAAGCTATTCTCTCTTTGGGGCTTAGCTGTTCGATTTTACTTCCCAAAGCATTGTCACCAAAGAGCCTTCCTGTTGAAATAGAGTCGCGCAAGAGATAATCGGCAGATACATTCAAGACTTCTATAAGCTTGACGAATACCTGCATACTTGGCAATCTCGTACCGCGTTCTATATGGCTGACAGACTCTACACTTATATCTAACAACTCAGCTACCTGCTCTTGAGTAAACCCTTTGTGTTTACGGGCTTCTCTGATTCTATCGCCCATCGTAAGTTTATCCATCTTCTAGCCTCCTGTACTCTAAGTTCAAAACACGTACCAGTATTATAAACTAAAACACAGGGCATTAGAACGAACTCAAAGTACAGTTTTGCACTTTTGGTGCAAGTAGGCGGAAAAAGCGAAGCACAAACTTTCAAACCCAAAGAATATTTGCTATCTCAAACCGCTTCAAAAAACGAAAAACCCCACCCTCGAGGCGTGCTCGGGGTGGGGTTTTCTATCTCTTAGTCAATAGTCATATCAAGCTTAAATCTCATAATCTTACGAAGAGTGTTCTTCGGGAACTCCTCGTCGCGGATTTTGAGAATTGCTATCTTCTTGTAGGGCACTGCGGTGCGGTTGTACGCATCGACGTAGGGCTGAAGATGTGCCTTTATATCGGTGATGTTGTTCTTCTCGATATAATCCTTGTCGGGATAAACCTCTGCAACTATCGCGTTGTGCATAAGGCCGCGCTTCGACTGACCCTCGTAGACGATTACGTCGATAACACCGGGAACGGAAACGAGCTCGCTCTCTATCTCCTCGGGATATACGTTCTTACCGTTCGAGAGGATTATGAGGTTCTTCTTTCTTCCCGTGATGAATATGGACTTGGTCTTCGGGTCTATCTTACCGTAGTCGCCCGTCTTGAAGTAGCCGTCCTCGTCGAAGGCGTCTGCGGTAGCTGCCTCGTCCTTATAGTAGCCAAGCATGACGTTCGAGCCCTTAACGCAGATTTCACCCTCACCGTCCTCGTTCATATCGGCAAGCTTCACGTCGTCTATCTCGATAGCAGGACCGACGCTTCCCTTAACTATCATTCTCGAGGGGTTAACCGCTATGATGGGAGCACACTCTGTGATACCGTAGCCGTTAAGCGCCGTAACGCCGACACCCTCGAAGAAATCCATTATCTCGGGGCTGATGGCCGCACCGCCCGAAATAACGAACTCAACCTTACCGCCGAAGGCGGCGAGCACCTGAGCGAAGAGCTTGCGGCGAAGGTCAATGCCGAACTTACGAAGGAAGTTCGATATCTTTATCATTCTCGCGATAAGCTTCTCCTTACCCTGGTCCTTTATATTCGCCATAATCTTACGGTAGAAGGTCTCAAGATAAAGAGGAACGAGAACAAGGTGACCGGGCTGCTGCTCCTTCAGCTCCTTCTGCACGTAGCGGATACCCGAGGAGATGTAGGACTCAGCACCGATTACACAGTGACCGAAAATACCGACGGACGAGCCGTAGGTGTGGTGTGGAGGAAGAACGGTAACCGTCTTTCTCGTGAACTTGATGTAAGGAATAACCTCCGTAAGGTCGGATATTACGTTGCGCTGGGAGAGCATAACGCCCTTACCCTTACCCGTCGTGCCGGAGGTGAACACGAGGAGCGACATCTTATCGACATCGAGCTCTGTGTCAAAATAAGGTGCACTGTTCTCTCTAAAGAGAGCGCGGCCCTCCTCGACAAGCTTGCCTATGGAATTTTCTTCCTCGGCATCGGTAGAATAAAGAACATCGGCGCCTACCGCCGTCTTTATCTCCTCACCCTTATCCTTAATGTCGCTATCGGTAATAACAAAGGAAATGTCAGCTCTCTTCGCAGTCTCGGCAAGCTCGGCGGCAGCCCAGTCTCTATCCAGCGGAACGAGCGTCGCACCTGTCGAAAGAGCTGCGTAGTAAACAAGTATCCACTCATAGGACAGCTTTCCTATAAGGGCGATATGCTTATCCTTCATTCCGAGCTCCAAAAATTTCGAGCCGAGAGCTCTTACGTCGTTGCGAAGCTGATTAAAGCTCTTTTTCACAATGTCCTTGTCGTGAGGCTTTACTCTGTAGCTGAACGCGATATCTTCACCGTACATTTCGGCAAAGCGCTCAACCGCGTCTCTGAAATTTTTAAATTCTACCTTTTCGTGAATTTTCAAGTTTTTCATATAGTATCTCCATTTATAAAATGTTTTTTTGATTACAGGACTGCGCCGCTCCCTGCGAAGAGAGGGCAACAAAATTACGGTGCAGAGTTTCGAGCGTCTTATAGAAGCTCGCAAGCTCCGCGCGGTCTATTCCCGAGTTCACCGTGTTCTGAATATCGAGCACTCTCTCGGTAATCTCGACAGCGAGCTCGCGCCCCTTTTCAGTAAGGGTAAATCGCTCATTGTACCTTCTTCTGCCGCCGCCCTCCGATACGATATAGCCGTCGGCCTTCAACGTTTCTATCTCGCGCGACACGAGCGAACGGTCTATCCTGCTGACGTTCGCTATCTCCGCAGCTGTAAGCCCCTCGGGATGCAGAGAAAGCTCGTAAACCCAGAAGACGTGAACACCCTTCACCCCGAGAGTTGGAGCTATGTCAAGCTTCAACTTCGATATACTCTTGTGTATCCCGTCGATAAGGAGCGTGAATTTTTCAAATCTGATATTTTCCAACCTGCTGTCCGTACCTCCTTTCATCACGGTTGACTTTGGCAATGTTGACCTGTCAACAATTAACACAGTGATTATAACACATATAATCACGTTTGTCAACTGTTTTTTAAAAATAGCGTTTTTCCCTAAAAAAACAAATATTTTACTATAAATTAAAACAAAATTCATCTTTTTATTGACAAAATATATCTTCTTACTTATAATTGAAGTAGCATATTATTTTTACTTATGAAAGGAGACCGCGTTCGATGAACAAAAAAAGCAGGCTGTCAGCTTTGTCCAAGCTATCGGCTGTCGCAATATGCACGATACTCGTTTTAACACTCGCATTAATGTCGGCATCTCTCCTCGCACCCACAGCTCTCGCGGAAGGGGTCACTCTCTCCGTCCCCGCAGGCGTGGAAGTTCCCTCAATGACGGGAAGCACCCTCCCCACGGCAAATACTCCGGGTGATGAATACACATTCGTTGGATGGGCAGAAGCGCCTATCGACACCGACACAACGGTGTGCCCCACCGTATTTAAAGCAGGAGATGAGTACAGCGGCACAGCTACCCTCTATGCGGTTTATTCGTACGGAACGGGTTACACTCTTATGACAAGCGAGAGCGCACCGCTCAAAGAGGGCGACAAGATTATCATAGCGGCTAGTGGTTATGACTATGCTGTAAGCACCACACAAAACAACAACAACCGCGGACAGGCCGCAATTACAAAGATTAGCAGCACCGTCACCCCTGGCATAGATACTCAGATTCTGACTGTCGGAACAGGTACTGTAACGGGCACATTTGCATTCTATACCGGCTCCGGATATCTTTATGCTGCCAGCTCTTCGAGTAACAACCTCAAAACACAAGCAACACTCAACGAGAATGGAAGCTGGAAAGTGACAATCAACGAAGGCGGAATAGCCGGCATAGTAGCACAGGGTACATATACGCGCAACACTATGCGCTACAACTCCTCCAGCTCCCTTTTTTCCTGTTATGCAGAGACTAATACTCAAAAAGACATTTGCATCTACAGATACGACCCCAAATATTACACTAATGCAAGCTGCTCTCACGAAAGCACAACAACCGAGACTGTCGAGGCAACTTGCACCGCCCCCGGCTCTGTAACAGTAACCTGTAATTCGTGTGAGACTGTCGTTTCTACCGAGACTGTACCCGCTCTTGGGCACACCGACGGCGCAAGCGAAGTAACTGACAACCCCACCTGTCAGGAAGAGGGCGTAAGAACCTACAACTGCTCTGTATGCGGCGAGATTTCGAGAACCGAAGCTATTGATAAGGTTGACCACAGCTACGTAGACGGCGCATGCACGATGTGTCGAAGGCTCGACCCCACGACTGTTGACTACTCCGGTAGATATGCCATCGCGGCAAAGCGAACGAACGACGATGCATACCACTTTATGACTGGTGCTCTTACAGGCACTAGCACCAACCGTTATGCAGTAGAAGAAATAAGCGCTTATAAAAGCGCACCCTCGAGCATTACAGAGGGTGTCAGCAGTGTCTTCGTACTCATAAAGAATTCCGATAACGAAACGTACAAAATTTATACAGAGAGCGCTACAGATGATGCAAAATATCTCGGCTGGACATCAGGCAACTCGGGAGCTCTCGTTACTGAAGATGCAGCTCTTAACGTCTCTGTCGACAGACTCGAGAACGGACTTTTCAACATTTACTTTGAGAGCACCGTCGAAGGCGAGATAAGATACTTGGCATACAACAACACCGCAACCAACAAGTATGCCGCATGGTATAAGGATGGACAGGCACAGGACCTCTCCCTTATCCCTGTAGTACCTGCAAGATTTTCTGCGGCTACCGTATCTCTCGGCGCTGACCTCACGATGAAATATACCGTTTCGCTCGCAGAGGGAGAGGATATTGACAATTATTCCGCACGCTTCACTATGAACGGAAAGACCGTTACGGTTACCGATTATATATCAAGCGGAGAGAATTACGTATTCACCTTCACAGGCATAGCTCCGCAGTATGCGGGTGATAACATTAAGGCAGAGCTCCTAAAGAGCGGCACGGTTATCGACATCAAGGACAACTACAGCGTTCTTGCTAACGTTACGTCCCTTCTTGGCAAGGAAGATACCACCGAAGAGCAGAAGACGCTTATAGCAGACCTTCTCAACTACTGTGCAGCGGCACAGGAGTACACGGGCTACAAGACCGACGCCCCCGTGAATGCAGACCTCACCGTTACAGGCTCCGATGCCACCCCCACCGACAGTGACAATATCAGAAGCGCCACAGCAAGCACGAATAATGGCATTTACTGCACTGCGGCAGGCGTAAGATTCGACAGCATAAATCAGATTTACGTAAAATTCAAGGCACCGAGTCTTGAAGGTGTTGCCGTTACGGTAAACAGTGAGGCTGCCAAAATAGTATCGCTTGGCGGCGGTGTCTACGCAGTATACTCGAGCGGAATAAGTGCGAAGAACTTCGCAACCGAGGTTGTTTTCGAGCTTCTCGTGAACGGTGAGACTGTTCAGACGGTGACCTATTCGATAAACAGCTACGCGTTTGCAAAATGCGGCGGCGAGACAGTTATGGGTAAGCTCGCTCTCGCACTCTACCGCTACGGCGTATCCGCGGCAAATTATAACGGATAATCGGTAATGGAGATTTATATGAAAAAGAAGCTTATATATGAGCCTTTAAGTATTGATATTACTCTTCTCGGCCCCGCAGATATCATCACCACCAGCGGTGCATTCGAGGCAGAGGACGACCTTATAGATAAATGGTAAGGCGAATACTGCTTTTGGCCGTCGCCGTTGCCCTTGTCTTTTCGCTTATAGCTTGCACGGGTGACCCGACGCAAAATCCCGATAATACTCCCAATGAGGGGACGCCTGAAGGCAGTCCAGAGGGGAACCCCGAGGGTAATCCCGAGGGCAATCCCGAAGGCGACCCCGAGGGTAATCCCGAAGGTAATCCCGAAGGCGACCCCGAGGGCAATCCCGAGGGTGACCCCGAAGGTAATCCCGAGGGTGATCCCGAGGGCGACCCCGAGGAGAGCCCCGGACTTGGTGAGTCAACAGACCTTCCCCCAGACGAGTTTTAAGGAAAATACGGAAGCTAACCCGCTTCCGTATTTTAATTAATGATTAATAAAGAATGATGAATGAATCTAATCTTGTAAAGCTATCGTTTAAATGCTTTAACCGAGAGCAAGCAATATTTTTCGCCAGCCTCGGGCATAGCAGCCAAATCTATGCTTTTTTCTAATCAGATTTCTCTCGTCCTCCCCAAGGGGTGCCAATAACACCGACTACTGCCTGGTATGACAGCTTTGTATTTTCGAAATTCTCTATGAAAGAGGTCTGTATTACACGATGTCCGTATCTATAACACCCGATGAAAGCGCCCGGTATCGGGCGCTTCTACTGTTACAATGAACTCAAATAATTAGCCGCGAGTCTGATATCGGCGGCAGGGTTGTCACCCACCTCGCGCTCGATGGTAAGATATCCCGAATATCCGATATCCTTAAGTGCCGCGAGGTACTCTGCGAACGGAACGCTGCCCTGACCGAGGGGAAGCTCACGGAAGGCCTCGAGCTTCTCGAAATCTGCGGGCAGCGGATGCGTCACACGGTAGATAAACTCGGGGTTAACGTCCATAAGCTTGATACCGTCCTTCGCGTGGGTGTGAACAATGTAGTCGCGCAGGTTATAAACAGCCTGCACAGGGTCGTCACCCGTAACCATAACGAGATTAGCGGGATCGAGGTTTACCGAAACTCCGCGCGAGCCTAGGCTGTCAAGGAAATTCTTAAGAGTTAGTGATGTTTCGGGGCCCGTCTCAACAGCGAAGCGCGCACCGACACTGTCGGCATAAGCCGCAAGCTCGGCGCATGCCTCCTGCATCACCTTATATCTCTCGTGAGCGCTATCCCCGGGAACAACACCGATATGAGTGGTTATAATATTCGTACCAAGCTCAAGGGCGAGGTCGACGGCACGCTTCGAGCGCTCGATTAGCTCGGGATTTTTCTCCCTGTGGCCAAAGCCCATACCGAAATCCGCACAGAGTGCCGATATCGCGAGTCCCGATGCACCGAGCACGTTAAGAAGCTCGCTCTTGCCCTCCTTCGTTATCGTATCAACGGGAGCGAAGCCCTCACTGTTTACAAAAATCTGAACTCCGTCAGCACCTATTTTTTCTGCTGACACTGCCGCCTCGCGGAGCGGAAGCTTAAAAGATTCGAGAATAACACCCAGCTTAAAATTTTTCATACTCTCTCCTTTATGTAAATCATTGTTTACTAATAAATTCATCTACGGATACGGGTCTTCTGTCCTCGATAGACTGAACCGCGGCATTAGCAACCGAGAAGGCTCGCCACACGTCGTCAATAGTCGGCTCGCCGGGTGCACCCGTCTCTATCATATCTATCAGCACCTCGAGCTGCGCATACATATTCTTATATACTGTAGGCAGATTTAACACCTCATATTTTCTGCCGTCCTTCGTATACACGGTGATGAGGTCTCCCTCCTCCGTATCCTGCATACGTCTGTCCCGCATCTCGAGGGTTATCCTGCCCTCGGTTCCGATAAATTCCTTCTCATTCGCGGAGCGAAGTGTCTCGCCCCAGCCTACCTCGTAATATCCCGAACAGCCGTCCGACATTTTAAAATTCACAAGCGCGTAATTATCGCGCGGCGCGTCGGGCTGCGTTCTCGTACCGAAGCCCGACACCTCGGTAATTTTTTCTCCCGTCAGCCACTCTGCAATATCAAAATAATGAACTCCGCAGTCGACGACGGGCGAGCAGTCCTCCATAAGCCTCAAATAACGCTCCCAATTAAGCGCGTGGTGATTCTGCGTCATACGGAGAAGCGTAGGCTTTCCTATCTTACCCTCGCTTATCAGCTCTTTTATTTTCTTGTAGGAAGCATTATGCCGAAGAATATGAGCGATAAGCACCTTGGTTTTTGCATTCTTAACGAGCCTCACAAGCTCCCTTCCTTCATCGAGGCTCACAGCTATCGGCTTCTCGCAAAGCACGTGTTTACCCGCCGCGAGGCAATCGCGGAGTATCGACAGATGAGAGCGCGTGTAGGTAGCTATTATAACTATATCAACGTCATCTCGAAGAAGAAACGGTCTGTAATCCGTACCGAAGCATGCCGCTCCCGAGCGAAGCGCGGCCTCCCTTGCACGCTCCGCATCACTGTCCGCAACGGCAATAACTCTCACGTCTTCTCTGTAGTATATATCCATCAGATGCTCGAGTCCTATATGCCCCGCACCTATCAGTAAAACACCGTATTTTTTCACGTTTGCCTCCGAAATACTCTTGTATTTTTATTATAAACCTTTAGCAACGCGGTTGTAAATAAGTTTTTTTGCACGTCTTTGGTGTTTTTTTGTCTTTTTTCTGTTTTTTAGTCCCATCACTTGAAAAAGACGGGGCTTCATCATATAATGAAAGAAAAAACGCGAGGTATGGGCTATGGACTTCCCGAAATACGATTTTGGCACTCTCCGCTACCGCCATCACGAGGGCGAGGGAGTATATACAGAAAGCTACGCGGGTGTTAATGAAACCGCGTTCGAGCTCGGACTAGAGCACTTTATTTCACACGGATTCAAGCTTAGAGAGTCCTATTCCCTGGGTCCCCTCACCTACCGCGCAATGAGTCAGGGCGACTCCGCCGTGTTTCTCTCTTATTTTAAGGAGGGAGGCATTCTATTCTGTGTCACCGAGCCCGTATGCAATTACTTCTCCTTTACGGACACTCCGCGCCGTGCGAGCGTGCCGACGAGCATCACACAGCTCGACCTGAAGGATTTCGGCTTATCCTATGTTATAAGACTCTCCGACGGCAGACTTATCGTCATCGACGGCGGATGTATATTCGAGGAGGATGCGGACAATCTTCTTCTGCGTATGAAGGAGCTCTCGGGGGACGGGGATATAGTCATCGCCGCATGGATAATGACGCACCCGCACCTCGACCACTACAGGTGCTTCATCACCTTTATGGAGAAGTACGCGGAGCTTGTAACGGTTGAGAGATTTATCTACAACTTCCCCGATGCGGATGAGAAAGAGTACGAAACACACCCCGAACTCGCCCACCATGACGAGATACTCTTTCTCACCCGCTTCTATGACCTGGTAAAAAAGACGGGGGCTCCCGTCTATCGAGCCCACACGGGGCAGGTATACAGGTTAGGCAACGCGACGTTAGAGATGCTCGGCTCTCCCGACGATAACGAGTGCGTCCCCGTCATGAACTCTAACTGTGTGTCTCTCGTCTTCAAAATGACGGCAGAGGGGCAGACGGTACTGTTCACGGGTGACAGACAACTCCAGCACTCTCTCCTCGTAAGTCTGTGGGACAAGTATCTCAAATGCGATATATTGCAGATACCCCACCACGGCTTCCACGGCGGAACCGTCAGGCTCTATGACCTTGCCGATGCCAGAGTGTACCTCGCGCCAACCTTCCACGACGACTGCTACGAGAAGATTCTGCCGAAATATGATTTCAATCTCCACTGCTGGTTTGACCTCGACCCCGACGACTACATAACTGGAAGCTTCGGCGATGTGACGATAGAGCTTCCCTACACGCCCGCCCCCGAGCGCAAGCTCGAAATCGGGAAATATCTTCGTGAGTACAACGTGAAAAGAGAGCCTACCGTAATAACCGATATTCTATAAAGCCTCTTCTGCAGACGGTCTCGCAAAAACACTTTTATATGATGGAGCATTTTGTGCTATTAATGGTGCATTTGCTGCATCTGGTATTGGCATAGTTATTCGCTATATTGATAAGATTATTTATGTAATTGCTGCCACTTTGCTTGATAAATCATAAAAATTGCCACATTTTTTGGGTGCCGCCTCGGCGGCACCCTTTTTATGCCTAATAAAACCCACCGCAACACGGTGGGTTTTCCTTATTCTCGGAGCAGTGTAAAATGCCGTCTTCTCGTCCTTATAGCGCCCTCTTTTACAAGCTTTCCTATCTCGCTCGAAAGGCCGCTTCTGTCGACCTCCAGATAATCGGCCAGCTCCTGGCGGTCGA
>JAFTKH010000035.1 GCA_017453365.1 Clostridia bacterium
ACCAAACTTGATACGCTCGTAGAGCTTCAGATAAGGCATAAGGATATGTACGCCTGCACCTGCCATCTGCTGACCTTGATATTCAAGCAGATCTTCGCTCTCGTTAAAGCCTGCAATAATAACCGCAGCCTTGATTTCGGGGTGCATATTAATCACGTTGCCAACAGAGTAACCGCCCCAACTGTGTCCGAACAGAGTTATAGGAAGGTCTTGATATTCTTCTATTGCTACTACGTGGTGGAGTGCGTTATCAAGGCAGATAATACCTTGCGGAAGTCCTTCCACTGCATCACCGCCGCTATTGTCATTTCCTCTCGCATCGTAGGCGAACACGTAGTAGCCGCCCGAAGTAAAGTAATCAATGAAGGGCATATATGTATTGTGCCCACCCCCGCCAAGTCCGTGTGCGATGACCACAACACCCTTGACATCTTGATTCGCTTTTGAGTATTTGTAGCCTGCAAGTGTCACATCCTCGGACCTGAAGTCGCTTCTTTCCATTTGCAAGCCCTCGTAATCCTCAACCGAGAACTCTAACCAAGAAGCCGTTTCGTAACGCTCACCGAAAATCGACTCATAGACTATAACAGTTGTTACTGGTAAGATAATCAAAGGGATTGCAAGCAGAACACTTATAATCGAAATAATAATTATTTTCTTTTTGCTTTTCTTTGCTTTTTCCATGTTTGTTCTCCAAATTAAAAAGTGCGTAACCGAAGCCACGCACAAAAAACGCAAACTCCCAGTCGCTAAACCAACTTGAATACAACAGAGCCATTCTGCTTTCTACAAGTGGAATTTGCATTTTTATCAAATCCGTATGTAGAAAGCCGAAAAAAGGGTATAGTACCCCCTGGAAACAAAAAAGCTCGTTTTTAACATATTAAGTTGGTTTAGCATAATTATTATATCATTATTTTGTGAATAAATCAAGGCGTTTTACTGCATTTCCGAGATTGATGATAAAAATCAGGCATCGGATATTTTACCGGTGCTGCTATGCATCTTTTTTTATTCCGTATCCGCCTTCGCCTCCTTTTCTGTCAGCGCTTGAATTATAGCAATTTGAACGAATTTTTGTTGAACTCCAAAAGTCCCTCGTCGCGCATTTTGCAAAGCTCGTTTGACATAGCGCTTCTGTCAACCGAGAGAAAATCCGCAAGCTGTTGACGGTTAAAAGGAATGAGAAACGAGGAGCTGTTCTGCTTTTTCGCCTCCTCTGATAGATAGGATATCAGCTTCTCCCGTGTAGAACGCTTTGAGATATGTCCGAGCTTCCGCACAAGCTGTCTGTTCTTATATGATATAGCGAAGAAAAGATTCAGCACCACTGTAGAATGAAAACGGCAGGCCGAGGAGCAGACCGTTATAATTCGTTTTACGTCAAAGAATATAACCGCACTGTCCCTTGTTGCAACAACGTCATTGAGAATCGCGCCGCTCTCGGGAGCAATATAGGCTTCGCCGAACATCTCTCCGACAGCTATTCGATTGACGATACTTCTGTTTCCCCAATAATCGTCTCTTTGGATATGAAGGTCTCCCTCTACAAGCACCGTTATATGATTTAAATGCTCGCCTTGGCGAAAGACGTACTCGCCCTTTTTATATTTGCCAAGCCTTGCATCAAGGCAGGATAGCATTGTTGAAATCTCGTCCTCGGATACTCCCGCGAACAGCTGCGTTCCTTTCAATATCGGAATATATTTTTCCATAGGGGCTCTCTTTCTGTTGTAAAAACAACCCAATCGTTTTACTTATTATATTATAATGCAAACGCAAAGTCAAGCGCACAATCTCGCAAGATTTACAAGTTACAAAAGCGCCGAAAATTAAAAGCTCGGGAACGAGTTTTGATTACTTACTCTTGTCAGCCATAAAAAAGTTGAACAAAAAGCGCGGAGATACTAAAAAACAGTATCCCCGCTCTCAATTTCACTAATTTTTCAAAAACAAAAAGCCCTTGACTTTCCTGTTTGTACCGCCGAGAAAGCGAAAACAGTTAACTCCTGTCGGTCGAGGGAGCCACCGTTTCCTATTCTGCTTATTTCTCGGAAAACATATCCTTCCCTACTCCGCAAAGCGGGCACGTAAAGTCTTCGGGAAGCTCCTCGAATTTCGTGCCGGGCGCAATTCCGTTATCGGGATCGCCGACAGCCTCGTCGTATTCCCATCCGCAAGCATCACATACGTATTTCATTTTTTATTTCCTTTCCGTAAAATTAAAGAACTAAAGAGGGGGCGGTATATACTCTGGCTCCAAGCTCCTGGTTGAGCATATAAAGGCTCTTGGGATCGGAGCCGAACAGCTCCATCTTGGTTATCATATCATTGGCATTGGTCTCCTCCTCGCCCTGCTCCTTCACAAACCAATCAAGGAACTGCATAGTGCGAAAATCCTTAACCTCATATGCCGCCGCATAGATATCGTTAATCAGTGAGGTGACGTATTCCTCGTGCTCGAGGCCTGCCTTTAGCACGTCCATATGACAGGTAAGCACCTTGTCGGGCTTTGGAATTGCTTCAAGCGTCACCTTCTGATTTTCATTCTGAAGGTACTGATAGAAAAGCATTGCGTGGTCGCGCTCCTCTTGCGCCTGAATTTTGTACCAATTAGCAAATCCGTCAAGTCCTGCGTTCTCAAAGTAATTTGAAAAATCAAGGTAAAGATATGCGGAGTAAAACTCCTTGTTTATTTGCTGATTTAACAGCTCGCATACCTTTGCGTTCATCATCTTTTTTCTCCTTATTCAATATCAACCTTCCACAAGCCGTGAAGATTACAGTATGCATATACCGCAACCGGCTTTTCGTCATACAGCGCGAACGTAACACAAGGCTCATCGCCCGGGTTCAGGCATTTCCTCTGACCGCCGCGGCAGGTCTGAAGATATACCCAAAGAATACTGTGCTCCTCTGTCATAGGATGCTGAACAGACCCCACGGTCACCTTCAGCAGCCCATCCTCGCGTGTCACGACCGGAATATGCTTCTCGTGGCTTGCCTCAACGGTGCCGGGTTCCAGCTTCGTCATCTTCTGTCCGCAGCACATCATAGGAACACCTGCATCATTTATCATTCCAATCAGATTTCCACAATGCTCGCAAATATAAAACTTGTTGTTGTCGCACATAGAAAACTCCTCCGTTTTTTGGTTTTATATAAGCATTATAGCACAGAGTTGAATAATTGTCAATTAAAGAAACAATCCGACCAAAATCCGTATCAGCGGAAACAGTCTGTGAGCCTCCTGCCGCAAAAGAGGTTAGGCGACCTCACATCTGGCAAGAGAGAAAAGGCCCTAAACCGTGCAAAAGCTGTGAATTTACTAAAAACCCATAAATTAAACAGTATCATTTCCGCCCGCAAGCACCCAAAAAACGGTAAAATGCAACATTATTTGCGAAGAGCATAACGCAACTGTAAAATAACGCAAGGGGGCTGACCCAATCGGGTCCGTCCCCTTATCCTTTTATTCAACCCCGTACAGAGTTAAATTTTTATCGTTATCACAAACTCCGAGAAACACATCTTTCGCACTCTTATATCCCTGCATCGACAGTTGCTGTGATAGCCATTGTTCATCAAGCCCCATACGCTTAAGGTTCTCCCCCATAATACGCCCGTCCATAATAACCTCGGTGCTTATATGCGCCGATTTCGGCTGCAAATTCATATCGTCGGGTGTCATGGGACGCTTTCCGCTTTTCGGCAGGACGGACAGCTTACCGTTCTGCTCGAAGATAGCGGTTTTTATATCGGAAAGGTCGAAATACCCTGCCTCGCGGCACATAACCATAAATTCGCTCAAATCCAGCTTTGCCTTCTTCATATTTTTGCGGTAAAGCTTACCGTCGTTTAAAATAACGGTAGGAGTACCGTTTATATATTTGCGCATCTTCGGCAGCTTGTGTGTAATGAGGCTCAACACTACGGATACCGCACCGTATATAAAAAGCGCTATTAAGGGCTTTATCGGCTCTTCAAGCTCTGTCGCAAGCTCCGCGGCAACGGAGCCTATTGTGATACCGCTGATATAGTCGAAGAAATCAAGCTGCGCCAGCTGCTTGTGACCCATAATCTTCGCTATAGCAAACAGGGCAAATACGGACAGAAGCGACGTGAGTATTACCTTGATTATCTCCATATTCCCTCTTCAGCCTTTTTAACTCCGTATCAGCTGCCGAAGGACGGCGGCTGCGTATTCACGTCACGGAAGGCATTGGGCCCGGGATTCGAGAGCGAAAAATACATTCTCGCTGCCTTCGTTGTTCCAAAATCGCGGTTCGAGCCCGTTTCCTGCACCTTATTGAAGGCGTCGCGGAACATCTGATTGTGCGCTTCCTCGCGGTTGAGGAGGAAATCTATCGTTTCCCTTACCTTTTTATCCTCTATCTGTCTGTAGAGATATTCGTACACAACCTTCGCCCTCTGCTCCGACGCGATGTTCGAAAGCAGGTCTGCACAAAGGTCACCCGTCACGGTGACATAATCCCCCGTCCAGGAGTAGCCAGAGGCATTGATAAGCCCGGGATTGAGCCCGAGCAGAACGTGACTCTGTATCTCCCCGGCCTGCACCTTCGTCGCGTCAACGTCGTGCCCGTTGAGCATATTTATCGTAGTTGCCACCATTTCCATATGGCCGAGCTCCTCTGCCGCGATATCAAGAAAGAGATCCTTTATCTCGGGGTCTTTAATACGGAAGCTCTGCGACATATATTGCATAGCCGCCTTCAGCTCTCCGTTACCGCCGCCGAGCTGTTCCTGAAGCAGTGCTGCATACTGCGGATTTGGGCGCTCCACCTGTACCGGATGAAACAACATTTTTTCGTGTTTAAACATAATATTATCTCCTTTTTTCTTTATTATTGCTCACCGAAAAAAGAAAATATTCAGGGGGGATATGATTTGTCTTGCATTTTGCCGTTGTAGGTTGTAAAATATAGATATAAAAAGAAGGGAGCTTTATATGAATTTTCTTGAACTCGCAAAAAGCCGACAGTCCTGCCGAAGCTATGACAAGGGAAGATACGTCGAGCCCGAAAAAATAGACGCGATACTAGAGGCGGCAAGGCTGTCCCCCTCTGCTTGTAATGCCCAGCCGTACAGCCTCTGGGTATGCACAGGGAGCGGAGCACTCAAAATAGCCGAGGCCACGGGCGGTATGGGAATGAATAAATTCGCAAAGGACGCACCCGTGATGATAGTTATTTCCGAAGCGCCCTACAATGCTACCGCAAAGATAGGTGCGAAGGTAAAGCATAACGACTATCGCTCGATAGATATAGGCATACTGTCCGCATATATCACGGCAGAGGCAGAGTCGCAGGGACTCGGAAGCTGTATCATCGGCTGGTTCGATAACGCCAAAATATGCGAGGCGATAGGCCGTGATGTAACAGTGCGCCTCGTTATATCAATAGGCTACGCAAAGGACGAGGTAAAGCGGGAAAAGCGGCGCAAGCCCCTCTCTGAGCTGGTATCCTTCGTCACGGGTGATGACAAAAATGTCTGATACACCTAACATAATACGGGTCAACAGCCTTTCGTCGTCGCTTCTTGACCCGTACGTTCGTTTAACGGGCGCACAAATGCGCTCAAGGCTCGAGCCCGAACGCGCTATCTTTATAGCCGAGAGTCCGACGGTCATAGACGTCGCGCTAGATGCGGGGTGTACCCCGATATCCTTCCTATGCGACGAGAAACTGATAAACGGGGACGTAAAAAGAATTATCGGGAGGCTCTGCGACTATCCCTCAGCCGACGGTACCGGGGTTCCTATATACGTCGGAGACGGCGAGCTTTTACGCAGCATTACGGGCTTCGAGCTGACACGGGGTGCCCTTTGCGAAATGAGACGTCCAGAGCCGCGCACGGCAGAGGATGTCCTCACGGGCGCCCGAAGGGTCGCTGTGCTCGAGGAGATTGCAGACTCGACAAACGTCGGCGCTATTTTCCGCTCTGCTGCGGCACTCGGCATTGATGCCGTGCTCCTGACCCCTACCTGTTGCGACCCGCTCTCCCGCCGCGCGGTGAGAGTCAGTATGGGCACAGCCCTGCTTATCCCCTTCGCAAGAATAGGCGACGGGCAAAATTGGCAGAAGAGTGGAATTCCCCTTCTCCACTCCCTTGGCTTTACGACCGTTGCTATGGCCCTGACCGACAATTCGGTGTCAATAAATGACGAGAGCCTAAAAAACGCCGAGCGGCTCGCCATTATCCTCGGCACAGAGGGTACGGGGCTCAAGCCCGAGACTATAGATGCCGCTGACCTGACCGTTAAAATACCGATGACACGGGGAGTCGATTCACTCAACGTCGGCGCGGCGGCCGCTATTGCCTTCTTTGCTATCCGCGATTAAAGGCCCCGCCTACTTAAAAAACATATTGATTTTTCCATAGCGGTGTGCTATAATAATTGACAGCTGACCCCAAGCTGTTAATTATTTTATCACTTTTTGTATGGAGAGGTCGAATTATGGAGAACTTTTTCAAGCATTTTTTTGGGCAGGCAGACCCGAGTGGGCCTTATGAGTTCAAAAATTTTTCACTTGCGCATTTTCTTCCCATTCTGGTCGCTGCGGGAGTTATATATCTGATATTCCGCTATAGGAGCAAGCTTCGCACCTTCAGACACGAGGACAAGCTGCGTATGGCACTCTCCTTCACCCTTATAATAACCGAGATGTCCTATTTCTGGCGCCTTGTAGGCGTTCCGTCGCTTAACGCAAATCCATACGAGCATCTGCCGATAACAGTATGCGGCTGGGCGATAATCTTCTCCTCGGTGCTGGTACTGACGAAGAGCCAAACGCTCTATGACATCTGCTACTTTTGGGTGTTTGCGGGAACTATCTTCGCGCTTATAACCCCGACGGTCATAAATTTCACCGGCCCCACACGCTTCAGATATTATCAGTTCTGGTGCGAGCATCTTCTCGGCTATGTTGCGGTCTTTTATATGACCTTCGTGCATAAGATGCGCCCGAACGTAAAATCCATAATTAAGTCCTACGCTATGCTACTCGCGCTCGGTGTTATAGCGATATTCGCAAACAACCTGCTCGACAGCTATGCTCCCGAAACCTACGAGCACGACGCCGCAAACTACCTCTTTATGGCAAAGGGTGAGGCGCAGTCACCGATACTTGAAATACTGCCCGAAAACTACGTCGTAAGAGTTATCGTTATGGCCCTTGTCGTAGGAGCACTTTTCATCGTATCCTACCTGCCGTGGTTTTTTATCGACAGACACGCAAAGAAGAAGCAGACGGAAGTCGATACGGTGGAAGCAGAAAAGCAGGAAGCACCGATAGCTGCCAGCAAATAATTCTTCACTATTCATTGGTTGGCGTCGCCAAGAAGTTGGCGACGTCAACTGTCTTCATCGTTTATAACAGAAAACGCCGGCTTTCTAGCCGGCGTTTTCTGTTATAAATTCACTTTATTGACATCTCCGCAACAAACTCGACCCTTTTTCCGTCAATCCTCCGAGCGCGCACCATTCCTCCGTGTGATTTGGCAATAGCCTCCGCTACCGAAAGACCTATGCCGTGCCCTCCTCTTTTAGAATTTCTAGCGGTATCGGGTCTGAAAAAGCGTAAAAACAGCTTCGACATATCGTCAGGCAAGGGGCAGTCGGTAGAATTAACGACGGACAGTACAATCATTCTTCCCTCCTTGCTTAAGGAGACCTCAATAACGTCCTCGGGTATGGAGTATTTCATAGCGTTATCTATAAGAAGCGTTACAAGCTGCCTTACCGCGCCCTCATCTCCCTGCATAGAGAGCATAGGCTCTACGTACGGTTTTATCGTTTTGCCATCGAGCTTAAGCGGAGCGGAAAATGCTCCTACGACGTCGAGCACCGTATCGGAAACGAGAAACTCTATTTTTTCTGCCGCACCGCTCCCACCGTCGAGCTTCGTCAGCATAATAAGCTTTTCGCAAAGTCCCGTCAAATGCCGCGCCTGCTCCTTTATTTCGGACACGTACTCGTTATCCCCGTTTTCCATAGAATACAGGTCAGCGTTTGCATTTATTATCGTAAGGGGTGTTTTTATCTCGTGACCAGCGTCGGCAATAAAGCGCTTTTGTCTCTCGTAGCTCTCCGAAACGGGGCGGACAATCATCCCCGACACTATTACTACGGCGAAAAAAACAATTACGTATCCAAGCAAGGAAACAAGGGCGCTCGCAAGAGCAAAGCCATATATCGTATCGAGCTTTCTTCCGCAATCGAGAAACACAATACGCGTACCGAGCCCGTCCTCTGTCTTGCAGTATCTGTACGCTCCGATAAACCCTCGCTCACCGCCGTCGGCTGCGCGAAGTGCATATTCAGCCGCCGTATCGGCATCTACTGCCGCCACCTTTGAGGTATCTGTCATAACGACATTACCGTCGTCCGAGTTAATAACAGCGGTAAAAAACCGGGTTTCAAAGGGTATCTCGGGGGACATATGCGGCGGCCTTCCATCTCCCCAATCGGGGAAGCTGCCCTTATTTTTTGACAAAAGCTCGAGAACATCGTCGCTCTCCGACAGAAACGAAACGTAATTTACGGTATTCATTCCCACGACTATAAAGAAGAACAGCAGAAAAAGCGCTATCATTGACAGCGTGATAAATCGCCGTTTAAGCTTCCGTATCATAAATCCGCCTCCACACTGTAGCCTGCGTTTCTCGATGCCCTTATCTGTATATCAGCTCCGAGCGCCGACAGTTTTTTTCTCAAATAAGAGATATATACCCATACGACGTTTATCTCGACGTCGCTGTCATAGCCCCATATTTTCTCAAGAAATCTTTCGCTAGATATTATTTTTCCGGGATTTTGTAAAAACAACTCCATCATCTGAAACTCCTTATTTGCAAGTCTGAAGCTCCCCTTCGGTGATGACAGCTCGAAGCTGGCACGGTCAAGCGTGACGTTCCCGAGGCGAAGCCTGTTGTCCTGTCCTGCGCCGACCCTCGTTATGGCCCGTATTCTAGCTACCAGCTCGCGCGCGTCGAAAGGCTTTGCAAGGTAATCGTTAGCGCCGCAGTCGAGCCCCCTCACCTTGTCCTCTACCTCCGACCTCGCAGAAAGGATAAGCACGGGGATATCGTTACCGCTTGCTCTAACTTCCTTAAGAACGGATATCCCGTCGAGCCCGGGCATCATAATATCGAGCACTGCCGCATCGTAGTTTCCGACCCTTATAAAATCAAGCGCATCGTCTCCCGTGTAGACTGCGTCTACCGAAAAATTGCTTCTTTCCAGGATTTTAACTATAGCTCTCGATAAGGAGAGCTCGTCCTCTGCCAAGAGAATTCTCATTCTTCCTCCAATATGCTTTTTTGAGTTTTTTATATTTTAAATCAAGTACATTAAATATGCTTAAAATCGCGTACCGAATTTTTCAGTTCATTTAAGGTTTGTAGCTTACAATAAGTAGGCGTAAGAGAGACGACTACACGAGCCTACTGCGATAATTTTTTATTGTCTTTCGGCTCGAAGGTGCTTTTAAAATCTTAATTTAAGATGATTTGGGTAATGAATATGAAAAAAGCTGTCTTTTAAAACCTTATGTGCCCGACTCTCTTACCTATCACGGAGTCCGACGGCGTTTTCTCGTGCCCCTTACCGTCGTGAACCTTTTAAAATCAGGAGACAGTTATGGGTTATAAAAGCAATTTTAGAAGATACGAATTAAAGTATCTGTTAAGTGCAGAGAGCGCAGAGTTGCTAAAGCAAGAGCTGCTCTTTTCCCTCTCGCCCGATAAGTACGGCCCATCAACCGTAAGAAACGTATATTACGACACCGGCGATTTCAGGCTCATTCGGCGCTCTATAGAAAAGCCGATATACAAGGAAAAGCTTCGCGTAAGAAGCTACAGCAAGAGCGGCAGCTCCGTATTCGTAGAGCTCAAGCGCAAGTATGACGGAGTGGTATATAAAAGACGCATAGCCCTTCCCGAGAACTGCGCGGAGGATTGGCTGTCGGGGAGAGCGGAAATAGCGGAGAGCTCGCAGATATCGCGGGAAATCCAGTATTTTATAAACTACTACCCCGACTTATCGCCGAAGGTTTTTTTAAGCTATGAAAGAGAAGCTTATTTTCTTCGGGGTAACGACGACTTTCGCGTGACCTTCGACAAAAATATTCTGGCCAGAACGGACGGTCTTTCGGTCAGCGGAGATATACGCGGTGAGCGTCTTCTCGGAGAAGGGTCCACGCTTATGGAGATAAAATGCGGCGGAGGAATTCCTCTTTTTATAACAGAAATGCTGTCGCGTCACAGAATATATAAATCATCGTTTTCAAAGTACGGCACCGCGTATAAAAATATTATTATGCCGATGCTTTATAAAGGAGTATATAAATAATGGAATCAATTTTTGCGGGACTCTTCGACAGTGAGTTGACCTCGGTCATCAGCCTTGGTGACTTTCTTCTTTGTCTTGGCGTTTCTATCGTCATAGGACTAATCTTTGCCTTTTCATATTCTCTTGGCGCGAGATATTCAAAAAGCTTCGTCACGACCCTGGCACTTTTGCCGGCAGTAGTGTGCGTTGTTATTATGATGGTAAACGGAAACGTCGGCACGGGTGTCGCTGTTGCCGGTGCGTTTAGCCTTGTACGCTTCCGCTCCGTCCCCGGCAACGCCAGAGAAATCGTAGCCCTCTTCCTCGCTATGGGCTCGGGACTTATTGCGGGAATGGGATACCTTGCCTTCGCGGTTCTTTTCACGGTGATAATGTGCTTGGCGCTTTTGATTTTCGGCAGGGTAAACCGTAACATAAGCGCGGATAAACGCTACAAGACTCTTAAGATAACGGTTCCCGAGGACCTTAACTTCACGGGTGTGTTCGAGGAGGTTTTGGAAAAATATTCGTCAAATACGGAGCTCATAAAAATAAAGACGGCTAATTTCGGCAGTATGTTCCGCCTTACCTACGACCTTACTCTTCGTCCGGGTGTATCGGAAAAGAATATGCTCGACGAGTTAAGAGAGAGAAACGGCAATCTCGAGATTACGCTCTCTGTAAGAGAAACCGATAATTCTCAATTATGAGGTGTGTATGAGAAAAATATTTGCATTATTTCTCGTCCTCGCGCTATTGCTTGCACTCGTAGGGTGCAAGGGCGAGACAGAAGAAGGCGGAAGCACTCTCGACAGCTCCTTTTCCTCTACTCGCGAGGAGATGTTTACAAAAGCAGATATGCTGACAGAGCCCGATATCTCCACTGCCGTTACGGTCACGCTGAACGGCAGTGGCGCCGATGCATCGGGCGGCGGTGTAAAAATTAACGGAAGCTCGGTCACGGTAACGGACGGCGGAGTTTATATCCTTACGGGAACTCTCACGGGCGGAACGGTGGTCGTAGATGCGGGAGATAACGACAAGCCGAGAATAATTCTCTCGGGTGTCAATATTGCCTCGGCCAATACAGCGGCTATATACGTCAAAAACGCTGACAAGGTATTTTTATTTCTCCATGAGGGGACTGAAAACACACTCTCGTCCGCCGGGGCCTTCACTGCCGTAGACGGCGAGAACGTAGATGCAGCGATATATTCGAAATCCGACCTCTCCGTCGGAGGCAACGGCACACTTACGGTAACATCGCTTTTCGGACACGGAATAGTTTCAAAGGACGATTTAGTCATAGCAGGCGGCAGCATAAGCGTCACCGCAGCTTCTCACGCCCTCTCTGCCAATGACAGCATTCGTATATGTGACACCGTGCTCGAGCTGACCTCGGGCAAGGACGGAATACAGGCAGAGCACTCCGAGGACACGTCGCTCGGCTTCGTTTATATAGCCGGCGGAAATATATCTGTCTGTGCAGAGGGCGACGGCATAAGTGCCTCGTCCTACGTAGAGATTGAATCGGGAGAAATTACCGTAACGTCCGGCGGCGGCAGCAAGAATAGCGCGAAGACACACTCGGACAGCTACGGAAGATACCCCGGTGCCTCCTTCGGTAGCTCACACAGCGATACCGACAGTACAAGCACGAAGGGGATAAAGGCGGAGCACAGCATTCTCATAGAGGGCGGCAACTTCAATATAAATTCAGCAGACGATGCAATTCACGCAAACAACTCCGTAATTATAAGCGGCGGCACCTTCAAGATAAGCACGGGGGACGATGCCGTTCACGCCGACGAGAAGCTCGAAATATCCGGCGGCACGCTGGATATTCAAGAAAGCTACGAGGGTCTGGAGGCTATGCACGTGACCGTATCCGGCGGAAGCGTATCGATAGTCGCAGAGGACGACGGTATAAACGCAAGCGGTGGGAATGACGGCAGCGGTATGGGCGGCAGAGCTCCGGGCGGCGATATGTTCGGCGGCGGCTCGTCATCAAGCGGCAGTATAACTATTTCAGGCGGTACTGTATATATAAACGCTTCAGGCGACGGAATTGATGCCAACGGCAGTCTTACTATAACGGGCGGTCATACGACGGTATGCGGCCCGACTACGGGAGATACCGCAGTGCTTGACTACGACAAGGAGGCTACGATAAGCGGCGGAACCTTCATCGGCACGGGCTCATATATGATGGCACAAAGCTTCTCAAGTGGCAGTCAGGGTGTCATAGCCGTCAGTGTGGGAACACGCGTGGCAGGCACGAAAATAACCCTTACCGACTCTCTCGGAAACGTTATCGTAAGCGAATCCCCCGCACTTCCATACGCTATAGTTATTTTAAGCAGCCCCGATGTGGTAAAGGGCGAAGAATATATGATAACCGTAGGCGACACGAGCGGAACCTTCGCCGCACAATAGCTTAATATTAAAAAAGAGCCGAAAAGGCTCTTTTTTAATATCTTTTTTACGCCTTCATAACAAGGCCCAGCTTCTCAAGCTCACCGGTAACGGCGTTTACTACAGGGGCGAGCTCCTGTTTAGAGAGCGTCTTCTCCTGCGATACGAACGAGAAGCGTAGCGTGAGCGCGGAAACCCCCTCGTCGTCCGTATAGATATCCTTGAACGAAACGGACGAGAGCAGTCCCTCCGACACAGCCTCTGCTGCCTTGCGAACAGCTGTAAGCCTTACACTCGGTACGTCTCCGAGGAAGGTAAGGTCGATATCGAGTCCGGGGAATTTAGACGGCTGAACGTATGCGTTCCTGCCGGCGGGAGCACCTGCAAACGCCTCGGTCGAAAGCTCGAAGAAGGCGACCGCACATTTCTTATCGATGTTGGCGAGCACAGAGGGGTGAGGAACGGAAATATATCCTACCCTGACACCGTCGACGAAAACGTCAAAGGTGTTCGCGGGATGCTCGAAATCAAAGTCGCAGTCCCCCTGCGAGAAGGTCGGTGTCTTATGGAGAATATCCTCGCATATCTCGAGCACAGCATCACGGCACTCGAGGAAGAGGCTCTCCTCTTGGCGAGTCTTGGAGTAAAGAACCGCCCCGAGCTTATGAAGCTCAAGACAGGTTCCGTCGTCACGAAGCCCCTCTACAGTATGCCCAAGCTCGAATATAGCGAAATCGGGCTTATATCCGCGGTTTTCCTTCGCGAAGGCAAGGAGTGTAGGTATCATGGACACGCGCAGATGTGCATGATCGGGTGTCTGCGCATTGATTATGCTGACATTCTTCGGAGTATCAATGCCGAGCTCGGCATTTTTCGCCGAGTCGCTCCAGATATAGGAGTGCACCTCGTGCATACGGTAGGATTTAACGAGAATATCCTTCATTCTGTCCTCATCGGTCTTCAACGTTTCGGGACGGACGGGAACGAGAGCCATAGAGGACGTGCAGACATTGAAATTATCGTAGCCGTAAATACGGGTTATCTCCTCTATGATATCCGCCTTTATCGTAACGTCCTTCGTAGCTCTCCACGAGGGAACGGTCACGGTGAAGCTGTCACCGGACTGCGAAACGGTAAAGCCGAGGCCGCGAAGGGTCTTAACTATAGTTTCGTCGGGAATGTCAATACCCGTGTATCTGTCAACGTAGCGCCTGTCGAATTCGAGCGTTATGGTGGGATACTTATTTACGTACACGTCCTCGAAGCGCGAGATAACGGTGGCATCCTTGTCATACTCGAAAAGGAGAGCAAGAAGCCTTGCTGTTGCAGTGCGGCAAAGCTCGGGGTCGAGCATCTTCTCATATCTTTGCGACGCGTCGGTACGAAGGCCGAGGCGTGTCGTGGTCTTTCTGACCGAGACGCCGTCGAAGGTCGCGGACTCAAGCAGAAGCGAGGTCGTGTCGTCCTCTATCTTCGACGCATCGCCTCCCATAACTCCGGCGATAGCAACGGGCTCATCGCCCGAGGTTATCATAAGCATCTTATCGTCAATATTGCGCTCCTCGCCGTCGAGGGTCGTGAATTTCGTACCCATAGGGAAGGTCTGCACTTCTATTTTGTCAACACGCTTAAGGTCGAAGGCATGCATCGGCTGTCCCTCTTCCATCATTACGTAGTTCGTAAGGTCAGCAAGGAAGTTTATAGCACGCGAGCCGCAGTAGTAAAGGCGTATTCTCATGTTTGCGGGCGAGGTCTTACGAAGAATATTATCCACCTTTATCGCGGAGTAACGCCATACAAGGTCTGTGGCGCGAACGTCAACCGCCACGGTTGGGAGCCCGTCATACGCCGAAAGGTCAACCGTATCGGGAGCCTTAAGCTCACGACCGGTAATGGTCGCAAACTCTCTTGCGATTCCGTAGTGACCCCAAAGGTCGGGGCGGTTCGTTAAGGACTTGTTGTCGACCTCGAAGATTATATCGTCTATATCGAAGATGTCCTTTATGTCCGTACCGAGAGCTACGCCCTCGGGCAGGTCTTTCTCAATATCCCATATACCCGAGTTATCGTCACTGATACCGAGCTCGCTCTCCGAGCAGCACATACCGTAAGAGGTGTAGCCTGCGATAGTAGCGGGCGTTATCTTATGACCCGATACCGCACCGCCGTCGGTTGCGAGCGCTACGAGCATTCCCTCTCTGACGTTGGGTGCTCCGCAAACGATATCGACAACTCCCGAGCCTGTGTCGACCTTGAGAAGATGGAGCTTCTTCGAGTTCGGATGATTTTCGACAGTAAGTATTTTGGCGACGATAACACCGTAGGTGTCCTCGCCCTTGATTATTATGTCCTCGACCTCGGCCGTCGAGAGAGTAAAATTATGGATAAGCGCACGTCTGTCAAGCCCCGAGAGGTCTACGAAATCGGATATCCAGTTCATTGATAAAAACATATTCGCACCCCCTTAAATCGACTTGAACTGCGAGAGCGACTTTAAGCTTCCGCTGTTGAAATCACGTATATCTTTAACACCGTATTTCATCATAGCAAGCCTAGTAAGTCCGAGGCCGAAGGCGAAGCCGGTGTACTTTTCTGTATCTATTCCGCCCTCGCGGAGAACCGCGGGGTGTATCATTCCACAGGGACAGAGCTCGAGCCAGCCCGAGTTCTTACAGGACGGACAGCCGTCGCCGCCGCATATCTCACAGTTGATATCAAGCTCGAAGCCGGGCTCGACAAACGGGAAGAAGCCGGGACGAAGTCTTACCTTAACGTCGCGGTTAAAGACCTCGGAGAGCATAGTCTTCATAAAGTAGATAAGGTTAGAGATAGAGATATTCTCGTCTATCATCATGCCCTCCATCTGGAAGAAGGTGTTCTCATGGCAGGCATCGGTTGACTCGTTTCTGAAGCATCTTCCGGGGAAAATAGCGCGAAGGGGCGCGCCGTATTTCTTCATAATGGAGTTCTGTGCCGCAGAGGTATGAGTCTTGAGAAGCTGACCGTTATCAAGGTAATACGTATCCTGCATATCACGCGCAGGGTGATGCTTCGGTATGTTAAGAGCCTCGAAGCACTCGTAATCTCCGACTATCTCTGCGTAGTTTTCAATAGTGAAGCCCATTCTCTCGAATACCGCCTCGACCTCACGCGTAGCAAGCGTTATGGGGTGATACGAGCCGAGCTCTCTCTCGGGAATAAGAGTGGGATTGTACTTTTTAGCACTCCTTATCTGCGCCTCTATTGCCGCGCTGGCAAGCTCCTCGTCGCGTGCCCCCAAAGCTCCCTCAATCTCGTTTTTCAAATCGTTGATAAGCTGACCTGCGGTCTTCTTATCCGAGACGTCACGAAGCCCCTTCATAAGCTCGGCAATATATCCCTTTTTGCCGAGATAGGCAATACGCACCGCCTCGAGCGACTCCTTATCCGTCAAGGAGGGAAGCTTTTCTGTGAAGCTGCGTTTCAGCTCTTCAATTCTTTCCTTCATCTTATTTTTTCCTTTCGGTTAAATTACTTGATACTGTCAATATATTCTGCAACCCCGTCGGGGACGAGCTTTGAAATATCGAGTCCTGCACCCAGCCGCTCTCTCACAAGCGTTGAGGAGAGCTCCCTATGCTCCGCACGGCACTCTATAAGCTCGGTTTCGTACCCGCCGTGCGCAAAGTTATATTCCGCTTGGTACCTCTCCCACTTGAGGTCCTCTTCGTTTCTGTAGCCCTTAATTATTCGGGAAATTCCGTGCTCGCGCATATAATCGACCACTCTGCCCGTCGAATAGGACACGAGGACGTTATCAAGCCCCCCCGTTGCGAGCTCGAGCATTCTCACCCTGTCCTCCATAGAGAAGCTGTATTGCTTGCTTTCGTTAATAAAAACTACGGCATATACCTCATCCTCGCGCTCTGCGGCGGCCTTTATAACGTCAAGATGACCTAGTGTCACAGGGTCATAGCTTCCGGGTATAATTACGCTCATACGCGCCCCCACACATTTTTACATTAAGATATTATATAGCAAGTCCCTTGCTTTGTCAATAAGACGCGGGCATTTTTTTGACCGTCTCTTTACGCTCCGACGCCCTCTTCACGGTAAATCAAAACGTGCAGTGCGGTTTTCTTTCCGTAGCTCGTCGATTTCAAGCACTCGAAGCCGATGTCGGCTAGCACCGCCGTGTCTATCCTCTCTTCTCCGCTCTCGAGAACTACGAGAGCACCGTTGGCGAGCAGTCCCGCCGATGCAAGCCGCGCGCAGGCGTCAAGGCAACATTCCATAGCATACGGAGGGTCGATGAATATAAGGTCGTATCTATCCCTGCCGCCGGCCTTCCTTATAAAATTTCTCCAGTCGCTGACGGAGTATCTGCATTTATCGAAAAATCCCGTCGAAACAGCATTTTTCTTAACAAGCTCCATAGCCTCGCGCTCCGAGTCGACGAAGGTAACCCCCTCCGCGCCTCGCGACATAGCCTCAAGCCCGAGCTGACCCGTCCCCGCGAACAGGTCGAGCACCCGTCTCCCCTCAATATCAAACTGTATCGAGGAGAACATAGCCCCCTTTATTCTATCAGAGGTCGGACGAGTAGCGTCACCCTCGAGGGAAAGCAGCTTCTTTCCTTTAGCGCTTCCCGTTATTATCCTTGGCATATTATTCTCCATTCTGCCGCCTTTCAGGCAGCGCACAAAAGTATATCCAAATTCTCGTAGCATTTTCACCGAAACAGGCGGAAAGCCTGTATTCCGAGAATTTCGGGTCTAACCTAAAGCCCGAGTTTTCGAATTAGTGATATCCCACGCTTCTCCGCTTTATTCGGATTTTTCAAAATAGGCGCGTATCCGCTCGGCATCACGCTCGCTGATACCGCGAATTTTCGAAAGCTCGTCCACAGAGGCACCCCTTATTTTCGAAAGAGGCATAGCGTGGAGCAGTATTTTTGCCTTCTTCGGCCCTATCCCCTCTATCTTCTCGAGTGAGGAATGGCGCAGCGTTTTTCTCTTCGCTCCCGAGGACTGTTTTCCGGCAAATCTATGCGCTTCTTCCTGCAAATTATAAACAAATGTGTACACATTCATCTCTCTGGCTATGGAAATTTCGGTTTTCCCGTCGGTTATTGCTCTGGTCTTATGATAGTCGTCCTTCACCATTCCGAAGAGCGGAATATCGAGATTTAAAGTGTGCATAACCTCGCTCACCGCCGACACGTGGCCGACGCCTCCGTCAAGTAGTATTACATCGGGGCGCTCACCGAGTGACGGAGTCCCGTCACCGATATGAAGCAGCCTTCGCGAAAGTGCCTCTCGCATAGAGGCATAGTCGTCCTGACCCGAGGTGGTTTTGATATTGAACGAGCGGTAATCGCTTCGCTTGAGCTTACCGCCCTGCCATACGACCATGGACGCGACGATATTCTCATTACCTATATTCGATATATCGTAGGCCTCGATACGCGAGGGGACACTGTCGAGTCCAAGCAGCTCCGCAAGACGTCTGACGCTTTTATCCTCTCTCTCCCCCTCAAGCTTCGCCTGTCTCGCCGCTTCCTTGGCATTTTCGAGCGCCATATCGCAAAGCGCTCTGCCGTCGCCGCGCTCCGGCACTCTCACGCTGACCTTATATTTCGTGCCGAGCGAGATATACTCCGACAGAAGCTCTACGTCATCGTCCGAGATGTCAAAGTCGAGCATTACCTCTCTGGGGATAGAGGCGCGTCCGTCGTAATAGTCGGCGATAAGAGAAACGGCGTCCTCCCTGCCCGTCAGCTCCGATGAAGACAGAATGAACTCGTTTTTGTTAACTAACGCGCCTTCCCTTATCGTAAGGATTGCAAGGACGCCCACGGTTTCTTCGGTATAAAGCGCGAAAACGTCGCGATTTACCTTCGCATCGGCGACGACCTTCTGCTTTTCTGCGAGCTTACGGAGGGCAAGAATACTGTCGCGCAACACGGCCGCCCGCTCAAATTCAAAGAGCTCTGCTGCCTCGTTCATCTCACGCTCGAGCCCGAGGACCGTATCCTTTATATCTCCGTCGAGGACGCGCTCCGCGCGCTTTACAAGAGCGCGGTAGTCCTCTGCGGTTATGCTCTTTTCAACGCACGGAGCAAGACATCTGCCTATCTCGCGGTATATACACGGCCTTCCCTTACCTATATCCTCGGGAAACCGCCTTTTACAGGTCGGGAGTCTGAAAATGCGCATAACGCACTCAAGCGCGAGATACGCATCGGACGCGCTATCGTAAGGGCCGAAATACCTGCTCTTATCACTCTTACGCTCACGTGTTACGCAGAGCCTCGGATATTCCCCACCCGTCACTTTTATATACGGATATGATTTGGCATCCTTAAGCTTTATATTGTATTTCGGAGAGTGCTTTTTTATCAGCACGTTTTCAAGCGTAAGCGCTTCTATTTCCGTATCGCAGACTATATAATCGAAATCTCTGACGAGACTGACCATTCTCGCAGTCTTCGCGCTCGTGTGCGTGCCTACGAAGTAACTCGTTACACGGTTTTTAAGCTTTTTCGATTTGCCGACGTATATTACCTCGCCGTCCGCGTTTTTCATTATATACACTCCGGGTGTGAGGGGAAGCGAGCCCGCCTTATCCCGAAGGCGCTCATTTACCGTCATATAACATCTCCAATATAACAAAACCGAGCCCTGTCGGGGAAGACGGCAAAGGGTGCACGTCCGCCGCACAGGCTCGGTCAAAAATCAGAATAATGAATTAAAGCTCGGAAAATTCACTGTCGATAAGCTGCGTAAGCCCTCTTACAGCCTCCGCCTCGTCAGCGCCGTCGGCAATAATGGTAATGCTTGTTCCCTTGGAAATACCGAGTGAAAGAACACCGAGCAGGCTCTTCGCATTAACGCGGCAATCCTCCTTCTCAACCCAGATAGAGCACTTGTAAGAGTTGGCTTTCTGAATAAAGAAGGTCGCGGGTCTTGCGTGAAGACCTACACTGTTCTTTATAGTAACGTTATGAGAAATCATCGAATATGTCTCCTTCGAGCTTTATTATTTAAAGTATAACAAAATGCTAAATAAAAATCAAGGGGTTTGAAAAAATTCGCAAGAAAACTTTTCACGTATGCTGAACGCACAGAGCATTGTGAAAACAACTGTTTACCTAATTCCTATGTCTATTGCCGAGGAGTCGGCACTTCTTCCGTCACTGTAATATGCGACCCTGTCATCGTGCTCGCCCTTCGAGATACGGAGCGTGGCGCTCCCCACTCCAAATATGCACCAAAAAAGGAAGAACATCGACATATCGGCCCACAAATAATTAAACGCACCGAGAGCTATAAGAGCCGCGAGGGCAAGTGACGTGAATTTTGAGAGCGTGCTCACCTGCGAGGTCTTCACGTACGGAATATAAATAGCCGTATGCCGTACCCGTGTCACGAAAATAAGAAGCAGAGCCGCGAGAGCAAATACTCCCGCCTCAAGCGCAACCTCAAGGAAAAAAGTACCGCCGTTCGGAAAGAGCGGCTCGGCGACGCCGAGCGCTTCAAGCTCCAGGACAAAGCAGCTCTCGCCTATACCAATACCCGCGAGGGCGTTGTCGAAGAACATCTGTCTGGCATAATTCCAACGCGTGGCAAGAGCATCGAGAGAAAAGAAGGAAAGCACGGGAAGCCTTGCAAGCTCGAGAAGCGCCGTCCCCGGCAAGAATATGAAAAGCGAGGGCAGAAGCGCAAAGAGGATAGTATATATTCCGAAAACTCGCGTTTTCGCAGTAAGCGCAAATCCTATAAGCACAAGAGCCGCTACCGTAGTAGCCCAAGGCGAGAGAGTAAGCACGAGGGCAAACAGGGTGAGAGCGGATATGAAGATGTATACGAGCTTCGCCGAGCGGCGGCGCCTCGCGCTGGTAAAATACAGCGTAAAAATAAACGCCGAAAGAAGGAAGACAGCAAGCACCGACGGTGACGAGAATGTAGCGGACACCCCCGAAAACTGCCACAGGGGGGCCTCGGTCAATCCTATAACAAACTGCACCACGGCAACGCAGGATACGGGAACGGACGAGAAGATGAGAGCGTTAATCAAGCAATCCGCAAGACGCCTGTTGGCTATGATAGAGCCCGAAAGAACGTATCCCATAGCAAGCACTATCATAACGAGCGAATTGGTAAACGACTCTATTCCCTTAACGAATATTCCGCTAATTAGAACGAAGAGGAGGAAAATCCCGAGGTATACGTCGTACTGCTCGAAGGTATATACCCTCTTTCCAAGCGCAACCTTCCTTACAAAGGATAGTATATTCACTCCGACGAAGGCTGACAGTATCAGCTCATGATTATCAAGCATCGAAAGATACGGAAGCACAAGGAAGGTTGAAAAAAGCGAAAACTCCGGCGAAACAAAGGACACGAATACGTATACTGCCGCTACGGCTGAAATAACAACTGCGAAGAACGGAAGCACCGCTGCAAGAGCCGCTATCGCAGAACCGAGAATAAGGCCTACCCACGACGGTATTCCGCGGGTTCCGTCAAGCCTATTCGTCCTTTTGATGCAGAAAAATTCAAAAAACACGTAGTCGGTAAGGACAAAGTCCTGAAGGAAAATACACAGTGGCTTATCGGATACGACCAGCAGCACACCAAGCATAGCACTGACAGCGCCCGTTATAAGGACACCGAGGGGGCCCACCTCATACAAGCCCAAATAGTCCTTTATAAGGTGCACGAAGAGCGTGACAAGACCGAAGGAAAGAAGGACTAGGCCATAAAACCTTGCCGAGGTAAACGAAAGAAGAGCTTTAAGCTTTGACGTCACGGCCAGCATCAAACGGGCATACCGTCCGCCGTGCTTTCCCGAAAACGAGCCCGTAAAGCTCTTTGATACAAACTTTTTCCCCTCGCCACCCTCAGGCTTATAATATCCGTCGACGAGCTCATAAAGCGTGTATTTTCTCAAAGCTGTACCCTCCTTTCTTTTTGAAAACAATTCTTTACTTTTTCTTTTTATTATTCAGCCTCTCCTCGAGCTCGGGATGAGCCAGAAGAAGCTCCGGACGTCGGGAGCGTGTCAATTCTATCGCTTCCTTCAGTCTCCATTCATCTATTTTTTTATGGTCGCCCGAGAGCAATATCTCGGGCACCTCTCGTCCGCGAAATTCACGTGGTTTCGTATACTGAGGATACTCAAGCATTCCGCTCTCAAAGCTCTCGTCGAGATAGCACTCCGCATCGCTTAAAACGCCGTCCTTAAGTCTGGCGACAGCATCTATCACGATACAGGCAGGCAGCTCTCCGCCGGTCAACACGTAGTCTCCGACCGAAAGCTCCTCGTCAACTATCTCGTCGATTATTCTCTGGTCGACCCCCTCATAATGGCCACAGAGAAATATGATGTTGTCATACTGCGAGAGCTCGCGGGCGACAGACTGATTAAACCCCCTGCCCTTCGGCGACATATAGATAACCCGCGTGCTCTCACACTCCGGAATCTCGCCGACTATGCTCATGTAGCAATCGTATATCGGTTGGCAGGTCATCACCATACCCATACCGCCTCCGTAAGGGGTATCGTCGGTTTTCCTGTGCTTATCTGTGGAAAAATCCCTGATATTGTGGCATTTCACATTGATAATTCCGTTTGTCTGCGCTCTGCCGAGAATGCTCTCTCCAAGCACCGTTCTCACCATATCGGGAAACAGTGTCATAACGTCAAATCTCATATCTCATCATCAAAGAAGCCGGGAATGGGACTTATGAGTATACCTTCCTCGGCATCTATCCTTTTTACAAACTCGGGAACGTCGGGCAAAAGAACGTCCTTCCCCCCCGGCGTTCTGACCGTATAAAGCTTTCCGCGCGCTGCATCGGAAACGTACACGAGCTTGCCGTACTCACGGCCGCTCTCCGCATCGCGCACAGAGAGACCTATCATATCGGCAATCAGCATTTCACCTTCACACACGGGAATGTCCTCACGGGCAAGGAATATGATAATTCCTTTTTTCGCAATAGCGGCCTCTCGGGAATCGATACCCTCTATAGACATAAGCACCGAGCTACCTGACACTGCCGCGTGGAGAACCTTACGTTCTCTGTATTCGCCCTCCTCGGCGAAAAAGACACGCGTCTGTCCTGCAAGCACCTCCGGTGCATCACACCAATGCTCAACCTTTACAAGACCGCGGACACCGTGAGCATTCGAGATGCGCCCGCCCTCAAAAAACATTTTTCTCATACACCTATTTTACCACAGTCAAATTTAAAAGTCAACACGCGAGGATTTAAAAGAAGCACAGTAAATTACGCTAGGCTACGGTAAAGAGAAGAAAGAGCCAAAACCGCACCGTCAAGGGAATATGAGCCAACGACCTTTCCCCTGGCGCATCTCGAAAGCTCATCACGCTCCCCGTTGCGTGACAGCAAGCGGTCAACAGCAGCACTAAGCGAAAAGGAGTCGCCGAAGTGATAGACCGCCCCAGATGTACCGTCGCGAACAAGATCGAGACATCTCGGTGTATTGGGGACGACGGCGGGAACTCCAAAAGACATAAAGCGCGCCGCCTCAATCGGTATTGAGCTCGGCCGAAGACTCGGTAGAACAAAGCAAAAGGATGCTCTAACACATTCCAAGGGCATAGCCCCGATGCCGAAGCTCACAACACAACGTCCTATACCGAGCGCACTCGAAAGATGTCTGATATAAAGTGCCATATTCTCCGGCGCCTCAACGTACGCCAACAAACGGCGTTTGCGCACGAGCTGCGAAACGGCAGAAAGAAAAAGCGCACATTCCTCACCGTTCGAACAGGACGCGGAAATTATCGGAACACTCGATTGGAAATATCCGTCCTCCGGAGTAGGAATATCGACGTCAACACCGTAAGGAACATTCACTATCGACCCATCTCTGACCCCTGCGCGTACAAGGATATCCCTGTCGGAGGGTGAGTATGAGAGAGTAAGCGACAGTCTTGCTCGGGGACTTAAAGCGGAAAGAACGCGTCTTAAAAGGTAGCTCGCGTAGTAGTCCTTTATAGCAACGACGTCGCCTCGGGATACAAGAAAGGTAGCAAGCGACCCGCACACCGAGCCGTGAGAATGAACAACAGAGGGAGCCGTTTGTCTTAAATGTCTGCCGATAATGTAAATATTTCTTATCATATTGTCATCATCTTTACCAAGCGGAAGTGCGGTTAATTTGACACGTGTGCCGCTTAAAATAGATAACGCGCGGCTTCTCTCGGGAACAATGAGCTCAAAATCGAATTCGCGCCAGAGCCGTTCCAAAACCCCCTTTAGCAAGTATATATTTCCCGTATCGACGCTTTCCGAAAGCACATGAGTTATCAGCATTATACATCTCCCTTTAAGTTAATAAAGCATTATTCACCTCAGAATTACCCTTTATTCCGTAAAAACAAAAAGGCCCTGCCAAAAAGCCTTGGCAAGGCGAAAGCCCTTTCGGGCAAGCAGCACGACGTTTATTATTTCAGACGCTTTTTCTTAAAATAAGACGAAAGAAGCTCTCTGTTCTCGTCGGCGAGCACGCCGCCCACAACCTCGGGGGTATGGTTGAGCGGCACCTTGGCGAGGTCAATCAACGAGCCAAACGCTCCAAAACGCAAATCAGGCGCTCCAAAAACAACCCGCTCCACCCTAGCGTTGATTACGGCACCCGCGCACATAGCGCATGGCTCCATTGTCACGTAGAGAGTAGCACCGGGCAAGCGCCAGCCGCCAAGTGCAGCGCACGCACGCTCAATCGCGAGAACCTCCGCGTGATGCGTTGCACATTTAGTGTGCTCCCGTGTATTATAGGCCTCCGCGATTATTCTGCCTTCCTTCACGACAAGTGCCCCGACCGGAACCTCATCGAGCCGCTCCGCTTCATGCGCAAGCTCAATTGCCCGTCTCATAAATTCTATATCGGCATCAGTTATACGTTCCATTTCAACCTCACTATACATCAAAATCTACATTGGAAGAGCTGCTACTCTGCAAAACAAATGCCTGCCGCAAAAGCTTAACGTACACACGCCTTTTCACTGCTATGAAAGCAAAGGATGCCGCCGACAGCACCGTAAGCACAGAAACAAAGACTGCAGCCTTTACTCCATCGTCTATAAAGCACGTCCATACACACGATACGACGTTGTTGAGAAGGTGCAGAACCAACGACGGTATTACACTCGAAAATGAAAGGTCAGCGAGTATAAACACCGCACCGGCAAAAAGCGCATACGGCATCTGCCACACGTTCATATGTATCAATGCGAAATAAACGGAGGAGAGAATGACAGTATATTTTTTGCTGTACGGCGCAATAAGCAAAATAGGGACGTATCTGAAAAGCAGCTCCTCAAGAATTGCGGGAGCAATAGCATTCTCGATGAGCATTTCCGCGAAGCTTCCCGTGTATACCGGAGCGCCACCGAGGCCAAGCGCTCCGAGCAGGGAGGAGGTGAGAAAGGAAACGAGAAAAACCACTCCGATAAGAGGAGCAGCAACAGGAAGCAGAAGAAGAATATCGTGCATCGAAATACGAAACAGCCGACGCTCAGGCTCTGCAAGCCCACGTTCCTCCTCCCGCGCCCTCTTATCACCTCGCGAGTAAAGAAAGGAGAGAAGCACGGGAAGTGCAAAGGAGAAAACGTAAATCAGCGAGGATATCCACCCCGAAAGATACGAGCTCACCGTCGAGATGAGAACATAGATAAGAACAAACAAAGTGTAGAAACTTATATTTTTCCCCATATTCAGCCCCTTTTTTCTTTGATAAATCACATTTTAAAGCACAATCGAAAATCCAACCCTGCCGCGAGAAACGTCTGCTTCCTCTACGCGCACCGTAATCCTGTCTCCAACGCGAAGGACGAGGGACGAAGAACGAAGCGAGGAGTTTTTCTCATCATAAATAAAATATCCGGGAAGCGTTGATAATGGCACAAGCCCCTCGCAGGTGTTCTCTAAAGTCGCGAAAAGGCCAAAGGATTGCACCGAGTTTACCCTCGCCGAATATTCATCGCCGATATGGTGTGACATATAAATCGTCTTATAGAGGTCCTCTATTCTGCGCTCTGCCGCAAGAGCACGCTCCTCGCAATCGCTCGCCGCGCGTGCAGCTCGTGCGGCGTAGGACGAATACCTAGCCGAAGGTGCGCCGTCAAGGAGCACCTTATGAATAATTCTGTGGGTTGCAAGGTCTGACAGCCGCCTTATCGGAGAGGTAAAATGGCAGTAGTGCTCTATGGAGAGTCCGAAATGAGAACCCGGGCGCTCGGAATAATACGCCTTCGACATAGAACGAAGCATAGAATAGGATACAGCCTCCGAGAGCCCCCTACCTTCGGCCGCGCAAATAAGAGCGGAAAGCTCCGAAGGCGAGCATTTCTCCATAGATATATGAGAGGTATCAAAGCCCAGATTATGAATGTAGGTCACAAAGTCACGGAGCCTGTCCTCAGGCGGCGGCTCGTGCACACGGTAAACGCACGGTATGCCACGCGAGAGAAGAAACGTCGCTACCGCTTCGTTCGCAACGAGCATAAACTGCTCTATCATTCTCTCCGCAATCCCACGCTCGCGGGGCAGAACGTCGCGGGGCTCACCGTCCTCGTCAAGAATTATCTCCGACTCGGGCAGCTCCAGCTCAAGCATACCGCGCTGCTTCGACCTTTCACAGAGCACCGAATAGAGCTCGCGCATCTTCACAAGAGAAGGATAGACCTCACGGTATTTTTCGCGTATCTCCCGAGTCGCCTCCCCCGAAAATAGGCTATTCACCTCCGAATACACTCCGCGCACCCTCGAACGTATGACGCTCGGCACAAGCTTAAGGGAGCGAATTTCACCATCACTGTTGAGGGTTATCATAGCGGATAACGTACACTTATCCTCACCAGGATTCAAAGAGCACGCACCGTTCGAGAGGACAGGCGGCAGCATAGGGACGACCTTGTCCGTAAAATAGACACTGGTTCCCCGCCTCATTACGCATCTGTCAAGTGCCGTCTTCTCCCCGACGTATTCACTGACGTCAGCTATGTGAACACCTAAATACCAACCTGACTTTACACGGCGAAGAGATATCGCATCATCAAGATCCTTCGCCCCCTCGCCGTCTATTGTAAAAACCGGCGCACCCGTGTAACGAATTCTGTCTGAATCTATCGGCAATCCTGCCACGCGCTCGGCCTCCTCGAGCTCCTCTCTCGAAAATTCAGCAGGTATCTCACAATCGGCAAGTATAGCCTCGTAATTAGCCACGCGCGAGGCGCTGTTGCCAAACACCGCCGTTATTTCACCCTGCGGCGCATTACCGAAGCCGGGGCCGCGAAGGAGCTTCACCGAAACCTTATCCCCCTCACGCGCACCGAGAGTGTCGGCCACAATCGGTTTTACAGAAACCTTTGAGTCATCGGGAAGAACGTACCATTTAGTATGAGCACGCTTTCCCCTTGTGCGTATATCGTCCCGCACCAGAGTGCCAATCACGTTTTGTCTGCCTATTTGCAGGATTTTCGTGACACGCCCCTCTGTTTTTTCACTGCCCGTATAACCGCGATATATCCTGTACGTACACTCAACAAGGTCACCGTCAATAGCTCCGTATGTCTTGTCCGCGGGAATAAAAACATCACGCTCCGGCTGATTAGCGTGCTTACTTACATCGTTCTCCGGGGTCACAAATCCGTATCCGCCCTTCGCCGTCGAAAACACGCCTCTTGCATAAGAGTGGGAGAATGCATCCTTGCCCCCTCTTTTTCTCGGTATATCCCCACCGCCGATAACGCAGCTCTCGTGTCCGACTCCTATAGCCTCGAGCTCGCGAATAAGGGCGCGCTTCATCTCCTCCCTTGCGCGTCTTTTATGAGTGCTCGCCTTGGTAAATTTATTAAAATCTTTTCTTTTCGTGTTTCTTTTCATTGATTATCTCCTTCGGGTGCTTATATTTTTTGCACCGCCCGGCCAACATATTACCCGAATAAATAAAAAGGCTGTCGCACGGGTCATACCGACCGTTAGACGTCGGTTCCGCATACGACAGCGCATTTATGAGTCCTTATCAATCGAAAAGGCCGGAGAACTCGGTCAGGTTCTGCCAATAGTCAACATCGAGACTGTAGGTGTAGTCAGGCTGAATAACATAGGTAAGAATAACCGCAAAAGCAAACACAAGGCTCGCTATCAAGGTCCACTTAAACCAAAGCTTCTCGGTGTGCTTCGACTTATCCTTTCCATAATAAGTTTCACTGCCGCCGGCAATAGTACCCGAAAGTCCCTCGTCAGACGACTTCTGGAACAGAACGGCTATAATAATAAACACCGCCGAAAGCAGTAGAACTGCCAAAAGTACGTATTCCATATTTTCTTCCTTTCAAACAAACGGATATTATGAAGCGCGAGCATATAGCCCCAAACTATCATAAATGAATCATCATAGATGTATTTTACCACAAAGAATTTAAAAATGCAATACCTTTTATAAATTTTTATCAAAACAGAGCGCATATGTCGGAGACCCCTCCCGAAAATGCCCGTTCTATCTTGACTTTTTTCCAAAATATAGTTATAATACTAGATAGTATAAGGACAATTCTTTTTTCTTAAAAAGGAGAAACGAATGAATATAATCATAGTCGGCTGCGGTCAGGTGGGCAGGGCGCTCGCCGAGCAGCTGTGTGAAAAAGACAACAATATAACGGTCATAGACGAAAACGCCGAAAACGTGGCGAGAGTTACCGACAAGCTCGACGTTATGGGCGTTATCGGCAACGGAGCATCCCACAATACGCAAAAGGAAGCCGGGGTAAGTAAGGCAGATCTGCTTATAGCCGTCACCGGCTCTGACGAGCTCAACCTTCTATGCTGCATCATAGCAAAAAAGGCCAGCAGCTGTCAGACTATAGCACGGGTAAGAAGCCACGAATACTCACTCGAAACCTCGTTTTTGAAGGATGAGCTTGAGCTGGCTATGGTCATCAACCCAGAGCGCGCGGCCGCAGAAGAAATGGCGCGTGTTTTGAGGTTTCCCTCTGCCCTAAGCGTAGAGCCCTTCTCGAAGGGCCGTGTCGAGCTCATAAAGATAAGACTGCCCGAAAGCTCGAAGCTTGTCGGTATGTCGGTTCGCGATGTGGCATCAAAGTATAAGGCGGATATCCTGTTCTGCACCGTCGAGCGAGGCGATGACGCCTACATCACGAAGGGCGACCTCGTCTTCGAAGCGAAGGACGTCGTCTCGATAATGGCAACACCGCAGAATGCGCAGGAGTTCCTGCGAAAAATAGGCTACAGGACGCAGGCGGTAAAGTCGGTTATGATAGTAGGCGGCGGCGAGATAACCCATTATCTTTGCTCTATACTCAAAAAGAACAGAATGAACATCACCGTCATCGAGAAGGACCGAGAAATGTGCGATAGGCTCTCTCTTGATTTCACGAACGTAACCGTCATCCACGCAGGAGCGGCGTACCAGGAAATAATGCACGAGGAGGGCATTGAAAGCGTCGGTGCATTTATCGCGCTTACTGACCTCGACGAGGAAAATATTCTTCTCTCACTATTCGCCCGTTCAAAAACCGACAACAAGGTCATAACGAGAATCAAGCGCATCGATTATGACAGTATTATGCAGAGGCTGGAGCTCGATACCGTCATATATCCAAAGAATGTTACGGCAGACACGATAGCAAGATATATCCGCTCCGCAAAGAATACACGCGGCAGTAATATGGAGAACTTTCATAATCTCATAAAGGGAAAGGTCGAGGCCTCGGAGTTCATCGTCCGCGCGCACTCAAAGATAATAGGAAAACCGCTCTCCGAGCTCCGGCTGAAGGACAACGTGCTCATCAGCGCCATAATCCGCGCAGGAAACGTCATTATGCCTCGCGGATACGATACCATCGAAGAGGGCGACTCGGTAATAGTTGTTTCCGGTGTTATGGGCCTTCACGATATCACCGACATTCTGGCTTAACATTAAAAACCAAATTTTGAAAATATTTGTTTACAATAAAGGGTATAACAAATGAATTTTAAGATGATTAGGTACACACTGGGACTTATTCTTCTTTTCGAAGCAGCGTTCCTTATGGTACCGCTCGTAACCTCGTTTTTTTACATCGAGAAGGAGTGGAGCTCCACTCTTTCCATACTTGGAACTATAGCTCTTTGTATCATAGCAGGAATGCTCTGCTCTTATCGTCGCCCCCAAGATTCAACTCTCTACTCAAAGGACGGCTTCGTTATAGTCGCGCTTGGCTGGATAGTTCTCAGTCTTTTCGGCGCGCTCCCCTTCGTGTTTTCAGGCTCGATACCGAACTATATCGACGCGCTTTTTGAAACCGTATCCGGCTTTACTACCACGGGCTCAAGCATAGTGCCGAAGGTGTCGGAGCTGCCGAACTCTATGCTGATGTGGAGAAGCTTCACCCACTGGGTCGGCGGTATGGGAGTCCTCGTTTTCATTATGGCAATACTCCCTCTCTCAGGCGCGCAGAATATGCATATTATGCGTGCGGAGTCCCCGGGCCCCACGGTATCAAAGCTAGTTCCGCACGTCAAAAAAACAGCTCTGATACTTTACGCCATTTACTTTGTTATGACTGTTATACAGTTCGTCCTCTTGCTCTTCGGAGATATGACTCCGTTCGATGCTCTTAACACGGCGTTCGCAACCGCAGGAACAGGCGGCTTCGGCTTCAGGGACGACTCCTTCCTTTCCTTCGGCGCATACTCTCAAGTAATAGTTACAATATTTATGCTACTGTTCTCCGTGAATTTCAACTCCTATTACCTTCTCCTTAACAGAAAGTTCCGCGCTGCGATAAATTCCGAGGTAAAGGTGTTCTTCGCTATAGTCTTTGTAGCTATAGGAATTATAACGGCAAGCCTTCTTATCACCGAAACAAAGGGGGCAGAAACCTTCGGAGATGCACTCCGTCACACGGCGTTCACCGTCGCGAGCATTATATCGACAACAGGCTTCGCGACTCTCGATTTCAACGTATGGCCTACGATAGCAAAGGTTACCCTGGTCGCCCTTATGTTTATCGGCGCGTGCGCAGGAAGCACGGGCGGCGGCTTCAAGGTGTCGAGAATAATCATCCTCTTCAAGGGTATGATACGCGAGGTAGGAAGTATCCTTCGCCCAAGGCAGGTAAAGAAGATAACCGTAGACGGCAAGGCGGTAAGCCACGAGGTCACCCGCTCGGTAAATGCATATCTCGTTACCTACGTTCTCATTTTTGCCGTCTCCTTCTTCCTCATATCCTTCGATAATTACGCAATAACCGAGGGCAGCAAGCTTGTAACCAACTTTACCGCCGTCGCAGCAACGGTCAACAATATCGGTCCGGGCCTCGATATGGTCGGACCTACGGTGAATTTTTCCTTCTTCAATCCCTTCTCGAAGCTCGTTCTTATCTTTAATATGCTAGCCGGAAGGCTCGAGCTTTTACCGATGCTCATCTTGTTCTCGCCCACCCTCTGGACGGACAGCTTCAAGCACCGCAAGGAAAAAAGTACGGATGAGCCCTATACCGCAGACGAGACAGACGCTCAAATGCACGACTGACCGTCACACGTGAAGCGTGACTAAAGAATCGTTGCAGTCACTTCATCTGTGACTACACCTAATAAAAACGGCAGAGGTACACGGAGACACAGTACCTCTGCCGAAATTAATAATTATTTCGGAGAAAATCAAGGTGAAAACCCTACGGTTTTCTCCATTTTTATTAGGACTTCATTCAATCTCCGTTCTCTTCACATCGATGTGTATACATCTTCGGGCCGCGAATGAAGATTTATGCCCAAAATCATGCCAGCTCCCAAAGATGCTTTGCATTAAAAGGGGTATGGCGTTTTGGCTTATAAGCCTTTATTTTACCGAATTCTTAACGAGACTGCCCTTTTTTATGTCTTATTAAAGCTCCGCCTTATACCCTGCGGCGGTGATAACGTCGATGATTGTCTTATCCTCGACGTCGTGCGATAGCTTTACGGTAACCTTCTTTTCCGTATGCGATGCCACAGCCTCGACAACGCCGTCTATCTCCTCGACGGCAGCCTTTACTCTTGCCTCGCAGTGCGGGCACATCATACCCGTGACGTGAAATTCCTTTGTCATTTCCTCTTTCTCCTCATTTTTTAATGTAGTTTTTACTGTCGTTTCTACGGGGGATTTTCTCGAGTTTCCCACACTCAAGCGCTTCGGTCTCCAAAGATTTAAGCGCAGGGCGTTCATAACTACCGAGAAGGACGAAAGGCTCATAGCGGCAGCACCGAACATCGGCGGTAGCGCTACTCCGAACACACCTGCGGCAAGCGGAATGCCGATACAGTTATAAAGAAATGCCCAAAAAAGGTTTTCCTTTATGTTACGAAGAGTCACCCTACCTATATCGAGAGCATATGCAACCTCAAGAACACCGTCCTTCATAAGCACTACGTCAGCACTGTCGATAGCTATATCCGTACCGCGGCCGACAGCAATTCCAACGTCAGCTCTCGTCAAGGCTGGGGCATCATTTATACCGTCGCCGACCATAGCGACACGTCCGCCCCTCATAAGCTCTCTGACGGCACTTTCCTTTCCTTCCGGGAGAACGCCTGCTATCACCTCGTCAATGCCAACACTCGAAGCTATTGCCTTTGCCACAGTCTCGTTATCGCCCGTCAGCATAACGACGCGCATACCAAGCCGTTTCATATAGGCAACTCCCTCTGCCGCATCCTCCTTCAAGGTATCACGGAGTGCGAAAACTCCTATGCACTTACCGTCACAAAGAAAGAGTGTCGGAGTCATTCCCTCGCGTGACATTCTTTCGCACTCGTCTTCCGTTTCTTTGTCAATATTCGTTTGTGTTTTTGCGTATGCAAGGTTTACGCTGAAAAGCTCTCCGCCCTCGCTTCTTCCGTACACGCCTCTGCCTTCAAGCTCCAAAAAGTCCTCAATCGCGATATCCCTCGCCCCTTTCTGGGAGCAATATTCCGCTATTGCACGCGCTATCGGATGCTCACTCTTTCTTTCAAGGCTGAAGGCAAGGTCCAACAGCTCATTGTCGAGCGTCTTGCACTCGATAACCGACAACTCACCCTTCGTGATAGTTCCCGTTTTATCAAGCACCACCGTCCGCACTCTGCCCGAGGTCTCGAGTGCCGTCGCGTTTTTAAAGAGTACGCCGCGAGAGGCTCCGACACCGCCACCAACCATAATCGCAACGGGAGTGGCGAGTCCAAGGGCGCAGGGGCAGGAGATTACGAGGACGGCAATAGCCCGCGCTATTGCATCACCGAGCTCCGCACCCGATATAAGCCACGCGCAAAGCGTAACGACCGATATTCCCATAACTACGGGGACGAAAATTCCCGACACTCTGTCCGCGAGCTTCGCTATCGGCGCTTTTGTCGCCGTGGCATCCTTCACCATTCTGATAATTCCCGAGAGCACCGTTTCCTCTCCCACCGAGGTGGCGCGACAGGTAAGATACCCCGATTTGTTAATAGTTGCGGCATAGACCCTCGAGCCCTCGTTCTTCGTCACGGGAACACTCTCACCCGTGAGAGCCGCCTCGTCAATACTCGAGGCTCCAGAAATAACAACACCGTCAGTGGGCACACTCTCTCCGGGGCGGACTACAAAAATATCTCCAACCGCAAGCTCCGAGAGCGGTATCTCACGCTCAACACCGTCAACGAGGACTACCGCCGTTTTCGGAGTCATATCCACAAGCTTCTCTATAGCCGAGGTCGTCTTTCCCTTCGCACGCGCTTCAAGAAGCTTACCGAGGCTTATTAGAGCAAGAATCATCGCCGCCGACTCAAAATACAGTCCGTGAAGAAGCTCTCCGAGATTTTCACCGCCCGAAAGCGCACTCTCCGTCATAACGAAGAGAATGTATACGCTGTATGCAAAGGAAACAAACGAGCCGAGCGACACGAGCGTGTCCATATTCGGCGCACGGTTGATAACTCCTCTTACGCCATTTATAAAGAAGCGGCGGTTTATCATCATAACAGCAAGCGACAAGAGCATTTGCAGAATAGCGTTCGCTATCGGATTCGAGCCGAAAAGGCCGGGGAGCGGCAAGCCCGCCATATGACCCATGGACACGTACATCAGCACGGCAACGAGAACGAGCGAGATTATAAGCATCACGACACCCTCGTTAAGTCTTTTCTTCTCCTCCGTCTTCTCCTCTGATACGCCCCCGGCAACACCGTAGCCGGCGTGTCTGACAGCCTCCGCTACCGCCCCTCTCGAAGCATCGCCCTCAACAATCATATCTCCCGAGAGAAGATTTACAGAGCAGGACGAAACGCCGGGAAGCGCTGAAACCGCTTTTTCAACACGTGAAGAACAGGCAGCGCAGGACATACCTGTTACCTTGAATTTTTCCGTCATTTTTACCTCTTTTGAAAAGTATTATTTACATTATTGCTCAATTTTAGCTACAAACATATAATTATACGGGATTTTCACAGGGTCAATTTCGTAGTATTTTTCTCTGACCTCAACGTCATCAGAAAGAGCACCTACGCTCTCATCGTAAAGATAATCGGCAGCATCCGAATAGAAATCATGAAAGAATACGTCGTAGCCCGACGCGAGGAATGCGCCCTCCTCTCTTTCGCATTTGTAGATGAAGCAGATACCGTAGTCACCCTCTATCTCGCGGTACTCGCCCTCGTTCATTTCAAAGGACACCTCAACCGCGGAGTTCAGCATCTTATAAAGAGCCGCCTTGTACGCACCGTCGGGAAGATATTCTGTCGAGTCCTCGGCAAACCCCGAAGAGAAAGCAGAGGTGGCGGAGAAATAATATCCCGACTCATTATATGCCTTTGAAATATTGTACTTATCCTGCATAATATCGAAATACTCGGGACTCATTTCGTCACCGACACCCGTTCTCGCGCCCTCTATAAGGCGCCGTATCTCCGTGATATCCGCATGGCGTGAGAGAAGCTTCGATGCCGAGAGGTACTGCGTAAGATATTTTCCGTTCTCCCCTATCTCGAGCGAGCCGTCACTGCCCTTTACTACGTATTCCTTCGTATCTATATACAGTATCTTTACCCTAGAATACTGTATGAAATAGGTGTTACAGAGCGAAAGAACCTCTGCATCGGACACGTTTGTCAGTGCCGCGCCCCCGTCGCCGTATACAACTGATTTTGCACTTTTCGCCTTATAAAGAAGCTCCGTAGCGCGGCAAAAATCCTCATAATCGAAGCCCATAGGAGAAGCGAGCTCGTTAAATTTATTTTCATCACCGTCGGCCTTAAAATCGAGCACCTCCTCTGTCGCGCGCTCTATTGCATCGCGTTCGCTGTCAGTCAGGGAGGCGTATCTATCAAAAAGATACGCTCCGACTACGACAGATCTGATATATTCCTCTGTGCTCTCCTTCAGAACGTCTCCTTGGGTAACGGCCCCCACCTCGGTTTTCCAATATTCCTCGGTATCGGAGGCCCCCGCAACCGACCTTATATAGTAGCTCTTATAAGTCGCGGCAAGGTATGCTGCGACGCCCGCATCAGCCGATGCACCCTCGTATTTCACGACGGCGGATTTATCTCTCACAAGCACCACGGTTCCGACTGTTATTCCGAATATGAGAACAAGAGATAGAAGAGCCGATGCAATAATTATGATCGTACGGCGGTTTCTTCTTATTCCTGCTTCCCGCGTGTTTTCCGTCCCCGCAAGCTTTTTTTCTCCTTTACTCACTGCGTGTCCTCCATTACCGAAATATATTTCGAAAGTACCGCACGTGCCACTGCCGTGGGATCCTCGTTTCGCTTCATTCTGTAAATAATTATTGGCGAGCCTGCGCCTACAAAGGCGAGTGCTGGAAATTCGGCGAACACCTCCGACCATATATCAAGCTTCGGGTGCCCGGATATAAAGGTAATCCTTCCGTCACGCTCCTCAACCTTCTTTATCCCTGCGCGCTCGGCCATAGACTTCGCAAGTGCTACGTCCATAAGCCTCATAACGGGAACGGGAACGTCACCAAAGCGGTCGATAAGCTCGTCGATAAGCTCCTCACGGTCAGACTCGGTTTCTATATATGATATCCTCTTGTATATCTCCATTCTCGACCTAGAGGCCCGAATATAGCTCTCAGGTATATGCGCCGATACGTTTATTATTATCGTCGCCTCCTCGCGCGGCTTATCCTCTCCACGTTCTTCGAGCACCGCCTCATTAAGAAGCTTAACGTACAGGTCGTAGCCAACGCTCTCCATATACCCGTGCTGCTCACTTCCGAGAAGGTTACCCGCGCCCCTTATTTCAAGGTCGCGCAGAGCTATCTTAAAGCCCGCACCGAACTCCGCGAACTCGCGTATAGCCTCGAGACGTTTTTCGGCAACCTCGGAGAGTGCCTTACCGCGTCTGTAGGTAAAGTAGGCATACGCCTGTCTCTCGCTCCTGCCTACGCGTCCCCGTATCTGATGGAGCTGTGACAGACCGAAGCGATCGGCATTTTCAATAACAAGCGTGTTCGCATTAGGCAGGTCAACACCGGTTTCTATTATCGTCGTGCATACGAGAACGTCTATTTCTCCCCTTACGAGCATCTGCCAAATGTCCTCAAGCTCCTCGCGCTCCATTTGTCCGTGTGCGTAAGCTACACGGGCCTCGGGAAAGCTCTCCGATATTCGCCCTGCCACGATATCTATATCCTCTACCTTATTATAAAGATACAGCACCTGGCCTCCGCGCGAAAGCTCGCGCGAGAGTGCGTCAAATATGATAGCATCGTCGTGCTCGAGCACGTAGGTTTCAACAGGACGGCGCTCGCCCGGTGCTTCATCGAGCACCGATATGTCGTTGATGCCGCTCATCGACATATTGAGGGTACGCGGTATCGGGGTCGCAGAGAGCATAAGAGTGTCGACGTTCTTCGCAATCTCGCGAAGCCGCTCCTTTTGAACGACGCCAAAGCGCTGCTCCTCGTCGATTATAAGCAGACCGAGGTCGCGAAATTCAAGCTGCTTCGATAAAAGCGAGTGCGTTCCTATAAGAAGGTCGACGCCGCCCATCTTCACACGCCTCATAATATCCGCACGCTCCTTCGGCTTCTTAAACCGTGAGAGCATCTCTATATTTACTGCATATCCGCGCATCCTTGACAGTGCGGTCTGATAATGCTGAAGCGCCAAAATTGTCGTCGGCACAAGAAAGGCCACCTGCTTTCCCGCAAGGATTGCCTTGAACGCCGCACGAAGAGCCACCTCGGTCTTACCAAAGCCGACGTCACCGCAAAGCAGGCGATTCATAGGCACGGGCCGCATCATATCACGCTTTATCTCCTCGATAGCAGTAAGCTGCGAGGGGGTCTCCTCATATTCGAAGCGGCTGTCAAATTCGTCCTCCATCTCCGTATCGGTGGGAAAGGCAAAGCCCGGACGTCTCTGCCGTTCTGCGTAGAGCTGTATCAGATTTTTAGCGATATCCTTTGCCGCAGCCTTCGCGCGTGACTTTGTCCTTGCCCATTCGGTGCCGCCCATTTTCGAAAGCTTTACGGTTCCGTCACGCTCGCGGTCACCGATATATTTGCCTATTACCTCAAGGCGATCACACGGCACGAAAAGCTTATCCGTGCCCGCATATCTTATTGTGATATAATCCTTCGTCACGCCCTCTACCGTCACCGCCTCGATACCCTCGAAAAGGCCGATGCCGTAGTTCGCGTGAACAACATAATCTCCGACGGATAGGTCGGCGTGGCTCATAATACGCTTCGTGGCAGTGCCAATTTTTCGCATTATACGCTGACGGCGGCGGTTAGCCATAACTGCGCGCCCCGTGTCACGCGCCATTGAAAGCACGGCAATTCTCGGCGTAATAAGGTCAAATCCGTCAAAATTCCCCGTAGCAATAAAAACCGAGCCCGCAGGCGCTGTCAAAACGTCAGTGCCCTCGCCCAGTGTCGCAGGAATTATATCGGCGTCGATAAGCGTGTTACGAAGCGCCGATGCCCCGTCCTCGCCCTCAGAGAGAAGTACCGTCCTGTACATTCCTCGCCGGAGCCCCTGTAAATCCTCAATGAGCATCCGCGGATTATCACCGTAGGAAACGCACCTGCGGCTTCTGAAGCCAAAAAGGCCGGCAAGGCGCATGTTTCCGACTCCGCCAGAGAAGGAATTAACGTGAACCGAAAGGGTATTTGCGAGTCGTTCCTCAAGCATATCAGAGGACGCCGCATACTGTGCCATAAGGCGCGACGCCGCTCCGTAGGATAAAAAACCCGATGCCTTCTCCCCAAGGCTTTTTTCATACGTCACAGCACCCTCGCGTACGGCAGACGTCCCAAGAATTATATGCGACTCAACACCGGATAGCGACAAATAGTCTAAAAGGCATTCGTGCTCCTTATAAACAACGCCGAAATATCTGTCCGCAAAATCCGCACCCGACCCGGAGACTATAACGGCTCGCTCGTAGGAAAGCTTCTCGCGCATTTCAGCAGAAAGCTCACGCGACGCAAGCAGAATGTCAACTTCTTTTAACATTCTCGACCTCGCAGCCTCATCGACGACAACCTCACGCGACGGCAATATCTCGACACGGGGGCATACATCAACAGTTCTCTGCGTTACAGGGTCAAAATAAACGAGCCTATCAACTTCATCACCGAAGAATTCAACCCTCACGGGCATATCAGACGATGAAAAGAAGTCTACAATACCACCGCGACGGGCATAAGCACCGCGCCCCTCAACTGTGTCGGAAAGCTTAAAGCCCAAGCCATCGAGCTTCCTCGAAAGCTCATCCGGCGACGTTTCCGTGCCAACCTCAAGTGTAAGCGAGGCTCTCTCGAGAGTCCCCGTTGGAATTGTATACTGAATAGCGGCAGCGGACGATGCAACGATACATACATCCTCACCGCAAACGAGTCTGTGTAAGACCGATAGCCTCTCGCGGTCAACGTCGTGAGAGGCTGAAATATTATTGAACACAAGCTCGCGGGATTTATACTGCACGGCGTTTATTTCCGCGCCAAGAAGAAGCTCGCACACACGCTCGCCCGCTTCGTCGCTCTCGGTGATAACGGCAGGATATCTGCCCGTTATACGCTTGAGCTCCACAGCACACTCGATAAGATATGCATCCTCCGCACCGCCCGCAAGACCGTTTATTACAACGGGAAGATTTTTTCCCGCGCGATAGGTCTCTTCGATACACTGTACAGAGTCGGCAAACTCCCTGTCCCCGCGAATAAGCGAAGAAATCCTTAACATCTATCTACCTCAGGGGTTCTTCATAAATCCGTAGGTTTACTTGGAATATCTCTGCATGGCTTCGTCGATATTCCCCGAAGCGGTAAGTCCTACCGCAGAATATATGTCGCCAAGGCGCGAGGTGAGCAGCTTCTCCCCCTCGGGCGAAAGCTTACCGAGCACCCAGTCGACAAGGTCATATTCCGGATGCGGCTTTTTACCAACGCCTATCTTTATTCTCGGAAAATCCTCCGAGCCAAGGCACTCGATAATACTCTTAAGGCCGTTATGACCGCCCGCCGACCCCTTTCGCCTTATGCGGAGAAAGCCGGGCTCGAAGCTTATCTCGTCGTGAAGCACAAGAACGCGCTCCGGCGGTATCTTGTAAAATCTCGCCGCCTCCGCTATAGCGGTTCCCGAAAGATTCATAAATGTCTCGGGCTTCATAAGCAACACCCGCACCCCCAATATCTCACACTCGGCAACAAGGGCGTGAAATTTCGCGCGGTCTATCTTAACACCGCACTCGGCAGCTATATAATCTATAGCCATAAAGCCTGCGTTATGACGCGTGCCCTCGTATTTCGCCCCCGGGTTACCAAGCCCCGCAACGATAAAGGAAACGGGCCCCGTGTCACTTTTTCGCTCTATTTTCTTAAATAAATCAAATATATTTGCCAAGGTGTCATTCCTCGTTTTTGACCAATATCAGACGGTCGGCATAGGGAAGTGCCGCTATCGCATCACAAAGAATATGCCACTCCGCAAGCTTATGATGCCGTCGTGCATAATACACGTTTATCAAAACCTCGTAGTTCAAGGTCACCGTGCGGAGTTGATTGAAGGACGAGGGAAGGAGCTGTATCATATTATGCCAGTGGCTCTTGTCCTTCGTTTCAAGAAACCGCCTTCTCTCCCCCTCGAGGTACTCTATAACACCGTCAAGCACCGTAAGCGCGCCCTCGGTCATTCTGTCACACGAGAAATCCTCTCGTGAGAACTCCTTCGCCTGAATTTTATGCATAGTCGAGCAGGAGTTTGCAACCGTTCCTACCTTATAGGTATCAAACTCCTTCCACCAATAGAGCGGTGCGTTTATATCCATAGACACAAATATCTGACGCAAGAACTTTCTGTGGTCGCTGCCCGCCTTCGCAAGGCGCTCTGCAAGAGCGAGGTCATTCTCGCCAAGAACAAACTCCCCCGCTTCATTATAATAGCTGTCCATTCGCGTCCAGCTATTCATCGGATTTCTCGCACCGCGAATGGCGTTCTCCATATTCATAACGCTGACCTTCTCAACCGTTAACATAAGACTCTCACTTTCAAAGGACATAACTTTACTTATATATTCTATCATAATAAAACCACCTTGTCAACCAATCTTTAATTCATATTTTGCAAAAAACGGAGCTGCCCCATCGGTCTTACCAATGTGACAGCCCCTTTACAGAATTTATGACATAATGGTTCTTGTTGCTTTGCTTTTTGGACAGCGGAATTTATACGCTCGGCGAGTTGTAAAAGCTTGACCAAATAATCGTAAAGATTATTCCGACCGAGAGAAAAATGAGACCCGTTATGAGAACAAAGTTATATTTTCTCTGTTTCGCCCCTCCAAGCTTCCTTTCGCGATAATCCGCATACAATTCGTGCTTTGCTCTTCCCATGGGAATAAATGCCAATAATACGTTGCGTAAAACAAAGCCAATTCCTATCAGCGCGCCTTCGCCACTTACGAAGAGCATGCCGGCAAACAACGTAAACAATATTCCGCTAACGAAGAAGGCGTCCGCCAAAATTGCAATGTTTGAAGAAGCGTTGTCAGTGAAAAAGCCTTTTATCCAAATCACGATAAACACAATCGCAGCAGCAATGCCAAAACATATTAAAAATTTTTTTAATAATGATTTATTTTCCGGCTTCACTATACTCTAACCACCTGTGAGTTCATTAGTTGTTCTGTGTTTCGCTATTTACGATTTCCTTATATTTTTTCTCTTCCGCATCGTTACAATATACGAAGTGGCCGGGCAGAATTTCACGGAAAGAGGGCATATCGGTTGAATAATCATGTTCGGCTATAGGATTGTACGTTATTCTTACATGCTGCTTCTCGTAAATCGGGTCGGGCAAAGGAATGGCTGACAACAGCGACTTCGTGTAAGGATGTAACGGATTTTTGAAAAGTTCTTCAGAGCTGGCAAGCTCCACCATTTTTCCAAAATACATAACACCGATTCTGTCCGAGAAATATTTAACTACGGAAAGGTCATGCGCAATAAACAAAACCGTAAGACCAAGGCGGTTCCTTAAGTCATTCAGAAGGTTAATTACCTGAGCCTGAATAGATACGTCGAGAGCGGAGATGGGCTCGTCGGCAATAATCATCTCCGGCTGCATAACAACAGCTCTTGCAATACCTATACGCTGACGCTGGCCGCCCGAGAACTCATGAGGATAACGGTCAGCGTGTTCGCGGACAAGTCCAACCGTCTCAAGGATTTCGTAAACCTTTTCGTTAATGTATTTCTTGTCCTTTATGCCGTTAATGATGAGCCCCTCGGCAATTATGTCTCGAACAGTCATACGGGGATCAAGCGAAGCAATAGGATCCTGGAAGATCATCTGTATCTTCGTAATGAGGTCGCGCGGAACGTGGTTGTTGTCGTGCTTCGCCTCTGCAATACGCTTCTTCTGCTCTGCGACGTACTCTGCAAGCTCGGCCTTTATCTTTGCGATTTTTTCCTTCGTTTCGGGAGTCTCATCAGCCTTAAGCTTATCTATTTCAGCCTTCGTCTCCGCACGCGCCCTTTTTATAGCTTCCTTGTACGAACGGGTTCCTGCACCTATACGCTGTCCCTTGAAATACACGTTACCCGAAGTGATATTATAAAGCTTTATGATAGAACGTCCGGTCGTCGTTTTTCCGCATCCGGACTCTCCAACAAGACCGAATGATTCACCCCTTTTAATTTCAAAGCTTACGTCATCAACAGCTTTCAAATCCTTGCGTCCCAAACGGAAATATTGGCAGAGGTGTTCCACTTTTAACAATACTTCGTTATTATTTTCCATGGTTATCTCCTCTCTCCTTCATTCGTTTGATACGGTCTGTAATGATCTTGGGAACCTCTACCTTCGGCGCATCGGGATGAAGCAGCCACGTAGCAGCATAGTGCGTGGGAGAAACTTCAAACATAGGAGGCTGCATTTCATAGTCAATCTCCATAGCGTACTTGTTTCTGTCAGCAAATGCATCGCCAACCGGCGGATATATCATATTCGGGGGAGTGCCCGGAATAGCATCGAGCTTCTCCTTGGTATCAAGGTCGGGCATCGACGAAAGCAGTGCCCAGGTATAGGGATGTCTCGGATCGTAGAAAATATCCTCGGCCGTACCCATCTCAACTATCTTACCCGCATACATAACCGCAATTCTATCAGCCATATTAGCAACGACACCGAGGTCGTGTGTGATGAATATTATAGAAAGGTTATGTTCGTGCTTGAGTCGATTGATCAATTCAAGGATTTGCGCCTGAATAGTAACGTCGAGTGCAGTCGTAGGCTCGTCACAAATAAGAATATCCGGATTCGCAGACAATGCAATTGCAATTACAATACGCTGACGCATTCCTCCCGAGAATTCAAAGGGATACTGCTTAAAACGTATTCTGGCATCGGGAATACCGACCTCATCCATAAGCTTTATAGCCTTTTCTTTTGCTATACGCTTGGTGAGTACATCAACAACCTGTGCAGCCTTTTCCTTAAGATAATCAATGATTTCAAGGCAACGCTTATCGAGATCAACATATTCTGCCTGTTCAATATCCGCTTTAAATTTATTTATTACGCGGTTGAGGACGGAAACGATAGCTTCAATCTGTGTCTCGGGCTCGATAATAGACTTGGGAATGACCTTCCAGTCAACGTGCTTACCTTTAGCAATCAAGGCATCTCTTTTTGCAGTCTGACGAGCAAAGCGAGCCTCTTCCTTCTGATTGTTTCTAATATAGAAGAAGAACTTTCTTACTTCTCTTTCGAAAGCACCGCCGAACGTATATGCTATGTTATCCTTATGAACGTCCAAAAGATCAATAGAAGAGCGAACGGCCGCGTTAAGCTCCTTGGATAATGTCAAAGCCTCTGCCTGTGTGAAATTACCGGCTCTGAAGAAGGATATGGCGTTTTCGAGTGCATCGATAGCATTCTTCTTGTTTTTGAGCGTTTTGTTGATTGAATACTGAACAGCGATTTTTTCAAGGTCAATAAACGATGTCATAAAGTCTTCAGTAATGAAGTTGTATGCCAATTCGTTCGCCTCGTCTGCGGACATTTTGCTAAGGTCGGCTTGAGGATTCTTATACACGTAGTAACCTATTCTGAAGAAATTGTACTGCGGCTCTGCGAGCATCTCGCGTACGGTTTCGGTAATTTTCTTCAAAGTGTTAACAGTTGCTTCCTCTGCCTTTGTCCTTTTAGTAGATATTCCAACAAGCTTCTTTGCCGAGTTTACAAGAGAAACCTTGGATTTTTCAACACGTATTACTTCATCAAGCGATGCTATATGCGCCTTCAATGCATCTTCGTGCCTGGAAACAAAGTATTTGTTATCAATTTCTTTGATTTTACGGCTCAAAAGCTTAATGGTTGCAACAACGTCGACTTCCTGATTTTTCTCCGTGAGGAAAACAAAATCCTCAACAATCGATATAAATTCCTCGGCCGCTGTTCTCGCGATATTATAACTGTTTTCAAGCTTATTTCCTTGAATGCTGAAATTGTCGAAGGTTTTTATAAATTCGTCAATTTCTTGCAAAGAAACTTTCGCGTTTCCTGTTTCTTTAACAGCCTGTTTTATCATATTGGACAAGGTCGCAAGTGTCGTGTTAAAGGTTAAACGACCTTCCTTGCGGTTGGCCTTGTTCTTTAAAAGCATAGCCTCCGTAATCTGCTTTCCTATACGCATAATAGGGTTAAGGGAAGATAGCGGATCCTGGAAGATCATCGCTATTTTATCTCCGCGGAGCTTATGCATTTCCTCTTCCGGAATACGTGCAAGGTCCTGGCTTTCATAAAGAATCTCTCCGCCCTCATGAATAGCATTTACCGCGGAAATTCCTATAATTGCCTTTGACGTAACAGACTTTCCGGAACCGGATTCTCCTACAATCGCCAGAGTTTCTCCCTTATAAAGGTCGAAGGAAATGTCACGCACCGCCTGAACCTTTCCCGCATCCGTACGGAAGGAGATCTTTAAATCTTTGACTGATAATTTAATTTCTTTATTCATTGCTTAATCCTCCGAACCTCTGAGTGAAGGGTTAAATGCATCACGCAAACCGTTGCCGAAGAGGTTAAAGCTGAGCATTAACAGAACCAAGAATAAGCAGGGGAACAGTGCCACAAATCCGGCGCCTGCCATAATAGACTTTTGACCGGCGGCAATCAGCGTACCGACACTCGTAGTCTTTCCCGCTTCAAGGTTAATAATGCCAAGATAAGATAGGCTTGTCTCCGAGTAAATCATCGCAGGAATTACCAGCGCAACGCTTGTTACAATTGTGCCCAGACCGTTCGGGAGAATATGCTTAAACATAATTCTCCAGTCACTCGCACCGAGTGTCCTTGCAGCCAAAACGTATTCCTGGTTTTTAAAACGGTAGAACTGCATACGTGTAGTTCCCGCCATACCTATCCAACCTGTCAGGAAGAAGGAGATGAACAGAACAAGAGCCTGGGTTGACGTTCCCATATGATATTTGAGAAGTGTAATAACAATCATAGTAGGAACCGAACCCAAAATCTCGGAAAACCTCTCCATAAACAGGTCGGTCTTACCTCCGAAGTATCCTGCAATTGAACCCCAGATAACACCTACTATGAAATTCACGACCGCAACTATAGTTGCAAAAACGAACGAGAATCTTGCACCGTATGCAAGGCACGCAAATATGTCCTTACCGGTGTCAGTCGTACCGAAAATGAAGAGAGGTTCTTCAATGCCGTCCTTCTTTACCTGAGTATGCTCATAGATATAGTATTCGTAGTTGAGAGCGCGTACTTCAACGATTCCGTCACCGACAACCGTTCCGTAAGAATAGAAGTACTGCGTGCCGTTTTCGGTGAAGCCGTTTTGCCCCTCAATTCTCGTGGAGTTGTAGGGAGCTATGAGAGGACTGGTGGTATCCGCGGCATGCTTTTGATAGTTGGGTATGATATTGCCGTTAAAATCAAGCTTGGGGCGAATAGTTGCAGCACTCGGGTTATCCATCTTGTAGTAGATATTGGCATCGTCCTTGTTCTTGGGAAGCATAGTATTTCTTATCGCTTTGTCAACAACGGGATAAAGAACCTGCTTGCCGGTTTCATTCTGGTAACGCTGAATATCCTCGTATTCTGCGAAAGAAATGGTTTTGTATTTACCGAAGCCCGTGGTGTAATAGGTGTCAAAACGGTAGGTGTAATTCGAGCCGTCGTCACTCACCTCGTACTCGCCGCCCATAATTACGTCAACGCCTATCTCCTGTCCGAGCGCCAAATCCTTAAGGTAACCCAAACGGTTGGTGTTCTTGGTTTTGCCACCGTCCCAAAAACCGATTCCAAGATCTGCGAACAGTTCTAATTTCGGGCTTACGTACGCAAAACGCTGGTCGTAGTAAACGGGAGTGAACGGGGTGAAAAGCGGAGCGATAATAGCGAAAACTATGAGTAAGCTAACTATGATTCCGCCGACAACCGCGCCCTTATTCTTGCAAAAGCGTCTGAAAGCGCCCTGGAAGTAACTGACAGGCTTTGTATCAAATTTATTATCGTGATACAAATCGTTTCGTTTTGCGAATGTGAACTTTTCTTTGGGGATATTATTGATATTATTCATTTCCATAGTTATTTAGCCCCCATTCTAATTCTCGGATCAATGAAGCCGTAGCTGATATCTATAACTATGCTCGCAACTAAGCTAACCAAGGTATAGAAGCCGGACAGAAGCATAAAGAAATCGTAATCCTGGAACGTGATAGAATTCAGGTACAGTCCGCCGACACCGTTTATTCCAAACATTCTCTCGATAATAAGCGAGCCGGAAAGCACGGAAACGAATTCACTCAAAATGGACGGGAATATAACGACCATGGAATTACGAAGTGCGTGACGGAAGATTGCCTGCCTTTTGGTTAAGCCCTTAGTTCTTGCAAGGAGCATAAACTCGCCGGTTAACACCTCGGAAAGCTCCGCGCGCGTGTAACGCGCATATCCTACGATAGAGCCAAGACAAAGTGCAAATACGGCAGGAAGCATTGAATGGAATACTTCCCAGGAAAAATATTGGTCGCTTGTTGACATTCTTATCGGGAACCAGCCAAGCTTAAAGCAGAACACGTACTGAATCATAAGCGCAAGAACTATCGAGGGAACGGATATAAGCAGCATTATAAACACGTTTATAACCTGATCCTGCCATTTGTTCTTCTTGAGCGCAGCGATAATACCGAGGCCGAGACCTATCGGTACACCGATTAAAGTCGAATAGATGTTAATAAGAATTGTAGGCGGAAGGTGGGTGACAAAAACCTCCCATACGGGCATATTGAGATATTCACCGTAGGTAGTCGCAATACCGAAGTCGCCCTGCGTTATTATCCTTTTGATATAATTTCCATACTGAAGAAGTATCGGAACTCTATCGTAGGTATAAACTCCGTTCGCCCCCTCCTTTACGTTAGTAATCCATCCTCGTCCCTCGAGGGTGGCCATAACTATCTTGGGGTCTTGTCCGGGAAGAATGTTAGTGGGAATCGGCAGAAGCTTGATAAGCACAAAACACATCGTAAAAATGATGAGAAATGTGAGGAGCATCAAGCCCAGACGTTTCGTCACATATTTAAACATATACATAGGTCTTTCTCCTCTGTTCTTGTTGTTTTCAAAGTTAACTTAGCAAAAGCGATAAGTATCCAAGGCGCTGAAAACTCAGGATTCAAAGCGAGCTCGAATTATTCGCTCTTGCAGAGCCGTAAGAGAGACGAGCACATAAGCAATGCGGTGATAAAATATATTGTCTTCCGTAGCGTTAAACCTTATGTGTTCGACTCTCTTACGGCTGATGCCGGGCCTCAAAATTCATCCGTGCGGCCCACTCGCACCAAAACATGCATATATAAAAACAACCGGTTAAACGGTTATTTAATTTTCAATCAAAAATTTTTTATTTGTCTTTGGTTAACTGATATCGATAGCTAACTTATTCTATAAGAGCTATTTTATTCTGATTTTTATACTTTAAGCTAAATATTTACCGTTTATACTAAAAAAATACTTTACTACTACTGATATATAAATACACAAATCAGCGGTGAGCATTTTAGGCTCACCGCCGTTTGCTTTATACTAAATCATCTTAACTGATTAGCCGCTCGGAATTATTCGGACTTTTTGTATTCGGTCGAAAGGTCGTTGTTATTAGCCTGAACGAATGCAGCCCATTCAGCATCAGTATAATTAACTTCCATATATCTGATACCGCCGAAGCCCATGAACACGTTCTCTACGTCAGAGAAATAAGAGAACTTAGCACCAAGGAAGGAACCGCCGCTCTCCGAAATAAGCATTACGGAACGGCTCTCCTTAAGAACGAGTTCTTCAAGAGCAGAGAGGATAGCAAGTCTAGCCTCTGCGGGAGCATAACCTGCGCCCCAGTTGTAGGTCTTAGCCTGATTCTCGCTTGCTGCAAGGCCATTGAGGCAGTAGTACCAGTTCTGAACGCTCATAGTGATGGTCTCACCCGCGCCCTCGTAGTCGCCTGCGGGGAGTGTAAGGGTCATATCTATGACGGAGGTATCCCAATACATATGATAGTTGAGATCATCGTCGGGGTTTACAAACGCACCAACGATATCGAAGGGGTTAAAGGGGTTACCAGAGAAGCCGTAACCGAAGCCGATCTGAGTATCGCCGGCACGGAACGCCTCTGCCCACTGAGCGCCTGCGGACGCGTCAAATACAACCTTAACCTTGCCTTGAAGAGCAGTGCCTTCTACAAGTCCGTCAATGACGCCCTGGAGATATTCAGCACGGAATCTCTGCTTAGCGTTATCTACTGAAGAACCGTAAATAAGAGTGATGTCCTTAGTTGCATCGTAGCCGTAGGTTTCGGGATTAGCAGTAAGGATTGCGATAGCTTCAGCCATCTTCTGCTTAGCGAGAGTGGGGTTGTAGCCGGTGAGAACTCCGTAAGCCTCGTCAAGAGTGAGGTTGGTAAGAGTGCCCGAAGACCACTTGCCGTCTGCGCCCTCGGTAAAGCCGTAAGCGCGGAGGATACCCTCCTTAGCCTGTACGGTGTTACGGTACTGACCGCCGTCCTCGAGTGTAGGCGAGTTTTCAATGTCGTAATAGTACGCAGGGTTCAGAAGGCCGAAGCAAGGAGTAGCCGTGCCGGGCCAAATCTTCTCAACGATGTCGCTTCTGTTAAGACCAAGGTTGAGAGCATGTCTGAATTCCTGAATAGCAAGAATACCGTTATTGTTATCGCTCTCCTTAAGAACGTTAAGGTTGCTGTAGAGCTGCATACCGAACGTTCCGGTAGCGGTAGTAGTATATACAACGTACTTGGAATCGATGTAGTCTGCTGCGTTTTCGGTAGCAAGAGTAGCATCATCGTAAGTACCGTTCAAGAATCCCATCCACTGAGTGGACCATTCTTCGTCCTTAACGCAGTAGATAGAAGAAATGTTGTACTGGTTAGCATACTGATCCATATTCCAACCGTACCAGTTCTCGTTCTTAACGAGCTTGTAGTGAGAGCCTGCCTCAAACTCTGCAAGCTTGTAGGGACCCCAGCTTGCGGTAGTAGCAAGAGAAGAATTGTAGTTAGTGGTCCAAAGGGTTGCACCGTCAGCGGGAGCCTTCTTCGAAGCCTCATACTTTTCCTGGTGTACAAGAGGAAGGCTTGCCATATAGTAAGCAGCCTGGTAGGAAAGGTCGCCGTCCTCGTTAAGAAGAGCGTACGCTACGTCAAGGCAGACAACGATGGAATATTCACCGTCAGCGTAAATACCAACGTCTTCCCAAGCTACGTTACGGATGGTGTTCGTAACGTAAACAGCAGCATACTGTGCGTAAGCTGCGCCTACCTCAACGTATCCGCCGTACATAGCATAAAGATCTGCACCGGAAATAGGATCGGGCTGGCCTTCATATACACCGGTATAAACGGTCTCGTCGTCAATAGCAAGCCACTGAGGACAGGAGTTGCCGTTTGCATCAACGTAAGTAGAATCTGTGCCCCAGAAGAACTGGGAATCAATGTAAACCTTCGCGCCTGCGTTAACAGCAGCAGCTATGCTTTCATAGCCCTGGCCTGCAACAGACTCGTAAGTACCCTCCTGATTCTGGAAGAAGTAGCCTCTGGCATTCTTCATTCTGAGAGTATCGTAGTAGGTGTTAGCGCGGAAGTTCATGAAGGCGGGGTCAAGCTGCTGCTTCATAGAATATACGAAGTCTTCTGCCTTGATGGCTGTGCCGTCATCCCACTTCAAATCCTTACGAAGAGTGATTTTCCAAGCGTAACCTCCCTCTTCCTTCTGAGCGTCGGTGTATCCCCACTTAGCATCAACCTTAGAGGTAACGTCCTCAAGCTTGGTCGCTGCAGAGAAATTGGTGGTATATGCACCCTCTACTATAGCTTCCTTGTTGATAGTACCGTCGCTGTTGAACTTATCATCATTCTCGAACTTATAGTCATAGTCAAAGAACGAAGAACCGATGTAACTCATAATCTGAGTGTCATTATTATCGGCATAAGTAAGTTCGTTCCAGTTACTGGGCATAGTTGCTGTAGTGGTGTTGTACTGAGCCTCTTTGAGGTCTGCATCGGGAACGCCTCCGCAGCTTGCAAGTGCAAGTGCTACCATCACCAAACACAAAACTAACGCAATAACTGAATTGAGTTTCTTGTTCATAACGTTTTTCTCCTTTTATGAAATTATTGTTTTTATAGAGAGCCTTTCGGCACTGTATAAACGTATGTAAATGGGCTTCACACTCCCGTGTGAAGCTCTGCGGAAAAGCTTTCCGCAGACGAAAGTCTTACGACTTTCCATTTCCCGAGTGAGCAGAGAGAACAGTGCTCGTCCAAACAGTAAATTAATTACCGCTGTTTCCGGGTTTTACTGTAAAGAGGAAATAAACCCTGCCGTAATAAAAGTGTTATAGAATAACATTTCCGCCGCGACGCGTCGCGGCGGAATGGAAAAACCGCGGTTTTTCCACGCTCCATAAGGCTATATTCAATTTAGCTTGCGAAAAATAAAATACATACACAGTCGAAATGTTTGTTTTTTACGAACGTAGCACCTCGGCAAACGTACCTTATTATATAATAACGTTAATAATTTGTCAACAAAAGAGGGTATGAAATTTACTAATATCCTAACTCTATTATTTAATTTATTCGTGTTTTTTCTATTATTAGCGTATAAAAGTACAAATAGGCAGAAAAAAACGACAAAAATGAGGTCAGTGCAAAATAGATTTCATATCATCAAAGCAAACTTTGGAGTGTTGCTTAAAAGAGGCAGACACTCACTACCGCGCCCCTCCGAGCCCCTCTCGTCTAAAAAAAGCACCGCATGGGTGCTCTTTTGGTTTGTAAGCGTGATTAAACAACAGAATTTCTTCGTGAAATTCTGTTATATAAAAGAGCTCATGCTCTTTTACCGCCTCGGCGCTTCGTGCGCCTCGGCTTCGGGGCTCTACGCCGCTTTATTGCGGCTGGAGCCCCTACCGTCCAAAAGAAAAAAGCACCGCATGGGTGCTCTTTTCTTTTGGAGCGGATTACGGGGCTCGAACCCGCCACCTCCACCTTGGCAAGGTGGCGCTCTACCAAATGAGCTAAATCCGCATATATTGGTGCCTCCGGTCGGAATCGAACCAACGACACGAGGATTTTCAGTCC
>JAFTKH010000036.1 GCA_017453365.1 Clostridia bacterium
TATCACAGCGCGCGCGCAAAGTCAAGACGTTGGGAAAGAAAAGTCAGGCGCCGACTAACTTTTCTTGATTAAAAGCAAGCATTGAAGTTTTATCCGTTAGAGAAAAAAGACCGCAACGCGGTCTTTTTTCATCACTTATTTATTATGCTTATGTTCTCCGGCGATATTCCCGTCGTCTCATAAACTATAGCAAATATCTGCGCCGCCTCTGCCGCCTGGAGCTCCTCCGCTCCGACTATAACGCTGACAGAGTCCTCGGAGATGACCGCTACGCAGTCCGTAAAGCCCTTTGCCTTCACAAGCGTTTCAATATTCGCCTCGTTCTGGATATCGAGAGCTATCTGCGCAAGCTTATCACTGGCCTCTGCCTTCGCCTCTTCGGTTGCCTCATCGCTCTCGGACACGAGCTTCAATACGTCGATAGCCTCATCTCTCGACTGCTGACGGTTGAGGACTGTAAGACTGAAATAATCCTCACCTTCGTCCGCTGCGCCGCCCGTAGCAGAGGTGTCGCCCGTGCCGTCGTCCATATTGTTATCCCCGTACCCCATAGCCCCCGTGGGGTCGTAAAAGATGCGGTAATTCGCGTATACCGCAACACCAATGAGCACCACCGCGAGTAATACGGCGAGGCTCTTCGTCGCTCTCGACGAGAAGAACTTCTTTGCTTTTTCGTTTTTCATTGTATTCGAAATCTCCTTTTCTTGTTACTGGTAAAGTCTATGCCGAGGTGTTTTTTGATATTACACTTTCCTCATTTCTTTTTTTGCGCGGTCATCTAAGCTGCTCAACGCGTATCCTGTTAGCGCCTATTCCGTAAAGCGACGAGAGCGCGTCGGTCACCCTTTGCCGCACCTTATCGGAGCTGCCGCCCTCGCATACGACGATAATGCCCTTTATGACCTCGCGCTCCGACGTTCCAAAAGTGCCACCCTCTCTTTCATAGCTTATGAGCACACGGCACTCTCCCACGCCCTCGATAGCGGAGCAGATAGTCTCAATGCTCTCCTCCGTGCTGACCTCGGCCGTCGCGCTCTCTTTTGTATCGGACATACCGAAAAATATGAGAAGCACACCGAGACCGAACATAAGAGCAACAGCAAGCATCCCCTTCGTCCCGAAGATACCGAGGCTACCCGATTTCGATTTTACATTCACATTCTCTGACCTCCAGATTTTCTTCTATATAGTTCTCTATCGCGCGGTAGTCGAGAAGCGCAGCGCTCCCCGACATAACGACAACAATTTTGTCGGCCGAAAGAGTCTCTAGGTCAAAACCCTCGCACCTCACGACGAAATTCTCCTCGCTCGCGCCGAAGCGCTGAGCAAGAGCTTTAGCAACCCCCTCCGAGAAGGCCTCCTCTCCCACCTCACCGACACTGCCAGAGACAGCATCACCGAAGCTGAAGCTCGGCAGCTCCAGCTCCGACAGCGCTGTAAAAATCCCGCCAAGCGGAACGAGGACGAAAGAGAGCAGCACGGCTCCCGCGGCCATTTTCACAGGGGGTAAAAGCTCGCGGTGTGAGAGGTGTGTCGCTATGGCGGTGATGAGTGAAAGCGTGATACCCGATATAAGATATTCCTTCAAAATCCAACCTCCACCTTAAGCAGCAGTACAATTTCAAGTATGTAAACGACGCAAGTTATGACGTACACAGCGATAAGGGCGTCAAGGGCGTCGCGGAGCGCGGACAGGCATGCTACTCCCTCGTCGGCGGCGCAAAACTCCAGAAAGCCGATAGCCAAAAAAAAGCACAGCTTATAAAGGAGCAGCATAACGAGAGGTGTAAGCGCCGTGAGAGCTATAATAAGCACCGCACTGCCTCCTATCACCCCCTTCGCATAAGTAAGTCCCCCGACGAGCGTGGAAAGCGCGCCCGCAACGGTGCCACCAACTATCGGAAGAATGCTCGTAGAGGCATATCTCGCAGCTCGGAGAGCCATATTATCGCTCGATGCGGAAATAAGTGTCTGCAAGGACAAAAGGCCCAGGAGCACCGTGCAGACTATTCCCACCCCCTTGGTAAACGCAGAACGAACTCCCCTCGCTACTGTGCGGAGACCTCCACCAAAGGCCGAGACAAGACCCGAGAAAAACATAGCGATGACTAAGGTCATAAGAAAACTACGCGAAAAAAGAGAGGAAAGCTCGAGTGTAAGGCCGACACCGATACCGGCAGTCCCCGCGCTTAAGGTGCCGCCGCCCATAGCCACAGCAGATAAAAGTATAGGTGCCGTAGCCGAAAAAAAGCCCGAGAGGACTGATAAGCTCTCCGATATCTCTTCTATGAGCGGCATAATACGCAAAAAGACGGCGAAGGCTCCGACCGTGGAGGCGGCAGCGCGTACAAGCGGAGCGAGCTCCCCCGAAACTGAGCCCGCGAGCGCAATCAGAACCGACACCCCGAGAAGCAAAAAGAAAAAAGAAACTATTCTCCCGCGAGAGCTCGAAAGCGCTGCGGCGAGCTCGTGAAGAAGCGCATCGAGACCGAGCGAGCTTATAAGCTCCTCGGGGTCGGTGACGGGCAGTGTCCCCTCGGGCACTGCCTCGCGGTATTCATCGATAAGTGCCTCTCCCTCACCGTCTGCCAGCACCGTAATGCAGGAAAGCGAAAAAAGCGCCACAAGGATAATGACAAAAAGTAAACATTTCTTTCCGTTTTTCATTTCATATATTCTATTCCAAGTCCTATTATTTCGCGGAGCGTCGGCAAAATAAGGAGTAAAATCTCGACACGTCCCGCCACTAACATAGCCGAGGCCACCCCGGCCTCGCCAAGCTCGCGACACACGTCGGCAGAAACTCCAAAAATATAGCTCGCTCCTATTATCTTAAGAAGAAGGAGTGCCGCATCGGCAACGTCCTCTCCGAAATACGACGTGTCGAGTCCCGAAGCGAGCCTACCTATTCCAAGGAAGGCGAAGGAGATGGCACCGACGATAGCAACAGAGGACACAAGCTTCGCTCCACGAAAGCCGAGCTCGCGAAGGAGAAACGCGAGGACAGCGCAGGTAAGACAAATTCCTATCGCGCGCATAGCATCGCTCAAAGCCCAAACACCTCTCTTAACCGCGAGATAAGCTCCCCCATTTCCGCCGCAAGAAGAAGAAAAATTATTATCATTCCAGTTATTGAAACGAGTGTCGACTGCTCGTCTCTGCCGGCCTTTGAGAGCACCTGACATATCACGGCGACTATCATCCCTACACCGCCGACCTTAAGTACAATATCGATTCCTATCATTTTGAGCTCCTTAAAGTAGCATTATCGAAAGCCCGAGGCCTGCCGAGATTGCCGTTATTCTAACGACCCTCGCCCTTCCCCTCGTTTCCCTCTCCAACGTCGCGTATATACCGTTAAGCGAGGATATGAGAAGGTCAAGTCCGGAAACGAGGCCATCCTTATAGCTCCCGTCAAGTGAAGAAAGAGCCGACAGGACTACCCCCTTCGTGTCCTCGGGTAGAGAGAGCTTATCCGACGCAGAGCCGAACGCGACCGAAAGCACGCGACCCTCCCGGAGCTCCCCGAGAAATCCCGACCTCTCAAGCACGGTGTCGGTGTACCCCTCAGCTATTGCTGCAAGGGGCTCAAGATAGCAATTCACCCTATCCTTTGCATACCGAAGAAAGTCTATGAGAGCAGAAAGCTCAAGGACTCTCCTCTCGCTCTCGGCTGTATAAACCCTGCCAAGCAAAACGGACGAGGAGAGGACAAGCAGTATTCCGATTAATCTAATCACAGCTTCACCGAGGAGAAGAAAAACTCTCCGCCCCTTCTTCTTACGATAAAGAGAATGCCGAACACTCGAGATTTTATGAGCCGCGAGAGTACCTCTCGTTCGCCAAGCTCCCTCTCGTTCTCCGCATGGGCGCTGGCAATAATCCGTACACCCGTGCCGTGCGCCGCTATGATAGCGTCGGCATCCTCCTTGGAATATATTTCGTCACACGCTATTATTTCGGGCGAAATAGTCCTCACCGCTATTTCGAGCCCGCGAGCTCTCTTATAACCGCGCATAACGTCAACTCCCGAAAAAGATAGAGCCTCAAAATCCGTCTCACAGCGCTCGTCAACAAAAACCGTCCGTTTTCCCGTCCCCTTACCGATTTCGGCAAGGAGTGACGAGAGCGCCGTGGTTTTTCCCTCTGCCGGCGGAGATATGATAAGCGCACCGCAGGAGCCCATACGAAGCCACGCGCGATACATTTCGACGGCGAAGGAGCACTCCCCGCCGGGTATTCTGAAAACGAGGGCGGAAATATCACGCACACCGACTAGCGCTCCGTCATAGCTCGCCCGACCTACAACGCCGACTCTGACTCCGCACTCCATAGTCACGTATCCATCCGCTATGCTGTCGCGGTGGGCATAAACCGAGCCGCCGCAAACGTCAATCAGCAGCGCCTCCATTCCTGCCGCGCACTGCTCCGCAAGCGGCATATCCCTTCCGGCAATCCTTACCGAAGAGCGTCCGAAGCGTCTTAACCTTATTTCCTCTATACGGCCACCGCCACGTGAGATGCCCTCAATTTCCCGAGCAATCGCGGGAAAATGCCTTCCTATTACGGAAACCGCCGAGGAGAGCTTATCCCGATGCTGCGTGCTCATAATTTTACCTCGTTTCGGAGAAATCCGAGTATTTTTATCTCATTTTTTTGCCTATCTTTCTTATCCATATATTTCCAAACTTACTTGACTTTGTTTTTTATCTATGTTAAAATGAATACAAATTAAAACGCGCGGGGTGAGAAAATGAAATCAACGGGTATTGTAAGATGTGTCGACGAGCTCGGCAGAATAGTCGTACCGAAGGAGATGCGCCAGAAGATGGGTATTGAAAACGGCGACCCTGTGGAGATATTCGCCGACGGGGACAGGATAATACTTGAGAAATACCGTTCTCTTTGCCATTTCTGCTCGAGCGACGAGGATATCGTCGAATTTTACGGAAAAAATATCTGTAGAAAATGCATTGAGGAGCTTCGGGGCGTGCAATAAGCCCGTCCGCGCTGCGACCTCATTGAAATCTATGCAAAACAGTGAGAAAAAATAATTTAAAAATAAAAACCGGAAAGGATTTTTTTGAAAATGAAAGTTGTTACCTTCGGTGAGCTTATGCTCCGTCTTCAGCCCTACAATTACGAGAGGTTCGTTCAGTGCGACCACGTCGAATTCACCTTCGGCGGTGGCGAGGCTAACGTAGCGGTATCTCTCGCAAATTACGGAATGGACGTCGCATACGTCACAAAGCTTCCCGCTCACGCAATAGGTCAGGCGGCTGTCAACAGCCTGCGCAGGTACGGCGTGGACACCACGAAAATAGTTCGCGGCGGCGACAGAGTGGGAATATATTTCAACGAGAAGGGTGCTTCTCAAAGAGGCTCCGTATGTATCTACGACCGTGCAAACTCCGCTATAGCGAAGGCATCGCGCGAGGATTTTGACTGGGATAAGATATTCGAGGGAGTCGACTGGTTCCATTTCACGGGCATCACTCCCGCGCTCGGCGCGAACGTAGTCGAGATATGCAAGGATGCGTGCGCGGCTGCGAAGGCTCGCGGTATCAAGATATCCTGCGACCTCAACTATCGCGGCAAGCTCTGGACAAGAGCCGAAGCACGCGAGGCTATGACCGAGCTCTGCAAATACGTTGACGTATGTATCTCAAACGAGGAGGACGCGAAGGACGTGTTCGGCATCGAAGCAGAGGCTACCGACATCTACGGCGGTAAGCTCAATCACGATGGCTACAAATCGGTTGCAAAGCAGCTTGCAGACAAGTTCGGCTTCGAGTACGTTGCAATAACTCTCCGCGAGAGCCGTTCGGCCTTCGACAACGGCTGGTCTGCTATGCTCTACGACGTTAAGGCAGATGAATACTGCTTCTCGAAGAAGTACGACCTTCACATCATCGACCGTGTCGGCGGCGGTGACTCGTTCGGCGGCGGACTCATATATGCTCTTATGAACGGCAAGTCGGCGCAGGGTGCCGTAGAGTTCGCGGTTGCCGCATCTGCTCTTAAGCACTCTATCGAGGGCGACTACAATATGGTTACTCTCGCAGAGGTTGAAAAGCTCGCGGGCGGAGACGGCTCGGGAAGAATACAGAGATAAAATGCAAGGGGGCGTTTCAAGTTTTTTGACTTGAAACAGCCCCTTTAATAAAGAATTAAAAGTTGATGATGAATAATCACAGTCGTTTTTTTGCGTGAAAAAATTTGTGTTTAATTAAAAGAGAATTTTTAAAAAAGCGAGGAAACAAAAACCTTTCCCTTCTCTTTTTTCTCCTTTTACTTACAAGGTATTTGCTATGAAAACAATAAAACTTTGGGATAAAATCCCCCTCTACATTAACGGCGAGGAAGCTCCCGTGCTACGCTACTTTCCCGCAGAGGTGAAGCGCGGCACGGGCACTGTCATAATATTTGCAGGCGGCGGATACATGAGACGTTCGGCGCACGAGGCCGATTCCTATGCGGAATTTCTTAACTCGGCGGGCCTTGACACGTTCGTTCTCGATTACCGAATTCTACCCTACCGCTACCCTGCGGCACTCATTGATGCAAGGCGCGCCGTGCGCTTCGTTCGCGCGAATGCCGAAAACTTTGGCATCAATCCCGGAAAAATCGCGGTCATGGGTTCGTCAGCGGGTGGGCATCTCGCGGCGCACGTTTCGACCTTCCGCGGCGAGCTCGAAGAGGAAGCACACGACACACTCGACAACGTAGACCCCACCCCGAACGCGCAGATACTCTGCTACCCCGTAACCGACTTTCAGGCACACCTCGGCTCGTACAAGAATCTGCTCGGTGAAGAGAATCTCGAACAAAGAGACTCCGTAAACCCGATGAAGCTCGCCGACGCGACGGCTCCGCGCGCATTTATCTGGCATACGGAAACCGACCCTGCGGTGAAGGTGACGAGTACCCTTGCCTACGCGGCAAGGCTCCACGAGGTAGGCGTAAGGTGCGAGCTTCACGTTTATCCCGAGGGCGGCCACGGCCTCGGCCTCGCCGACAAATACCCGTCGGTCAGACGCTGGCAGGACGAACTCCTGTTTTGGCTGCGGAACGAAAAATACATAGAAGAATAAGAAATACCGTAAACGGGCACGTTGATGGACACCGTTTACGGTATTTCTTATTCTTCAGTGAAAATGCAGCAGCGAAAAGTGATGGGTTGTGGCCGCAAGATGTAGCATCGCGGTCGCTTTCCGCAGTTTTGATAAATTACTTTTAAATTAAGGAGAATTTTCTAGTCTTGCAAAAACGGCCTTCTCCCATCTCGCAAGGCATAGGCTTCGCGTCATACTCCCTCGTCGAGATAGTTCATCAATTTCTCAACCGTTGCCTTCTCCTCTTTGCTCATCTCGATATCGAGGTCGGAGAAGGCACGGGATATCGTGACCCTTCTCTTATACGCCTCGGCAGGGGCGCGGAGCTGGCCTATCTCTTCCTTATGCTTCTCCTTCATCGCAACCTCATCGATAATTTGGCGGATATACATAGCTATCGGCGAGTCCTTCGAATATCGTGCGGGAGCATAGAAATTTATTCTCTCGTCATTGAAGAGCTGATAAACCTTCTTTTTGTTTTTCGATACGGGGTCGAAGACGCCTATCGAATATCCGCCCTTACTCTTAACGAGCGTCATACAGGGAATGTCCGTCGTGCTGTCTCCTATGTAGACGATATTCTCGTAGGGTATCGGGTATTTAGAGTGCGGCATATTGTCGTTCACCCTCTCGTCGTACTCCTCGAGAATCCCCTTCGCTATGCGGAAAATAAACTGCGTTTTATTCGTGTAGTTTACCGATTGCGCAGGCCACTCCGCAATTCCGTCGGCAGAATAAAGGAAGCTCGACGCATAGATGCGTTTTATGTATTTGGCTATCGGGTTTCCCTCTATAATCTCCTTGAGTCCCGAGGAAATTATATAATGCTCAACCTCAATGCCGCGGCTCTCGGCATATTCGTTTACGTAGGTAAACCATTCCTCGACACCCTTATAAAGGGGAACCTCGGCACCGACACGTCTGAAATAATCGCGGCTTAAGGACTTGCCCTTAAATTTCGAATACTTTATAAGCTCGAACATCCACGCAAGGTTTTTGTCCATAAGATTATCCTTAGCGAGTGAGTCAGACTCGTGCCAGAAATCGCCGGGGTCTATCTCAAAGGATGGTATAAGACTGAAGGTCTGCATATCGTCGGGCGAGAGCGTGTGGTCAAAATCATAGCATATCGCCATTTTCGGACGGACGACAGCTTTTATTTCCTCTTGTTGCGCGGTGTTTTTCATAAACAGCTCCTTGGCATTATTTAGTAAAATAATTTTAACATACTTTTCTAAATTTGTAAAGACGTATTTATATATTGCAAAAAATATTCGTTTATGCTACAATATATGTATAAGATTGTTAAGAGAGGTTAGATTATGTTCAAGGAAATAATCGAGCTTATAAAGAAATACGATAGGATAATAATTCACCGTCATTCCCACCCCGACGGCGATGCTGTCGGCTCACAGACCGGTCTTCTGTTTTTGCTTCGGGATAATTTCTCGAGCAAGGAGATATTTGCAGTCGGCGACGCGGCAGGAAGATACTCCTTTATGGAAGGGAGCGTGATGGACGAGATACCGGACGAATACTATTCGGGCGCGCTCGCGATAGTGCTCGATACGTCATCACGGCAGCTCATATCCGACACGCGGTACACCCTGGCAGACAAAACAGTGAGAATAGACCACCATATCTTTGTGGAGAAAATATGCGATACCGAGCTTACGGACACGAGCTTTGAGAGCTGCGCGGGGCTTATTGCAGAGCTGGCCTTCGAGTGTGGACTCGCCATCTCGGAGCGTAGCGCAAAAGCACTGTACACCGGTATGGTAACCGACTCCGGCCGTTTCCGCTACGACAGCACGAGCGAAAAAACACACAGACTCGCCTCCTTTCTTATGTCCGTCCCCTTCGACACGTCGGAGATTTACAGAAATCTATACTCCGACACGCTCGAAAACGCGAAGCGCCGTGCCGAATTTATTATGAGAATACAGAAAACCGACGCTCCCGTTGCGTACATATACACGACTCGCGAGGAGCTAGCGGCCACAGGGCTCGACACCCATGCCGCATCGCGCGGTATGGTAAACACTATGAGCGACCTTACGGGTATCGATATCTGGGTAAATTTCACAGAATGTGACGAGGGCGTTCTCGCCGAGCTTCGTTCCTCACGCTATAATATAAACAAAATCGCCGTAAAGTACGGCGGAGGCGGCCACGTCAAGGCGAGCGGAGCGACGCTCTCCTCGAAAGACGAGGCTATGAATATGCTCCGCGACCTCGAGGAGCTTACGAAGGAGCAATAAATGAACAAGAAAAAAATGCAAGCAATTCTTGACAAAATCAAAGAATATAACAGAATAATTCTCTTCCGTCATTCTCGTCCCGACGGAGATGCGATAGGCTCTACGAAAGGCCTTTACACCATATTAAAGCTAACCTATCCAAAAAAGGAAATATATCTGCAAAATTC
>JAFTKH010000037.1 GCA_017453365.1 Clostridia bacterium
AGCGGCTCGACGGAGTAAAGCGAGTCTTTATCCGCTCGGGAATACGCTTTGATTATCTTATGCTTGACCCCGACGACGGCTTTTTCCGCCGCCTCGTGTCACACCACACCTCGGGACAGCTTAAGGTGGCGCCCGAGCACTGCGCGGCCAACGCCCTGATGATGATGGGTAAGCCGCCCGTAGAGGTATTCGAGGCCTTTAAACGGAAATTCTTCGCTCTCTCGCGTGAGGCAGGGCTCGAGCAGTACCTCGTCCCCTACCTTATGTCGAGCCACCCCGGCACGACCATGAACGATGCTGTAGAAATGGCACTCTGGCTGAAAAAATGGGGTTACTCCCCCGAGCAGGTGCAGGATTTCTACCCCACCCCGGGAACCGTGTCAACCGTTATGTACTATACGGGAATAAATCCCCTGAACGGTAGGGCGGTCTACGTGACGACCGATTACAGAGAAAAGCAGCTCCAGCGCGCGCTCTTGCAGTTCTCTCGCCCCGAAAACGCCAATCTCGTGAGAGAAGCGCTCCGCCTCGCCGGCAGAGAGGAGCTCATCGGCTACGGAGAGGCCTGCCTTGTAAGGCCTGCCTTCCGACAGGCCGCCGACTCCCAATATAAAAAAGATAAAAGAGGGCGTAAAGGCTCCGGGGGAAGCTCCGTGAGAAGCAGCGGAGCTTCGCCGAACGCCGGGACTAAAAAAACCAAGCTCGAGCGCATCTTCGGCGACGATTACGTAAGGATAGCAAAAGAGGCCGACCGTATGGGCGGAGGGAGCTCCCCGAGAAGCAAGCCCCGCACAGCGGATAAAAAGCCCGCCCCGAGGAGTAAGAGCCAAGCGGGGAAGCGCTCGTCAGCGAAAGGAAGGGGCAGATAAGCCAAAGGCCTCAGCCCGTAAGGCGCCAAAAGGCCTCTTTGACAGTGCGAAAATAACCCAAAAATGCATAAAATGAAGGAAACCTCGTAATTTTTACGAACCGAATTTGTAAAAAAACCGAGGCAGTTCTGAAAAAGACAGAAAAAAAGCTCAAGAGCGGATTTTAGAGCAAAAAACGGAAAAGAACGGAAAAGTGGATTTTTTCTTCTTCTCTCGAATTTTCCACATATTCCACACCGAAAATGTTGAAAACTTGCCGAATTTCGGCGGTCAATCGAAAATAAGCACGCCATATCGCGGTTTTTCGACAATGAGTTTTCAACATTTTCAACAATCAAAAATGTGGAAAACTTTTTTGAAAGCCCGCCGAACGAAAATGAAAAGCAGGAATTTGACAGCTTTACAGCTTGTCCTGCGGGGGCGCCGGAGTCACGCGATGCGAGCTTTTTTGTCAGTTTGTCCGAGATTGCACGCGTAATTTTTGCGAAAACGGCGCGAGGCTCCCGGCGGAGGCCTTTTTTCGGAGTGCTCCTCGGTGTGCTTTACCCCCGAACAAATAACGAAAGACTGGAAAAAATGGATATAAAGCAGGAATTTTTGAGAGTTAAACGCAGGCTTTTCGACCGCGTATACGGCGAGAGGCTGAACCCCGAGCAGTGCCGCGCGGTCTTCACGACCGAGGGGCCGCTTCTTGTGCTTGCGGGTGCGGGCAGCGGTAAGACCACCGTGCTCGTTAACCGCATTTCTTATATCATAAAGTACGGCGACGCCTACTTTGACGACACTCTCCCCGACGGAGTTGATGAGAATACGGTTGAGGCGTTGAAGCTGGCCCTCGATATGCCCGTATCTGAAATAGAGGAAATACTCCCGCGCTTCATCTCGCGCCCCTGTCCGCCGTGGGCGGTCCTCGCCATAACCTTCACGAATAAGGCGGCGAAGGAAATCCGCGACAGGCTTAATTCGGCCTTCGGCGACGGTGAGCTCGCAGAGAGCATCTGGGCAGGCACCTTCCACTCCGTATGCCTGCGTATTCTCCGTAAGCACTGCGAGAGGATTGGCTATAAGCAGGGCTTCACCATTTACGATACCGACGATACGAAGCGGCTCCTTCTTCAGTGTATGAAGGAGCTTATGATAGACGAGAAGCGTCTAAACCCGAAGGTCGTGCAGGGTGAGATAAGCCGTGCGAAGGACTCTCTTATATATCCCGACGGCTACGAGATAACTCGCGACCCGCGCTCGAAGGATATAAAGGCTGTGTACGGCCTTTATGCGAAGAAATTGAGAGAAAACAACGCTATGGACTTCGACGACATAATTATGCATACCGTGTCGCTCCTTGAAAACGAGGCCGACGTGCGCGAATACTATCAGAATAAATTCCGCTACGTCCTCGTCGACGAGTATCAGGACACGAACTACGCACAGTTTGTCCTGACGAAGCTTATAGCCGACGGACGGCGCAATATAATGGTAGTCGGCGACGACGACCAGAGCATATACCGCTTCCGCGGCGCGACGGTTGAGAATATTCTGAATTTCGATAAAACCTATCCCGACGCCACCGTCGTGAAGCTCGAGCAGAATTACCGCTCGACCACGAATATCCTCTCCGCCGCCAACGCCGTCATAGGGAACAATATGAAGCGCCACAGAAAGAAGCTGTGGAGCGCCTCGGGCGACGGCGAGAAGATAACCGTGAAGGAGGCGAGCGACCAGAACGACGAGGGCAGATATATCGTCGAGCGTATCGTCGGCTCGGTCTACAGAGAGGGACGGAAATATTCGGATTTTGCAGTCCTCTACCGAGTGAACGCGCTCGGCCGTTCGATACAGACGGCCTTCACGAAGAGCGGAGTGCCCTATAAGGTTATCGGAGATATGGGCTTCTACGACCATAAGGAGGTAAAGGATATGGTAGCCTACCTCTCTGTGCTCGCGAACCTTGACGATAACCTCAGGCTTAAGAGAATAATAAACGAGCCGAAGCGAAAAATAGGTACGGCTACGATAGAGGCCGTCGAGCAGCTGGCGGTTATGAACGGTCTTTCTATGTACTCCGTAATGGAGCGTGCGGGGGAGTTTCCCCTCCTTGCCAAAAGCGCCGAGCGCCTCACCGCCTTCGTCCGCTTAATGGAGTCTGTCCGTGAAAGGGCGAAGCTCCCCTCGGAGCTTATCGAGGAGGTGTTCGTGTCGACGGGCTACCGCGATATGCTTCTTGAGGAGGATCCCGTGGTCGGAGAGGGCAGACGCGAGAACGTCGAGGAGCTTATCTCCGCCGCCAGGGAGTACGAGGATAAAATGCGAGAGGGCGGCGAGGAGCCGACTCTCCTCGGCTTCCTAGAAGAGGTATATCTTGTCAGTGACGTCGATAAATACGACGAGAACGCCGATGCCGTAGTCCTTATGACCGTCCACGCCGCGAAGGGGCTCGAATTTCCCGTGGTCTTCATCGCGGGAATGGAGGAGGGCATTTTCCCGTCGGATAAGGACGGGGAGAGCGAGGACGCACTCTCCGAGGAGAGAAGGCTCGCCTACGTCGCCATAACCCGTGCGAAGGAAAAGCTCTATATCTCCTACGCGCGGCAGCGTATGATGTACGGCAGGACGATTCTCGGCCGCCCCTCACGCTTTGCGAAGGACGAGATACCGAAGGAGCTCCTGTCGGTAGATATACCGCGTACCGTACCTCCGAGAATGAGTGCCTACGGACACCCCGCGGCGAGTGCGCGCTCCACCGTGGCCCCCGAGTTCAGCCGCGAGATGAGAAGAGCGCCGAGTGTCACGGGTATGAAGGAGACTCGGACGCGCACGGCCGCGAGCTTCGGCGTAGAGAAGCTAGCACCCGGCACACGGGTGAAGCACGGTATCTTCGGAGAGGGCGAGATAATTTCCTCGCGCGATATGGGCGGTGACGTCCTCTACGAGGTCGGCTTTGACTCGGGCAGCGTGAAGAAGCTTATGGCAACCTACGCGAAGCTCGAGAAAATCTGAACGGAAAATTTGAAGATGATAAAATGCTGTGTATTCGACCTCGACGGAACCCTTTTGTATACGATACCGTCGATAACTTATTATATAAACGCCTCCTTCGATAAGGAGGGGCTCCCCCATATTACGGAAGAGGACTGCCGCCGCTTCATCGGTAACGGAGCGAGTAAGCTTGTCGAGCGCGCCCTCGTTTCCGTCGGCGCCTACTCGGAGGAAATGCATAAGCGCGTCCTTTCCGACTATAACGCCGCATACGACCGCGACCCATATTACCTAACCGAGCCCTACTCGGGCATACGCGGGCTTGTCGATGCGCTCGCCGCTCGCGGCATTGTCCTCGCGGTCCTCTCGAATAAGCCCGACTCCACAGCACGCCTTGTCACCGAGCACTTTTTCGGTGACAGCTTTGCCTCCGTGCGGGGCGGCAGGTCGGGCGTGCCTCTTAAGCCTATGCCTCACTCCCTGCTTGAGCTTCTGCACGAGCTCTCCGTTCTCCCCTCGGAAACGGCCTTCATCGGCGACAGCGACGTTGATATCCTGACGGGTAAGAACGCGTGCACGGCGTTGACCGTCGGGGCCGCTTGGGGCTTCCGTGACAGAGAGGAGCTCGTGCGTGCGGGTGCGGATGCCGTAGCAGATACCCCGAAGGAGGCCGAAGAGGAGCTGCTTTTACGCCTATGAGAAAATTTCTTTTATTCCTTATTCTGCCCCTTGCCCTATCACTCGTCTCTTGCTCGCGAGAGGTGAGAGCGGAGCACTGCGAGCTCGGAATAATACTTTCATCGGATTTTGAGCCCTGCGACACGGGCGGCGCCTTCGACCTTGCCTACTCCGACGGCGAGCTTACTGTCGGCATGGTGAGAGTATCCTATGCCGCGCTTGTCGACAGCGGAATACCCGCGACCCTCTCCGTGCGTGAGCTTGCGGAGCTCTACCGCGCGAGCTCGGGACACTCGAAAACCGTCTTTGACTACGGAGATACCGTTTATTACACCTATACCGCAGGGGGCGGAGGCTTAAGCTACAGATACGTCCCTACCTTTTTCAGAACTCCGTACGCGTATTTTATTATAACCTTTATTTTCCCCGAGGGCGGCGGGTGGGATATCGAAACCGCGCTTGCCCTGACGGGGGGAGTGTACCTGATTAATAATTAGAACGGACGGCGTTGCCGTTCGGTGCGGACAGGCGGGAGGGCCGTCTTGCGAAGAATGAAAATAGGAGAGTTGATATGAGAAAATCGTTTTGGTTCCTTTCGGCATTACTTATCCTTCTTACAGCTCTGGCGCTTTTTTCCTGCGGCGAGCCCGACTCACCGCCCGAGGCGACCTACAGAGTAATGGTCTCCCCGACGGAGGGCGTGTCGGTCGTTGGAGAGAATCCCCGTGAGGTGGCGGAGGGGGAGAGCACGGTTTTCACCGTCGTGCTCGAGGACGGCTACGTCTATAAATCGTCAGAGGGTGGCGTATACGACCCCGTCGCGGGTACGCTCACCGTAGAGAACGTGAGCGCCGACGTGAATATAGACTTTATAGCCGAGGCAGTCACGTTTAATACGAAGGAAAAATATTATTACATATTCAAGTCCGATTTCGCCGGCGATACCACGAGCGTCGCCTCGGGCAGCGAGGTCAGCGCAGGTACGACGGTGAAGCTTTCGGCCCTCGATACCACGAGGGTGTTTGTCGGCTGGAGCGCCTCGTATAAATTGCCCTCGGGCACACTCCTCTCCGAGGAGCGTGAGTGTGAGTTTATGCTCACACCCGAGCTTGCGAAAAACGGAGCTGTCACCGTATACGCGAATTACCTTGAAACCAACAGAATTTACTATAATGCGAACGGAGGCACGGTAGACGGCTCGACAGCGAACATCACCGCCGACGACTATTATACGGCCACCGTTTCGGGCAGCACCGTCGAGCTTATCCTCTCCGAAAAATATCTTTCATATTTCGAGTGCGCGTCGAGCTTCTATGACGACGGCACGTTTAGCCGCGACGGCTATGTTCTCACCGAATACAATACGAGGGCGGACGGCACCGGAGTGTCCTACAGCCTCGGCTCGAAGGTACCGCTTATGACGGACGGCGATACGACCACGCTCTATTGCATCTGGTCGCAGGCGGCCCCCGCCTCGAGCTTCGCCTACAGCGAGATAACCGTGCCTATGCCCTCTGGCGTCACCCCCGAGCGCGCGCCCCACTGGTCGGAGAGCGGCTTGGTGATAACCGAATATAAGGGTAACGACACGACGGTAGCTATCCCCGAGAAAATAGGCGATAAGTACGTAATAGCAATAGCGGCGGGCGCGTTCGTAAATAAGGACGTCGAAACCCTCGTCCTCTCGAGAAGGCTGCTCCGCGTTGAGGACGGAGCCTTCGTCGGCTGCTCGAAAATAAAAACCGTCTACTATCCCGACGGGCTTTACAGTATGAACGACGGCGCGTTTGACGCCGCCTCCTACACCTCCTTTAAGAATTTCTACGTAAACGCAACTCTGGCGCCCCGCTTCAACTCCTCTGACGTTGGAGCTCTGGCAGTAAAGCTTACAAGACTGCTCGCACCTACGGAGAAAAACAGAATAATAGTTATCTCCGGCTCGTCGTCCCTACAGGGACTCGGGAGCGAGTACCTCGAGGCACTCTTCGACGGCGAATACCGAGTTGTGAACTTCGGTACGACGAGGACCACGCACGGCGCCCTCTATCTTGAGGCTATGGGCTCGCTCGCGAGAGAGGGAGATATTATAGTCTACGCTCCCGAGAACTCCGCGTATATGTGGGGCGAGAGAGAGCTGTATTGGAAGACCTTCCGCGACCTTGAGGGAATGAACAATATCTACAGATACGTCGATTTCTCGAGCTATACGGGTATGTTCTCCTCTATGTCCTCTCTTAACTCGGAGTACAGATTTATAAGGGACGGGATAACCTATGAGTCGATATGTGCCCACGGTGAGCTGCTCGAGAAAAACCCGACCTATAAGACCCCGACGACGAATAAGTACGGAGATTTTCTCCGCAGCACGCGCACGGGTCTTTCGGGAAGCTATCACGACGTCTATTACGTCACTATGAATAACCGCGTAAAATCGCGCTTCGAGGGTGAAATATACGACGACGCCAATCAGTCGGCGAATAGGGACTACACCGACCTCTCGAACGTCACGTGGTGCTCGGTCGATGACCCGTATTATAAGGATAACCTGAATCGCGCCATAGCGGCGGCAAAGAGCTCGGGGGCGAAGGTCTATTTCGGCTTCTGCCCCGTCGATGCCGATAAGCTCGTCGAGGGCGCGAGCAGCCTCGCGTACCTTGAGGCCTACGATAGTTTTATCGACGGCACCTTTGATTTCGACGGCAGAATCGGCTCGGCCTATAGGTACGTACTCGCGCATAAGTATTTTTATGACTGCGCCTTCCACCCGAACGACTTTGGCAGGGTGTACAGAACCTATCAGCTCTACCTCGATATCTCGTCGGTGCTCGGCATCTCCGAAACGAAAAATATAAAGGACGCAGGTACGGATTTCGACGGCTGCCTGTTTGAGGAGGGCGCGGAGCGCACTCCCCTCACCCCGTGGAATATCGAGCCCTAAGCATACAGCCTGTAAACGACAACAAAAGTTTACATATCAAGGAGAAAAAATATGCAGACAGTCTTTATCACAGCCTGTATAATTCTCGGAGCCGCCGTCATAGCTCTTGACGTTCTCGGGCTCCTTGAGCGTGTACCGCGGTGGCTCTCATACCTGAACGCCGCACTCCACAGCGCACTTATAATCTCGCTCTTTTTTGCGGGAGCGGAGCTTTCCCATACGGCACTCGTTATGATGTCGAGTGCGGCGCTTATCACGCTTTCCTCTTATATAAAATACAGGAGAAGGAGGAGAGCTGACCGTGACGTTTAATTCGTGGGAGTTTCTTATCTTTTTCCCGATAGTCGCTTGCCTTTATTTTGTTCTGCCGAAAAAATGCAGAATGCCCCTGTTGCTCATAGCAAGCTACTATTTCTATATGTTCTACGAGGCCGAGCTTATCCTTCTGATACTCTCGACTACCGCGATCTCCTACCTCGCCTCCGTTATGATAGAGCGCTCGGAGCGGCGGGGCGTGCGGAGATTTTGGCTTATACTCACCCTCGCGGTGTCGCTCGGCATTCTCTTCTTCTTTAAGTATTTCGCTTTCTTATTCGAGAGCATCGTCAGCATAGGCGAGCTCTTCGGGCTCGAAGCGCCGAGGCTCGTCCTCGAGCTCGTCCTTCCCGTCGGCATCTCCTTCTATACCTTCCAAACGCTCTCGTACGTCATAGACGTGTACAGGGGAAATATACGCGCCGAGAGGAATTTCTTCTACTACGCGCTATTCGTCTCCTTCTTTCCGCAGCTCGTTGCAGGACCTATCGAGCGACCCGAAAATCTCCTGCCCCAGCTCCGCAGAGAGAATAAATTCGAGTGGGATAATTTCGTCCGCGGCGGACAGTATATGCTCCTTGGCTTCTTCAAGAAAATATGCGTCGCAGACGCCCTTTCCGTCTACGTCGACGCAGTGTACAATAACCCCGAGGGCGCGAGCTCGCTTGGAATAGTTATAGCCACCGTCCTCTTTTCGGTGCAGATATATTGCGATTTCTCGGGCTATACCGATATCGCGACGGGCTGCGCGCGTATTATGGGCATTAAGCTTATGAAGAACTTCGACCACCCCTATTCCGCCACGACCGTAAAGGACTTTTGGGCGCGGTGGCACATCTCGCTCTCGGGCTGGTTCCGCGACTACCTCTATATCCCCCTCGGCGGAAACCGACGCGGCAGGGTCAGACGGTATTTCAACGTCTTTTTGGTCTTCCTTCTCTCGGGCCTTTGGCACGGAGCGAGCTTTACCTACGTCGTATGG
>JAFTKH010000038.1 GCA_017453365.1 Clostridia bacterium
GGTACAATTCGCTCGCCTGCTTCTACCTCGCGTGGCGTAAGCATTTCGGCACTCTGCCATCTGAACACAGGGCATATCTGAATACAAAGAATAACGGAGACTTTAAAAAATGAGCTACTTATTACTTAACAAGGAAGAAAAGAGACGACAGCACGAATGCAGAAATCCCAAGTACGCGGCATTCGATATCGGCTTCCCTCTTCTAGACATATCGGACAGGACACTTGAGGACGTATACTATTTCAGGTGGCAGACCTACTCGGAGCAGATAAAGATGACGCCGCGCGGCTTCGTCGTTACCGAATTTCTGCCGGAGGTATCTTGGGCAGGAAAATACAACACCATAAATTGTCCCGCTACGCACCATTTCTACGAGGGCAGATGGCTTCACAACAGGGATATACTCCGAGATTACGCGAGATTTTGGGTAAGCGGCGAAGGCGACGTAAGGAAATACAGCTTTCCGCTTGCCGACTCGGTTATTGCCGCGTGCCGAGTGTGGGACGATTACACCCTTGCTGCGGAAATATACGGGGAAATGAAGGAAAATTATGCCGAGTGGGAAAAAACTCACGGCAGAGAGAGCGGTCTTTTCTACCAAATTGACAACTACGACGGAATGGAGTTCTCGATAAGCGGAAACGGAGAGCGCCCCACCATAAATTCCTATATGTACGCCGACGCCGCAGCTCTTGCCGAGGTCGCTCGCCGTATTGGCAACGAGGCCGAGGCCGCGAAATGGCAAGCAAAGGCAGAAAGACTCCGCGAGCTTATAAACGAGAGGCTCTGGGACAGCGAGGCGGAGTTCTACAAGAACCGCTCCGAGAGCACGGGCTATGAGCTTTCGGACGTCAGAGAGGAGATAGGCTACATTCCGTGGCTCTATCATATACCCGAGAAGCAAATGTCCTCTGCGTGGAAATTTTTAAACGATGAAAACCATTTCTATGCTCCCTACGGTCCGACTACGGCGGAAAGGTGTCATCCAAGGTTTATGTTCGAGCACACGCATATGTGCCTTTGGAACGGTCCCTCATGGCCGTTCTCGACCTGTCAGACGCTCGGAGCACTCGCAAACCTTCTTCGCGATTACGAGCAGGGCGTTATGACGAAGGCCGACTATTATGAGCTTCTTCACAGATACGCCGCCTGCCACTACATAGAGCGCGACGGAGTGCGTGAGCTGTGGATAGACGAAAATCTCGACCCATTCACGGGCGAGTGGCTTGCACGTAAGATAATGATAGCAGGCGGAAGAGCCGATTGGGACAGAGGTGTTGACTACAACCATTCGACCTTCTGTGACCTCGTTATATCGGGACTTGCCGGTGTTAGTCTTTCGGACGGGGCGCTGACGGTAGAGCCGCTTTTCACCGAGTCCGACCTCTCCTATCTCTGCCTCGACGGGGTGAAATACGGCGATAAGTTTATCACCGTCGTGTACGATAGGGACGGTAAGAGATACGGACGCGGCGTGGGTCTTTCCGTCTTTGTCGACGGCGAGCTCTCCGCCCATAGCGAAAATATCGAAAGGCTTGATATAAAGCTCTAATAAAAAGCTCTCACAGCTTCCGTAAAGGCTTGCTGTGAGAGATTTTTATCTTCCGTAAAGATTATTTAAATATCTGTATTTCCCGCTATTTTCCGAGAGGGTGCGAAGGTTATCCTCGGTTATTCTGAAGCGCCAGTTTCCGTCAGGGACACCCGGGGTATTCATTCGCGTATCGGCTCCGAAGCCGAGCAGGTCCTGCACAGGAAGAATAACCGCGCGGGCCGAGGATGCCAAAAGGCACCTGATTATATCCTCGCAGGCAAGCGACCAGTCGTTATGCCTGATACCGAAATAATCAAAAATTCTCGCACGGGTCACGGAATCCGACTCCCAGATAAAGCCGAGGAGCGTGTTATTATCGTGCGTGCCCGTGTAGGCGAATGAGGTCTCGGTATAGTTATGCGGCAGATGTATTGAATTCTCCTCTCCCATAAAGCCGAACTGCAAAACTCTCATTCCCGGATATCCGCTATAGCGGACGAGGTCACGGACGCTATCGGTGATGTCGCCGAGGTCCTCGGCTATCACGAGCTTGTTTTTCGTAAGGTCGCGAAGGGCGCGCACGAGAGCGCGGCCGGGGCCCTTTATCCATTTTCCCTCCTTTGCCGTGAGAGCAGCGCTCGGAATACTGTAATAGGCGTCAAGGGCTCTGAAATGGTCGATACGCACGCCGTCGAAGAGCGAGAGTGCGTTTTCCATTCTCGCACGAAAAAAATCAAAGCCACGCTCCCTCATTCCACGCCAATTGTAGAGGGGATTGCCCCAGAGCTGTCCTTCTTTTGCAAAATAGTCGGGCGGAACGCCCGCAACGGAGCGCGGCAAAAGCTCCCCGTCTAGCAAAAACGCCTCGGGGCGAGCCCATACATCGGCGCTCTCATACGCGGCGTATATCGGCATATCTCCGATAACGGATATACCTCGACTGTTGGCGTAGGATTTCACGCCTTGCCACTGTTTGCAGAACTCATATATCAAAAATTTATGAAAAAAGAGCGTGTCGGCAGAGGGCTGCACATCACGCCATAGGCGGTGGGGAATATCCCCCTGCTCCTCGGCTATTGCGAGATATCTCGCGGTATAGGAAAGCTCGCCGTTTGTCGCTATGAACTCCTCTACCCTCTCCCTATCGGTAACACGCTCGGCCGCGCGACGAAGGAGCGACATCCGCTCGGGGAGGCGTGCATATTCCGAAAGATACGGGCTATGCTGACGCGCCGAATCCAGCTCGGAGTCGGTGATGAGTCCCTGCTTTTTCAATATCGGCAGGTCTATAAACCACGGGTTTACACTAAAGCTTCCCTTCGACTTATACGGCGAGCCGCATTCGTCGGGCATACAGAACGGCAGCACCTGCCAATAGGAAAAGCCCGCGTCGGCAAGAAAATCTATAAATTTATACGCCCCGCCGCCAAACGAGCCGACGGAATAATCTCCGGGCAGTGACGAAACGTGCATAAGCACGCCCGATGCACGCTTTTTCATAGAGCGGTCTCCTTTTTTCGTTTTTCTGTTATTGTACCACAATTTCAAACGGATTACAAGCCGTCGGCCTTAATATCAAGTGAAAATATATCTGATATCTGTATCCTTCCCCCGTCTAGCACGAGCTCTCCTTTGAGCATATCCACTCTCAAAAGCCTAGCGGACGTCTGCACGTAGCTGTCAACTTTGTAGTATACGACAGAAATGCTCTCTCCGCCGCGAAGCGACGACAGCATACGCGAAAGCTCCTCTGCCGCATCCTCGCCGAGCTCACGCCTCGGTTCCTTTATCTTTCTTTTTCTTGCTACTATTTCATCAAAGCCGCGAAGCGAGGCGTACGGTAAAAACTGCTTTGCGCGCGGCTGATAAGACTCCTTCATTTCATTCCTCCATTTTACGGTTTATCCGTTATGTCCGCCGACCATAGAATTTCTCGCGATAGCGGTAGAAGCGGGCTCGAACGCCGAGCCCTTCACGATAGCGTTCTTACCGTATTTTTCCTTTATCTCCACTATAGCGGACAGGAGCGAATGCTCACGATCAAGAGCGGCAACATCGGTAAACATATCTATATCAACGTATTTTTCGTCGACGAGACCGCCGAGGCATATACCTATATTTTTTATCATAACGTCATCTCGGGTATGCTTATTGTATATCGCCATAAAATGCTCTGTCAAAAGGCGCAAGGAATTGGTTCTGCCCTTTAGCTTCATCGAGCCGCCCGTGGGCGGCGGCAGGGAAAAGGAGGACGTACCGTATCGACCCGAGTAATTATACCCTATCCGCAGCGATATCGAGGTACAGGCCAGCGATTTTTCTATCATCTCGAGGACCGACACCTCTATCATTTCAGAGAGAATAAGCCGCGCGTCGTCGCGCGAATATGGGCGGAACAGAACTTGGCTATGGGATATCGAGCTTTCTCTCGGGCGGTATTTTTTTATATCCGCGATAGTGCAGCTCTCGCGACCGTTCGCGTGGTCGATAAGCAGCTCCGCATCGACACCGAATGCCTCCTTAAGATATTTCCCGTCAATTCTCGTAATACCGTGAAGGTCGTATACGCCCATTCTGCGAAGGCGTCCGGCCGTTCCCTCCCCTATATTCCATATATCGGTTATCGGCCTATGATGGGCAACGGTGCGTGAGAAGCTATCCTCGTCGAGCTCGGCGATACCGTCCTTCGAGCCCTTTGCCAGAATATCCAACGCAACCTTCGCCAAAAAAAGATTAGTCCCCACCCCTGCACAGGACGGTATTCCCGTTTCCGAGAGCACCGTCAGCATCAGCATACGTGTCAGCTCCTTCGGGGTCTTACCGTACAGCTTCACATACGGGGTGAGGTCTATAAAGCATTCATCTATCGAGTAGACGTGTATATCATCGGGGCTTATATAGCGAAGGTATATCGAATATATCTCCGCAGAACGCTCCATATAGAGCTTCATTCTCGGCTTCGCCTTTATATAATCTATGCCAGTCGGTATCTCGAAGATACGGCAACGGTTCTTTATCCCCATTTTCTTCATAGCAGGGGTTATGGCCAGACAAATAGTCCCCCGCTCCCTCTCGGGGTCCGCTACGGCAAGCCGAGCCGTGAGTGGGTCGAGTCCGCGCTCCACACACTCAACCGAGGCGTAAAACGACCTTAAATCAATGCAGGCGTATACCCTATCCGACATCCTTAATAACCTTTACCGCAACGCCCTGCACCGCGAGGTGGAAGGGACGGATATCGCGGTATCTCGGATTTTCCGCACGAAGTATCGGCGAGCCATCCGTGTCGCGAAGATATCTTTTCAGCGTGGTGTCTGTGCCGTCGACGAGCGCGACTACGATACTGCCCGTTCTCGCGAGAGCGGTCCTCCTTATCAAAACAAGGTCGCCGTCGTCAATCCCCGCGCCCGTCATAGAGTCGCCGTCGGCGCGCAGAAGGTAGCAGTCTCCTCCCGCCCATTCGCCGGGCAATGCTACGTAGCCCTCTATCAGCTGTGTATGCTCCTCGGGCAATCCGCAGGGGATAGCACCGAGCACGGGCACGGACGTGAAATTAACACGCATACGCTCCTGACCGGGG
>JAFTKH010000015.1 GCA_017453365.1 Clostridia bacterium
GTATCCTCTTTGTCGCCGCAGGCCGCGAGCGCAAATATTGCGAACAGTACGAGCAGGCAGCATAGAATTTTCTTGCTATTCATAATTTCCTCCCGGAATGAATTATTATACGTTTTGATTTTATCACATCTTTAATTTTTTTTCAAGTGCGCGTTTGATTTTTTTTAAGAACGTCTCAACTTTCGTTAATATTGACGAAATTGCAGGTTTCGCTTTGTTTAAAATTACTCTTTTTTGGGGTTGAAAAAACAATTCGGATGTGATAAAATATAGCTTGAAGAAAGAAATGCCGTGAGGTGACTATGATAAAGCAGGAGATATTAAGCTTTGAGCTGTGTGCGGACGGGCACTCGGGTGCAGTGTATACCACGCCCATATCCGTCGCGCGTGAGCTCCTCGGCGCGGGAGCTGCCCCCAGGGTAAATAAGGCTGCATTAATCGCCTCCTCTTCCCTCGGAAAAACCGCCGTGCTTAAGGCGTGCTTTACCGTAAATGGGCTTATGTACTCTATGCGCCGCGTTGTTTTACGCCTACGGCGTACCGCTCGCTCTTACGTTCGTCTGAACGGTAAGGAGATAGGAGTGACCTTCACCGACCGCGATACGACCCTTGACGTAAAGGAGCTTTTACATATAGGCAACAACACCCTTGAGATAGAAATGAACGCGAAGGACAGGGGGGACGACCCGCTCGACCTTTCGCTTGGGTCCGTCGAGCTCGTGGGCTTTAATCACGATATAATTACCTCGGTTTTCGTGTCCTCGGAGCTTCGGGGCGAGAGCGTGAGATTTCGTATAAGCGCCGAGACCTTTGAGGCGGGCGGCGCAACGCGCGCGGTAGCAACCCTCGTTTCTCCCGGCGGCAGGGTATACTATTGCGGTATGTCCTCGGGTACAGGAGAGATAGATATAACCGAGCCGAACCCCTGGTGGCCCTCTCTTCTCGGTGTGCAGAACCTCTACCGCCTGACGGTAAATCTCTATGCCGACGGTGAGGTAATAGACAGCGCAGATATGCGTGTCGGCCTTTGCCGGCTTCTTATGGGGGAGAACAATCCCTGCGGCTTGCCGACCCTGTCCTTTAACGGTACGAATTTCTATATGAAGGCCGTGTGCTACTACCCGGACGACCTGTTTCTTCCCATGCTCGACAGGGAGAGGATAAAAACCAATCTTTACGAGTGCGCCCGCTCTGGCTTTAATACGGTTATTGTGAAGGACTGCGGTAAGTACCCGGGGGCGGAGTTCTTCGACGTTTGCGACGAGCTCGGTCTTATAGCAATACCCGAGCTGGCCTCTGACGGGAACCTTTCCGCCTTTCTCGAGGCCTATAGGAGCGAGGCGTATCACGTGTCCTTCCGCGCAGTTTTGCTGACGGGTGGAGCGAGGGAGACGGAGCTCCCCGATTTTCTTGCGGATAAGGCTCGCCTTTCGACCGAGTCTCTCGACTCTATAGCCGAGTGGGGCAGGGCAACTCTCCCCGGCGAGAGGTCGTTGTGCGATATGCTCTCTCCCGACGATATGAACCTTAATTCCTACGCACTTTCGAGCCTCTCGGAGCTCTCCGATAACGCGGAGCTGCTCTCGGGCCTTCTCTACAGATTTCCATCGGGCCTTCGAGAGGCCTACTATGCCGTTTCTCTCACCGAAGCGGACAGGCTCTCGGAGGTGATAGGGAAAACCAGGCGAAGCAGACCCTCGGCTATGTATTCGGTAATGCCCAGGCTCTCCGATGCGGCCCCCACGGTGTCGAGGTCGCTCGTGGACCGCTACGGCAGACGTAAGCCGCACTGCTATGCGCTCTCCCGTCTTTTCGCCCCTGCTTACGTCGGGGCTGTATCGGACGGTACCCGTGTCACGTTTTTTATCTCCAATGAGTCGCGCGAGGCGAAGACCTTTAAGTTTTCTTATGCCGTTTGCGCGGCCGATGGCCGAGCCGCATTCCGCGATGCCTTCACTGTAACTGCAGAGCCGTTTTCTTCTATGGATATCCTCACGTCCGACTTTGGAGAGATAGTGGGGGAGAGCCTTGATGAATACTACGTTTCATATTCTATATCCGATAGCTTCATCACGGTATCGAGAGGTACACTTTTGTTTACACCTCCGAAATTTTTCAAGCTTAGACGGCCGAATATCCGTACAGAGATATCGGGCGGCGGAAGCCGCTTTATCCTCACTCTCTCGTCCGACGTTTTTGCGAAGGGCGTTGAGATAAGCTTCGGCGATACTGCCGTCAGCATAGAGGATAATTATTTCGACATTACCGACAGGTCGCCCGTGCGCATAGACCTTGAGACAGAGCACGCTACGGCCATTGAGGTGCTGCGGAGGGAGCTTCGAGTACGCTCTGCCTATGACATCGGCAGGGAACCCGAAGAGAACGAATAGCTTATCAATTTTAATATTACATAAAGAAAGGACGTTTTTATGAAAAAGCTTTGGGCTGATTTCAAAAAATTCATCACACGCGGAAACGTAGTGGATATGGCAGTCGGTGTTGCCGTTGCATCTGCCTTCACCGCCATCGTTACCGCATTCACCAAGGGATTTATCTCCCCTCTTCTTGCTCTTTTGACAGGGGATTCCTCTCTTGACACCATGACTTTGGTGATTAAGGACCCCGTGTATGACCCTCTCGATTCTACTGTCATAATTGAGCCTGCAGTCGAGTTGCTCTGGGGAACCTTCGTGCAGAAGATAATAGACTTCCTTATTATCGCTCTTGTTCTGTTCCTCGTTATGCGTATCGCTTCCGCTGTAATGGCACACTCGAAGAAGTTGCGCGAGAATATGATTAACGCCTTAACTCACGCCGATGAGGAGGCAAGCCTCGCTGCCGCTAAAGCCGAGGAAGAGGCAAAGGCAGCTGCCGAGGCAGCCGCTGCTGCTGAAGCGAAGGCAAAGGCAGAGGCGGAAGCCAAGCTCCTTGCCGAGGAAGAGCGTAAAAAGAAAGAGCTTGAGCTCCTCGCGGAAATCCGTGACCTCTTAAAAAAACAGGCGTAAGAGCAAGGGGCAGCCGATAGGTAATGCTCTAAAGGACGGCTTTGAAATTTAATAAAATTCGTTACCTACCGACAGAAAAAGGACTGAGGATTTTCACATTCTCAGTCCTTTTTTCTTGACCGATGACTTTGTTTACATAAATGCAATACGAATGATTTGACGGCATGCCGTCATAAACGGAGGCCCTGCGGCTTCGCGATTTTAAATATACCGTATTACGATTTTTATTGCCCCGTTTCTTCTATGACGAAGGCAATCCGGGGCGAGCCTATTCGCGCATCGGCGGCACGGATGGCTCGTTTTTTTATTTTACCTCTCTCGCTTTTGAGCAGGTGAAATAAAGTATCTGCCTATCCTTCGCGAGCTCGCGGAGCAGCTTCCTTCCTTTCTCCGTTTTTTCGTCGTCAAAGGAAAGGAAGGGGTCGTCGAGAATTATGAAGGGCGGCTCGTTTTCGTAGAGCGAGTCAATAAGTGCCAGCCGTATGGCGAGGGCGTAGAGGTCGCGTGTACCGCGGCTGTAGCTCTCCTCGCTGCGGGCCGCGCCGTGCTCGCTTTTCGATACAGTGAAATCCGTATCGACGGCGAACGTACCGCCGGCACCGCCGATGGCCTTCTCGTATTTTAGAAAGCTATCCCTCGTCTTGCCTATATAACGTGCGGTCATATTGTCGCACGCCTCTTTAAGAAGGAGGGCCGTCGTTTGTATAACTGACAGGTTGCGCGTATATTCCGCGAGTCTGTCCTCGAGCTCTGCTATTTCCGACGTGAGCTCGTCCCCCCGCTCCGCGTCTAGGACGTCCCTTTCACATTCTCGGGTGAGCCGTGCATGCTCCGCACCGAGGGCGGAAAGCTCACTTTCGCGCCGCGAGAGCTCTTCCTTTAAATCGGCGCTCGGCGCCGCAGGCTCTTCCTTCACGTCTGCTATTTCGTGAGTCTCTCTGTAGCTTATGCATTCCCGGCGTGCCCGTTCTGCCTCTAGCTTCGTATATCCGTATTCACCGGTAAGCTCCGAGAGTCTGGAGAGCGGGTCGTCGCCCGAGAGCTTGAAGCGTGAGAGAAACTCTGCCGCCCTCGCTCGCATTTCCTTAACCGTAGCGAGTCGCCGTCCTCTGCCCTCCGCATCTCCCTCGCGCGACAGACGAAGGGTGTAATACCTCGTGTAATCCGCCCGTATTTTCGCGAGCTCCGCGGGAATATCCTCTCCGCGCTCCCCGAGCTCACGGCAGAAATCCGAGAGCATAGAGCGAAGCTCGGATGCCTCAGCGGCTGCGGCGTCGGTGTCGGGCGCTGTGACGTCAGGCGAGTGCTCTGCAGCACGCATCTCGTTTTTTCTCTTAAATAGCGTAAGAGTGATACCCGTGCAAAGTAAAATCGCTCCTATAACCGCTATAGCATATAGCGCGGGCGAAAGCACGGAACCCAAAATAAGCCCCACGGGAGCAAGTAAGACGCCAACAATTGTTGTCGCGAGCACTGCCTTTGATTTTCCACGCGAGCCTGCATCGCGAGCCTTGCTTGCATCCTCCTTTGCCTTTTTGCTTTCGGCATCGGCGAGGCTTCGCTCCTTCTCCGTAAGCTCTGCGAGAGCTCTGTCGGTGGAGGCGAGAATATCGAAGCTTAACGCACCGTATTTTTCTTCAAGCTCGGCTGTGCCGTCAGGCGGCGAGGCCGCCTCTTCTTTTTCTATTCTCTCGCATTCGAGTAGAGAGAAGCGTATCTCGTCTATTTCCTTTGCCGTCGGGATACTGCCGCCGAAGATTTCGTCAAGCTCGGCAAGGCGGGACTCGTAGCCAGAAAGCTTTGCCGAGAGCTCATCATATCTTTCTCTGTTCAGCTGTCTGATGCTGCGCTCCGTGCTTTCTATGATTCGGGATGAGAGCGCCTTTTTTTCTTCTTCGAGTCTTGTCTTCGCGTCCGAGAGCTCGATAAGGCGCTTCGCTCTTTCCCCGGCCTCCGCACGCCTGCGGTTTATCCCGTCGAGCTCTTCTTTTTTTTCTGACAGGCTTGCCTTTACGTTGCCTATCTCACATCTTCCGCTTTTTTTGTAGTAGAATTTTCGGCGCTCCTCGAGAAGGGCCAGAGCATCGTCGATGCCGCCTATGTCCGCATCTACGCCTACAAGGTCGGAGAGCTTTGCCGATATCGATTTGTTTTCATTCGAGGCGGAGAGATTTTTTTCGGAGAGAAAGGCGGTTCTTAAAAAGCCGTCTCTGTCGATGCCGAAGAGCTCCTCGCCTATCCTCTCCGTGTAGTCGGTGCTGATATTGCCGTGCACGGTATCTCTTAAAACAAAGGTGTCGTCGGACGGCTTCGCACCGAAGCTTCTTTCCACCGTATAGCTCCTTCCGCCCGCCTCGAGGGTGAGGGAGCCGCCGTATCTGCCGCCCTGCCACGGCGTATATTTTTTTCTGTCATTCTCGTCGAGGCTCTGCTTCTTCGTCTCGGGAAAGCCCCAGAGCATAGCGGCGAGAAATACCGTCAGGGTCGTCTTTCCGCTTCCGTTCTCCGAAAGAATGGAATTCAGTCCCCGTCCGAATTTACAGCTGTATTCGTGATAAATACCGAAATTCTCTATGTAACACTCAATCAGTCGCATAATTACTCCTATCCTTGTAAGGCTTGGCTTTTTGGCTATATGTCCGTAAGGTCGCCGACGAGCGCGCCGAGCCCGGTTTTTATTATCCTCTCGCGCTCCGCTTCGTCCATTTCCTTCGACATAACAAGACGGATAAACTCGCCCTTTAGAGACTTGTCGTACCTGTAATCCTCGGGGTTTATCACAATTCCGCTCTCGTCAAGCGCCTCGAAATAGAAGAATTTCTCGGCATACCGCCTATTTAGCGTGTCGGTATCCACGGCGAGCTCGGGAGAGTGCCTGCCCGTGAGCACGACTCTTACGAGGCTCGTGTCCTCTACGCCGAGCAGTGTCTCACGCACCGCATCGTCTATATCCAGCCTTGTATGCGCTGCGGATATGTCTACGTTTTTTATTACTATCTCGCGCTTTGCCGTGGGAATGAAGCTGTGAGAAAGTCCGACACCGTCGGTTTCGATAAGAACGACGCCGCAGGGCCCTGCCTCATCGAAGCCTCGCCCCTCGGGAGTTCCCGAGTACACCGCAGAGCCGCCGCCCTCCAGCCGTATATGCTCGTAGCTGTGATAGTGGCCGAGCGCTACGTAATCTATTCCGGAGGCCGCCGCATCCTTGAGGCCTACGGCGCTCTCACTGCTCCTATCCGAAACACCGCCGTGGAGCACGGCTATATTCTTCTTTTCGGGGTCTTTTTGCAGGGTATCGAACATATCCGCCGAGAGGGTGCTCCTGCCCGCTATACGCACGAGCCCGTAGTCGTAGTAGGTCCACTCGCTGCCGAAAAGCTTAAGGTTTTCGGGGAGCTTACCGACACCCGCGGTGAGCGCCTCGCGCTCGTGGTTTCCCGGCAGATACAGAAAATCCAGCATAGGGCATCTCGCGATGCTCTCGAGTATATGCTCTCTCTGCCTTGCCGTTATTCGCTCGGTGTCAAAGAGGTCTCCGGCTATAATGATAAGCGAAGCGCCGCGGTAAACGGCTTCCTCTACCGTACGCTCGAACACGAGCGAAAGCTCCGCGCGCCGTGTTTTCAGTCTCTCACCCGTCAGCCTAGAGGTGAGGCTCGATGCAAGGTGAAGGTCGGATGTATGTAATATTTTCATCTGTGTCTCCTTTTATTGCAGGCCGTGAGAGTCAGCGGTGCGTGCCGCGTATTCGCTCGGGGGAAAGCCGTATTTCGATGAGAAAACCTTCGAGAAATAGGACTGGTCGGAAAAGCCCGTCGCCTCTGCTATCTCTCCGATGCTCATATCTCCTCCTCGGAGCATTCGCAGGGCCTCTCCGAGGCGCACGTCGGTGAGGTACTTATTAACCGTTGTTCCGTAGGCGCGCTTAAAGCACGTAATAAGCGTCGATTTCGAGCAACCGACCTCCCTGCATATTTCCGCTATTCCGATTTTCTCGCTAAAGTTCTCGTGGATAAATCTCTTGACCATTTCCGCCACCGTCGGCTTCTCGTTAGGTATAGCGTTCGATAGGGTCAGATACTGCGCGCATATCGTCATTATTTTTACGTATGAGCGTATCATGTCCGACCTTACGGACGGTATGTCACAAAGGCAGGCGTCAAGCTTATCGGAGAGGGGAAAGGAGCGAGCGCGGTCCCCCTCCTCGAAGACCTGCCCCATCATAAGGAAGCCTGTGAGCGTACCGAAATTGTAGAGGGGACTCACAGCCTCGGTAAAGCCGTAGCGGCATTTATAAATATGCGTGTCGCGCTTTGCCAGCGCCTCGCGGCAGGCCTCCTTGTCACACGCTACGCACGCCCTGTATTCCTCGGGCAGCTCGTGCACCCTGCGGCAAAACTCGCTTTTTTTCTCGGGATATGCGGCTATCTCGCTGTAGTCGGCACCGTGAAGCGAAACGCGGAAGCCCGTTATTTTATGGAGCTCGGAGAGCACCGAAACTATTTCCTGCTTTTTCATTTTCAACTCCGAATTTGTAAAATGTTCTCAAAAACCGTTCTATTCTACAAATAATTATACAATTTTACATTGTAATTGTCAAGGGAATATCCTATAATTAGTATGTTAAATTAATAAAACGGAGGCGTAGATGAAATATTGCATAGGAGTCGACCTCGGCGGTACCAATATAGCCGTCGGTCTTGTCGACCTTGACAGTAAGCGCATTCTGGATAAGGTGAGCATCAAAACGAATGCTCCCCGTCCCTGCCGCGCGATATCGCAGGATATCGCGGGACTCTGCCGTCAGCTTTGTGACAGGCGAGGAATTAAAATGAGAGAGCTTTCGTGGATAGGAATTGCCACGCCCGGCGTCGTGAAGGACGGTGTGGTCGTCAGCGCGAGCAACCTAGGCTGGACGAACGAGCCCTTTGCCGATATTGCACGGGAGCTTACGAAGCGGCCGATATTCGTTGCCAACGATGCTAACGCTGCGGCGTATGCCGAGGCTATATGGGGCTCCGGCGCGGGCGAGGCCTCGCTTATCGCGATAACCCTCGGTACGGGTGTCGGCGGCGGTATCGTAGTCGACGGTCAGATATGGGAGGGTATAAACGGCTTCGCCGCCGAGATAGGACACATGGTAGTCGAGGCCGGAGGAAGACAATGCTCCTGCGGACGGCGCGGCTGCCTTGAGGCCTATTGCTCCGCATCGGCGCTTGTGAAGGAAACGAAGCGCGTCATGAATCTTTATCCCGATAGCCTTATGTGGCGTATTGCAGACGGAAATATAGATAAGGTCAGCGGCGTTACTCCCTTCCGTGCGCAGAAGGAAGGCGATTTTGCGGCCACTATGGTTGTAGCGGATTACATAAACTACCTCGCGATAGGCGTTGCGAACGTTGTAAATATGTTCCAGCCCGCAGTCGTTTGCATCGGCGGCGGAATATCGGGAGAGGGAGAGAACCTTATGAATCCCCTTCGCGATAGGATAAAGCGTATATCCTTCGGAACGGATAGCTCGAGAATAAGGGTCGAGGTCGCAAAATACAGAAACGACGCCGGGATTATCGGTGCGGGACTATTGGGAATGATGAAGGAGCAGAAGAGTATGAAGAGCATGATGGAGCTTATAATAGAAAAATTTGCTGTGAATGGTAATTTTGTTTCCGCGGTGCCGTACGGAAACGGACATATCAATGACACACGACTTGTCAGGACGAAGGACGGCGACGGTGAATTTCACGAGTACGTTCTGCAAAGAATAAATAAGAACGTATTCCGCGAGCCCGCGAAGCTTATGGAAAACTACGTTCGTGTAACCGAGTTCTTAAGGAAAAAGATTAAAGCCGCAGGCGGCGACCCCGAGCGCGAGGCCGTGAACGTCGTGAAGGCTCTTGACGGTAAGGATTACGTTGTCGATAAGAACGGAGATTATTGGCGTCTTATCCTCTTCGTTACCGACTCTGTCTGCTACGATAAGGTTGAGCGCCCCGAGCAGTTCTACGACAGTGCCGTGGCATTCGGTAATTTCCAGTATCTTCTCAGCGATTACCCCGCGGATACGCTTTACGAAACAATTGTTAATTTCCATAATACCCCCGACAGATACAGACAGCTTATGGAGGCCGTAGAAAACGACCTCTCGGGCAGGCTCGGCGAGGTTTCGGCCGAGGTCGAGTTCGCGAAGTCGAGGGAGGAGTTTGCGGGCACGCTCGAGCGCGCTCACGCCGAGGGCAAGCTTCCTCTTAAGGTAACGCATAACGACACGAAGCTAAATAACGTCCTCTTTGATAAGGATACGGGGAAGGGACTTTGCGTTATCGACCTTGATACGATTATGCCCGGATATTCCGTAAACGACTTCGGTGACTCGATACGCTTCGGCGCTACCACCGCTGCCGAGGATGAGGCAGACCTTACGAAGGTGAACTTCGACATAAATCTCTACGAGCTTTACGTAAAGGGCTTTGTAGAGGGAGCGAAGGGCGGACTTTCCGACGGTGAGCTCGAGCTTCTGCCGATAGGCGCCATTATGATGACCTTCGAGTGCGGTATGCGATTCCTTGCAGATTATCTTAACGGCGATACCTATTTCAAGACGCACAGACCCGGTCAGAACCTCGACCGCGCCAGAAACCAGTTTAAGCTCGTTTCGGATATGGAGGCGCATCTTGCCGAGATGCAGGCAATAGTTAAAAAATATTCTTAATCGAAGCCGCAACTCGCAGTTGCACAAAAAAACAAACTTTTCTATGTTGAATTCGGAGCCGTTTTGTCATATAATATAGACGTGGCTTCAAAATATACAAATCCGGAGGAAAAAATGATTAGAATTTATTATTCGAAAACACAGAAGGAGGCGGCAGAAAAATGCGCGAACGTTATAGCCGAGCTTCTTAAGAAAAAGAAAGACGCTGTTCTCGGCTTCGCAACCGGCTCCTCTCCCGTAATGATGTACCGCGAGCTCATTAACAAATGCGAGGCGGGCGAGATAAGCTTCGAGGGTGTGAAGACCGTCAACCTTGACGAGTACGTAGGACTTTCGGCCGACCACGACCAGAGCTTCTCCTACTTTATGCACGACAACCTCTTCAACCACATCAATATCAAGGAAGAGAACACAAATCTTCCCGACGGACTTGCAACCGACCTTGAGGCAGAGCGCCGCCGCTATGACGGTGTTATCGAGTCTATGGGCGGTATAGATATCCAGGTGCTCGGCATCGGACACAACGGACACATCGGCTTTAACGAGCCCGCCGACAGCTTCTCGAAGGGTACCGCCCTTGTCGACCTTACGAAGTCGACGATAGACGCGAACTCGAGATTTTTCGAGTCTCCCGACGATGTTCCGAGACGCGCGCTTACTATGGGTATCGGCCAGATAATGCAGGCGAAGAAGATAGTAATGGTAGCGAACGGCACCGCGAAGGCTGCTATCCTCGAGGACGCCTTCTTCGGTGAGGTAAGCCCGAAGAACCCCGCATCGATACTCCAGTTCTTTAAGGGCGAGGTGGACGTTTTCCTTGATGAAGAAGCGCTTTCCCTTATTATGGAGCGTCACCCCGAAGCAGTCATAAAGTAATAGAAATGGCGAATTTTGGTATAAATCCCCCCTCTCTCCCCTCGCAGTATGTAAATACGGCGTCGGGTCGCGATGAAGGATTTCTATCCAAAATTCGCCTATTTCTATCTCAAAAAACGAGCGAAAAACGAAGGTTCGGTATAAATCCCTCTCTCCCCTCGCAGTATGTAAATACGGCGTCGGGTCGCGATGAAGGATTTCTATCCAAAATTCGCCTATTTCTA
>JAFTKH010000002.1 GCA_017453365.1 Clostridia bacterium
TGGTTACAAACTTTTCATTCTCGCGTATCGGATTTATAATCTATTCCTTTGTAGATTCATCAATACTATTAGCTCTTTTTGTTTTACCAGTTAGTGCTTAGATTTGCTCCAAATAACTAACAATTATTTGGAGTATATATGAGTATATTTATTTCTTTTTCGGGAATAGCACGACAAGAATTTGCTATAAAATTTTTAGATTTTTTCAATAGCTACGGATTAAAATGTTGGTATGACCAACACGAATTATATTTAGGTGATGAACTGCATTCAACAATCATCAACAAAGGAATAAATAAATCAAATTATTGTGTACTAATAATAAATCAGAAATACCTAGACAGCAATTGGCCGTGTGAAGAATCTGATTATTTTTTCCAAAGATATAAAAATGGAGAAGATATAGTGATATTCCCCATTTTATTGGATATTTCTAAAGAAGATATTGCAAATTCAAGATTAAAATATCTATTGAGTATAAAGTATCAATTCATTCATACCGGAGATTCTATTGAACAAATTGGATTTCAAATCATTAATCGGATATTTCAAGACAAGAAAAAAGATTGCAAATTTCATACATTTGATGATATGATTGATTATTTTAAAAGATTGCCAATTACAAACAGTATTGATATATATAATGCATTGATTGCTTTTAATGATTTTGACGAAACGAATTATAGAGATAGAACAATTTTTTTAATTTGCTTGATACGACTGTTCAATAATAATCCATACGAAAAAACAATAAGAAAAATCTCATATATGATATATGAAAACAAAAAAATATCATTCGATACATATAAAATTATAGAATCAATACTCTTGTTAAGCATTTCCAATTCTTTAGATTAATCAATAAAAGCTTTGCTAATTTCATCCAATACTTCATCCATGTGCATTCTGCTTGCTAATATAATTTTGTCCACTAACGAAGTGAAAAAGGCTTCATTTGGATTTTCATGTTCAAAACCGATTAACAAGGTTTGGTTCTTATATGAAAAAGAGTTTTTATCCTCTAACTCTAATTCAAATATGCCTTTTGAAATAGAATTATCACCACACGGTATAGGAACAATTATACTATTCACGCTATTCTTTGCTTCGTAATATTCTTGCCACATACCACCTGTTCGATTGTTTTCTTCATGATCTCCATATAAAAAAATAAAAATTCCAGCCTTACTAACCATGTCTTTTCTATGTTTCTTGTTTGCTTCAGGACTTGTAAAGGGGAAAGGTTCCATTTGTAAGTATCTGTTAAGATTTTTATTTTCATCACAGCTTTCTTTAATTGAACCGCAAATAAAATTACCTATGCTCATACCCATTCCAGATATAAATTTAAATGGAAACGCTTTTATATCCATAAAAGCCTTGACAAGCTCTTTACAAACTTTTTTCCCAATAGCCTCTTCTTCTGAATGGCGTTCAAAGGATTTTGCACCAGAAATAAAAATTGAGCTGTATTTCACTTTGTTTGAGATACCATATGCAATTCTATGTGCATTGCAAGGTTGATCTACCAAAAGGCAATTAACATTATAATGCTTAAGTAAATCAGTCGAAATATAACTTAACTTTTCCTTATTTCGTTCTGCAATTATTGCATAGTGATTGATGATATAGTTTTCTCGACTATTGTCAATACAATTTAAAATGTCTTTTATACATATTCGCAGAATATCATCATCAAACGAGCATCCTATAAACAAAAAGTTGTGGCAAAGGAGTTCTCGCTTCAATAGTATTAGATATGCTTCGTGAGAAGTTCTATAATCAATAAAGTCATTTTTTGTAATAACAATACTTTCTGGACTTGAGCAAGATCCATTGATCTTAAAAAGGAAGTTTTCATTAGGATATGAAAGACTTTGAAAATCGTTATATTTAAATATTGGAATATATTTTTTCCCCTTTTTCCCTAAAACTTTCTCGATTATGAGATCATAGTTTGTAGTCCATATGCTTTTAAATTTAAAATCCAATAAATAGTTCAAATATGTTTGATTCACGTCAAGTTCTATTGTTTTTGATGTCATTTTTTCACATATTTTTTTCTTGACCTCAATTCCTTTTAATTCAGCATATTGGGCTTTTTCGGTATTGTTCCAATCGTTACAACCATCGCAGATTTCTTCCATCAATTCTCGCCAACTCATAAAATTATATTGCATAGAGGAGCCTGCTCCAACAAACAAACTTAAATTGTTTTGCAATATTTTTTCTGCTACTTGATTAATGAATAATTCTAATTCTATTCGATTCTTTGCATCATAATTTCGTGACATATATACTCCAAATAATTGTTAGTTATTTGCACCAATTATACCATACTATGATATAATTTTCAATGGATTTTGACGATTATTGGAGGAAACTCATGAAAAAACACATTTTTCAGTTTTTAAACTACATACAAGCTACTAAAAACTTGTCTACAAAGACATTGGAGGCATATAAAGGGGATCTGCTACAATTCGCAGAATATCAACACGAGATACTAGATACGGATGTATGTGAATACATAGCATATTTAAATAAAACATTATCTCTTAAAGACACATCGATTCGCAGAAAAATAGTCACGCTTCAAAATTTCTATGATTACCTGGACAGTCAGGGGATTATAGCAAACAATCCCTTTTCCAAGCTCAAATTCAAATTTCGGCAGGAGAGAAGACTTCCAAAAACACTATCTATAAACGAAGTATCGAGATTATTGAATTGTTTTGATATTGATTATGATACATTATCTGAGTTTCAAAAGAAACAGCTAATAAGAGATGCTGCCTTAATGGATTTGCTTATCAGCACCGGTATACGTATAGGTGAGGCTGCGGCAATTACTCTGGATGATATCATTCCCAACGAAAGAACGATTCTTATTCACGGTAAAGGACGCAAGCAAAGGCTTATATACATATCATCACCGATAACGTGGGAGAGGCTGTCTGTATTGATAAAAGAGCGAAAGAAAGCTCAAGGGAGCCATATTTTTGTTAATCGCAACGGACAACCTATGAGCATCTACGGAATAGAAAATGTGTATCGAAAATACGCTGAAAAAGCAAAAATCAATGTGAAATCTACACCGCATTATTTAAGGCATACATTTGCTACGAATTTACTTGCAAACGGTGCCGATCTTCGCTCTGTTCAAGAAATTCTTGGACACGCCAGCGTAGCAACTACTCAGATATATACCGAAGTAACCACCAATCGAAAAAAACAAGTGTTAAAAAAGTTTAACTATCGAAATAAAATATAGCGAATTTATCATAAAAATCACGGTATAATACGAATTTTTGAGGTTATCGGAGAAAATAAAAAACGACCAATTTCTAGGCCTTGTGGAGTGAACCCAAGGCGATGGACACGAAATAAAAAAACATTTCGTAGAATAGCTTTGATTTGCTCTTAAAAGCTCGTTGTTTCTTGAAACTGACATCGTTTCTCATACGGTGTCAGTTTTGTTTTTAGCTGAATCCGTTCATAATTGTAGAAATGAATGTATTCACCAAGGAGGAGGCGAGCCTCCTCCTTAGTCGCCGGTGTGTACCGATGAAGCCACTCGGATTTGAGTGTGCTGAAGAAATTTTCAGCACAAGCGTTGTCAAGTGGCGTTCCCGGACTTGACATTGATGGCGTTATGTGGTAAGATTTTGTTAGCTTAAAATACCCCTCTGAAGTGTATTGAAAGCCTTGGTCACTGTGGAGCTGCAACTCTGCAGTGACCTCTCTTTTTGCAGCCTTAACTGTTTCAAAGACAAGATTGTTATTGTTTTCTGTTCCTACTTTGTATGCAACTACAAAATTGTCGTATAAATCCTTGATTACAGACAGATAAACAAATCCCTCTTTCGTTGGTATGTATGAAATGTCCGTACACCATTTTAGGTTCGGACGCTCGGCATTAAAGTTTCTCTCAAACAAATTGGTGTATTTATGTATGCTCTCGCAGTTCTGTACCCACTTGCGTTTTCTGCGAGATTTAGAGAGCAAATTGTACTTATTCATTACGCGGAGTACTGCTTTATGGTTCATTACGAGCCCAAATTCACGTAATAACCATATCTGAACACGTCGGTATCCGTATGTCTGACGCGTTTTCTTTTGGCAATCTCGTATTAGTTCGCCAATCTGCTTGTCCGGATCTTCTTTGTCTGCTTTTTTCGTCCAAGCATAATAACCGCTACGGGATACTCCAAAGAAGATACACATATCTCGCACGTTGTATTTATCTTTGAAACGGTGAATTACTCTATATTTTACGCCGGCTCTCACTTCCTTTCCAACTCTCGAAGAAAATTTCGCAGTAGCTCATTTTCCATTTCAAGACGCTTAACTTTTTGCTCTAACTCTTCCGGTTTGTTTGTTGGGCGTCCGCGTTTCAATGGTGCAATTTTACGCCTGTTTACCTCCGGTCTGCTTCCACACCATGATTTAGCTGAATATGTACTAATCTTAAATCTGCGTGCTATGCTTTCATAACTTTCTCCATTTTGATGAGCCTCTATTACCAATGCCTTGAAATTCTCGGGATATGCTGTTCTTCCTTTCTTGTTTCCCATACAAAAAACCTCCTGCAGTAGATATTTCTATTCTACTACAAGAGGTTTTTTATTTCAATGTCCGTTTTTACGGGTTCAGTTCATTTGAGCCGTTTTTTATATGTAAGGCATCATACGTAGGGAATAAAGGCCTCTATTACCTTACTTTTCATATTAGAGAGCAAAAACTCGGTTTCCTCGGGGTCTGCACTCGCGAGTGAGAGCGAGCCATATACAAGAGTAAGAACGGTCGAGGTCAGAACGCGTAAATCCTCATCGTTAAGACCGCGTGCTCGGGCAAAGAGCGTTATATTATCGCAAATCGGTTTATCAAAGCGCGATATCTCGCGCCTCCGTTCCATATTTCCGTCAGACTGCAACAGGAGCAAAACGGAGCGAAAATTTCCGTTTCCGAGCCAAAAGCGCACGGCAAGTAAGCACAGCTCGGTTATACATTCGGCACTTCCCTCTCCATATACCTCGACCACCTCGCCCGAAAGAAGCTCCCACCCTTCGCGCACATAGCCGATTATAGCCAATATGAGCTCATCCTTATCCTTAAAATGCCTATAGGGCGCGGCGCAGGAAACGTCCTGCGAAAGAGCGACTCTGCGAAGGGAGAAATCACGTATTCCGTGCTCCGCGAGCTCCGAAAGTCCGCCGAGTATCAGCCGTGTACGCAGGTCATCGGCTCTGTAATCCTCTTCCACGTTATACCTCCAAAAAGCAAAGTTAACACTATTAACAATTGTATTTTAGCACATTCGAAGCCCTTTTGCAAGTAGTTTTAAAAAATTCTCTTGACATCTATCATCCTTGCGTGTATAATATATTTAAAAGAAAGTGTGTTAACAGTGTTAACATATTTTGAGGAGCAGATAAATGATTAACCGAAAAGCTGAAAAGCTGGGGCGCGAGCGCTCCGTTATACGAGAAATATTTGAATACGGACAAAAGAGAAAGTCGGAGATAGGCGCCGAGCACGTCTATGATTTCTCTCTCGGCAACCCGAGCGTTTCCCCTCCCCCGTCCGTCGACCGCGAGATAGTGCGTCTGATTGAGGACGGGCCCTCAACGTCGCTTCACGGCTACACCTCGGCATCGGGAGCTCCCGAAACAAGGCGCGCTATTGCCGAGTATCTGACTAGGACGCACGGCTTTTCCGTCAGCGGTGACAGCATCTACGTTACCGTCGGTGCAGCCGCGGCTCTCACCTCTGCTCTCGGAGCTCTCGTGACAAAGGGTGAAGAGGTTATCGTGCTGGCTCCATACTTTCCTGAATACAAGGTATTTATCGAGAAGAGCGGCGGACGTGCCGTGGAGGTGCCCTCCTGTCCGGATTTCCAGCCCAATATCGAGGCGATAAAGGAAGCTATAACTCCGCGTACTGCGGCTATAATCGTAAACTCTCCGAACAATCCGAGCGGCGCCGTTATTACTCGCGAGCGTCTTGAGCAGCTGGCTTCGGTTCTCTCCTCTGCCGAGGCGGAGCTCGGCAAGTCCATTTATCTTATCGCGGACGAGCCCTACCGCGAGCTCGTTTACGACGGAGCGGAGGTACCCTTTATTCCGAGCATTTACCGTGACACTGTAGTCTGCTATTCGTTCAGCAAATCCCTTTCCCTTCCCGGAGAGAGGATAGGCTACGTTCTGGTATCGCCGTCTATCCCCGAGTGCGACTCGGTATTTGCAGCGGTGGCGGGGGCTGCGCGCTCACTCGGATACGTTTGCGCTCCGAGCCTTATGCAGCGAATATTGCCAAAGGTGCTCGGCGAGGTATCAGACATCGCGGTATACGATAGAAACAGAAGGCTTCTTCTCTCGGAGCTCTCGTCCTATGGCTTCGAATGTGTCCCCCCCTCTGGTGCGTTCTATCTGTTTTTAAAATCCCCTGTTCCAGATGCTAATGAATTCGCTATGCGGGCACGGGATTTCGAGCTACTGCTCGTCCCCTCCGACAGCTTCGGCTGCCCCGGGTACGTCAGGATATCCTACTGTGTTGAGACCGAGGAAATAAAGCGGGCGCTTCCCGCCTTCTCGGCTCTGGCAAAAAGCTATGGTTTAAAGGGTTAAGGTATGAGTAGTCTTAAGGAAGCAAGAGAAATAATAAACAGAGTTGACCGTGAGATGGCAAGTCTTTTCACGGAGCGTATGCACGCGGCGGAAATGGTCGCGGAGTACAAGCGCGAGCACGGTCTTTCGATACTCGACCCCGAGCGTGAGCGAGAGGTCATAGCGAGGAACTCCGCTCTTATCGAGAATGATGACATACGCGCATATTACGTAAGATTTCTCGAGGACACAATGGCGGTATCGCGAGCCTATCAGTCAAAGATACTCGAGGGAATGAAGGTTGCATACTCGGGAACCGAGGGTGCTTTTGCACATATTGCCTCCTCGCGTATGTTCCCCAGCGCGAAAAAGATAGCCTACGGAAGCTTCGACAGTGCTTATGCCGCCGTGGTATCGGGAGAATGTGACGTAGCAGTTCTGCCTATAGAAAACAGCTACAACGGTGAGGTAGGTCAGGTAACCGACCTTATTTTCTCGGGACCTCTTTTTGTCAACGGAGTAACCGAGCTCGCGGTAACGCAGGACCTGCTCGGCGTACCGGGCGTCACGCTTTCTGAAATAGAAGAGGTGGTAAGCCACCCGCAGGCACTCGGTCAGTGCCACGACTACATACTCTCCCACGGCTTCCGTGAGAAGGAATACAGCAATACTGCTCTGGCGGCAAAGCTTGTAGCGGAAAAGGGCGACAGGACCGTCGCGGCAATCGCGAGCGAGGCGGCGGCAGAAATATACGGGCTCGAGGTCATCGAGCGTAACATAAACGCGAGTGCCAACAACACAACGCGCTTTGTCATACTCTCGCGCTCGGAAAATAAGGCCTCGGAAAGGCCGGGCAGAATGACCTCTCTCATTCTCTTCACAGTACGAAACGAGGCGGGAGCGCTCGCACGTGCCATTGACATAATAGGTAAGCACGGCTTTAATATGAGAAGCTTGAGGTCGAGGCCTATGAAGGACCTCCTTTGGCAGTATTATTTCTACGTGGAGGCAGAAGGAAGCCTCAACACCGAGGAAGGGCGTCTTATGCTCTCTGAGCTCGAGGAGCACTGCGACAGGCTACGTGTTGCGGGCTCGTTCATAAAAAATTGACAAGGAGCTGGGTCTATGACTACATTACATCTGGAGCTTTCGCCCCACGGCTACGACATAACCGTAGGAGCCGGAGTGCTTCACTCTGCGGCGGAGTATTTTAAGCTCGACCGCAAGGTGCTGATAGTTACCGACACGGGTGTGCCGCGCGAATATGCCGAGTGTGTGCTCTCGCAGTGTCGCGAGGGCAGAATTCTGACAGTACCGGAGGGTGAGGGCTCGAAAAGCACAAGGGGCCTCGAGTCGGTGCTCTCGGCTATGTGCGAGATGAATATGACGAGGGGTGACTGCGCCGTTGCGGTAGGTGGCGGTGTCGTCGGCGACCTCACGGGCTTCGCTGCGGCGTCGTATATGCGCGGGATAGATTTTTACAACGTTCCCTCAACCGTGCTCTCGCAGGTAGACTCGTCCATAGGCGGAAAGACCGCTATCAACTTCATGGGCATAAAGAACATTGTAGGCGCGTTTTATCAACCGCGCGCAGTTCTCATTGACACCGAGCTTCTTTCGACCCTGCCGAAGAGACAGATATCAAACGGACTGGCAGAGGCGGTGAAGATGTCCTTAACCTCTGATGCTGCGCTGTTCGAGAAATTCGAGTCGCTCTCATTTTCCGAAATACTGAAAAACATCGAGGACGTTATAATATCCTCGCTTAAGATTAAGCGTGGCGTCGTCGAGCTTGATGAGCGCGAGGGCGGTTTACGTAAGATACTGAATTTCGGTCACACGCTCGGTCACGGAATAGAGGCCGAAGAAGAGATGCGCGGTATGTATCACGGAGAATGTGTCGCCCTAGGTATGATACCGATGTGCGCTCCCGAGGTTGCAAAAAGGCTCGTCGCGGTGCTGGACAAGCTCGGACTTCCCACAGGATACTGCGGAAATCTCGACGGAGCTCTGGCCTTCGTCACCCACGACAAGAAGTGCCACGGGGGTAAGGTTTCAGCAATACGCGTCCCCGAGGTCGGAAAATTCGAAATCTCGGATATGACGGCTGACGAGTTCGCAGAAACGGTGAAAAACAGCATTTTATGTAAATAATATTTTACATCAACCGGAGATTATTATGAAAAATACATTTGGAAGCAATATTACGGTCACTCTTTTTGGCGAGAGCCACGGAGAGATGATAGGAGCGGTCATTGACGGACTCACACCCGGTATTGTTATAGATGATGACTACATAAGGGAGAAGCTTGCGCTTCGCCGTCCCTCGGGAACTATTTCGACGGCAAGGCGTGAGCCCGATGACTACAGAATAGTGAGCGGTGCATTCGGCGGCTTCACAACCGGAACACCTCTTACGGTGCTGATAGAGAACACTAACACGAAGAGCTCCGATTACGAGAGTCTCCGCTACACTCCCCGCCCCGGCCACGCAGACTACACTGCGGAATGCAAATATAACGGATATCAGGACAGGCGCGGCGGCGGACATTTCTCCGGCAGGGTCACGGCGGCGCTCGTGGCGGCGGGAGCCATTATATCATCGGCGCTCGAGGCGAGCGGTGTTATGATAGGAACTCACATATCCTCACTCGGCGGAATATGCGACCGTCCCTTCGCCTGCACCGAGTCGGATATTGCAATTTTATCGAAGAAGAATTTCCCCGTCATTGACGGTAATGCAGCAGAAAAAATGAGAAAAGCAATCGAGGCTGCCGCAGCCGAGGGGGACAGCGTCGGCGGTATACTCGAAACGGCTGTAATCGGTCTTCCCGCGGGGCTTGGCGAGCCGTGGTTTGACACTGTCGAGGGTGTTCTTTCCCACGCGCTCTTCTCCGTTCCCGGTATTAAAGGAATTGAGTTTGGGGCGGGCTTCGGCTTCGCGAATATGAGAGGAAGCGAGGCGAACGACCCCTTCCGCTTCGAGGACGGACGCGTAGTTACCGCTACGAACAACAACGGCGGAATCAACGGCGGAATCACAAACGGTATGCCTGTCATCTTCAGGTGCGCGGTAAAGCCTACTCCTTCTATCTTCAAGCGGCAGGACACCGTTGACCTCAAGAGCGGAGAGAACACGACGCTCGAGCTTCGGGGCAGGCACGACCCTGCCATAATACACAGAGCGCGCGCGGTTGTAGACGCTGTGACGGCTATAGCTATTGCAGACCTTCTTGCCTCACGATACGGCTCGGGCTGCCTCGGTGATTGACTATGAGATACGGACTTATTGGTGAAAAGCTCGGTCACAGCTTCTCGCGCCTTATACATACAGAGCTCACGTCCGACCCCTACGAGCTTCGGGAGATACCGAGGGAGAATGTGGACGGCTTCATCAAGTCGCGCGATTTTCTCGGTATCAACGTAACAATTCCCTACAAGGAAACCGTTATCCCACATCTTGATTTTATCGACCCCGTAGCGGAGCGCATAGGTGCTGTCAACACTGTCGTAAACCGCGAGGGCAAGCTTTTCGGCTACAACACAGACGCATACGGTCTCGCCGCTCTTATCCGCCATATCGGACTCGAGCTATCCGGCGCGACGGTTGCAATTCTGGGCACGGGCGGTACGTCGAAGACGGCGAGAGCTGTAGCGGAGTCGCTGGGTGCAGCAGAAATACTTACGGTATCGCGCACTGCGCGGGGCGGAGCTATCACGTACGATGAGCTTTATGCCGATGCAGAGCGTGTCAACGTAATCATAAACACCACTCCCGTAGGAATGTTTCCAAACACGGAGAGCTCGCCTCTTGATATATCTGCCTTCCCTGCCCTCACCGGCGTTGCTGACGCGGTATACAATCCCTTAAGGACACGCCTCGTCCTCGCGGCGAGAGAGAGGGGTGTAGCCGCAGAGGGCGGCTTATATATGCTGGTAGCGCAGGGTGTGCGTGCCTCGGAGATTTTTCATAATACAAGCTATCCTGCGGGCACTGTCGAGCGGATATACAAAAAACTCCTTCGCAGTATAGAAAACGTCGTGCTTATAGGTATGCCGTCGTCGGGCAAGAGCTCGGTCGGACGAGCGCTCGCGAAGCTTCTTTCACGTGAGTTTACCGACACGGACGTGCTGATAAGGGAGCGCGCGGGCACGGATATACCCGCGATATTCGCGGAACACGGCGAGGAATATTTCCGCTCGCTCGAGAGCGAGATTATAAGAGAGGTGTCGAAATTGTCGGGCAAGGTAATAGCAACGGGCGGCGGTGCCGTGCTTCGCACCGAAAACGTCTCTGCACTCCGTGCGAACGGACGACTCTTTTTCCTCGACAGACCTCTATCGCTTCTCACCCCGACGGGCGACCGTCCCCTATCGCGCGACACAGCGGCGATAGAGAAAAGATATAACGAGAGATATCCCATATACTCGTCGGTATGCGACGAACGAATAGACGGCTCGGGCAGTGTCGACGACGTTGCGCGGCTTATCACGGAGAATTTGAAATGAAGATTTACGTAATAAACGGTCCAAATCTCAATATGCTCGGCATAAGAGAGCCCGGTCACTACGGTCGGGCAAGCTACGGCGAGGTTGAGAGAATGATAGAGGAGCACTGCCGTGCGAAGGACGTTGTGCCCGTAATATACCAGTCCAACCACGAGGGCGCACTCGTCGACAAGATACAGGAGGCATTCTTCGAGGGTGCTGACGGTATAGTTATAAATCCCGGTGCATACACCCACACGAGCATAGCAATTCTCGACGCGGTGAAGGCAACTATGCTCCCCACGGTCGAGATACATATATCGAAGGTCGAGGAACGTGAGGCCTACAGGCAAATAAGCTACGTAAGAGAGGCCTGCATCGGAACGGTAACAGGCCGCGGCATCGACGGCTACAAGGATGCTATCGACCTGCTTATCGACCATATAAGACAAGGATAGTAACATGATAGTAAAAATAGAAAAAGGGACGGCACGGGGTAAGGTAACGGCACCGCCGTCTAAATCCATGGCTCACAGGCTCGTTATCTCTGCGGCTATGTGCCGCGGTGAGAGCAGAATTCGCGGCATATCCGACTGTGAGGACGTGAGGGCGACTGTCACCTGTCTTACCGCGCTCGGCGTTTCCGTCGTGCGCGAGGGTGATGACCTCGTAGTTGTGGGAACGGATATGACCTCGACGGCGCCGAACGGAGTTCTAGACGCGGGTGAGAGCGGCAGTACGCTTCGGTTTCTCATTCCCGTAGCTATGCTTTCCGGCAAAACGGTTATGTTCCGCGGAAAAGAGGGTCTTATGAGAAGGCCTATGGACGTATATGAAAGACTAGCGAGCGAGCGTGGACTCGTCTTTCTAGGGGACGGTGAGAGCATTACCGTAAGAGGACGTCTTCCAAGCGGTGAATATCACGTCGTCGGAAACGTCAGCAGTCAATTTATATCAGGTCTGCTCTTTGCCCTGCCCACCCTCGAGGGGGACAGCAGGATAAGGATAACGCCGCCTATAGAGAGCCGCTCATATATAGAAATGACACTCGCGGCGATAAGACTTTTCGGCATTCGGGCCGAATGGGAAGGCGAGCATACGATATTCATCCCGGGCGGGCAGCATTACACTGCCGCCGACGTTACTGTCGAGGGCGACTATTCGGGTGCTGCGTTCACTGATGCGTTCAACATACTCTCGGGCGAGGTATCGGTGCTCGGGCTTAATCCCGACAGCATTCAGGGAGATAAGGTTTACAAAAAATATTATGAGATGTTAGACTCGGGCATACCGACGGTACACATCGGTGACTGTCCCGACCTCGGTCCCATTCTCTTCGCTCTCGCGGCGGCGAAGCGCGGCGGTGTATTTACAGGAACAAAGCGGCTCAAAATAAAGGAGAGCGACAGAGCGGAGGCTATGGCAGAGGAGCTGAAAAAGTTCGGCGTTACGGTCAGTGTATATGAGGACAAGACGGTGGTTTATCCCGTAAGGTTCGAGCCGCCGACAGAGAGGCTACACGGCCATAACGACCATAGGATAGTAATGTCTCTCGCAATCCTTCTCACCCTCGTTGGCGGTGAGATTGAGGGGGCGGAGGCTATAAGCAAGAGCTATCCGCAATTTTTCTCCGACTTAAGAAAGCTGGGTATCGGGGTGACGGAATATGAGATTTGACAAGAGTACAAATATACTTATAATCGGTCTTGGCGTTATTGGCGGCGGTTATGCGGCGGCGCTCACAAGTAAGGGCTATCGCGTATACTGCATAACGAAAGAGGAGGGCGACATAGCCTACGCCAAGGAGCGCGGAATAATCACGGACGGAACGACCGAGCTGGACACCGAGCTCATAGGACGTGCGGAGCTCGTAATCTTCGCGCTTTACCCTACTGTTTTTATCGACTGGATAGAAAAAAATCAGCAGCTTCTTCGACCAGGGGCGCTCATAACCGACGTAACGGGCGTTAAGGGCTCGGTTGTCGAGCGGGTACAGTCAATATTACGTCCCGACGTTGAATTTATAGCGGCACACCCTATGGCGGGGCGCGAGAGGAGCGGTGTAGAGTTCAGCGACCCCGAGGTATTTATCGGTGCGAACTACATCGTAACGCCTACGGAGAAAAATACAAAAGCGGCCATAGAGATATGCAGAGAGCTTGGGCGTGTGCTCGGCTTTGGGCGCATTACGGAGCTTTCTCCCGAGGAGCACGACAAGATGATAGCTTTTCTCTCACAGCTCACACACTGTATTGCCGTCACTCTTATGACGTGCAACAGCACTCCCGAGCTTGAAAAATACACGGGCGACTCCTTCCGCGACCTTACGAGAATTGCTAAAATAAACGACAAGATGTGGAGTGAGCTTTTTATTATGAACAAATCGGCGCTCCTTTCCGAAATGGATGCGTTTTCTCTTGAATTTGAAAGGCTTCGTGCGATGCTCGTCGCTGGGGACTCCGAGGGGATACGTGAGATGATGAGACGCTCTACAGAGCGCCGTTCACTTTTTGACAAGCCAAAGAAATGAGGATTTAGAACTATGGAAAAAAATTTAAAATTTTACAGAAAGCTTCCTATACCGAAGGAGGTAAAGGCAGAGTTCCCCATTTCGGACGAGCTTCGTCTTCTGCGCGAGAAACGGCTTGCGGATATGGCCGACATCTTCGAGGGACGCTCGGATAGGCTTCTCCTCATAATAGGTCCCTGCTCGGCCGACAGTGAAGAGCCCGTGATGGACTATATAACGAGGCTTCGCGAGGTCGAGGAGAAGGTGAAGGATAAAATAATGATAGTCCCGAGGATATACACGAACAAGCCGAGGACTACCGGCGAAGGCTACAAGGGTATGCTTCATCAGCCCGACCCCAACTCTGCCCCCGACCTTCTCAAAGGAATTATTGCTATAAGAAAGCTTCACCTACGCGCACTCTCGGAGACGGGCTTCATTACTGCGGACGAGATGCTGTACCCGGAAAATCACAGGTATCTTTCCGACCTTATGGGTTACGTCGCAATAGGCGCGCGCTCGTCCGAGGACCAGCTACACAGACTCGTCGCGAGCGGTATCGACGTTCCCGTCGGAATGAAAAATCCAACCGGCGGCGACATAGGGGTTATGATGAACTCTATAAAGGCCGCGCAGAGCTCGCATATATTTCTCTATAGAGGCTGGGAGGTAGAGAGCGCCGGCAACCCGCTATGCCACGCTATTTTACGCGGTTACGTGGACAAGCACGGCAAATCCCACCCGAACTACCATTTCGAGGACCTCTACGGTCTATACGAAACTTATGCTAAATCCGGACTCAAAAATCCTGCGGTAATAGTGGACACCAACCACGCAAACTCGGGCAAGCAGTATCTCGAACAACCGAGAATAGCGAAGGAAGTGCTCCATTCGATGAGATATTCGAAGGAGGTTCGCTCGCTCGTCAAGGGACTTATGATAGAGAGCTACATCGAGGACGGAGCGCAAGCTATATCCGACTGCGAGGTATACGGAAAATCCATAACAGACCCCTGCCTCGGCTGGGATAAGACGGAGAAGCTTATATATCAGCTCGCAGACTCCTTATAATAAAAATCCGTTCGAAGCTATACTGATATGCACCTCCAAAAGTGTCTAACTTTTGGGTTCACTTCAATCAGCCTCGAACGGATTTTTATTCATTTTTAATAGCCGAGCAGCTTAAGATTTCTTTCGACGGTTTTTCGTCCGCGCCAAGCAAATGCACGTGATGTAAATTCTTCTTTACCCATGGTGTCAAGTATATCCGAGGAAAGGCAAGGAATTCTCTCGCGGTGGAAAAATTCTATAGGGGTAATTTGGGGCTCTCGGTTATAGGGACAGATGCTCTGACAGATATCGCACCCCCATACCGTGTTGATTTTTTTCATTAGAGCAGCCTCATTTTCCGTGAGCTCCCCCTTCCTCTGCGTTATGGCGCTCAAGCAATCGCAGCCCTCGCCACGGAGTATTCCCGTCGGGCAGGCTGCGCGGCACGCTCCGCAGTGATGACATTCCCCAATATCCTTCGGCTGCACTGCGCCCAGCCTATCAGGCTCAATATCGGTTATCATATCACCGATAAAGACGTAGCTGCCGTACTTTTCATTTATAATGAGTCCGTTATCCCCTCGTATACCGAGTCCTGCTGACAGGGCTGCCGAGCACTCGTCAATCGGACTGTGGTCGCCAAAGCCGCGGTAAGATGCTTTTGGAAAAATATCGGACAGATACCCACCGAGTCTCTCCGATATTCCTCTTATCACAATATGATAATCGAGGCTCGCGGCGTAGACCGAGAGGTTTTCAGTCGCTCCTGCATAGTACGGGAGCAGGTAGATTATAACACTTTTTGGCTCAAAGCCGCACCCCTCGCGAAGGCGCGTGTTTATTTCTCTTACGTCGCTGTAGGACAGGACGGCATAACACTCTATTTTCTCACTCTCAAAAAATTCATGCAGCAAAGCTCTCACCTCCGTTATCTACATTTTACCTTATTTTAAGGGAAAAATCAATATTTTTTGATAAGCTTCATCTAACTTACGTCCAAAACTTGACTTTATACACCTTTTGGTGTATAATAATTTCTGCTTAAGAGTCTTCGGCTCTTAATTTAAGCCTTATGGAGAATACTATGATTTTTAACGAAGGTTTGCTTTCCCGTTTCTTTTACGACGCGGCGAAGGATACTCTTAACGTACATCCGCTTCTTTATTTCGGACTTCTTTTTGTCGTACTTATATCGGCATATCTGCTCGGCAGCATCAACTCTGCCATTATCATCTCTCGCGCGGTATATCACGACGACATAAGACGTCACGGGAGCGGCAACGCCGGTATGACGAATATGCTCCGTACGTATGGTAAGAATGCGGCACTTCTGACCCTGGCGGGCGACCTTTTGAAGACGGTTATCGCGCTCCTTATCGCAGCGCTCGTTTTCGGCTTCAATTACGTTGGCGGCATCAGCCTCGGCGGAAATCTCGGAGAATGCTATCTTGCGGGTCTTTTCGCAGTGCTCGGTCACATCTTCCCTCTTTACTACAAATTCAAGGGCGGAAAGGGCGTGCTCGCAACTTCCACTATGGCGCTTGTGCTCTCTCCCGTCCCCTTCCTTATGCTTTTCTTGCTTTTTGTGCTTGTCGTCTGGCTTTCAAAATACGTATCCCTCGGCTCTGTGACGGTGGCGGTTCTCTACCCCGTAGTTATGCACGGATATTTTATGCTCGTATTCAGCACCTCGATGCCTGCTCTTGCGGCTATTTCGACGATAGCGCTCGCTGTAATTATAGTATGGTGTCACAGGTCAAATCTCGTAAGAATCGGAAACAGAACGGAGAACAAGCTCTCCTTCGGAAAGAAGAAAGATGAATAAGCAGGGCGAGCTGATATCGCTTATTACAGATGCCTTTGGACGAGGTATAATAAGAAAGCTTGTTTTCTCACGTCCGAAGGACGGCTCGCCCGTAAAGATATCCGGCAGGCTCTCCGAGCTTCGGGGAGAGAGGGTTTTAGCACTTGAATATTCACTTCCCGGAAATACCGTTTCTCACAAAAACGTACGACAGGGCGAGCTGTTTTCCTTACTCTCCGAGCTTATTCCCTCATACAGTCAGATAAATCTCCTCACCACGGCGGGAGATGCCGAATATAAGGTCTCGGGCTCGGGTAAGGAAGCACTTCTTGGAAAAGAGAAGCTTGTACGAAAGCTTAACTCCGACGCGCTCGCCTTTGAGAGCGCTATTGAGGAGCTCGATAGGCGAAAAAGCTATATGCTATCCGGCTCCGAGGATTTTCTTATCGCACTCGGCATATCCGATAATTCCGGACGCGTGCACGACAAAAGACAAGGCAAATTCAGACAGATAAACAGATTTCTCGAGGAAATTGAGGAGATATACCACAACCTGCCCGAAAGCGGAGAGCTCAGGGTGTATGACCTCTGCTGCGGAAAGAGCTATTTAAGCTTCGCGGTATATTATTACCTCACAGCTATAAAGGGGCGCTCTGTGCAGCTTCTCGGCATTGACCTTAAGCGGGACGTTATTATTTGGTGCAGTGAGCTTTGCAAGCGGCTCGGCTATACCGGAATGACCTTCACCTGGGGCGACGTGAAGAACACACCTAATGACGTTCGTCCCGATATGGTAATATCGCTTCACGCCTGTGACACGGCGACGGACGTAGTTCTGGATACTGCGGCAAGACTCGGGACGAAGGTCATTTTGTCCACTCCCTGCTGCCACAGACATTTGAGCAAAAGAATAAAATCGAAGGAGCTCTCCTTCGTTACCGATTATCCGCACCTAAAAAACAAGCTGTGCGATACTCTGACCGATGCTATAAGGCTTTTGAAGCTTGAGGCGGTAGGCTATACAGTCGCGGCTGTAGAGCTCACCGACCCTGACGACACACCGAAAAACACGCTTCTGCGCGCCGTTCGGCGCGACGAATGCACGGGGCGTCACGTCGAACGCGCGAAGGAAAGATACCGCGCGGCGCTTGCCTTTCTTCTGGGCGAAGGGGTCACAGATTATCCGGAGGGAATATGAAAATGCTATACACAACCGAAGACACAGCCGACACCGAAAGGGTAGGCCGCGAGCTCGCACGAGAGCTTGATGAAAGAGGCCTTTCTCGGGCGTTCATAGCCCTCGAGGGCGACGTTGGTGTGGGCAAAACCGTATTTACGCGCGGATTTGCCTCGTATTTCGGTATTCACGGTATAAAAAGCCCTACCTACACTATAGTCAACGAGCACAGGGGCAGCGGGGCGGATATCTACCATTTCGACCTTTATCGAATTGTGGACGATGACGACCTCTACTCTATAGGCTTCGACGAATACGTAGAGCGGAGCGGCTTCTGTCTTGCAGAGTGGAGCGAAAGACTGGGCGGCGAGCTTCCTCCCGGCGCAATTCGCGTAAAAATATCGAAAACGGACGGCGGCGATGACAAAAGAAATATAGAAATAACCGAGTCCGGGGAGTAAAAATGCTTATACTTGCACTTGACACAACGGCGAAGGCGGCGAGCGTGGCGGTAGCTGACGGCGAGCGCCTTCTAGCGCTTTATAACATAGACAACGGTCTGACGCAAAGCGAGCTTATTCTGCCAATGGCGGAAAACGTACTGAAGAATTTACATCTCTCATTTTCCGACGTAGAGCTTTTCGCGGTAAGCGCCGGGCCCGGCTCCTTTACGGGAGTGAGAATAGGAACGGCTGTCATAAAAGGGCTCGCCTTCGGGCGTGACGTGCCCTGCGTATGCATCTCAACGCTCGAGGAGCTGGCAGAAAATCTCGCAGGGCTCGAGGGTATTCTCGTACCCGTTATGGATGCGCGACGCGGACAGGTCTATAATGCTCTGTTTCGGGGTGACGGAGCGAGCATCACAAGACTTACCGAGGACAGGGCCATATCGATTGACGACCTCGCGACAGAGCTCGAAGGCTTTAAAAATGAGAAGATATACCTCTCGGGCGACGGCTATGCCGCCACAAGGGAGCAGCTTCTGCACAGGGGAATAGAGGTTGAATGTACCCCGCCCCTGCTTATTTCGGAGAACGCTTATTCGGTGGCGAGGGTAGCGCTATCAAAATACGAAAAAGGAGAATACACAAACGACGTAGGTACTCTCCCGACATATTTAAGAGTGCCGCAGGCAGAGCGTGAGAGACTCGAAAGACTCGCGGCAGAAGGGACAAAAAAATGAAAAAGATATTTATAGGCGCTGACAGCGCCGGCTATACGCTCAAGGGCGTGATTATCAAGCATCTTACCGAGCTTGGATACGACGTTACCGACTGCGGAACGGACAGTACGGCTTCCTGCCACTATCCCGATTTCGCCGCTGCGGTATGCCACGGTGTGAAGGGCCACCTTTCGGACTCCTTCGGAATTCTCGTATGCGGAACGGGCATTGGAATGTCTATGTGCGCGAACAAGTACGACGGCATCAGAGCCGCCGTATGCGGTGACACATATTCGGCGAAAATGACTCGCGCTCACAATGACGCAAACGTGCTTTGCCTCGGGGCAAGAGTCACGGGCGAGTGTCTTGCGCTCGACATACTCGACGCATTTCTGTCCGGAGTATACGAGGGCGGCCGCCACGCCATCAGAGTGGGAATGATGGAGCAAATCGAAAAAGGAGAAAAATAACCTAAAGCTTCGAAAGCTTTGCTATTGCTTCTCCGCGGCATAAGAGTCTTCCCCGCTCTCCCTCGATATCGTAGGGGAGCTCCGGTATCTTGTCTCCAAATTCAAAAAGGGGCAAAACGGAGCTTCTTCCGTCTATCGTATTTTCCTTGACTCTTATATAGTAAGCTCCACCCGAGTCGATAAACAGGTCGCTCGCGAGTGTCTTATCGGTAAGCGCTCTTACTCCGCGAAGAAGAGTATCGAGCTCTGAAAAGCGGAATATATTCGTAACGCATTCGGCGCAAGTAACGCCGGAGGAGCGTGTAACCTCGTCGCGCTCACGCGCGGTAAGCGTACCGAGCTTTGTTACAAACAGCTCGCACGCCCCCTCCTCCGAGGGATAAAGCTGTATTAACACCTTCTCGTCTGCTATATCGAAGCCGCACCTCTCCTTCGCTTCGGCGAGTATGCAGAAGACTGCTTCACGCACCTCTTTTTTATCAAAGCTGTCTGGGTCCTCGCCTCTCGTTATACCGTAGTATTCGCAGTCGGCAGGGGTAAGCGACACCTTAAGCTTATTTAAACCAATACGCAAAAACTTCAATATGTAAGACCTCTTTTATATTACTATATATATTGTACTCCAAGTACCGTAAAAATGCCACAGGTAATATATGGAGCTGCGGTGAGTTCGAGACCTTCCTCACCGCGAGGACCGCGTGTCCTCGACAAAAACAAAACTAAAGGATGTAAAAAATGAAAAGAAAAAATCACGACTACGTAAGAGGACTTACGCGCGGAGCGCTCACAGGTGCGCTGTACGTGCTCCTTACCTATTTATCGTCACTGCTCGGGCTTTCTAGCGGTGTCGTTCAGCTGCGAATTTCCGAGATGCTATGTATTCTCCCTATATTCTTCCCAGAGGCTATTCCGGGACTCTTTATCGGCTGCTTTATTTCGAATATTATCGCAGGGGGAGTTATATGGGACGTGATATTCGGAAGCATAGCGACTCTTATCGGCGCCTTCGGCGCATACTTCATGCGTAAGCTACCGCGTAAGCTTTTGCCACTTGCCACTATACCGACCATTATCTCAAACTCCGCAATAATCCCGTTGGTTCTCATATATGCCTACGGGGCAGAGGGCGGTTTTTTTCCGATAATGATAACGGTAGCGCTCGGCGAGATGCTTTCCGCAGGAGTTCTCGGAGCAGTATTTTATTATTCGATAAGACGGCCTATAGAAAAAGGGTTAATATAAAAAGAAGCGGAAGACAAGCCTTGTGGCAGGCTATCTTCCGTTTCTTCTTATATTTTTTTAAGCTCCTCGGCTATTGCTCGAGCTGCTTCTTTTCCTGCTCCCATAGCGGATATGACGGTTGCGGCACCCGTGACGGCATCTCCGCCTGCGTAAACGAGCTCACGGCTCGTCTTACCGCCCTCGGTAACGACAATTCCGCCGCGGCTGTTAACATCGAGGCCGTCCGTTGTCGATTTAATAAGCGGGTTCGGTGTCGTTCCTATTGCCATTATCACAGTGTCGACATCAAACTCGTGCTCGCTTCCCTCGATTTCCACAGGTCTGCGCCTTCCGCGCTCATCAGGCTCGCCGAGCTCCATTTTCACACAGCGAATAGCGCGTACAAAGCCGAAGGTATCGCGGTCTTCCCTATCCTCATACCCGAGAATTTCGACGGGTGAGGTAAGAAGGCGAAATTCTATTCCCTCCTCCATAGCGTGCTCTACCTCCTCGCGTCTGGCGGGGAGCTCGTCGAGAGAACGTCTGTATACTATATACACCTCTTTCGCACCAAGGCGCAGAGCTGTACGCGCCGCGTCCATAGCGACGTTACCGCCGCCGACAACGGCCACTCTGCCACCCTTCATAATCGGAGTATCGGCATCTTCTCTGTACGCCTTCATAAGGTTAGAGCGAGTTAAAAACTCGTTTGCTGAATAAACGCCCTTCAACCCCTCACCGGGAATATTCATAAAGCTCGGAAGTCCTGCGCCCGTACCGATGAATACGGCGCTGTATCCCATTTCGAAAAGTTCATCAACCGTAAGAGTCTTACCTATTATCATATTTGTCATTATCTCGACGCCGAGCGCGCGAAGATTTTTCACCTCGCGGCGGACTATGGATTTAGGCAGACGAAACTCCGGTATTCCGTATACGAGAACGCCGCCCGGGGTGTGCAAAGCTTCAAAGACGGTGACATCGAAGCCAAGACGTGCAAGCTCTCCGGCACACGACAGCCCGGCGGGACCGGAGCCTACGACCGCTATGCGGACATCGGATTTGTTTTTTTTCGGTTCGGCTACCTCTGTATTAGCATTATGGTAATCGGCGGCAAAGCGCTCGAGTCTGCCTATCGCGACAGCCTCGCCCTTTATACCTCTTACACATTTCGACTCGCACTGCCTCTCCTGGGGACAGACTCTTCCGCAAACGGCGGGAAACGATGACGATTCACTGATTATCTTATACGCTGCTTCATAATCTCCATCCTTTATCTTCGCAATAAAATCGGGGATTTTTATGTTAACCGGGCAACCTGAAACACAGGGCATATTTTTGCATCCGATGCAACGCGAGGCTTCCTCGGCTGCGAGCTCCGGTGTATAACCGAGCGCGACCTCGGAGAAGCTGCTTTTTCTCGCCTCGTCGGTGGCGAGTGGCATCGGCGTTCTTCTCATTACGTCAGCCATTATCGGTGCCCTCCTTCTTCATAAGATTGCACGCACTGTCAAAGGCGTGACGCTCAAAGCCGCGGTACATAGCGCCGCGCGACATAGCCTCGTCAAAATCGACCTCATATCCGTTGAAATCGGGGCCGTCGACACAGGCAAACTTCATAACACGGCGGCCGTCGACGTTAAGCGTGAGCCTGCATCCTCCGCACATACCCGTACCGTCTATCATAATCGGGTTCATCGAAACGACACAGGGTATGCCCGTAGGGCGTACAGCCTCTGTCACGAACTTCATCATAATAAGCGGGCCTATAGTAATGACCTTATCAAAGCGTCTTCCGTCCGCAAACATCAAATTAAGGGGCGCGCATACGTTTCCATGACTGCCGTAAGAGCCGTCGTCGGTCATAACGTAAAGCTCGTCCGACACCTCACGAAACTCGTCCTCGAGTATTACAAGCTCACGGTTTCTAAACCCTATGACAGAGGTGACTCTGGCACCCGCCTCGTGCAATGCACGCGCTATCGGAAGGGCTATGGCGCATCCAACGCCGCCGCCGACGATACATACGTCAAAGAGGCCTTCGAGCTCCGTCGGCATACCGAGAGGCCCTGCAAAATCCGATATGCAGTCACCCTCGGAAAGCGCCGATAGCTTCTTCGTTGTAGCTCCTACTACCTGAAAAATTATAGTAACGGTGCCGCGCTCTCTGTCGTAGCCTGCGACAGTCAGGGGAATACGTTCGCCCTCGTCATCGACACGAAGAATTATAAACTGCCCTGCCCTCGCCGAGCGTGCGACGAAGGGAGCCTCAATATCCATTCTTATAACGCTGTCATTCAGCGCTTTTTTATAAACTATCTTATACATTTTTCGCTCTTTTTCTAGGTTTCGTAATAAATTGGTTTAAAATCTCTCTATCCTGACTGTCCCTGCCTGCAAGCATCGTAGCAGCCACTATAGGCAGCCAACGCTCTACATACTCGTGCCCGATATCGCTCACCGTACAGAACAGGGAGAGGTAGCTCTCTGCGGTGACGGCACCGAAGCGAAGCAAGAGGTTTAAGTAGGTATACGATGCATCGGCAGATGCATTTCCCTGCGTAGCGTGCGACCAGCCGACAATAAGAAATCTTCCGTCCTCGGTGACGAGAATGTTCTCGGGAAGGAAGCTTCCATGGCAGAGCTTATTATGCTTCGGGAGTGAATCGAGCTCGTTATGAAGCTCATACCTGCGTGTCGGGTCTACGGGTGATGCGCCAAGCTTCTCGTGCATTCTCTCACGAAGCTTATGCATTCTCGGAGCTTTTCTCCCGTGTACGGAAACCTGAAGTCTTGTAAAGCTGTCAAGCAGCTCCTCACTCCAGCTGTCAGCGACAAGGTCAGAAAGAGGTCTACATTCTCCGCACTCATAGACGATAGCGCAGCAGTCATCAGCATTGAAAACGTCAACGGTTCGGGGCACCGGCAGTCCTGCTTCATAAGCGAAGGTGTGTGCGTATGCTTCGGCAAGAGCCCTCGAATAGGGTGCGCCCGAAAACGCCTGAATTATGTACTTACCGTCTCTGTAAAACGATGCGGCACCATTCTTAAAAATTAAATTATCCGTCTTATATTTCATAGCACACCTCCCCCACACGGATTAACAAATGTATTTTACCATAAATATATTAACTATTCAAGTATTTTCGCCAACATTTCGAAGAAAGCGCCTGAAAAAATAAAAAGCTCCCCTCCGCGGTGAAATGCGTAGGGGAGCAAAATTTATTCCGTAAGACTGCGAAGTGCCTCGCCGAAACGCTGATAGTGCACTATCTCACGTTGGCGAAGGAATTTTATAGCGTCATTTACGTCAGGGTCGTCGGAGAGACGAAGGATGTTATCGTAGGTAACTCTCGCCTTCTGTTCTGCCGCGAGGTCCTCGTTAAGGTCGCTTATAGCATCGCCCTTCGAGGATATTGCGAAGGCATTGAAGGGCTCGCCGGAAGCAGCGCAGGGGAACACGCCGGTACCGTGGCCGATATAATACTTATCGAAGCCTCCCGCAGTTATTTCCTCGGGGGTAAGGTTGCGTGTGAGCTGATAGATTATCGAGCCGACCATTTCCGCGTGACCAAGCTCCTCCGAGCCTATATCTGTAAGTGTTCCTATTATTTTGCCAGAGGGCATCGAAAACCGCTGGTTAAGGTAACGTGTAGCCGCGCCAAGCTCGCCGTCAGGCCCGCCGAGCGCATCTATTATAAGGCTCGCAAGTCTTGCGTTCGGGGTCGCTATCTTCACGGGGTATTGAAGCTTTTTTTCATATATCCACATATTATCTCTCCCTTCCCGTCATACCTGTATGATTTTGCTGCCACGGCCACTCGCCCTCAATCCACGTCCACGTGTCGCCCATAGAGGCGTCGGCAGTTATCGGGCCGTATTTATTCTGGTACTCGGTCATGGCCATATCTAGCTCGTCGACCGTCTTTCGGAAGAAATCGAGTGCCATTTTGCACTCGGGGTGGGTATTGAGGAAGAGCTGTGCCTCAAGCTTCGCGAAGGAGAGCTCCTGTATCTTTCTCATAAGCTCCGACCTATTCATTACCGTACACCTCCATAGGCTTATAGAGCTCCTCGAAGAGGGTTGCGCGGTCAAGTGCTACGTCGTTTGGAAATAGCATACGCCAACGCTGGATAGGTACGTACGCGTAAGCTAAAGGCTTATCGAAGAGAGTGGCTTCGTCTGTTTCGGGACATTCCTCAACCGTTCTTGCGGGATAGCCCCTTTCATTTCTTTCCATTTTGCTTTCTCGTCCTTTTTTTATTTTTGAGGTTTCCCTCATAGACATTTTATGACGAGGGGCTATGTATTGACACCGCTTGACTTTATTTTATCCGTGGAGTATAATAGTAGCAGTAAAAGCTTTGGGGGAACAAGTATGGGCGCACTTCACGAGTTTGAGCGCGAAAAGCTTATTATAGGCGTTATATACAATGATATAAGGGTTTACGATGCGGCGATAGCCGCGCTAAAAGAGCAGTTTGGCGAAATAGATGACGAAAGCGAACGGTTTTCATTCTCGCGCGAGTTCTCCGCCTACTATGACGGTGAGCTCGGCGGAGAGGGTATGCGCGTTATCTTAAGCTTCAAAAATACCGTCGACCCCTCGCGGCAAGCGGAAATAAAGACATTCACGAACGCTCTTGAGGCGCGCTTTTTAGGCGATGGCGGTCGGCTGATAAATCTCGACCCCGGCTTTATAAGCCACGGCAGGCTTATGCTCGCGACAACGAAGCCGACGGGCTTTAGAATACCGCTCTCGGACGGTATTTATACAGAGCTCACGCTTTTTTGGGCGCGCGGAGGGTGGCAGAAGCTGCCTTGGACGTACCGCGATTATCAGTCCGAGCGCGTGCAAGCCTTCCTCACGAGAGTAAGAAAAAAATATCTTAACGAAAGAAAAAATCATTAATCATTATCATTCATTATTCATTAGAAAAGTCCGTTAGATAACGGACTTTTCTTACGCCGAGGGCGACGAGTCGATGCTTTAGCGCAGTTTTGCGAAATTTATCAAAATCGGAAGAAAAAAGACCTACCAGCAGGGGTAGGTCTTCATTTTTCGAGGTGAAATTACTTAACTTCAACTTCAGCGCCTGCTGCCTTAAGCTGCTCAGCGATCTTATCAGCCTCGTCCTTTGCAACTGCTTCCTTAACAGTCTTGGGAGCTGCCTCAACAAGATCCTTCGCATCCTTAAGTCCAAGGCCGGTGATCTCACGAACAACCTTGATAACGTTAAGCTTGCTTGCGCCTGCTGCCTTAAGAACTACGTCGAACTCAGTCTTCTCCTCTGCTGCGGGAGCTGCTGCTGCGCCACCTGCTACGGGAGCTGCTGCTACGGGAGCTGCGGATACGCCGAACTCCTCCTCAAGAGCCTTAACAAGGTCTGCAAGCTCAAGAATGGTAAGACCCTTAACAAGGTCAAGTATCTGTGTTGTCTTTTCGTTCATTTTACTATCCTCCGATAAAATTCAAATTATTTTTAAATTCAACTTGCAGAATTAAGCCTCTGCGGGAGCCTCGGCAGCTTCCTCGCCGCCATTTTCCTTATCGATTTTAGCCTGAAGCACGTATGCAAAGCTGTAAAGGGAAGACATAAGGCTGCCCATCATCTTCGCTACGAGAACCTCCTTCGAGGGAGTAGCTGCAAGAGCCTCAACGCCCGCACAGTCGATAACACCACCGTCAACAAATCCTGCCTTAATCTCGAAGTTCGCAATCTTATCTGCGTACTCCTTCATAATCTTCGCGGGAGCGATGGGATCGTCCTGGCTAATAGCGATAGCCGTCATTCCGGAGAGGTACTGCTTCATATCTCCGTAGCCAACCATATCGCAAGCTCTGCCGGTAAGAGTATTCTTCATAACCGAGTACTCAACGCCAGCCTTACGAAGTGCGGCACGAAGTGCTGTGTCCTCCGCAACAGTAATGCCCTCGTACTTAACAAGCACGCCGGACTGAGCTGTCTTCATCTTCGCTGCAAGCTCTTCTACGACCTGCTTCTTTGCTTCAAGTATCTTATTACTTGGCATCTGTTTTCACCTCCATAAAAATTCAAATAAAAAATCCTTTTCCGATTTTGGCGAAGCCAAAGCCGAGAAAGGACGTACAAAGAAACGCGCAGGTAGCGCGTAATATTCGTAAATCTCACACCTCGGCAGGAAAGCATACGCTTTTACCGGAACCTGCTGTCTTAGGATACCTGTGGTATTATACTACATTTAAAACCGTTTGTCAAGGGGTTTTAAAAATATTTTCGCGGGATTTTTACAGTTCAGGGACTGCCTTCTCCGGCAGTCCCACACCGTTTCGATTGAGTTACGTATGATATATGAGCTACTCAGAGGAAAAAACGTTTCGAGAAATTTCAAAAAGGCGCTTCACCTCTGACAGTCAATCGTACTTTTTCTTTTCCTTCAATACCTTATATATCGCGCGGTAGGAGGCGAGACGGCTCTCGGGTATTTCTCCGAGCTCCGAGGCGCGGGCAACGGCGCAATCATCAGCACTCTCGCCGACGTGGGCGCAATCGGCGTATCTGCAGCTTCCCCGATACGAGCGTAGCTCCGGAAAAGAATATGCCAGGTCGTCGAGCTCGAAGAAATCGAAGCGCTCAAAATCTATCAGCGAAAAGCCGGGGGTATCGGCGATAAAACCGCAATTTTCCTCGCCGGAGAGCGGAAAAAGCTCGACATGGCGAGTAGTGTGCCGTCCACGCTCAATTTTTCGAGATATCTCGCCCGTAGCGAGAGCGAGCTCCGGAAAAAGAGTATTCATAACCGTCGATTTACCGACGCCCGACGCTCCTGCGAAGGCGGCAGTTTTACCGTCCTTCACGTTCTCATTTATGTAAGCGCGGAGCTCGTCAGCCCCGACACCCACCAGTGACGAGGTGACGAAGGATGTGACTTTTATTTTCTTGTATATATCGGCGTAGCTCTCTGCAAGCGCGGCATCCATATCCGATTTGGTGACCACGACGACGGGCTCAATACCGTTATGCACCGAGATAGCTACGAGCTTATCTACGGTTTCGAGAACGGGCGCGGGACGTTTTGCCGCGAAGACTATAAACAGGTAATCGAGATTTGCAAGCGGGGGGCGTATAAGACTGTTTTTTCTTTCCAATATTTCCGAGATTACCCTTCCGTCGGGGGTTTCTGCGTCAACGGTCACTCTGACGTCATCACCGACGAGAACGCGCTCCTCGTCACGGCGCAGGACGCCCTTTGCACGGCATACGATGCGCTCATCCGAGTTATGGAGCTTTACCTCAAAGAGACCGCCCAGTCCCTTCACTACCTTACCGTATTTTTCAGAAATCAAACATTTTCTCCTTTTACTCTCGCCCTTCTTAACTGCCCGCAGGCAGCGTTTACGTCCGCGCCAAGCCTACGTCTCGTTGTTGCGGTGATGCCGTGGCTCTCAAGCCGTGCGGCGAAGCTGTCGGCGGACTCTCTGCTTCCCTCGCGGAAGCCCGTTTCCTTCACCTCGTTTACGCGTATAAGGTTCACGTGTATGGGCGCGCCCGTACCGGCAAAGGCACGCTTCAACACCCACGCGAGCTCGTCCGCATCCTCTCTCGTATCATTTTTTCCGCCTATCAGGGTATATTCAAAGGATATACGCCTTTTTGTAGTATTATAATAATCCACGCAGGCAGACAAAAGCTCGGATATATTCCACTTACGGTTGATAGGCATTATCTCACACCTTTTTTCATCAGTCGCGGCGTGCAGGGATATCGAGAGCGTTATCGGCAAGTCGACCAACGCCAGCTCGCGTATTTTCGGCACTATGCCGCAGGTGCTTAAGGAGATATGCCTGTAGCCTATATTAAGGCCGTCGGGGTGATTTACCAGCCGCAGGAATTTAACAACGTTATCAAAGTTATCAAGCGGCTCGCCAATCCCCATCATAACGATATTCGACACTCTCTCGCCCGTATCGCGCGAGGCGGCTATAACCTGTCCTGCGAGCTCCGACGGAAGAAGGTCTCTCACCTTTCCTTCGAGTGTCGAGGCACAGAAGCGGCAGCCCATAAGGCAACCGACCTGACTCGATATGCAGAGAGTATTCCCATGCTTATATCTCATAAAAACGCTCTCGATACACTCTCCGTCGTGAAGGCGGAAGAGGTACTTTACGGTTCCGTCTATTCGCGACACGAGCTTCTCCTCTACTCTCGGCAGAGTATCAAGCGTATCGCGTACAAGGCGCTCACGGAGCGCCTTCGAAAGGTCGGTCATATCGGATATCGGAGTACCATGTGCGAGCTTTGGGAAGAGCTGCTTAGCTCTGAATTTTTTCTCACCTATCGAGAGAAAATATTCCTCAAGCTCCTCGGGGAGCATAGAATAAAGGTCAATAAAATCGGTCATATTTACTCACTTTTTCATAAGTTTAGCTATAAAGAAGCCGTCCGTACCGTGGACGTGAGGAAGAAGGGTCATCATACCGTTCGCGCTCTCATACCCACCGACGGAAAAATCGACGTGAGTGACATTCGAGTGCTCCTCAAGAAGCCGCGCTACAACCTCTTCGTTTTCACGTGGGTCGAGCGTACAGGTCGAATAGACCAGCGTACCGCCCCTTCGAAGATATTTAAGCGAGCGCTCAAGTATCTCATATTGGAGCTCCGGAAGCTCGGGGCTCACGTCCTCTTTATATCGCAAATCGGGCTTCTTACCGAGTACGCCAAGCCCCGAGCAGGGCACGTCGCAGATAACGCGGTCAAAGCATTCGAAGCGCGACTCATCAGGCTCTCTTGCATCACGCTCGGCTACGGTAACCGACGAAAGCCCGAGCCTCTCGGCTCCGTTTTTGATAAGCGAGAGCTTACTTTCGCGGATATCGAAGGCTGCTACGGCTCCTGTATTCCCCGAGAGAATGGCGGCGGCAAAGCTCTTTCCGCCCGGTGCGGAGCATACGTCGGCGATACTATCGCCCGACACGGTTCCCAGGACCTCGGCAGATATCGCACACGCCTCGTCCTGCACGAAGAAACACCCTTCCTCGAAGCCGGGGAGCTCTCGCGGCGGCAACGGTGTATCCACCCTCACCGAGAGCCTCGAAAGCACGGATGGACGTGCCGATATTCCGCGCTCGGCTAGAAGAGAAACATACTCATCCCTTGAAATTTTCAGTGTATTGACGGTAATATCCAGCGACCGTTTGGAATTAAACGCCCCGAGAAGCTTCTCCGTCCCTTCACTGCCGAAGAGAGAGACAAATCGCTTCACGGTTGATTTCGGGAAGGAGTAGACGACGGAGAGATACCGTGCCTCGTCCTTAGCTCTTTCGGGTATGGGAAGCTCGTTTTTTTCCTTCGCGCGGGCTGCCGAGCGCAGAATTCCGTTTACAAATCCGCGCTCGCCCGAGTGACGTGCGAGCTTCACGGTTTCGGATACCGCAGCAAAGTCGGGCAGCGCCGAAATATCCAAAAGCTGGCACATTCCGAGGCGAAGAATATTTCTAGTATGTAGGTCTATTTTATCAATGCCGCGCTTTGCAAAGGCGGCAATATAGTAATCGTATTTTAGCTTGTTTTCAACGGCGGTGTAAAGAAGGACTGTAAGCTGTGCCCTATCCTTCGCGGAGAGGCCGTCGGCGAGGTGCGAGGAGAGCGAGAGGTTTACGTACTTACCGCTCGCCTCGTATTCGTCGAGAAGACGAAGTGCTATATCCCGTACCGTCATATCAGTCGCGCCTCGTGCGTGAGAACATCAAAAGCAAACGAAGAAGCTGCAAGACGGATACTGCAAGCGCCGCAAGATATGTCATAGCGGCAGCAGAGAGCACACGCTTCGCATCAGAGAGCTCGGTATCCGAATACCAGCCCGTAAGTCCAAGCTCCGCGAGCGCCCTTCTCGATGCGTTCAGCTCGACGGGGAGGGTCACAAGATGAAACAGGGTTGTTACGGCAAAGAGTATTATACCGCCGAAGAGTATATAGCTTCCGACGGAGCTGAAGGCTGTAGAAAAGCCCGTGATAATTATTCCAAGCAAAATAGCTATCCAAGAAAAACGCGACGCAAAGCTAACGGCAGGCACAAGCTTCGAGCGAATGACAAGGGGAGTATAGTCCTCTGCATGCTGTATTGCGTGTCCTACCTCGTGCGCGGCAACTCCCACTGCGGCGGCGCTCGACGAGTCGTGTACACCGCGCGAAAGTCGAAGAACTCTGCTTCTCGGGTCATAGTGGTCGGTAAGCTCACCGCCCACTCTCTCAATCCTGACGTCAAAAAGCCCGTGGCAGTCAAGTATTCTTCTCGCCACCTCGGCACCCGACCTTCCCCGCCCTGCGCTTATGCGAGAGTACTTTCTATAGGTCGTTGAAACGCGCACCTGTGCAACAAGCGAGAGCACAACGGTAACAAGAAGAAGCACGTACAGAATAATATCCGTCACTTCAATATATCTCCCATCTTGATTTTTCTGCCGCGAATAAAATCTCCCGCGGTCATTCTGCCCCGTCCCTCGGGGATAACGCCCGAAACTCGGAGCGCACCCTCGCCGCACGCGACGGTAAACGAGCCCTCACCGCGCTCATCGAGCGCTATGACCTCGCCGGGAAGTCCCGTGCCGGATACGGGGCGGGCATTAAATAGCTTTAGCATTTTATCATTCAAATATGCAAATGCGCCGGGTATGGGCGTGACACCTCTTATGATACAGTCGAGCCGTGACGCTGGGAGTTCAAAATCTACGCGGCAGTCCTCACGCTCGACCTTTTTCGCATAGGTTGCGAGCGAGTTATCCTGCGGAGCTCTTACGGCCGCTCCCGACTCTATATTGCGTATAGTCTTGACAAGCAGCTCCGAGCCGAGCTCGGCGGAGGTATCGTGAACGGTTTCGAAGGTATCGGTGTCACCGATAGGAAACGAAAGCTGCGATATGATATCGCCCGTATCAAGTCCCTCTGCCATATGCATAACGGTGACACCCGTTTCGCGCTCCCCCTCCATTACAGCACGTTGCATAGGAGCGGCGCCGCGGTATTTCGGTAATAGGGAGACGTGTAGATTTATACAGCCATACTTCGGATATTCGAGTACCGCGCTCGGCAAAATTTTCCCGTAAGCGACAACGACGATAAGCTCCGGGGAATAGCTCTCAAGCTCGCGAAGAAAGTCATCGCTCCGAAGCGTTTTCGGTGTAAGCACGGGTATACCGTGCTGCTCTGCCAAAGCCCGTACAGCCGTCGGAGTCATTACTTTACCGCGCCCGCGCGGCTTATCCTCTCCCGTTACGACAGCCGCGACATCAAGTCCTGCACGGACAAGAGCCAAAAGGCAGGTCGCGGATATTTCGGGGGTACCCATAAACATTATTTTCATCGGGTTTTAATCCTTTATTTCTTTTATCTCGACGTCTGTATATAGCTTACCGTCGAGGTGGTCGCACTCGTGGCATATAGCGCGTGCAAGAAGGTCCTCGCCCTCTAGGTCATAGACGTTTCCGTGGCGGTCGGTTGCTCTTACCGTAACGCGCTTCGGTCTTTTTGTGATACCGTATGCACCGGGATTGGAGAGGCAGCCCTCCTGCTCTCTCTGCTCACCGCTAAAGGCTATTATTTTTGGATTTATGAGCTCGTATACCTTTCCCTCCTCGACCTCTATTACCGCTATTCTGCGGAGCACACCGACCTGCGGTGCGGCAAGTCCGCAACCGCCCGCATCACGCATAGTTTCTATCATATCGTCAAGGAGCGTGCAAATCCTCGGGGTTATTTCATCTACGGGACGGCACACCTTACGAAGAGTTTCATCTCCGAATTTTACTATCTTTATCTTCGCCATTTTCTTTTTTCCTCATTCTTTCATTCACAGTGAAATTGATTATACCGACAGTGGATTTAGGTCTACGGAAAGCGTCGTATCACGCCGCTCGGAAAAATGAAGCAAAAGCTCGCGGAAGAGCGAGCGGCTCACCTTACCGAGCCTACATTTAACGACCATTCTCATTCTGTATTTTTCATTCAGCTTATACACCTGCGCCTCGAACGGACCGAAGACGGTGAAGGGGTGCCCCTTATATTCACCCTCAAGCTTCGCTATCAGCGTATCCGAGAGCTCCTTCGCTGCCGAAAACAGCTTATGCTCGCTCTCAGAGGTAAGTGTCAGCTGAACCATATCGGCAAAGGGCGGATATCCGAGCTCTCGCCTGATTGCTATCTCACCATCGTAAAAGCTCTCATAATCCTGCCTTGCGGCAAGGCGTATGGTTTCGTTCGCGGGCGAGAAGGTCTGTATAACGGCAAGTCCGTTATCGGTGGCCCTGCCTGCTCTTCCGACGACCTGTGTTAACAGTGAAAAGGTGCGCTCCGAGGCGCGGAAATCCGAGACGTAAAGCGACGTGTCGGCGAGGGCAACGCCAACGAGCGTTACCTTCGGAAAATCGTGTCCCTTCGCGACCATCTGCGTTCCGAGAAGGACGTCCGCTTCGCCGCCTCTGAACTCCTCCAGCATTTTATCGTATGCGAGCTTACCCGACGTTGTATCAGCATCCATTCTCATAACCTTCATGCCGTCAAGATATTTCTCTACCTCTTCCTCTAGCTTTTGTGTTCCGAAGCCGAGATATGAGAGCCTGTCGGATGAACAGGAAGGACACTTTCGTGGCACGCGCGAAGTATATCCGCAGAGGTGGCATAGGAGCTTTCCGCCGCCGGCACCCGTGTGGTAGGTCAGGGACACGGAACAATGCGGACAGGTTATTACGTCGCCGCACTCCCGACAGCTAATCTGACTCGAGAAGCCTCGGCGGTTCAGGAACAGTATCGCCTGCTCTCCGCGCTCCTTAACAGTCTCGAGCGACTCATAGAGCCTCTGGCTTATTGGAGAAGCATTACCACGCTTCAGCTCCTCACGCATATCTACGATAACCGTTTTTGGCAGTGACAGTCCGCCGTACCGCTCGCGGAGCGGAATCATTGTGTAGGTTCCGCATTTTGCCTTATAGAAGCTCTCGAGCGAGGGGGTGGCAGATGCAAGGAGCATAAGCGCTCTGTGCTCACGGCAACGAAAGGCTGCTACGTCGCGCGCATGGTATTTTGGGTCTGACTCGGATTTATAGGTATGCTCGTGCTCCTCATCTATAACTATCATTCCGATGTTTGAAAGCGGGGCAAATATAGCCGAGCGAGTTCCTATCACGAGGTCAACGTCCCCGCGCTTCACGCGCCGCCAGGCATCAAGCCTCTCTCCCTGGGATAGCGACGAATGTATGACGGCAACCCTCTCACCGTATCTTTTACAGAAAATGCTAACCGTCTGCGGTGTTAAGGCTATCTCGGGAACGAGCATAATAACGCTCTTTCCCTCCTCAACCGTTTTATCGATAGCCTTCATTATGACCTTCGTTTTACCGCTTCCCGTAACGCCGAAGAGTAACCCTGCCTTCGCCTCATCGGCGGAAAGCAGCTCGGTGACGGTATCGTATGCGGCAGTCTGCGCGGGGGAAAGCACTATGGGGGACGTGTCACTCCGTTCTGCATAGGCGGCGTAGGGATTGCGTATTCTCTCCTCGGTTTCCATGACGACGATGCCCTTCGAAACAAGAGCGCGTATATGCGAGGAGTCGACACCGGGCAGCTGTCTTACAAGCTCTATATCGGCGGAGTCGGTGTCCATAAGGTAGCGTATCACACACCTTTGCCCCTCGCTCCTAATGCCTGCTCTTCCCTTGGCGGAAAGGAGCGTCTCGGCCTCATCTCTTGTTATAGAAAGAGAGCATCTTCTCCTATAGCTGACGTTCTCTGTTCCCGAAAGAGCCCCGGGCGGGAGCACTGCACGCAAAGCATCGCCGAAGGTCGAGAGCGTATAGTCCTTCATAAACAGGCATAGCCCGAGCATCTCTCGGTCGAGCGTGAACGTGTGGTTCACAACCGAGTGCACGGGCTTTAGCTTTACTCCGAGGGGGGCTTCCGCCTCCTTAATGCGCGTAACGGCGCCAAGGCGGAGCTTATCGGCTCTGCCGAAGGGAACTCTGACTATACTGCCGAGAGTCACCCCCTCCGTCAGGATATAATCGAAGGGGCGGTCCAGATGATACGGCGTATCAAGTATATGAACTTCACAAAGCAACCGTATCACCTCCGTTAGTTAAAGTTAAAAATTACACGTCGCGGCGAACCAACTTAAACTCGCCGTCGGCAAGCTTGGATATTGCGAGCTTAACGGCCTTCTGATCCTTATACTCCGTAGGGATAAGAGCCGCGAGGGGCTTATCCGTCTCGTGATTTTCAATCATCTTCTGCGCGCGTGCTCTCATCTCGACGTACTTGTCGGTAACGATACGTGCACCCTTCGCCACTCCGAGCACAAGCTCGTAGCGGTTAAATTCGCCCTTTGTAAGCTCTTCAATAGTGGGGTAAATCATTTTTTATACCTCTTTCAAATTATTTTCTGTAAAAAGTCACCTTGCACCGTAATACGCGAATCCGGTGCGAAGCGGATTTTGCGGGGAACGGGCCGTTCTTCGACCCGACGGCGTAGATACCTACGTCGAGTGGGAGAAAACGTCACTTTACACCAAAATACGCAAAGCACTACTCTTCGGATTCCTCATCGTCGGCAACTATTGCATCCTCGCTCGTCAGCCTGTTCGTAATAGTTTCAGTTTGTATAGCGGAAAGTATTACGTGGTCGGAGTCGGTTATTATTACCGAGCGGGTACGTCTGCCGCAGGAAACGTCTATCACCCTGCCATCGTCGCGCGCGTCCTGCACAAGCCTCTTCACAGGAGCGGAATCAGGACAGGTGATAGCGACTATTCTGCCTGCGGACACCATATTTCCAAAGCCAATATTGATAAATCTCATACGTCCTCCTACTCGACGTTCTGTATCTGCTCGCGTATTTTCTCCAGCTCGCCCTTCATATTAACCACAATACGGGCAATTCTCGCATTATTCGCCTTCGAGCCTATGGTGTTGGTCTCGCGGTTCATCTCCTGCATAAGGAAATCGAGCTTTCTGCCTGCAGGCTCGGGCGACTCGGCGATTTCGAAAAAGGCCGAGAAATGCGAGCGAAGCCTGACAAGCTCCTCGTCTATCGCTATCTTATCCGCCCATACGGCACATTCGGTCAGCAATCGGTTTTCGTCGACCTCCGCCTCTGCGTCGTCGAGTATAGCGCGTATTTTAGCCTCAAGCTTATCCCTATAGCCTACGGTGTCCTCGTGTGAAATACTCTCAACCTCATCGGCAAAGGAACGGAGAAGTCCGATTTTCGCCGTGATATCGGAATAGGCGCGCTCGCCCTCCGCACTACGCATAGCCGAATAGTCGGCAATAGCCATATCAAGGACGGGGCGGAGCTCCTCCCATTCGGCGTCGAGGTCGACCTCAGCACGTCGCGTTTTAAAGATATCTCCGTTTCTCGCCACTGTCATAACGCTGATATCGTCGGCAAGTCCGAACTCGTCACGGAGCGTACGAAGCGCCGAGATATAGCTCTCCGCAACACCGCGGTCGATATCAACGTCGAGCCCTGCGGTTTTATGCTCGTCGACGGTTATATAGACGTCAACCTTCGCACGGGATACTGCGTTCTTCTGCACGTAGGTTTTGATTTTTTCCTCAAGCAACGAGTACATACGCGGCATCTTCACCGAGCAATCGAAGAAACGTGAGTTAACACTCTTCAGCTCGACGGTTACGGACCGTTGCTCCGTATCGCACCTTCCTCTACCGAAGGCGGTCATGCTTTTCATCATTTGTCAGCATTTGTGGGCTTATCAGAAACCCTTCTCCTTCCGCGTCTGCCAAGGCTCTTTATCTCGTTCATAAAGGAGTCGATATCTTGAAACTCTCGATATACGGACGCAAATCTTATGTAGGATACGATGTCTATATCACGGAGACGTGAGAGAACGAGCTCGCCGATATCCTGCGAGGTTATCTCTGATACAAGTGCATTTTGCAGCTCGGTTTCAATATCCCTCGCGACCTCGGCGGCATTAACAGGGCGCTTCTGACAAGCTCGCTCTATACCCAGTATAAGCTTATGGCTGTCAAAAAACTCACGCCTGCCGTCACGCTTCACGACTGCTATAGCCACGGTATCTACAACCTCGTAGGTCGTAAACCTCCTACCGCAGGCGGGACACTCACGTCTGCGCTTAATGCTTGCGTTTTCCTCGACCGAACGGGAGTCTATAACTCTCGAGTCGGGATGATTACATACAGGGCACTTCATACCTTGCCCCTCCTATGTTTTAAAATATTATTAAATTATTATACCATCATTTTTCCAAAAAGTAAAGGGATTTAAAGTATTTTTTAAAGAAAAAATCCGCCGTGCTCGGCGTTATGTCCGAGCGCGGCGGAAGAAAACAAGAGAAAATATCCTGTTTAGTTTACTTTTTGCAAATCAAGTACCGGCACGTGTCGACTTTTTTGCAAATTTCGATGTAAGCCACGAGGTAAATCTCTCCATAAAGCCTATTCTCCACCTCGAGAAAAATTTAAACGTCAGGGGCCAGACTCCGCCGGCAAAGGCAACTATCAGGAAGTATCTCACAACACGGGCTGCGTAGATGTTGGGGATAATCAGACCAAGCGGGGTTTTGAGCCCAGCTTTAATAGCCAGGACACCGAGAAGGCCAAGCGCGAGCTTTATAATCTGAACGTACCAGCGTGCCGAGGTTTCAAACCTTATCACAAATCTATCAAGCGGATAAACGAGAAGAAGCCCGAGCAGACAACCGAAAAGAGAGGCTGCATTTTCCCTCGCACTCGCGAGGTTGCCCTCGTCTATTCCCGTAGGGTCAACCGCATGAACGTATATCATAAGAGCGAGAGACAGTGCCGCTGATACGCCGACAAGGTAAGGCATATATTTGTTGAAGCTCTCCTCTGTTTTAAAAACGGGATGAAGAAGAACTATAAGAAACACGGCGATACAGAGCGAAGCACCCACGTCCCACGGCGTGTGGACACCGAGGTACATTCTCGAGAAGGATACGAGTACAATTATAACTACAGAAGCTATTCGAAGGAGATTTTTCCTCGTGAACATCGCAATAGCGCCGAAGGTTCCCGCGATATTCTGCGTATGCCCTGACGGAAAGGAATAGCCGGTAGCCTCCTCTACAGCGCTCTCGACGGGTGAGAACGACGGGTTCTTCACCCACGGGCGCTCAATGCGGCACGCGAGCTTAAGCCCCTGGTTTATCACGGTACCTACGAGCCCGGTCATAAGGATATAATACCCTTCCCTTTTATTTATACACCAGAAAAAGAGAATGGCAAAAACGAGAAAGAAGGTTTCCTCACCGAGGTGAGTTACCGCGCTGAAGAGAAAATCGAACACGGGATTACGCAGATTTTCAAGGAAATAAAGAAACTGCATAGGGGACTCCTTTATTCTGTATCAGTTGAGATATATCGTAGTGAACACGCCAATCCACTGCACGACGGCGCCGGCGAGGACAAAGAAATGCCATATAAAATGCGCCGCACGCTTCTTAAGTGCGAAGGGGATAACACCAATGGAATACACAACACCGCCGCCGAGAATGAAGCCGAGAAATGAGAGGTCACCGTTCCTCACCATAGTGGGAAGGAACATAAGTCCGCACCAGCCAAGCACAAGATAAAGGGGGATATGGACGAAACGAAGGCGCGTCGGGCCGAAAACGCCGACCAGTGTAATACCAGTTACTATCACCGCCCACTGTATAACGAGGAAGGTGATACCAAACGCACCTCCGACGTACGACAGAAGTATCGGGGCAAAGGTCGCACCGATAAGAAGATAGATACAGGAATAGTCAAATCTTCGAAACAGCCTTTTTACACGGCTGCCATAGGGAAAGGAATGATAAAGACAGCTCATAGTGAACATAACGAGAAGCCCGAAGGAATAAAGAGCTGCACCTACGTACTCGGCAGGTCCGTCTGCATATATGCACATAAGCACCAGTGCAACTACGCTGAATACAGCGCCAACGCAGTGCGTCACTGAATTTCCTATTTCCTCAAGAGGCGAGCGTTTCGGCGGATTTACCGGAGGATGACCGTGGCGCTCCTCCGAAATGCCGTCCAGCTCGGAATAGAGCTTATCCTTCAGCTCTCGCTTCGAGATTTTATAATCACTTTTCAGCTCTTTTCTCTTTTCCTTATAGCTTTTCTTAACAATTTTCTTTTTCATTTAATGCGCTCCAAAGAATTAAACCGCCGACAGTGGCCACAAAAAATATAGTGACGAAGTCGGCGGTGATTTAACACGGGTATGCTTTACAGCAGGCTTTGCAAACTATCGTTTACAATCAACCAAGAAGCTTTTCTACGCAAGCGCGTATTCTGTCACACTTGCAGTTAGCGAAGAAGTACTCGCGGAACTTAGCGCCGCCGAGAGCACCGAGAACAAGCTCGCGGTCAAGGTTCTCGAGTATGTATACTATGTCGTTATGAGTTACCTTCTTAACCTCGTCGAGTATTTTCTTATTTCTCTGCTCGGGAACGGCTCTTTCACGGGGATAGCCAAGGCCCCACTCGGAAACAAAGAGCTTCTCGAATACGTACTGAAGATTGAGCTCACAGCCCCAGCCCCAGCCCTTCGCAAAGGGCATAGCGATAGCGTTACCGTTGTTTACCTGTGTGAACTGGTAAGCATCGGTGGGGTCAACCACGTGACCGCAAAGAACGCCGGGGAAGGAGTTGCAGGCGAGCATAGCGCCCTCACCCGTACCGCATCCGGTGATAACAAGGTCGCACGCGCCGGAATTGAGAAGAACTGCGGAGAGAATACCTATCTGAACGTAGGTGAGCTGCTCCTTATCCTCTGCGGAGTACATACCGTAGTTGTAGACCTCATGGCCGAGGGGCTCAACCACCTTCTTAAGAGTATCGCAGATAAGAGCGTTTTTAGCCGCCTGGCTATTTTCGTTGATAAGTGCAATTTTCATAGTAAAAATTCCTTTTTGTATATTAATATTTTGTTTTTAGGGGGTAAGTCGGTTAGGCCCTCTGAAGAGGAACTGCGTCTCCTTTATCGACGTGCCGAGGAAGAGCATCGTAAGACGGTCGATACCAAGTCCAAAGCCGCCGTGAGGAGGACAGCCATATTTAAAGAACTCAAGATAGAACTTGACATCCTCTGCGAGTCCCTTCTCCTCTGCCTGTGCCTTCAAAACCTCGTATCTGTGTTCTCTCTGCGCACCCGTCGTTATTTCAACGCCGCGCCAAATAAGGTCATAGCCCTGCGGAACGCCCGCTTCGTCTCTCATATGATAGAATGCGCGGTCGGCCGCGGAGTAATCGGTGATGAAAAGGAACTCGTGCCCGTACTTATCGGCGCACAGCTTTCTCGTCATCCTCTCGGCCTCGGTAGTCAAATCTCCCTTAAGCGAGTCAGGAACGGTATAGCCGTATCTCTCTTCAAGCTCGCGGTAAACGTCTATAAGCTTCATTCGAGGGAACGGAAGGGTGGGAACGGTAAGCTCCTCACCGAAGAGCTCTTCAAGCTCCTCACCGTGAGCGTCCTTAACCTTCATAAGAGCATAGGCAAGAAGCTCCTCCTCGAGCTTCATAACGTCCTCAAAGGAGTCTATATATGAAAACTCAAGGTCAAAGCCCGTAAATTCCGTCGCATGCTTATTCGTATACGATTTCTCCGCACGGAATACAGGCCCCGTTTCAAAAATACGCTCAAGCCCCGATGCCATAGCCATTTGCTTATAAAACTGCGGTGACTGTGCAAGATATGCCTTCGTATCGAAATATTTAACCTCAAATACGTCGGAGCCCGACTCACTCGCCGCTGCGATAAGCTTCGGAGTGTGTATTTCCACAAATCCACGCTCGACAAGAAACTCACGCATAGCTGCGGTGAGGGTTGTCTGAAGCTTAAGCATAAGGTGATTACGCTCACGGCGAAGGTCTATCCACCTATAATCCATACGAACGTCTATATCCGAATCGTCCTTAATGGGCAAAGCCTCCGCGAGTGACTCTATCACCATTTCGGTGGGGTACATTTCACGGCCGCCGAGCTTAACGTACTCGCTCTCCACAACCTCGCCTACGAAGGAGACAACGGAGTTTATAGTAAGCTTATCGAGCATCTCCGAAAACTCAGGATGCTCCTCCTTAATAACGGTTACCTGAAGCTTACCCGTAACGTCTCGCACGACGATAAAGGCCATGTTCTTCTTATTTCTGAAATTCTCAACGAAGCCGCGAACACGTCTGACTCCGGGGGTTATATTCTTTATAAGGGTTCTTTCCATTTTCGACCTCATAAACAGTATTTTATCATTACAATTATACTTTATATTTCGCTAAAAGTCAAGGGTAATAAAGCAATAAACCCAAAAATTCCGAAAATGTCACAGAATTCTTGGGTTTTTGCCGTTATGAGCTTTATTTTGTTATATTTTGAGCCGTCTTTTTACAACCTTTGTTTTTTAACGGAAAGATACAAAAAACAGCGGCAAAATCTGCTCATAATATATATTTTGTTATATTTTTCGCGGTAATTTGACAGAGCGACTAAAGATATTTTTTAAAGGTAATTGTCCGGACCTACGTAGAGGTCGCGCTTTTCCTCCTCGGTGAGCTCCTCAATATCCTTACCTGCTCTCATAGCCGTCCAGGCTCTATTTGGAACGGGTGGATTAAAAAGGGGCACGGATATCTCCGGAGAATTTATACCTGCGGTCGAGCCGTTAGGTATCTCGGGACGGCCTTTAAGAACGGGAAGCTCTTCCCTCTTTTCGTTTTTCTTATCCATAAGCGTTTTCCTTTCGTGGAAGCATCCACAAGGATAGTTTTGGATAAGATATACGTTTTTATACCTTTATTTAAATTCAGCCCTTGAAATATTTTACCATAGATTTAAACATCTTAATATCGTAATCACCCGCAACATTACGGTAAAGTCCTCCGTCGATACGCTCGGAGTGGCCCATCTTACCGAAAACACGGCCGTCGGGTGAGGTAATACCCTCGATAGCAAGCGTCGAGCCGTTCGGGTTATAGTCTATATCGTAGGTAGCGTTGCCGTCGAGGTCAACGTACTGCGTTGCTATCTGTCCGTTTTTGATAAGCTCGCGGACGACCTCATCCGATGCCAAGAATTTACCCTCGCCGTGGGAAATCGGAACGTTATAAACGTCTCCGACCTCGCAAAGAGAGAGCCACGGGGACATATTTGATGCAATACGTGTTCTTACTATCTTCGATTGGTGACGCGCGATGTTATTAAAGGTAAGGGTCGGGCAGCTCTCGTCGGTATCTATTATCTTACCGTAGGGAACAAGTCCGAGCTTCACAAGCGCCTGGAAGCCGTTACAGATACCGCACATAAGACCGTCACGACGGTCAAGAAGCTCGCCGACAGCCTCTTTAACGTCAGCTCCTCTAAAGAAGGCGGTGATGAATTTACCCGAGCCGTCGGGCTCGTCACCTCCCGAGAAGCCGCCGGGAACGAATATTGCCTGCGACTCGCGTATCTTTCTTGCAAAGGTGTCGGCACTTCTCCGAATTCCCGCCTTTGTCAGGTTGTTTATAACGAATATCTCAGCATCAGCCCCGGCATCGGTCACAGCCTTCGCAGAGTCGTACTCGCAGTTAGTACCCGGGAATACGGGGATAAGAACCTTCGGGCGAGCACACTTTACGGCAGGAGCCTTTACGGTCTTCGCCTGCGAGCTCACCGTTTCGGGCTTATCGGCAGACGATTTTATATTGCAGGAATATACGCTCTCAAGCTTATCCTCATAAAGCGAGGTAAGCTTCTCTGTGGATATTTCTTCACCGCCGTAGGTGATGCAGGACTTATCCGTAACCGTACCCAGAGATTTTCCTACCTCGGTTCCGTCTGCCAGCTCGAGAATAAACGAGCCATAGCTGTAAGAGAACACGTCGGAGACAGTCACATTCTCGGCAAAGTCAAAGCCGAGACCGTTACCCATAGTCATTTTAAGCACTGCCTCGGCAACGCCGCCAAAGGTTGGAGTATACGCCGCGAGCACCCTGCCCTCTCTCATAAGAGCAGTGACGGTGTCGAAGGTCGCAAGGAGTGAATCGGTATCGGGGAGTCCGTTTTCACCGTACTTGGGTGAGAGAATGACGACACGGCTTCCTGCGCGCTTAAACTCGGGGGATATTATGTTATCAACCTTATCGGTAGTAACTGCGAAGGATATGAGTGTCGGGGGTACGTCGAGCTTCTCGAAGGTTCCCGACATACTGTCCTTTCCGCCAATTGCGGCAACGCCGAGCCTCATCTGTGCACGGAATGCACCGAGGAGCGCCGCGAGAGGCTTGCCCCACCTTTCAGGGTCCTTCATAGGCTTTTCAAAATACTCTTGGAAGGTAAGGTAGGTATCCTTAAAATCGGCACCCGTCGCGATAAGCTTCGCTACAGACTCGACAACAGCGAGATATGCGCCGTGGTAGGGACTCTTCTCCGAGATTTCGGGGTTATATCCCCAAGACATAAGAGATACGGTGTCGGTATGCTTCTTTTCAACGGATATCTTATGCACCATAGCCTGTATCGGCGTTCTCTGATATTTACCGCCGAAGGGCATGAGCACGGTGCCCGCGCCTATCGTACTGTCAAATCTCTCCGAAAGTCCTCTCTTCGAGCAGCAATTAAGGTCTGATGCAACGGCAGACATACCCTCACCGAAGCTATTCGGTAGCGCTTTATCGAAGCCTTCTATCTTATTTACCTTTATCTTTATATGCTTTTCAGCACCGTTGGAGTTCAAAAACTCACGGCTGATATCACAGATTACCTGTCCACGCCAGGTCATAGTAAGTCTCGGATCGGCCTTAACGCGTGCGACGACTGTAGCCTCAAGGTTCTCACTGTCGGCAAGAGCAAGGAAGCTATCCTTATCCTTCTCCTCCACGACGACGGCCATTCTCTCCTGCGACTCGCTGATAGCAAGCTCCGTGCCGTCGAGACCCTCATATTTTTTCGGTACAGCATCAAGGTCAATATCAAGTCCGTCTGCGAGCTCGCCTATAGCTACGGAAACGCCGCCTGCGCCAAAATCGTTACAGCGCTTTATCATTTTCGACACCTCGGGGCATCTGAAAAGGCGCTGAATTTTTCTTTCCTCGGGTGCGTTACCCTTCTGCACCTCGGCGCCGCAGTTCTCGAGCGACTTCAGGTTATGCGACTTCGACGAGCCGGTAGCACCGCCGCAGCCGTCCCTTCCCGTTCTGCCTCCGAGAAGTATGACGAGGTCACCGTCCTCGGGACGCTCGCGTCTCACGTTCTCCTCGGGAGCGGCGGCGATGACCGCACCGACCTCCATATGCTTCGCGGCGTAGCCGTCGTGATATATCTCGTCAACGATACCCGTCGCGAGGCCTATCTGGTTACCGTAGGACGAGTAGCCTGCGGCAGCGGTAGTAACTATCTTTCTCTGCGGGAGCTTTCCTTCAAGCGTCTCGTCAAGCGGACGAAGAGGGTCGGCAGCACCCGTAAGTCTCATAGCGCCGTAAACGTAGGAGCGCCCTGAAAGCGGGTCGCGGATAGCACCGCCGATACAGGTAGCCGCACCGCCGAAGGGCTCTATTTCCGTCGGATGATTATGCGTTTCATTTTTGAAAAGCAGGAGCCAGGGTTCTTCCTTACCGTCTATAGTGACTTTTATCTTCACCGTGCAGGCATTTATCTCCTCGGACTCGTCAAGCTTATCGAGCAGTCCTCTTCGCCTTAAGCATTTAGCGGCGATAGTACCTATATCCATAAGGTTCTTCGGCTTTGTTCTGCCGATAGAGCCGCGAGCACCGAGGTATTCTCTATAGGCGCTCTCGAGCTCGTAGTCCTCGAAGGTAACGCCGTCAATCGTCGTATTAAAGGTCGTGTGGCGGCAGTGGTCCGACCAATAGGTATCTATCATTTTTATTTCCGTGACGGTCGGGGCTCTTCCCTCTGTCTTGAAATAATTCTGGCAAAACTCTATATCATCGGCATCCATAGCTAGACCGAAATCGCGGACAAAGGCCTCAAGGCCCTCGCGGTCAAGCTCGAGAAAGCCTTCCAGCACGCGAACGTCAGCGGGAGCGGTGTACTCCTGCTTTATCGTTTCCCGACACTCGAGCGAAGCCTCTCTTGCCTCCACGGGGTTTATAACGTGCCTCTTTATTTTTGTTATCTCGGAGTCTGAAAGCTTTCCGTAGAGCATATATACCTTCGCGCTCACGACGTCGGGCTTATCCCCCTTCGAGAGAAGCTGGATACACTGCGCGGCGGAGTCTGCTCTCTGGTCAAACTGACCGGGGAGATACTCGGTAGCGAACACATAAGCGCCGCCCGGCTCGAGCTCGGAATAGGTATTATCAAGCTGCGGCTCGGAGAAGACTGCGGACACAGCGTAATCGAAGAGCTCCTTATCTATATTCTCGGCGTCATATCGGTTAAGTATTCTCACTCTCTCCACGCTCGAAATGCCGAGGAAGGTCTTGATTTCCGAAAGAAGCGCTCTCGCCTCATTGTCAAGCCCTTTCTTTTTTTCAACGAAAATGCGATAAACCATATCAATTATCCTTTCTTCGCCATAAGGGCGCGTTTGCCGATGTCAAGTCGCTTATATGCGTTTTCAAAGCTGACGCTCTCGGTGTTTTTATATGCTGCGGCGATAGCCTCTCCGAGCGTCGGTGCCGTAGCCGTAACACCGAGAACTCTGCCGCCTGCCGTAAGGAGCTTATTTCCGTCGAGCTTTGCTCCAGCGACAAACACGTGCGGGCGCACCTCGTCGGTCATTTTAATCTCGTAACCGCTCTTATAGCTCTCGGGATATCCCTCCGAAGCCATAACTACACAGCATGCGGCACCCTCCGAGAACTTCACCTCACAATCAGCGAGAGTTCCGTTCGTGCACGCCTGCATGACGGTAAGAAGGTCACTCTCGAGAAGCGGGAGCACGACCTGCGTTTCGGGGTCGCCGAAGCGGCAGTTATACTCTATGACCTTCGGCCCCTTTGGGGTGAGCATAAGTCCGAAATAGAGACAGCCTCGGAACTCGCGTCCCTCCGCCCTCATAGCCTCTACAGTGGGCAAGAAGATAGTTCTCATACACTCCTCGGCTATAGCATCGGTGTAGTACGGGTTAGGGGCTATAGTGCCCATACCGCCCGTATTAAGTCCCTCGTCGTTATCGCGGGCGCGCTTATGGTCCATGGAGGATACCATAGGCTTAACCACCGTACCGTCGGTAAAGGCGAGAACAGATACCTCAGGACCGGTTAAGAACTCCTCAACCACGATACGGCTTCCGCTCTTACCGAACTTACCGTCCTCCATCATACTCTTAACGGCGTCGAGAGCCGTTTCTCTGTCCTCGGCTATGATTACACCCTTACCGAGTGCGAGGCCGTCAGCCTTGATAACTGTGGGAAGGGGCGCATCCTTCACGAACGCGTAGGCCTCCTCTGCCGACTCAAAAACCTCGTAGCCTGCCGTAGGTATTCCGTATTTTTTCATAAGGTTCTTCGAGAAAACCTTACTTCCCTCTATTATTGCAGCGTTGGCTCTCGGGCCGAAGCAAGGTATTCCCACGGCCTCAAGTGCATCGACACAGCCGAGCACAAGAGGGTCGTCAGGTGCTACAACTGCGTAGTCGACAGCGTTCGCTGCTGCAAACTCCACGATTTTTTCTATCTCCTTCGCTCCTATCGGAACAAGGGTCGCATCAGACGCCATACCGCCGTTTCCGGGAACGGCAAATATTTCGTCAATACCTTTGTTTTCTCTCAATTTTTTTATTATGGCGTGCTCTCTTCCTCCGCCGCCGACTACCAATATTTTCATAAATATCTCCTGTTTATCAGTGGTGGAAAAGGCGCATGCCGGTGAACGCCATTGCGATACCGTACTTATTACAGGTGTCGATGACGACGTCGTCGCGTACTGAGCCGCCCGGCTCTGCTATGTAGGAAACACCGCTTCTCTTCGCACGCTCTATATTATCGCCGAACGGGAAGAAGGCATCGGAGCCTAGGGACACACCGGTTACGGTATCGAGATAGGCGCGAGCCTCCTCAGCCGTGAGAGGCTCGGGACGCTCGGTGAAATATTTCTGCCAATTTCCCTCGGCGCACACGTCCTCTTCGTTCTTATTTATATATCCGTCGATGACGTTATCTCTGTCGGGACGGGATATTGTGGGAAGGAAGGGGAGCTCGAGCACCTTTTTATACTGGCGAAGATGCCATGTATCGGCCTTCGTACCCGCGAGGCGTGTGCAGTGTATTCTCGACTGCTGACCCGCACCGACGCCGATAGCCTGCCCATCGTATGCGAAGCATACGGAGTTCGACTGCGTGTACTTAAGGGTAATAAGCGCTATCGTAAGGTCGCGAACAGCCTCCGGTGTCATATTCTTATTCTCGGTAACGATATTTTCGAAAAGAGCGGGGTTTATCTCAAAATTATTCCTTCCCTGCTCGAAGGTGATACCGTACACCTGCTTACACTCGACAGGTGCGGGAACGTAGGCTTCGTCGATTTTTACTATGTTATAGTTACCCTTTTTCTTCGTTTTGAGGATTTCGAGCGCCTCGGGCTCATAGCCGGGAGCTATTATACCGTCGGAAATCTCACGCTTTATAAGCTTCGCCGTAGTGACGTCGCACACATCCGAAAGGGCAATCCAGTCGCCGAAGGACGACATTCTGTCGGTACCTCTGGCTCTCGCGTAGGCACACGCGAGGGGTGAGTCGTCAAGTCCTTCAATATCGTCTACGAAGCACGCGCGCTTAAGCTCTGATGAAAGCTTCACGCCGACAGCGGCTGAGGTGGGGCTGACGTGCTTAAACGAGGTTGCGGCGGGGAGTCCCGTCGCTGACTTAAGCTCCTTTACAAGCTGCCAAGAGTTGAAGGCATCGAGGAAATTGATATATCCCGGTCTCCCCGAGAGTATTTCTATCGGGAGCTCCGAGCCGTCCTGCATATAAATTTTCGCAGGCTTCTGATTGGGGTTACAGCCGTATTTAAGTTCAAACTCTTTCATCTTGCACCTCACGCGTTCTTATTTACTATTCTGGTTTCGCACTCTCCGCTTTTGATATCAATATATCTTACGAAAAGCGAAACCTTATTCTCTTCATTAAGGTTCCTCCAGATAAGCTCTGTGAGCGCATCTATACCGAGGCTCGGGAGCTCGAGGGTCTTCGGCTCACCCTCGAAGGAAGGCAGAGGGTCTCCGGCGGAATTATAGGTATGTATGAATTTCATAACGCCGGCCTTCGGATTCGAGTAGGCGTATGTAAATCTCTCGCAGGAGCTATCGTCGCCCTCGGCACTCTTAAGTATCGACATTGCAAAATTCATATCCCCGCCCTCGCGGTGAATTATACCCGAAATTCTCGGGGTGAAATTAGGCTTATCGTCCTCGAACTCACGGGTGCGAAGAGCCTGCTCGAAGGTCATCTGCTTATCCATAAGCTCGTATACCGTATCGGTCTGGTCGCCGTTCGTTACTATGGTCTTATTGCCAAGGACTCTTACGGGGTAGTAGATTATAAGGTGCGGGTCGGTCATTTTCGACTCGTCATAAGCCTTCGTGCGCATAGCGTCACCCTCGGGGACGAACACGCGATTTCTGCTGTTTTCGCTCCTACCCATAATGAAATAGGCAGTGACGGCGTGACGGCCGTCAGCACTCTTTCCTATCATAATTCCTCTGCCGTGGTAGGCAAGAGAATTAAGCTCCTTCTCAATGGTTGTGATTTTCATTTTATTCTCCCTTTATATACACCTTATTATCTTTTACGGTAAGTCTGCCCTCCGAGAAGAGCTTCACGGCGAGGGGTAATATCTTCCACTCGGCCTCCTCCATAATTCTCCGTTGGAGTGTTTCGGGGGTATCGTCCTCCTTTACCTCCACTGCCTTTTGCAAAACTATCGGTCCGGCGTCACACTCGGGAGTCACGATGTGGACGGTAGCGCCCGACACCTTAACACCGCACGCGAGGGCTGCCTCGTGGACGTGAAGACCGTAATAGCCCTTCCCTGCGAAGGACGGGATAAGTGCGGGATGCACGTTCAGAATTCTGTTCGGGAATTTATTGTACACCTGCTCGTCGATTATCGTTAAGAAGCCCGCGAGGACGACAAGGTCGATACCCTCGCGCTCCATAGTATCGGCGAGGTCTGCGGAATAGTCCGCTATGGTTTCATAGTCGCGCCGTGCGAGGACGAGCGACGGAATACCGTGTGCCCTAGCGCGCTCGAGGGCATATACCCCGGGCTTCGAGGCTATGACGAGAGTAATTTTTCCGCCACCGAGCTCGCCTCTTTTCTCGGCATCTATCAATGCCTGCAAATTCGTGCCGCCACCAGATACCAGCACGGCTATTTTCGTCATGCGCTCGCTCATTATGCAAACACCACGCCGTCGTCGCCTGCGATTATCTCTCCGATAACGTAAGCGTCCTCTCCGCCTTCTCGAAGGATTTTAAGGGCGGTATCGACCTCGTCCTTCGGCACGACGATGCTCATACCGACACCCATATTATAGGTGTTGTACATATCGCGCTCCGGAACGTTTCCGCATTTTGCAATAAGCTCAAAGATTGGAAGCACCTTCACGGCCGATTTCGTTATTTTTGCGGAGAGTCCCTTCGGTATAGAACGCGGGATATTTTCGTAGAAGCCGCCGCCCGTGATGTGGCTGATGCCCTTCACGTCCACCTGCTCGAGGAGTGTGAGCACGCTCTTCACGTATATTCTCGTAGGCGTGAGAAGCGTCTCGGCGATACTCTTACCACCGAGGGTCTCATTCGGGACGTAGAGAGAGTCGGGGTTGTTATCAATATCGAAGACACGGCGCACAAGAGAAAAGCCGTTCGAATGAACGCCCGTGGATGCGAGCGCTATTACGACGTCGCCCACGGCCATTCTCTTGTTGTCTATCATTTTTTTCTTATCAACGATACCAACGGCGAAGCCCGCGAGGTCGTAATCCTCCTTCGGCATAAGGCCGGGGTGCTCGGCGGTTTCTCCGCCGATAAGCGCGGCGCCCGACTGAACACAGCCCTCTGCAACGCCGCCTACTATCTCCGCTATTTTCTCGGGATAATTCTTACCGCAAGCTATGTAATCGAGGAAGAAAAGAGGCTTCGCACCGCAGCATATAATGTCGTTTACACACATCGCAACGGCGTCTATGCCGATAGTATCGTGCTTGTCCATAAGTATTGCCATTTTCACCTTCGTGCCGCAGCCGTCCGTGCCGGATACGAGCACAGGCTCGTCTATTCCCTTAAGATTAAGACCGAAGCAACCGCCGAAGCCGCCGATATCCTTATCGGCTCCCTCGGTAACAGTTCTCGCGATATGAGCCTTCATAAGCTCTACCGCCTTATAGCCGGCGGTAATATCAACGCCCGCCGCCGCGTAGCTCTCTGACCTCGAATTTTTCACTTGCTTTTCTCACTTTCGGATATTTTTTTGTCAAATTTATTTTCTGTCTTAACGGGGATTTCAGTGGGATACTGTCCGTTGAAGCACGCTGTGCAATATCCCGTGCATTTCCCGCTCTCGCCAAGCTTGAACACGTCCTCAAGCCTCAAGTAGCCGAGCGTATCAGCGCCTACTATTTCGCATATCTCCTCCACCGTATGGTGATTTGCTATCAGCGCCTCCTTTGAGTCTATGTCCGTTCCGTAGTAGCAGGGATTAAGGAAGGGAGGAGCCGACGAGCGAAGATGCACCTCGGTAGCACCGGCCGCGCGGAGCAGGCGGACAATTCTTGCACTCGTAGTGCCTCTGACTATCGAGTCGTCTACGAGAACAACGCGCTTACCCTTCACGGCACTCGCAACGGGATTGAGCTTTATCTTTACCTTATCCTCTCTTACGTCCTGCCCGGGGGCTATGAACGTTCTGCCTATATATTTATTCTTTATAAGTCCTATACCATAAGGTATCCCCGACTCCTCGGCATAACCGAGAGCGGCATCAAGACCCGAGTCGGGCACGCCGACAACAACGTCTGCGTCGACGGGGTGAGCCTTTGCAAGTAGCGCTCCCGCTCTCTTTCTCGCCTCTTGCACGGGGCAGCCCGCTACCACAGAGTCGGGGCGTGCGGTGTAGACGTACTCGAATACACAGAGCGCTTCCTTTTCCTTTTTACAGTGGTCGGCAATCGACGTGACTCCGTCCTTCGTAAGTACGACTATCTCGCCGGGATCTATCTCTCGGATAAAGGTTGCGCCTACGGTGTCGAGGGCGCAGCTCTCTGTGGCAACGACGTACTGACCGTTATCTCTTATGCCGTAGCAGAGCGGCTTCATTCCTCTTGGGTCACGGGCAGCGATAAGCTTACGCGGCGACATAAGAAGAAGCGAATATCCGCCGTCGAGTGAGGTCATAGCGCGGTTCACCGCCTCCTCTATCGACGGAGCGGTCAGACGCTCACCCGTTATTATGTAGGATATAAGCTCGGCGTCAGACGAGGTATGGAATATCATACCCTTGAGCTCAAGCTCACGGCGGAGCTTGTCCGCGTTGACCAGCCTGCCGTCGGTAGCGAGAGCGAGCCTTCCCTTCACGTGATTTACGACGATGGGCTCTGCATTCGAGCGTCCCTTCGTTCCGAGCGTTCCGTATCTGCAATGTCCGATAGCGGCATTTCCCTCGCCGAGCGAGCTGAGTCTCTCATTATTGAAGACCTCACCGACAAGACCCGAATCCTTAAAGCTCGCAAAAAGTCCGTCGTCGTTAACGACGATGCCCGCGCTCTCCTGTCCTCTGTGCTGCTGTGCGTAGAGGCCGTAGTATACGCTCGACGCGACGTTGCACTTTTCTTTTCCTATGATTCCAAATACACCCATTACGTATCTCCGTTTTATCTATCAACCGTTGAACTTCTCTTCTATAGCAAGGTTTTTTGCAAGCACCTTTTCCCTACCTGCCTCGCGCGCGGCTATGAGCTTTGCACGGAGGTCGGGCTCGCCGAGTGCTATTATCTCTGCTGCGAGATGAGCGGCGTTCGCAGCACCGTCAATCGCAACGGTTGCGACGGGAATGCCCGAGGGCATCTGCACGGTAGCGAGCAGGGCGTCCATACCGCCCGTATTTTTTGACGACACGGGGATGCCTATTACCGGCAAAACGGTATTCGCGGCAACCGCTCCCGCAAGATGTGCCGCCATACCTGCAGCGGCAATAATAACGCCGACCCCGCTCTTCTCCGCACTCTTTACAAACTCCGCGCATTCCGCGGGCGTTCTGTGTGCGGAATAAACGTGCACCTCGTAGGGCACACCGTATTCTGCGAGAACCGATATCCCCTTTTCAACGATAGGAAGGTCACTGTCGCTTCCCATAAGAACGGCTACTTTTTTCATAGTTCCTCCGTGTATATAAAATTCATTAAAAACAAAGAAAGGGCAGACTTACCCTAACAGTCAATAAAGGTAAGTGTGCCCAGACGGTCGGCTATAAGACGTTTTTGCTCCCACGCGGTCAGTACCGCTAATTCCGTCAGTTGCAAAAACCTTTACCGACAGTATTCTACCATATTTTATATGTATTTGTCAATAGGCATGGTGCGCGTGCGCGATGAAAATGTTTTCAAAAATGAGGGGCGTTTTTTAGTGTTTTTGAACAACTCGCTATCGTACTAGGAGCGAAGGGATATAAAATAAACCTCATATTTGCCTGTACGGAGCACTATTCTGCCGTCAAAAGGCAGCTCCGTCGCCGAGGTCGAAAATCCGGCTCCGCGCTCGCCGCCGCCGAGCGTGCCCTCTATAGAGTATGAGGAGAAGGTCTGCCCGTCTGCGGTAAGCTCCACTCTTCCGTCAAATTCACCTGTAACGAGAATGACGTATCCGCGCTCACCGTTGGACGTCGCGAGAGTGTATAGCTCATGGCGGTAGTCCTCTCCCGTATCTACGACAGAAAATCCGCGGCCCAGAAGCTTACCAAGAGAGCGCATAACGGAAAACGCCGCGTATTTTCGTTTCGTTACGCCGTCATCGAGGGTGTAGAGCGCATTTTTTTCAGAATACGGATGCGTGCCCGAATAGAACATCATAGAAACATCGGATTTCAGCGCCGTTATCACTGACGCGGCGAGTAGTGCGGGATATTTTCGTGAGTCAAAGGGAGTGCCCGACAGGTTAAACTCGCTTATAATACTCTCCGCACGCTTCTGCCCTGCGTGATTGAGATACGATGCGGCGTAGCGAGTATGGAGAGCCAGCTCCTCGGGTGTTTCCGCGAAGCATTTCCAGCTGAAAAAGTCGAGTGGAACGCCGTTTTTCGACACGAAGTCGAGAAAATCCTCAAGAAAGGCTACGTAGGAGCGCTCGCGCTCCGTCACGTCTACGCGGTTTAAGCTCTTGAAGCCGCCGGAGGAATACGCTCCGACCTTAAGCCGCGGGAAGCAAGCCTTAAGCCGCTCTGCCGCGGCGCGGTAGAGCTCAAAGTATTCTTCTTTTTCGCCGAAGAAGCAGTCGCCGTCGGGCGAGCTCATAATCTCCACGTATTTTATTCCAAGCTTATATCCTGCCGCAAAGCCCCGGTTATAGTGCGCGACAATCCGTTCGCAGATGCGCGCCCATTTTTCCCTGTCGCGAGGGGGTCTCGTATGAAGCTTTACCTCATAAGGCTCGGGTGACTCACCGAGGCGAAGATAGATTTCCGCACCGGTTTCCTTTGCAAGGAGAACGAGCTTGTCCGCAGCGGTGAAATTATATGAAAGCGGCATAGTTTCATCAAGCGAGAAATCGGGAAAAACGTTATGTATATCGAGAAAGCCCCACTCGCCGCACTCGGAGTCGGCGATACGTATAGCAGGAGCGGCGAGCTCCTTATACTCTTCGGTGAAATCAAGCCGTCCTTCCCTGTCAAAAACAGGACCGCCCGAAAGTCCCGTGAGAGGCTTTACCCGTCCGCACCTATGGGAAAAATCCACGTTTATATATTTCTCTATCACTCTTCGGACACCTCATTTTCCGTGGGAGAGTCATACGACCAGCCCTCCCCGTTTATTTCGTGTGCTCTGTGCACCGTTATGAACGCTCTTTTATCCACCTCGGCAATTATTGCGGTAAATTCGGCATATTCATCAACCGAGAAGGTGGATATCAGCATTTTCTTACTCTCTCCGGAATAGCCGCCCGTGCAATCGACCACAGTGGACGTGCGATTGAGACGGTGTATTATTCTCTCGTTTATTTCCTCGTAGTGCTCTGAAACAACGTGCGCTATGAACGCACGCGACTCACCTATAAACAGCTTATCAACTGCGATAGCGCAGATGAATACCGAAACAATACCGAGAAGAGATATAACGAGGTCGCCCAAGACAAGCATACCGATAAGGACGATAGCGGCGTCACATATAAAAATCGCAACGGAGCTGCGCGCGGATTTGAAAAACCTACAAATTATGAAGGCTATGATATCCGTGCCGCCCGTCGACCCACCGCCGAGAAAAGTCAGCGCACACCCTGCTCCGACAGCAGCTCCGCCGAATACGGTAGCGAGAATTACGGTAAGCTCACCGTATCCTGCATACCTGTCGGACAGAAGATTGAAAAAACCGCCGAGAAAATCACTGCCCGCCAAAGATACCGCAAGCGAAAGAGCCACAGGATATACAAGAGCCGACGTTAAGGTTTTCAGCGCAAAGCTTCTCCCGAGAAAAATCCAGCCGAGAGCAAACAGAAGCCAGTTAATCAGGGAAATATAGAAATCGACAGAGATAAGCTCCCTGCCCGCAAAATATGCCACAATACGGTTTATTATGATACCGATACCCGAAACTCCGCCCGTTACAAGATTGAACGGGATTATAAAAAGCCCCGTGCCAAAGGCAAGCACGAATGTCCCAAGCACGACGAGTGCCGTGTTTTTTATAAATTTAATCCATTCTGTTCGAGCGCTAGGAAACAAAACCAGCTTCATCTTTCACCCCGTGTTTTTTCTTATTTTGTCACAAGATTACAATTTTATTTTATCGCAAAGCGCGAATTTTGTCAATATCGGGATAATAAAACAAAAAAAACAAAAAGCACCTCTGTGCACTGACCACCGTCTCCTAAAAAAGCAAACTGTTATTTACATCACCCGACCGCTTCGACGCAGTGAAATTTAACACGCCCCACAGTCTAGCCCTTGCTTTTAAAAAAACAAATCTATTTCAAATTTAAACATTGACTTTTCTCGTCATCTGTGATAAAATAATAAAGCTCGCAACTATGCGACTGCCGCGGACAGCAACTCCTTCTCTTTTTCTTGCATTCTATCCTACCCTAATAATTGAATACGCCTGCATTGTTAAATGCGAGCAAGCGAAAACAATTGAGTGTTGTTTTCGCGCCGCGAGACGGCACAAAGCAAGGAGCGAGCCGAGCCAAGCTTGCGCGGCGACAGTGCGCGACTATGCGACTGCCGCGGAGAGCAGCCGCCCTTTCATCTCCCCTTCCTTCTATCTTATTTTGAAAACTTAATACGCCTGCATAGTTAAATGGATATAATAAACCCCTCCTAAGGGTTAGTTACAGGTTCGATTCCTGTTGCGGGTGCCATAGTAAAAGAGCCTACCCACGCGGTAGGCTCTTTTACTATGGCTCACCTACGGAACGAACGCGCCACGTGGCCCAGTTCGCATGCCGCCGTCGCAAAGCTTAATTGAGGCACTCGGTTTTCGCGGTATCTTGCGTCGTGCGGAGCAACAACTCACAATTTGTATTCGCGGAACGTTTTGCACAAACTGTCCCCGCACAGCAAATTCCCGTTGCGGCGACCTGCTTCGCAAGCATAGCGAAGCGGAATCAGCTTCGCATACTCCGCCCGAAGATCGACAAGCTCGCTTGTCAGGCGCAGGCGAGAGCATCTTCGCCAAACGCGAAATTCCTCGTTGCTTTCGCTATTATCGCAAGGCGGGTTTTCCACTTTGCGAAATACTCGGAGAGGTGGAAAATTGGCGTGTGACGGCAATTTTTCACCTCTCCTTATTTGGTTTATACTCGTCAATAATTTCCACCCCTTGTACACACATTATAAATCACCATAAAAGATACCCATAAAACACCCAACCTACCAAGCGTAAAATCTGCCTTTCCAGCGGATTTTACGCTTGTTTCGCACAAAAAGCACCTATTTGAAGATAGACTCAAACTCCTCTAAAAACTCCTATATTCAATAAGAATCTCGTAAACACGCACAATATTTACGAGAAAATTTGAATTTTATCTCATAATATATTGACCAATCTCGTAAAATATGATATAATTTACGAGAAAATCCGAATTGTTAGGAGCTTATATGAGAAAATTTAATTATACTGCATTAAAAAATATGAAGTGGGATTCCGAAATGATGGGATACGTTGCCATCATTCACGAAATGAAGGGCAAGCAAGTACTTTATCTTAGGCAAAAGCCCGAAACCCTTGATAAGCTTGTGGAACTCGCAAAGGTAAAAAGTACCGAAAGTTCCAACGAGATTGAAGGAATCCGCACGACTAACACTCGTCTAAAGCAGCTCATATCGGAGAAAACAACACCAAAAAATCGTGACGAGCAAGAGATTGCCGGATATCGTGATGCGCTTGCCGTAATACACGAAAGCTTTGAATATATCCCTCTGACACCAAATTATCTTTTACAATTGCATAAAATTTTATATAGTCATTCGGTAAAAGACGTTGGCGGAAGATTCAAGAATGTGCAAAATTATATCAGCGCTACAGACAGCGAAGGAAAGCAATTTACCTTGTTTACCCCGCCTGCACCGTACGAAACTCCTGATATGGTATTGGAACTTTGTGACGAGTTTAACCGTGCAATTGCGGAATGCGAGATTGATCCGCTTATTCTCATTCCAATATTTATTCATGATTTTCTTTGCATTCACCCCTTCCTTGACGGAAATGGAAGAATGAGTCGACTGCTCACAACGCTTCTCTTGTACCGTAGCGGATATATGGTCGGCAAATATATTTCCTTGGAAGAAAAAATCGCAAAGAATAAAAATCTTTATTACGATGCCTTGGAGTTATCGCAAGCAGAGTGGCACGAGGGTAACGATGATCCCACACCATTCGTTAAGTATTTGCTTGGTACGATTATTTCCGCATATCGTGATTTTGAAGAGCGAATGGAGATTGTCAGCGATAAAGATTCCGCTATGAATATCGTTGTAAAAGCCGTTGAAACAAGAATTGGAAAATTTACAAAAGCAGATATCGTAGCACTTTGCACTTCTATCAGTACAAGCTCTGTGGAAAGTTCATTGAAAAAATTAGTGCGTAACGGTGACGTTAAAAAACACGGAAATGGTAGGGCTACTTTTTATACAAGAAATATATGACCGTCCACCCCTGTACACCCACACGCGACCAGACACCACAAAAACCACTATCAACCCCACAGCCTACCAAGCGTAAAATCTGGTTATCTCGTGGATTTTACGCTCATTCTACACAAAAATCACCCATTTAAAGATAGCCTCAAACACCTCTAAAAACTCCTAAGGGGTAGTTACAGGTTCGAAGCCCAGCCTCGTCGTCTCCTGGGGAGACCTCGAAAGACGAGGCTGATTCCCGCTGCATGTAGTTTCCGTCAGAATCGACCTGCTCAGCGACTTCATCGCAAAATCAGGCGTTTACGCTCGGAACAATATTTGTGCCAATTGCATTTACAATCTTTTATTAACTCCAAAGCAAGGTTCAATTCTTCACAAACCTTGCCTCACCGTACATCATCGCACGGAGCATCTCGGTCATTTCAACATCAAAAGAAATCATCATTCGTATGCCGTCGGTACTTTCAACCTTACAGATAGCAAAATCCTTCTCTATCTTTTCGTCCTTCTCGGCAACCATAGTTTTACAAACGAGACTATCCCCCACGAAATTATGAAGTCCCTCGATTCAAAATCAGGAACTGTTCCGTCCTCAAGAGCGATCATAGAAACATGGCCTATCCCGGGTACAAGCACGCAGGTATTGTCGAGATCGTCTATGTGATCACCGACACCGTAAAATACAACGTCCTTACTCTGATGAGAATCCCATGCAGCATCCCCAAAGAGATCAAAGCTTTTGCAATAGCAAAGCGACGTCGCAACAGCCCAAAGGCACAAAAAGCAATTACTTTTTTCACAGCTACAGTCATATAGAGTTGTCTCGCTTTCAAAAAAGATGTGTTTTGCGCATATTTGTAACGTCAAGTTGTCATTTATCCACAAAAAGTCACAAACGTACAGTATCAATGCCCCTCAGAAAACAGAAGCATTTTATTATTAAAATTTATTACCGCGCGACTTTCCGGGCATCGGAGCAAGTGGCAAAGCTACAATATAATTATATAATCTTAAAGCAGTAGGGTTTTTGCACCCTACTGCTTTTCACTGTTATTTCACTTGCTTTTCGACGCTTTCTTCTCATTCAGGCGAAGAACGAAACATCCGGCAAGCATAATCAACGCAAAAACAACGAGGTAATAGAGGTTTTTGATACCGTGGCTTCTGATGCTTGCATAAACGATGATACCCACACCGATAATGGAAAGCATAGGAAGCACAAAGCGCTTGAAGGGTCGAACATCCTTTTCCCTTATCATCATAATAATGAGAATCGGAATGTACATGGGATAAATGGTAATGATCGGAAGCTCGGAGGAATCAAATCCGTAACCGCCGAAAATCCCGGTGGTTGAGAAGATGAAGTAGACAAACCAAAACGAGCAGATCAGCAGGGCAAAGGATGCCGAATTGTGAGGCATTTCGGTCTTTTTATCTATCTGTGAGAAAACCTCGGGAGAGAATCCCTCGCCTCTCACGGAAAGAGAATAAATACCGCGGCAACAACCAAGCATAAGACCGTTAAGCGTTCCGAGACAGGAGA
>JAFTKH010000016.1 GCA_017453365.1 Clostridia bacterium
AAAAACACGGTTTCTTCGCTCTAATTTTATGCTTTGTTGTTTTTTAAGGTTGAAATTCTTCAAATTTCTTCCATTTTATGCTCTTTTTGTATCGTCGTTTCCTCACTCACCGTACATTTGTACGCTTCTCGGTCTCGCTACGTCAGCCAACGATTTCTGCTCTAAATCAAGCGAGCCCCAAAGGCGCTTCGCACTAAGAATACAGAGCTTTTCCCTTTAAAACTCAAAATAGCCTTTATTTCTCTGTATTCTTAATGACTCAGCGCCTAATGATAATCAAACGAAGCGAGTCTGTATGCATGCTTGGCCTTCTTGAAAATTCTGACAATTCTATCATCCAAACGCTCGTCCAAGAGGTCGCCCGATATGTAAGGGAATACAGCTGTTACTTCATTCCATTCGTCTTTTTCTTTGATTTCAACCTTAAAATTGTTCATTGTAACTCCTTTTTGTGAAGATAATAAAAACGACAGGGCGATTATTCGTCGCTCTGTCGCTCTTTTATTTGGTTAAGTTTGGCTTCTAGTCTTTTTCTCTGTTTTTCAAGTTTTTTGTTTTTCTTTTGTTTGCTTCTTTCTACGAAATTTTCGAAACTTTCGCGTGCACAAAACAAAAGTTTGTATCCATCTAGTCTAAAGAGAAGTATTGCACAAAGACTTGCAAGAAATATGGGTGTAATGATATGCACTATCAAAATAAAAAAAGAAGATATTGAGTCTTTTGGAAAATAACCATACGCAGTCAAATACATTTCAATTAACCCTATAAAAGAACTGATTGAAAAAACTAAAGCAGCTATACTTATCGCTAACATTACAATCAATATAACATTTAAAGCGATTCTTTTCCTCATCCCACACCTCCGTTTTTAGATAGTGTAGCACACGCAAGGGGAAAAGTCAAGGGGGATGCTTGACAAATAGTAAACGCTGTGATATCATACTTACAGTCCTTGTAGGACTCGGAGAGCACACAAACGGAGTGCGGTTGCTTCCCTTAACCGGGAACGCAGATTCTTTTTGCCTTCCCGAGAGGTAGTGCAACGGCGACGAGGTATTGAATGACAGTTAATAACTGTCAGACCCGAGTCGTGCCCGAGCCTTAGCGAGGAGGTGATGCTAATGTTCGTTACTTGGGAATTGCTGTTCCTGCTTGCAGGACTCCTAATCTCGCTTCTAACATACATAGATAATCATAACAAAAAGAATTGACCGCCTAGCTACCAACGTGAGCGGTCAATTCTTTTGACTTAACATCTAGGAAGCAACCGTTACCGGTGCTCTCCGTTATTATTATATCACCGCAATTTATATTTGTCAACTGTTTTGAACAAATTAGTCATAGTTTAAACTCGTTTAAACCCGTTCAAGCTATTTTAACCTTCTTCAATACATACTCCTTCCGCTTCTGTCACCGCCCGCACCTGCTCTGATGTTAGCCTGCGAGATGCCGATATTCTCGACGGCTCTCTGTAGGTTTATCTGCTCCTGCGCGACGAAGATATCCACGCCCCATGAGATAGCAGAGCCTATTCCTGCGGCAACCATCAGGGGATTGCCCGTAACAGCGCCTGTGATGACTGTCGCGCCCTAAAAAGTTTGACTCCATTTTGACCCCCAAATTATTCGTTATTAACATAGTTTGAAAGGGGTTGAAGGTGTATTGAAAAAGAAAGATGCTCAACACCCGAGAGGGTATTGAGCGGAAGATGTGTGCAAATTTGTCGAAGGAGAATTTGGACTATACTCCCGGCGAGCTATGAATGTCTTGCGACATTCGGGGCTATGCGCCCCCGCAAATCTTTGATTTGCGCTCGCGGAGCAAGCGGCGCTCATCTCGCTGACAAGCGAGCTTGTCGACTCGTCTCGCTTGCTTATCTGCGCCTTCGGCGCAGTTCAAATCTCTCCCTTCGACGGAAAAAGGACAATCACCCGAATGGGCAATTGTCCTTTTTTGGCGGAGAAGGAGAGATTTGGACTCTCGCGCCGGAAAAACCCGACCTACACCCTTAGCAGGGGCGCCTCTTCGACCACTTGAGTACTTCTCCAAAAAAGCAGCAGACCGCCGTTTCTTAATCTGCCATTGTATTATATCAACTTTTTCTTTGTTTGTCAATACTTTTTATACTAAAAAGTTGTGTTTTCGAAAAAATTGTGCTACAATATACTAACGACCGGAAAAATAAAAACGAATTATGGAGATATGCTTTGATAAAGAACCTTATATTTGATTTCGGGCAGGTGATGATTAAATATAAGCCGACGCTTATGGCCGCGAAATACATTGACGACCCGGAGGACGAGCCTCTTATAAACGAGGTGCTCTTCGACCGACTCTATTGGGACAGGCTCGACGACGGGTCGATTACCGACGAAGAGATAATCGAGGCGGCGAGGGCGCGCCTGCCCGAGCGTCTGCACTCGGTTCTGCCCACTATATACTATAACTGGATATACAACCTTCCGGAGGTCGAGGGAATGAACGCCCTTGTCGCGGACCTGCGGCACAGGTACGGTGTCGGACTTTACCTATTATCCAATATATCCGAGTATTTCGCAGATAATGCCGACGAAATACGCGCGCTGCGCCTTTTTGACAGGTGCTTCTTCTCTGCGAAAATGGGTATGACGAAGCCCGACCCCGAGATTTTCCTCGCGGTTTGCCGCGAGCTCGGGATAGAGCCCTCGGAAACACTCTTCATAGATGATAATGCGAGGAATATCGCCGGTGCTCGCTCGGCGGGGCTCGAGGGCTACCTTTTCGACGGAGACGCGAAGAAGCTCGGGAGATATTTAGAAGAAGTTTTGACTAGGTGATGATATGAGCATAACCATAACAGATACCCCGACGAAAAGAGAGCTCGGACAGATACGTCGGCTATACAAAAGTGCCTTTCCGAAGGAAGAGCGGAAGCCCTTCTCTATGATTATGCGAATGAGGAAGCAGGGGAAGTGTGACGTATGGTATTTCCGTGACGAAGGCGGCTTTCTCGGTCTCGGAATTACTGTGAAGGACGACGGTCTTGTGCTGATAGATTACTTCGCAGTTGCAGAAGGAAGACGCGGTACGGGAAAGGGCTCTCTGATGATGAAAGAGCTCATAAAACAGTACACGGGGTGGGGTATATTCCTCGAAATCGAGCGTCCTCTTGGGGACGGAGGTGTGACTGACAGACGTCTGTCGTTCTATCTCAGAGCAGGGTATAGAGAGCTCGGTGTCTCGGCTCGCCTTTTTGGTGTGGATATGATACTCTTAGGAATAGACTCCTCGCTCGACTTCGAGGGCTACAGAGAGTTCTACTGTCGGAATATCGGTGAATTCGCGAGAAAGCATATTACCGAAATATAAATATGATAAAAATGTAAAGAACGGTTTGCAAAATGCAAGCCGTTCTTTTGTAATGGGGTGACTCTTACGCAAGTTATTATGATGAATGTAAATAATGAACGTATAGCGTATTTAAGATAGGTATAATTTACTTCATGCTTTTGCTGGATAGATGTTTTGTTAAGAACCTGTCAACCCTATCATCCACGCTATATTCTTCTACTCTTCCACTTTGAGTAATTCTGCCGATTTTGATTTTTTTGGTAAATTTTCTCGTATAACTGCAATCGCTACAGGTTATCTCAAACGCTACGACAGCATGTGCGGAATAGTCCCCGCTGTGTGTTGTATCAAAAAGTGTGGGTATCTGTTTTTTTTCTTTATGCCGTTTTTATGACTGTAAGCGCTGACACGCCCAAGCTCGCAAAAATTCTATGCAAACGCTACCGTTAGCTTTTGCGACACTCGCGTTTCTGCGAACGCAGCTAGCGCGCCATCAGCAGAAAATGGTACGTCCTTACCGTCGACTGTGAGCGAGTGAGCTCTCTTTCCCTCGGGGAGCGAGAGTGCTGAGAGGCTTATCGGGTCGCCGTGTATCTCGAGGGTCAGCGTCTCCTCAGTGATATCCGCCTCTCCCCAGGAGCCGCCGACGGAGAAGAAGAAGCGACCCTCGCCGCCGAGCGGCGAAAAGCCGAGCTCCCCGCGCGTCATATCAAAGCGGAGCCCCGCGTATATCGGCATAAGCGCAAAGGAGGCCATAGAGCGTGCATAGTTGCTTCCGCACTCCATTTCGTTCCACGGATTTCTGCGCTCGCCGTCGTATCTTTCGCGTATCGAGCGTATTATCTCCTCGCCCTCGTCCTTCATACCCTCCGCGAGCATAAGCCCGCCGAGCGCGTATTCAAATCCCGTCATAGCCTCCTCACAGTAGGGTACGGGAATAACCGGCTTATACGTTCCCTCGGGGTAGGTGCACATAATCGCCGCCGACTCGTCGTTTAGGGCAAAGTTGCGCCACATATTGGTGAGTGCGCGCATCGAGGGATAATAATTGTTTTTGTAAAGCTGGCGGAGCGCCGACAGCTTCTTGTCCTTATCGAATATTCCGGCCTTGCCGATAAGCGCGGCGTGCCAGTCGGAGAGCACCTGGTCGATAAAGCAGCCGTCGGCTATCTGATACTTTATCTCACCGCGCTCGTCATTCCAATAGCTGTCAGCGCCGAAGCGCTCTGTCAGCGACCTGTCGGTAAGGTCTATCTTATGATAAAAATACCCGTTCTTAAAGAGATTTTCGTTAGTCCATTTTACACCGTGCTCGTAAAGAGCGCGGTATTTTTTTGCACGGGTGCCGTCCCCTACGGCCTCCGCCATGTCGGCGCCGCAGGAAAGTGCTAAAAGATACATTCCCTCGAGCCACGACGACGGGCCGAAGAGCTCCATATCGAGCGTGTGATGCTGTCTGCCCTCGAGCACTCCGTCACAGTCTCTGTCCCACGCGTCGGGGTTCTCCTCGCTCCACGCATACTCTAGCATAGAGAATATCTTGTCCTTGTATTTCAACAGCCACCCGTTATCTCCCGAGAGTCGCCACTCGCGAAAGCACTTTATAACCTCTCCCATCTGTCCGTCGAGGCAGGGGCGAAAGGGCTTGAACTCACGCCCGCGCGGTAGCGGTATTCTGAAGGTCGTAGCACCGTCAGGAAAGAGCCCCCATTCGAGCGTGGTCTCGCGCAACGAGCGCTCAAGACGCGGGAAAAGATAGGGCATAGCGTACGCGTAGTTCCATACGTGCTGACAGCTTCCGTCGCACGAGCCCGCGGTTTCTTGCAGTCCCTCCCATGCCCAGAGGCTTCCGTCCTCGAGGCGGAGCACCGTCGCGGTTTTTAGCACCGAGAGGTTTGCCGATACCGCGTCCTTTGCGAAATCGGGGAGAGTCGAGCTCTCGATTGACTCCGTGAAAAGCGCAGTCCTCCGATAAAGCTCATCGAAATTCGCGATAGCGTATCGAGCAGACTCGCGAGAGCTCTCGTACACTGTCGCATAGTAATTTTTCCAGGTGACATCGTCACCGTCCGCATCCTTGCAGGGCGACCAGTAGTTGTAAGCGTTCGGTGAATTCCACGAGAGTATGAACCTTACCGAGCGGCGAGCACCCGCAGGCACGCTCACCTTCGCCGAGAGGGAGCCCGTGTCGCGCCCTCCTGCCTCCGTATAGCTTCGCTCGCGAAGCCCCTCGCCCGACGAAAGCTCGCGCCAAAAGCTTGACACGCCATCGCGCCACTCGCCGCGATACCAGTATTCCTGGGCAAAGCTGCGCTCGCAATCGGTGAGCACGGTGAGGTCGGAATATCCTATCTCATCTCTCCCGTGTCCCGCATCGAAAAAGGTAATCCCCGTGCACCCCTCGCATGAAAACGCACGGTTTTCCGAGAGTGCCGACGGGTTTTGCAGGGTGAATACTATCTCGAAATCGGTCTCGAGCTCCGAGGTGTTCTCTATCTCCCACTCGAAGAAGGCGGCGGGTATCGACGAGCTCTCCTCGTCGTTCGGTATCAGGGGATTGAAGGCGGTAAGTGTCATCACGGCGGGGAAGCCGTCCTCGCGGAGCGTGAGGCGCGCTATGGGGAAGGTCGCGTCGAAGGTGAGCTCTCTGAAATGCGGAAAGCCCGCCATAGAGTCGAACGCAGGGCCGAAGCCGAAGCCGCGCCAGCCTGCCGCCGAGTGATTTCCCATAAGGCTCTCGTTCGTATCCCCCTGCAAAACGCGGGTGTCGGAGCCGCTTTTATTCTCGGCCCTTACCGAGAAGAAGGTGTAGCCGAAGCCGGTATTTTTGTTAGGCCTTCCGAATATCTCGAAATCTCCGAGCGCACCGTTGCCGAGGAGTCCTACCGACCCTGTGCCAATGCCGCCGAGCGGGAAGGATATGCTTTTTGTTTTTCTTCCTTTATATAACATAATACACCTCGCAAAAGGGGCGGAGGGGGGCCTGCCGCCGTTTTTATATAATATAATTGATAGCCTCCGTTTTGTCAAGTTAAATACCTTAAAAAGTAAAAAAAGTTAAGAAAAAACCAAAAAAAACGGAGAAAAAAACCGAGAAAGCGGGGCTTAAAACACCGATTTTTCACAAAACGCTGAATAATTTGTTAGATGTTGCTATAGTATTGAAAAAGCTTTTTGACCGTGATAAAATCGACATAGAAGCAAATAATTATAAACCTCTACAAAAGGAGAAGGATTGGATAAGATGAACGATTTTTTGTTTACACAAATCTTAACGGAGCTCGAGGATGCGGTAGGCCGCGAGAACTGCTCGGTGAAGGAGATCGATAAGGCAACGCACAGCGCCGATTTCTTCTGGCTCTCGAGAATGTGGGTCGACAGAGGCAGGAGAATGCCCGAGGCGGACTTTATCGTCGCACCGAAGAATGCAGAGGAAACCTCGAAGGTGCTTAAAATTGCGAATTATTACAAAATACCCGTCACCGCGTGGGGCGGCGGTGCAGGCTCGCAGGGCGGTGCGCTCCCCGTGTGCGGCGGTATCATTCTCGATACGAAGAGAATGAACGAGATATACGAGGTAAATACCGAGGGAATGTACATAGAGTGCGGTACGGGCGCTATTTATAAGCACATAGAGTGGGCTGCTAACGAGCGCGGCTATGCGACGATGCACTATCCCTCGTCCTTGACCTGCTCGACGGTGGGCGGCTTCTTGGCTCACCGCGGCATCGGCGTCGTATCCACCAAGTACGGTAAGATAGACGATATGGTGCTTAAGATGGAGGTCGTGCTCCCGAACGGTGACATTATAAACACCTCTGCAACGCCTAAGCACGCAGCAGGCCCCGACCTAAACCAGATATTCATAGGCTCCGAGGGTACTCTCGGTATTATAACCAAGGCTCAGATACGCATCTTCGAGCAGCCTGAGGAGAGACGCTTCCGCGGCTTCCTCTTCCGTGATATGACCTCCGCCTTCAACGCATCGCGCGAGGTGCTCCAGAAGTTTAAGCCCTCGGTTATGCGCCTTTACGACGAGGCGGAGACCGCGAGCCTTATCAAGAAGATAGTCGGAGTTGCGAAGCCCGGCGCGTTTATGAACGTCGCGTACGAAGGCCCGCGCGAGCTTGTCGAGGTTGAGGAGAAGATACTCCTCTCCATCTTCGCGAAGTACGGTGCCGAGGACCTCGGCAGCGAGTACGGTGAGAAGTGGTGGCGTGAGAAGATTACCTTCTTCTACCCCGGCCATATGATGGATATACCCCAGATGTTCGGTACTATGGACACCATAGCCCCCTACGATAAGATTGAGAAAATCTATTGGGCTATGAAGGAGGCTATCGAGACGAAGTACCCCTTCGCAAAGTTCATCGCGCACTTCTCGCACTGGTATGAGTGGGGCGCTATGATGTACGACCGCTTCATAATCGACGGCGAGTACGTACCGAAGGACCCCGTAGAGGCTATGAAGCTACACAACGAGATATGGACGCTCGGTATCAGAACCGCTCTTGCCAACGGCGGTGTTGTAAACGACCACCACGGCGTGGGCATTAAGCTCGGACGAATGATGAAGGAGCAGTACGGCCCCGCTATGCAGGTCTTCGAGGCGCTGAAGAAGTCTCTTGACCCGAACGGAATTATGAACCCGTTCAAGCTCGGACTTTAATCGGAGGTTAACGCGAAAATGAATATGACAGATAAATCTAAAAATATAGTTGATAACTGCCGCTTCTGCTGGATGTGCAGACACGTATGCCCTATCGGTAACGCGACGGGTCTTGAGAGAAATACCGCGAGAGCGCGTGCCTTCGGCGTATCTCTCGTCGCACGCGGTGCGACTGAGCTCTCGGAGCTCTCGGACAATATCTACGAGTGCTCGCTCTGCGGCGCATGCACCAACAACTGCGTGACGGGCTTCGACCCGAAGGTATTCGTCCGCGAGGTGAAGCGCGAGATAGTTCTCGAGGGGCTTGCACCCGCTTACATAACCGACCTTCTTATGAAGCACGCAGAGAGCGGAAATATCTACGGTGCGGAGGTGCCGGGAGAGCTCGGAGCTCTCGCATGCGAGAGTGCCGATACCGTCCTCTTCGCAGGACTTGACGCGTGGGCGAAGACGCCCGAGTGCGTCCTCTCTGCTATGAAGCTCCTCTCGTCTTCCGGAAGGAAGGTAGGCCTTGTCACGGGGGATAGCGGATTCGCTCTTCACTTCCTGACAGGCGAGACCGACGAGAGCCGCGAGGCAGCTCTTGCGTGCTCGAAGACGCTCATGGCCTATAAGACCGTCGTGGTATACGACCCCTGTGACCTCGCGCTGATGAAGCACGAGTGGCGCGAGTGGGGAATTGGCACCCCCGAGTGCATAAGCTTCAACGAGTATCTTCTCTCGCTCGTGAGGTCGGGTGCTCTTAAGGTAAAAAAGGGCAACACCGAGTATATGCTCCAGGACAGCTTCGCCTATGCGCGTGAGCTCGACGACTGCAAGTCGGGAAGAGAGCTTATAGACTCCGTCGGCACTGTACGCGATATGCTCCTTATCGGTAAGGAGGCGAACCTCGCAGGTCACCTCGTTATGGCTGAATATATGCCTGCCGTTATCGAGGCTGTTGCGAAGATGAGATGGCGCGACGCCGGGAATATGGGCGGTGAGAATATCGTTACCGAGTGTCCCCAGGAATATGCAGCACTAAAGGCCACCTGTCCCGAGGGCTGCCGCGTTCTTTCCGTCGAGGAAATGCTCCTTGAAAATATGTAACTTTGAGGTGTCGGATATGAATTTGAAAAAGGTATATACAGAAAAATACGGCTACGAAAGAGTAGTGACTGCCAAGAATTCGTCTCTCTACTACGCAGAGTGCGATATGCTGAAGCTTGCGGAAGGCAAGAGCTATACCGTCGACGAAGAGGGAAAGGAGTTCGCGCTCATAATCCTCTTCGGTAAGTGCACCGTCGAGGGTGAGGGCTTCTCCTTCCTTGCGGGCTCGCGTGCCGACGTTTTTGACGGAGCCGCCGAGACTGTCTACGTAGGTAAGGACACTCCCTTCACCGTTACCGCACAGTCGGGTGACGTGAAGATAGCGGTATGTAAGGCTCCCGCAGAGAAGTATTTCGCACCCTATCAGATAAAGCGGGAGGAGGTCGAAACCAAGACCTTCGGTAAGGGCTCGTTCGTAAGAGAGGTAGCCTTCACCTTCCCCGAGACGAAGGAGGCTAATCACCTCTATATCGGTGAGTTCTGGGTGAATGACGGCGGCTGGGCGAGCTATCCCCCTCATAAGCACGACGTCGACGACCTTCCCCGTGAGGGCGCGCTCGACGAAATATACTACTTCGAGTTTGATAAGCCGCAGGGCTTCGGCTTCCAGGCGGTCTATACCCCCGAGGGAGATATCGACGAGGCGTATAAGATTGAAAACGGAGACTTCGTCGAGATACCTCGCGGCTATCACCCGATGACCGTAGCTCCGGGATATAAGAATTACTGCCTCTGGATAATGGCGGGTAAGAGCCGCGGACTTCTCAGCTCACCCGAGGAATGCCATAAGTGGGTAGTGGCGAACTGATGGAAAAAAAGTATGCTTTGGGCATAGATTTCGGCGGCGGCTCGAGTAAGGCTACGCTTATCGACCGAGAGGGAAGGGTAGTGAAGACTGCTTCGAGCGAATACCCGACCCACTATTTCGAGGGCGGAGGAGCCGAGCAGACGCCGCGCGACTGGTACCTCGCGGCGGTGAAGAATATAGGGGCGGTGCTAGAGGGCATCGACCCCGCCCTCGTCGGGTGCGTGTGCTTCGATGCGGCAACTCATACCGCAGTGCTGATGGGAGAGGACGGCGAGCCCGTATGCGACTCGGTCTACTGGACCGATACGCGTTCAGCGCCCGTGGTTGCATATCTTTCAGAGAATTACGGTGATGAGATATACCGTAAGTGTAAGAACAGGGTCAGCACGATATGGTCGCTCCCCGAGATACTCTACGTGAGGAATAAGAGCCCCGAGCTCTTCTCCCGCGTGCGCCGCGTGACCTTCGCCAAGGATTACGTCAGAGGAATTTTCACGGGCGATTTCGTTACCGATTACATAGAGGCTGAGGGCAGTATGCTCTTCGACCCCGATACTATGGACTGGGACGACACCCTCCTTTCCCTCGCAGGGCTTACCCGTGAGATGATGCCGCGCGTGGTCTCACCTCTTGACTGTGTGGGCGAGGTCACCGAGCGCGCCGCGAGAGATAGCGGTCTTTCCGTGGGTACACCCGTAATATGCGGTGCTACCGACACGGCTATGGAGGTGTACGCAGCAGGCGCGGTATGCGAGGGTGATGCGACGCTGAAGCTCGCCACGGCGGGCAGAATATGCGTGGTCAGCAGCAAGCTCGTTCCCGATAAGAACATTGTCAACTATTCGCATATAAAGGAAGGGCTCTATTACCCCGGCAGTGCGACTAAATCCTGTGCCTCGTCTCTCAGATGGTTCCGCGACAGCTTCGGCGGCGATTACCGAGAGCTCGACAGGCTGGCGGAGGACGTGCCCGTAGGCTCGGGAGGCCTGATATTCCACCCATACCTTATGGGTGAGCTGACGCCCTATGCGTCGAGCGAGCTTCGCGGAAGCTTCACGGGAATATCCTGCGGACACACTAAAGGACATTTCGCGAGAGCTGTTATGGAGGGCGTCGCTATGAGCCTTCTTGACGGTATGGAGTATCTGAAGAGTCGAGGTATTGTCCCGGGCAGCAGGGTCACCGCTATAGGCGGCGGCGCGAGGTCCGAGCTCTGGCGCTCCATAGTCAGTGATGCACTCGGTATTACCCTCGTCTTAAAGGAGGGGGTGGACTCCTCGCTCGGCTCGGCACTTTTAGCGGGTGTCGCGGCAGGCTTCTTTGCTGACGTCGACAGTGCAGTGCGTCGCGCGGAGCGTATCGTCGCGGTTACCGAGCCCCGCCCCGAGAACACGGAGAAATATAAGAAGCTACACGAAAAATATAAGAAGATATCCGAGTTTTTACTCGAGCTTACAAAAATATGAAGATTACGGTACTGGTAAAGTATTCGAGGGGTGAGATAAATCCCTTCGACGCATCTGCGCTCGAATGTGCTCTTGCTCTCAGCGATGAGGTGACCGTCCTCTCGATGGCACCACGCTCGGCAGAGGCGGGGCTCTCGGCTCTTACGCGCCTCGGCGTGCGCGCAGTGCTCGTCTGTGACCCGCTCTATGCGGGGAGCGATACTATAGCGACGGCGCATATCCTCTCATCAGCTATCAGAAGACTTGCGCCCGACGTTATATTCGCAGGCAGACAGAGCGTCGACGGTGACACGGGGCAGGTGCCCCCTATGCTCGCAGAGCTTCTCGGGCTCACTCTCGTGCCCCGCGCCACCGAGATGAACGGCACGGAGCTTACTCTTCGCTCGATGGACAGAATAGAGCTTGCGTGCGGTATGCTCGTCACCTTTGAGAAGATAAGACGTCTGCGCTTTCCCTCGATTTTCTCGCGTGCGAAGGCGGTCGAGGTGTGGGATAACACCGTGCTCGCCCTCGCTCCCGAGAGATGCGGTCTTCAGGGCTCTCCGACACGCGTTGTGAGCTCTTATGAGAGCTCCGTCGGAAGACGCGAGTGCTCCTTCGTCGCGAAGGATGAGCTCGACACCCTTATTCGCGAAGGGCTCACCCGTGCTGGGTTGTCTGCCGATTTTTCGGAATGTGAAAATAAGCTGCCCCTCGTCCTCGCTCTCGGTGAGGTAGAGAGTGCTGCCCGCAGTATTGCCGAGCGCGTGGTATACCTCGACCACCGAGGGAAGGATATAGCGACGCTCGCCGAGGAGATAGAGCTCCTCTCACCCGACGCAGTCCTCTTCGACGACGCGGATGAGATAAAGGCTCTCGGAGCGAGAATTGCAGCCGTACTCGGTGTCGGTATGTGTGCCGACTGTATATCCTTCACGGTTAAGGACGGCAGGCTCGTTATGACACGCCCCGCCCTCGGCGGTAATATCACTGCCGATATCGTATCGACGCGAAGACCCGTTTTCGCGAGCGTCAGGAGCGTAAGGCAGGGAGGCTCACGCCTAGTCTTCACCGTCGGTATGGGAGCTCTGCCGTATATAGACAGGCTTCGGGCTCTCTCGGACAGGTACGGAGCGGAGCTCGCCTCGACGCGCCCCGTCGCGGACAGCGGCAGTATGCCCTACGTCTCGCAGGTCGGCGTAACGGGCAGGATAATAGCGCCCTCGGTGCTCGTCACCTTCGGTGTCTCGGGTGCTGTGCAGCACACCGCGGCGATATCGGGCGCAGGCACGGTCATAGCCGTGAATTCGGACAGATCGGCGAGAATATTCGACTACGCCGACTTCGGTATTGTAACGGACGTAAACGATATTATTTAAGGAGATATAAGAATGCTTGTAAATTTACAGACTATACTCAAGGACGCTGACGAGCGCGGCTATGCAGTCCCCGCCTTCAACGTCTATAATATGGAGACTGTGATGGGTGTTATATCCGCGGCCGAGGAGCTCCGCGCACCCGTTATCATACAGTTCTACTCGAGGCTCGCTACCACGGGCTTCGCAGATTATCTTGCTCCCATCGTTCTTCGCGCAGCGGAGATGGCGAGCGTCCCCGTATGTATGCACCTCGACCACGGCGCAGGCTACGAGGCTGCGGCAATAGCTCTGAAGAACGGAGCGAGCGGCATTATGGTAGATTTCTCTGCACTCCCATTCGAGGAGAATATCGAGAAGACGAAGAAGGCAGTTGAAATACTTTCGGTTATGAATATAGGAGTCGAGGGCGAGATAGGTCACATCGGCTCTGCCGCTGACGGCGTTCCCACCGATTACACCACCGTCGAGGAGGCGAAGGAGTACGTTGAGAAGACCGGCGTCTCGGCTCTCGCTATAGCAGTCGGAACGGCTCACGGAAGATATAAGCAGGCACCCGTGCTCGCTATTGACAGAATAAGAGAGATAAAGGAAGCGGTAGGCACGCCCCTCGTTCTTCACGGCGGCAGCGGTATTCCCGACGATCAGATACAGCTCGCAATAGAGGCGGGTATAAGAAAGATAAACTTCGGTACGGACATCTGCTACTCCTTCCTCGACGCAGTATTCGAGGTTGACAGGAAGATATACGCGATAGACCTCTTTATGAGGGAGCCCATTAAGTCGGTTGCTAACTTCGCGAAGTCGAAGATAGCGCTTCTCGGCGCCGGAGGACGCGTATGAAGCGAGTGGTAGGACTTGGCGCGTCGGTGCTCGATACCCTGATAGGTGTCGGAGAATTTCCGCGCGAGGACACGAAGCTGCGCGCAGACGGTATCACTCTCGTCGGAGGAGGTCCTGTCGGTAATGCGCTCGTCGTTATGAGTAAGCTCGGCGTCAGCACCTCTGTGCTCGGCGCGTTCGGTACGGATACGGCGGCTGATTACCTGCTCTCGGACTACGAAAGATGGGGTGTCGATACCTCGTCTGCCGTAAGAGTGGCGGGGGCTTCGTCCTTCACCTCTTACATTATCCTCTCTGCGAAGGGTGGCTCACGCACCTGCGTATATGACAGGGGCACGGTTCCCGATGACCCGTCCTTGCTGGACCTTTCGGTAATTGACGGTGCGGACGTCTTGCACCTCGACGGAAATTATATGAGGTCTGCGGTAGCGGCGGCAAGGTATGCGAAGGAGAGAGGCGTTACCGTCAGCCTCGACGCAGGCGGTCTTTACGAAGGTATTGAGGAGCTTTTACCCCTCGTCGATATCCTTATCCCCTCGGCAGAGTTCGCGCTCGGTATAACGGGCGCTTGCGATATTCCCTCGGCTATCCTCGAGCTTGCACGCAGATATTCACCCCGTGTGCTCGCCGTTACCGACGGCGCTCGCGGCGGCTGCTATCTGACACCCCGCGGTGTGGAGAGCTATGAGAGCTTCCCCGTTTCGGCGGTAGATACCAACGGTGCGGGAGACACCTTCCACGGCGCGTTCGTTGCCGCGTACCTGAAGACGGAGAGCGTCTCCTCTGCCTGCCGTACGGCGAGTGCCGTATCGGCGTATAAGTGTCTTCACCGAGGTGCGAGGGATTACGGTTTGAATGAAAAAATCGCGGAGGAGCTTACCGACAGGTGCTCACCGCTCTGGAGGAAGCCGTGTTAATAAAGAACGGAAGAGTTGTCACGCCCGAGGGGATTCTCGAGTGTGCGGATATTCTCGTCGAGGACGGGAAAATACGAAAGATAGGAAAGAGACTCACCGACCCAGGCGAGGTGATAGATGCCGAGGGGTGCTTCGTTACACCCGGATTTATCGACATACATACTCACGGCGGGTATGAGGCAGACTTTATGGACGCGACCGACGAGGCCTGGGCGGCGGCTCTTGCCTTCCATCTCGATAACGGAACTACCTCGACGGTTGCCACGTCCTGTACTGCTCCTGTGGACAGTATAGTAAGATTTCTCGACTTCACAAGAGCCTATATGGCAGGGGAGCATGAGGGGGCGTGTCGCGTTCTCGGCGCTCACCTTGAGGGACCCTTCCTCTCGGTGAAGAATAAGGGAGCGCAGAAGCTCGAGCAGCTCGCAGTACCCGCGAGAGACGATTACTCCTATATGCTCGACTACGCCGAGGTGATAAAGACGGTGACCATAGCCCCCGAGCTCGAGGGAGCTGATAAGATGACCCGTGAGCTCACTCTTCGCGGTATCGTCGTATCGGGCGGTCATGACGACGGCATCTACCCCGAGTTTATGCCCGCGGTAGAGGCAGGGCTCTCGCACTTAACGCACCTCTATTGCGCTATGAGCGACTTAAGGTTCAAGGACGGACGCCGCAACGTCGGACTCCGTGAATACGGTCTTACCGACGACCGGCTCACCGCCGAGATAATAGCGGATAACAGACACATTCCCCCCATGCTGGCGAGGCTTATCGTCAGGGCGAAGGGTGCTGACAGAGTATGCGTGGTCTCCGACTCGCTCCGCGCCGCAGGACAGCCCGCAGACGGCAGAGTTTATAAGCTCGGCTCGGACGAGGACGCAGTCCGCTTCGTTATCGGCGACGGCGTCGCAGTAGTGGAGAACAGCGCGACCTACGCAGGCAGTATCACGCCCGTAAGACGTATGGTGAAGAACCTTATCGACGCGGGAATACCCGTATGCGCCGCGGTGAAGATGGGAACTCTAACTCCCGCACGGATAGTCGGCGAGGATAAGGAGCTAGGCTCGCTTGAGATCGGTAAGCATGCTGATATATGCATACTTGACGAGAGCTTTGAGCTTGTAAATCTTGTGCTTAACGGAAGGAAGGTAAGATAAAATGGAAAAGTGTATAAACGGCATTAAGTTTAAAACAGTCGGTAAGGAGTGGGACGTCTATTTCGATATGGCGCTCACAATGCTTGACGAGATTATGAAGAATAACGCGAAGGGTAAGAGAACCGTTATGATAGTACCCGTCGGACCTACCGACCAGTACCCCATTCTTGCGAGAATGGTGAATCAGCTTCGCGTGAGCCTTCGCGACGTGTGGTTCTTCAATATGGATGAGTACCTCATCACCCCCACCGAGGCTATCGACCCCGACGATAAGATGAGCTTCAAGCGTAGAATGAACGACGAGTTCTATTCGCGTATCGACCCCGAGCTCGTTATGCCCGAGTGCCAGAGGAGATTTCCCGAGCCCGGACGCGAGGAAGAGTACGACGCGCTGATAGCGGAGCTTGGCGGCGTTGACCTCTGTCTTGGCGGTCTCGGTATAAACGGTCACGTAGCCTTCAACGAGCCGACTGAAGCGGACGACCTCACTACCGCCGACGAGTACAGACTCCTCGGCACGCGCGTTCTCCCCATCTCGCGCGAGACCCAGACGATAAACGCCTACGGCTACCAGCGCGGCGACCTTCGCGGTATGCCCACCTGGTGTATCACAGTAGGTATGAAGCAGATTCTCGAGTCAAGGCGCATTTACATAGCCCTTAACCGCGAGTGGCAGCACGGCATCGTGAAGCACGTGCTCTTCGACACCCCCACGCCGAAGATTCCCGCATCTCTTATGCAGGGTCACGGTAACGTTGAAATCTGCACCTTTGAGAGCGTGGCGAAGGACCTGTTTTAAAGAAAAAGCTCCCCATCGACGTGGGGAGTTTTTGAATTAATAATGAAGAATTATCCATTAAAAAAAGCCGACCGTGTCGGCTTTTTTCTATAAATTAATCCCGTTCCAGCCCCATTTATCGGTCTCGAAATACTTGATATAAACTCTGTCGCGCGAAAGAGCGAGCTTATCCTCGAGTATTTCCGTTATCCGTGCCGTGAGGGCAGAGAGCGCCTCGGGAGCGGCCTTACCCAATAGTGAGACCTCGACCATAGCGGTGTCTCCCTCGCAGTCTCCCCGGAACGCCATATCAGCCCCGCCCTCGAAGCGGAGCATAAGCCACTCCTCGCTTTTTCCGGGAAGGAGCGATATAGCTTCTCCGAGCTCGCGAGTGAGCTCTGCTTTCATTTCCTTCGATATCTCTTTTGTGGTTGCGGTGTTAATATATGGCATATCAATCTCCTTCTATTGCCTGCTTTATTTCCGAATAAATATAAAGTGAACCAAGACACACGAGAGCCTTGCCGTCCCGCTTGGCATCACGCTTCGCTGCACGGACTGCCCCGTCGATACTGCCGTAGGGCAGAGCCTCGACGCCGTAGGAGCGCAGCACCTCGGCGTATTTTTCCGCAGGAAGCGCCCTCGGGTTGTCGGGCGTTATCGTGTAGGCGCGAGAGGTGACCGTGGATAGCTCCTTCGCGATTGCCCCGTAGTCCTTATCAGCGAGCACGCCGGTCACGGCATAGACACCGCCGCCTAGGAGTGCGCGAATACTCTTAACGGCGCTTTCAATGCCCTCGGCGTTATGCGCCCCGTCGTAAATCGTCAGGGGGGCGTGTGAGATTATCTCGAAGCGCGCAGGCCACCTCGCCGCGGCGAGCCCCTCCGATACTGCCCCGTCGGGGATAATATATCCCGCCCTGCGGAGAATATCCACCGCCTCGAGGACGTTCGCTGCGTTGCGCGGCTGATAGGTACCGAGAAGCTTGATTTTTACGTCGCTGAAATGCGAGTAGTCGAAGAGTGTTCCGTCAAGGGTCGCTTTCTTAATATTAATGGAAGAGTGCCGCGTCTTATAAAAGGGGGAGGAGAGCTCCTCGGCTCTTGCCCTGATTACCCTCTCGGCTGACTCATCCTCGCCGCCGAAGAGCACGGGTGCTCCGCGCTTTATTATCCCCGCCTTCTCCGCCGCTATTTTCTCCACCGTGTCACCGAGGAAGGCGGTGTGGTCGAGGGCTATTCCTGTGATGACCGAGAGCACGGGTGCAGGTATAACGTTCGTCGAGTCGAGCCTGCCGCCCATTCCCGCCTCGAGCACAACTATATCGACACCGCGCCTTTTAAAGAACTCGAACGCGATAGCCGTTATAAGCTCGAACTCTGTCGGCCTGTCTGCCATAGCCTCGGCGTGCGGCCTTACGTATTCGGTAATCTCTGCGAGCTCCGCGTCGGGGATGTCCTCACCGTTAATTTTCATTCGCTCATTAAAGCGCACGATATAGGGCGAGGTGTAGAGCCCCACCTTAAGTCCCGCGCGCTCGAGCACGGACGCGAGCATTGACGAGAACGAGCCCTTTCCGTTCGTGCCCGCGACGTGCACGAAATTTAAAGACCTCTCCGGGTTGCCGAGCCTGCGGCAGAGCTCCTCCGTTCTTTCGAGCCCGGGCTTGCAGAAGGTCCAGGAGATGCCGTGTATATAGTCTAGCGCCTCTTGGTACGTCACTGTCTGCTTCCTCCTACGGTTTCATCTATAACTCTTGAAAAGCTTTTGCTCTTAAACAAGAGGCAAAGCAGGAATATTTCAAGCGGTGCAATTACGAGATACACGGGAATTCTTAAGAACACCGCCCAGCCGTAGAACTGAAAAAGGCCTATCGGCTTTATTATCATAGAGCCTATGATATGGGCGGCGCCGCCCGATACAATTATCTGTAAATTTCCTCTTTTGCGTATAAAGAATTTAGCCACGACACCCGATACGACTCCGACGGAGAAGGCGCCGAGAGTTACAATCAGATTTGGCGGAAAGGTCTGCGGCGAGAGAAGATAGCTGACAAGGTCTGAAGCCGCACCGACGACACCGCCGACGACGGGGCCGAAGAGTATTCCCGAGAGAATTATCGGCAGGTTTTCGAACGTCACGCGCAAAAGACCGTCTGCAAAGTTGAGAAAGCTCTTGCAGAAGATGCCGATAAGAACGCTCATAGCAACGAGCATAGCGGAGAGCGTCAGCATTCGAACGCCGCGAAGCATACGGCTTTTTTTCATAAAAAATACCTCCATAATACAGATTTCACCGTCTGCACCGTGGGGGTATCCTATTTGGGATATTCTCTCTTTGGTAACAGTGGGATGCGGAGGGTATACCGTAAGGCTGGGGGCCTTTTCGTCCGAGTGACAACTCCCCGTCCACTCGGCACTAAAACGCATACCGTCCTACTCTGTTTTTTGTGATAACCTATTGTAGCACAATATTTTATATTTTTCAAGTAGTAGAGAAAAAATATATTCTTATTTCGCTTTCGCCCCGAGCCCGAAATAATAAAAAGACCCGAATGCTCCGAAAATCGAGGGAAAATATATTCGCTAAAGGCTTGAAAAAAATTCCTCTGCGTGCTATACTTTAAATAAATGTAACTGCTACCGAGGGTATTGTATGAAAAGCGAATGCATAAAGGCTGAAATATGTAAGGCGCGCGGAGGCGCTCGGGCGATTGCCACCTTGACCTTTGACGACGGGGTGAGGACCGCGGCTCTCGCGCTCTCGGAGCTCCTCTCGGAGTACGGGCTCTGCGGCTCGCTTATGACGGTTCCGACGCGTGTAATGGGTGAGCCGCCGTATTCGTCGGGATACGCAGACGCCGACGATATAAACGGATTTGTCGCGCTCGGCACCCTCGAGCCGCAGAGCCATTCCTACAGCCACCTGTACATAGCGGAGCCGGGACATCCCGACCATAGGCCCGAGAACTGCACCGACGAAAACCGGGAGAGGGAGATTTTGGGCTCGAAAAAATGGCTCGAGGAGCATTTTCCGGACGTGCCGTGCGTATCACTGGCGGTGCCGGGCGGGAGCTATGATGAAAAGACGGAGAGCCTTATTATGAAGACCTTCTACGCAGCGCGCAGAAGCGGTCTCGGAGGCGTGGAAATGCAGTCCCTCACCCCCTCTGACGAGGCCGTGCGCGGCGGTTGGTACCGTCTTTCATCGATTTGGTTGAAGGAAGAAAGAATTTCCGATATATTTAACTATCTCGACAAGTGTGTGGAGGAGGGCGGCTGGTTTATCGCGGGCTGCCACAATCTTTTCGGTGCGGAGCTCGGTCGCGGAAACTACGATATTACGCCGGAGGCGCTTCGCACCGTGCTCGCACGGGTCAGAGAATATAAGGCCTGCGGCAAGCTATGGGCCGCGAGCTTCTCCGAGGCGACGAGGTATCTTCGCGAGTACGAGGGCTCGAGCGTGTCGGCATATTGTGAGGGCGGGGATATCCTCGTCGAGGTCACGATGAAAAACGAAACGCCGAGGGGACTGCCTCTTACGGCAGACGTGTTCAATTACCCCCTTACAGTGAGGGTCGAGCTTCCCGCCGACCGAGAGGGAGCGCGGTATTTGCTCGGCGGCGAGTATCAGTGCGCGCGAGTAGAGAGCGAAGGCGGTAAAACGTACGCATATATTGACATAATCCCTAACAGCGGAGCTGTAAGGGTAGAAGGAGAGGGCTAGATTATGAAGGCCGAAATAATGAAAGTAAAGGGCGGTGCCCGCGCTATTGCCACTATGACCTTTGACGACGGACTTGTTAAGACCGCGAACACTCTAAACGAGCTTTGCGAGCGGTACGGCTGCCGCGCGTCACTGATGATGTGTACGTATAAGCTGAACGACGGGAGCGCGGAGCTGTGGCGCGGAATATTTGATAAGGGCTACCTTAATCCCGAGAGCCATTCGAGATATCATAAATATCTCACCCCCTCACACCCCGAGAACCTTACCGAGGAAATTATGAAGGAGGAGATTGAGGACTCGCTTTCGGATTTGAAGAAATATCTTCCGAGATACGACTCTCTGACCTTCGGCATACCCTATTCCTCGTACGCGCCCGAGGCCTACGAGCTCCTGTATCGCAATTATTACGCAGCACGGGGCGGCATTTGCGTGCTCTATAACGAATCGGCGCGCGGTAAGGTGCAGTCGCTCGACCCGAAGAGCGGTAACCGGGACGGAGACTGGTATAATCCCTACGGTATCAGAATGATGCCCGAAAAATCGCAGGTCTATCCCATGATAACCCCCGACGCCATAATAGAGCACCTCGACCGATGCGTCGAGAGGGAAGGGTGGTTCCTGTCCGTAGCTCACGGCACCGTCGAGGGTGAGAACCTCGACATTACCGTTTCCGACCTTGCCCGTATAATGGAGCGTATGCAGTATCACGCGGAGCACTGTGACCTCTGGGTGGCGACCTACACTGACGCTGTGAAATACATAAGAGAAAGACAAAATACGGCCCTCGCCCTCTCGGCGCGGGAGGACGGCGCCGACATCACCCTGACTATGGCTGATAAAACCGAGGACGGCCTTCCGCTCCCCGCGAGCGTTTTCAATATACCCCTGACGGTCAGGCTTGAGCTCCCTCTTGGGGTCCGCGGTGCCGAATGGACGCAGGGCGGCGAAAAGCACACCGTCCCCGCCCGCTTGGAAAACGGCGTTGCTTACGCCTACCTTGACATTGTGCCTGACGGCACTTCCGTGACCGTGAGTATTGTAAAATAACGGAAGAGGCTGTCGCATTTAAAGAGAAGCAAATAAAGCACCCCTGCAAATGAATGCAAGGGTGCAATTTTTATATTTTATTGTGTCCCTGTGTTATATCAGGGAGTGTCGCACATCACTTATATTAACCTTGAATTAGTTCTTAAGAGCTGCCTGTGCTGCTGCAAGACGAGCAATCGGAACTCTGAAGGTGACGACGGAGAAAAGTGTCCTGACGGACAGTTTTCTCCTAGGATAAGATTAAAACAAGGAGAAATGAGAGCAAGTTATACTTGTGAGCATTTTGACTATGTTTTAACGAGTACGAGCAAGAAACACAAGTCAAGGCCTATCTGGTGGCAGAACTCTACGGATTGTGTGGGCGCCGCCGTATCATTGCAGAGATTTTTACTATATGCGATAAAGGAAAGAAAAGGAAGCCCCCACTTTCGTGAGGGCTTAAAAATATGCTTATTGTGTCGGGGCAGTGTTGCACATCCAAATTTTCGGGCAAAAAGGCAAAGTCGAATATCGTTTGCCAAAAGTCCAGAAAATACATATTTTTTGTGGTTTCGCTTGAAAATCTCTTGTTTTGTAATGATTTTGCAAGG
>JAFTKH010000003.1 GCA_017453365.1 Clostridia bacterium
AAGGGCATAGCCGGGTAGCCGCGTACGGATGTAATAAACGCTGAAGGCATCTAAGCGTGAAGTACACCTCAAGATGAGATATCCCATCATTTTAAATGAGTAAGGTCACTTGTAGACTACGAGTTTGATAGGTCAGAGATGTAAGCACAGTAATGTGTTCAGTTGACTGATACTAATTGACCGAGGGCTTGAACAGCTTTTAGGCTTTCAAGTAATGCTAATCTTTGCAGATATATGCTGCTTCGTTTCCCTTATTCGGTTTTCAATGCACAGTTTATATAACAAAAAAGCTCCGATTCACGTCGGAGCTTTTTTGTTCGTTTTATCATTCGTTTTTTGCGCTGTCGGTGTTATCCTCGGCTTCGTTTGCCGTGCTATCTTCACCTTCGCTTACGGTGTCACCTTCCTCGGTGCACTCACAGTCGTCGCTGCCGTCGGTATCGGGTGCCGCCGTGTCATCAACTGCCGATTTTGCCTTATTGTTCTTCACGATAACGAATATCGCAACGCCAAGAAGCGCACACGCGCCGATAGCTATTAATATAGTCGCGACTATTACCGCGAGAATTACGAATAATCCCGAGCCTCCCATAGTTTTGTCTCTCTTTCCTTACGTTTTATATAATTGTATCAGCATTTGCGTATTTTGTCAATAAAAAGTGAGTAAAAGTTCCCGAAAAGTATTGAAAATAAGACCCGGTTATGGTATAATACACGCATATAATATCTTCTAAAAGTAGGACAGACTGATGAAAAGAGATTTGTTAAGAGAAATTTATTCCGATATCGCGGCATACGACGGAAGAGTTGTGACCGTCGGCGGCTGGGTTAGAAACCTTCGTGACTCGAAGGCCTTCGGGTTCATTGACCTTAACGACGGCTCGTATTTCAAGAGCGTGCAGGTCGTTTTCGAGCGTGATAAAATAGATAATTATGATGAAATAGCGGGACAGAATGTCGGTGCTGCTCTCGTAGTTACGGGTAAGATAGTAGTTACCCCGGAGGCGAAGCAGCCTTTTGAGCTTAAGGCTGATAAGGTCGAGGTTGAGGGAACGTCGACTCCGGAATATCCTCTCCAGCCGAAAAGACATACCGTAGAGTTTCTACGTGAGCAAGCGTACCTTCGCCCGAGGACTAACCTTTTCTCTGCGGTATTCAGAGTGAGGAGCGAGGTCGCGTACGCTATACACTCCTTCTTCCACTCACGCGGCTTTGTATACGTCCATACGCCCATAATCACCGGCTCCGACTGTGAGGGCGCGGGTGAGATGTTCAGAGTGACTACGCTCGATATTGATAATCCTCCGAGGCTTGAGGACGGATCCGTAGATTATTCGAAGGATTTCTTCGGTAAGAGTGCAAATCTTACCGTTTCGGGCCAGCTCGAGGGCGAGACCTATGCTATGGCGTTCGGTAACATCTATACCTTCGGACCTACGTTCAGGGCGGAGAATTCCAACACCGCGCGTCACGCAGCGGAGTTCTGGATGATAGAGCCCGAGATTGCCTTCGCCGACCTCGATGATAACATTGCTCTTGCGTGGGATATGATAAAGCATATCGTTAACCACTGTATGGAGAACTGTAAGGAAGAGCTCGAGTTCTTCAACAAGTTCGTTGATAAGGACCTGCTGGCAAGACTTACGGCGCTTCGCGACTCCGAGTTTGCGAAGGTTACCTATACCGATGCTATTGACGTCCTTCTTAAATCGGGTGCAGAGTTTAAATATCCCGTATATTGGGGCGTCGATCTTCAGACCGAGCACGAAAGATATCTTACAGAGGTCGTTTATAAGAGACCAATATTCCTCGTAGATTACCCGAAGGATATAAAGGCATTCTATATGCGTCTTAACGACGACGGTAAGACGGTTGCCGCTATGGACCTACTCGTTCCCGGTGTCGGTGAGATAATCGGCGGCTCGCAGCGTGAGGAAAGACTCGACGTCCTCACTGCCCGTATGGCAGAGCTCGGCCTTGCGGAAGAGGACTATTGGTGGTACCTCAACCTCCGCAGATGGGGCGGAACGAAGCATGCAGGCTACGGACTCGGCTTTGAGCGTATTATTATGTACCTTACCGGCGTGTCGAATATCCGAGACGTTCTACCCTATCCGAGAACTGTCGGAAACGCAGAGTATTAATTTCTGATATAAAAAACCACAGATTAAGTAAACTAATGTTTGCAAAATCTGTGGTTTTTTCTTTATTGCTTTATGACGCTAATTTTGTCCATACCGAGGGAGAGCATAAGCTTCACCGTAGCTTCATCTATTATCTCACCGCTCACCGCTATCGGTATCGCGGGCGGACAGGAGACCGTGGGAGATGCGCATATCCTGCCTAAAGACAGCGAGGGGGGAATCTCCTCGCTCTTTGCGAAGATGGCTTCCCTTATCGACATAGCCCGCAGGGGGCGTGTCGAGCAGAAGGTCGCGGCAGGTACATTCTTCGGCGCTCTTTTAGGTATCTTCTTCACAGTCTCAAGAAGATAGTCGAGCTCGCAGTCGGCGGTCTCGGTGCTCACCATAAGAACGGTGTATGAGCCATCAGAATACTCACACTCTATTCCCGAGAGCCTGAGCAGCTCCGCGAGCTCCGTGCCCGTGTAGCCGATGCCCGCGGGCGCTAGGGTTATTTTAAGAGGCTCGCTCTCGGGCACGGTAAGCCCGATATGAGCAAGAGCCCTCTTTATTTCCTCTGTCTTCCGTATCTTATCTTCGAGCCTCTTTCGGTAGCCTTCAGTGAGATATTTATTACATAGGTCGAGCGAGGCGAGCGTAAGATAGGACGGGCTCGTCGAGGAGAAGAGCGAGAGCGCTCCTCTTGCCCCCCTTGCGTAGTGCGGATATTTCTTCGATATATGCAGATACGCACCGCCCGTGAGTGCGGGCAGGGTCTTGTGTGCGGAGTCGGCGCACATAGCAGCGCCGAGAGCTATCGGGTGGCGCGATGGGGAGAGAAAGCCCAGATATGCACCGTGTGCATTGTCGACTAGAAGGGGTACCGAGAATTCGTCGCACACACGGGAGATACCTTCGATATCCGCTATATTGCCAAGATAATCGGGAGAGGTGATATATACGGCGGCGGGCATATTTTGCCGCCGCTCGAGCATACTCCTCACAGCTTCGTCCGAGATAGTGCATACGGATATATGCGAGCTCTCTTCGGGATATATCCACTCCACGTCGATTCCGATAAGTCCTGCGGCACTTATGAACGCTCTGTGTGCGTTTCTGCCCGCGAGAACGGTGGGGGTGCCCGTGACACCCTCTGTCGCGAGCTTCAGCATAGCTTTTATAGCCAGCGTCGAGCCCTCGGTACAGAAGAAGGTGTGCTCTGTGTCGTAGAGCTCCGAGGTGTAGCACTCACTCTCGTGAATAATACCCTCTGCGGCGGTGAGGACGTCAGCGCCCGCGACCTCGGTTATGTCGAGCCCCTCGATACCGAGAAAGCTCCGACCCTTATGCCCCGGCATATGAAATCTTCTGGTGCCGCTATCCCTGTAGGCACTCAGAAAGTCAAAAATCGGTGTTTTCATTCTTCGGCTTCCGCCACCTGCATCATTACGGCACATTCTATACGCTTCTTGAAGAGCTCGCAGCCGTATTCGTAAACGCCGCCGATGCTGCCCGTCGCGTGGTAGGCGTTAGCGGCACAGCCCCCGGAGCAGTATAGCTTCGCCCAGCAGTCGCGGCACTCGGGGCGCGAATAGGAGTTGCAGCCGCGGAATTCATCCTGCACTGCGGTGTTTGTCACTCCGTCCCATATATTGCCGAGCGAATACTTGGGGTCACCGACGAATTGGTGGCAGGGGAAAAGCTCTCCCCACGGAGTTACTGCCATATATTCCGTACCCGAGCCGCAGCCGGTTATTCTCTTATAGATACACGGCCCGTGCTTAAGGTCAAGCATATAGTGGTAGAACGTGAAGGGGCGCCCCTCACGGCGTCGTTTTATCATTTCCTTCGCGAGTATCTCGTATTGCTCGAGAAGCTTCGGCAGGTCCTCGTCCGTCAGAGCATACGGGTCACCCTTGGGGCATACCACGGGCTCCATGCTAAGCTCGGTAAAGCCGAGGTCAGCCATGTGGAAAAGGTCGTTTGTGAAATCAACGTTGTTGTGGGTGAACGTGCCTCTTACGTAGTAGTTTTTTCCCTCGCGGCGTCTTACAAGCTCGAGAAATTTCGGAACTATAACGTCATAGCTTCCGTCACCGTTGTAGTTCTTCCTGAAATGGTCGTTTATTTCCTTCCGCCCGTCGAGGCTGAGAACCACGTTGCTCATCTCTCTGTTGGCGAAATCTATAACGTCATCATCGATAAGCACGCCGTTGGTGGTAAGGGTGAAACGGAATTTCTTCCCGTGCTTACCCTCGACCTCTCTTGCGTAGGCAACGAGTCGCTTCACAACGTCGAAATTCATAAGCGGCTCGCCGCCGAAGAAATCGACCTCGAGGTTCCTTCTCGTCCCCGAGTTCTCGATAAGGAAATCAAGAGCTCGCTTACCCACCTCGTAGCTCATAACGGCTCTGTCACCGTGATATTTTCCCTGACTCGCGAAGCAATAGGAGCAGTTCAGATTACACGTGTGCGCCACGTGGAGACAGAGTGCCTTTACAACCTTGCTGTTGTTCTTGAAATCGTATGCGAGCTTCTCGTATTTATCCTCGGAGAAGAGCTTTCCCGCATCCTCAAGTGCGCGTACGTCCGAGATACACTCCAACACGTCCTCGCGCGTGACGTCCTCTCTCCCTGCGTATTTTTTTAAAATCTCCGCAGCTATTTCCTCGTCTGCGGCGCTTTTGTACATTTCTATTATGTCGTATGCCACCTCGTCGACCGCGTGAACAGAGCCGCTTGCAGTGTCGAGCACTATGTTATAACCGTTTAACTTATACTGATGTACCATTTTAATCTCCTAAATCAAGCTCCTATATCAATGACAAGGGGCTGTCGGCTTGATAGCGGACAACCCCTAGAACAGAAGGAAAATCTATTACTTACGATTTTCGCACTGCTGATTTGCAACGCCGCAAGAAGTCTTGCACGCAGACTGGCAGGAGGTCTGGCACTCGCCACATCCGCCGTCCTTAACGGTATTAGCAATATCCTTAGTCTCAATAGTCTTGATTCTCTTCATAATATCCTCCAAAATCAGACAAAAGTCTTTATGCCCGTATTATAACATATCCTCGTGCGAATGTCAATAGAATTAATAAATCTTTTAGGGCCAAATCCCATATCCTAGGTAAGCAGAGCGTCAATAATGAGGGAGATTTCCCCGATGAGCTTTTCCTTCGGAGTTGTCATCCCGTCTTCAAACCACCGCGCCACAACGAGCGTGATACCGCCCGTGAGAATATTTGCCATAGTTTCTGTTGAAACCGAAAGTCGAAGGCCTCCCTCCATACTCTTGTCGAGTCTCACCTTCGTGTCCGCACAGTTCTGCTCTATCAGCATGCCGATTATACTGTGACTGTGGTCGCTACCGAGGATGCTCGACGCTATCTCTGTGTTTTCGGAAAAATAGGTAATGAGAGCTTCGGCATACTTAACGTAGTATTCACACGAGCCGTCGGGCTCACCGCGACGCCATACCTTTCTGTCAAATTCCTCTCGAGGCAGTCTGATAGCATACGCGAGAAAATCGTACTTATCGGTGAAATGTTTATAAAAGGTTGCGCGTCTGACCCCCGCCTCATCGCATAGCTCGTTTATGGTTATATCCTCGAACTTTTTCGCCCGTATAAGGGTGTCGAAGGCGGTCATCAACGCCTTTTTGGTCTTGACCACTCTGTAGTCCTCTTTGCCTGCCATTACACCTCTGTCCGTTTCTTTTTTTGGCTAATTATACCATAATAATTAACAAGTGTCAATTATTTGTTTATTAAAAATTATGAAAGACATTTAAGTTAAAAAAATAAAGCTATTTTTATTGCAAAGGAAACAAATTTGTTGTATAATTATTACAGTTATCAAATTTGAAAATCCGGAAGAGGAGAATTTATATGTTAGCACAAAGATTACTGGAAGAAATTCTCGGTATTGCAGTATCCGGCGGCGCAGATTTTGCCGAGGTGTACTGTGAGCTTACGAGAAACGGCAGGGTGTCGCTCCGTAATAACCTCATCGACACGATAGCTGACGAGACGGTATCGGGAGTAGGTATACGCGCCTTTCGCGGTACGTCGACCGTTTACGGCTCGACGTCGGATATATCGCGCGAGGGACTTATTAAGTGTGCGCGCTCCGTAGCATCTGCTATGGGGGAGTGCCGCGAGGGACAGAATATTGTCCTCCGCGAGCGCATATTCCCAAACATTCACCCCGTGAGAATAGTTCCCGCGAGCGCAGAGGTTGGATATAAGACGGAGCTGCTTCGCGCTGCGTGCGCGTCTGCCTCCGAATACGATAAGAGAATTGTTCAGGCGGTAGGCAACCTTATGACCGTCGACCACACGATACAGATAGCCAATACAGAGGGGCTCCTTACCACTGACAGGCACGTCAGAACACGTATGGCGGTAAGCGCTATAGCATCAAACGGCACAGAAAACCAGTCGGGCTCTTCAAGTCCCGGACGCGGTATGGGACTCGAGGTCTTCGAGCTCTTTACTCCCGAGGAGATAGGTAGGACTGCTGCTCAACAGGCAATAACCAACCTCGAGGCCGTATATTGTCCCGCGGGAACTATGCCCGTAGCTATCGAGAACGGCTTCGGCGGCGTAATATTCCATGAGGCCTGCGGCCACTCACTCGAGGCGACCTCGGTCGGTATCGGCTGCTCGCAGATGTGCGGTAAGCTCGGACAGAAAATAGCAAACGAAAAGGTTACCGCTATCGACGACGGAACTATTCCCGGTGCTTGGGGCTCCGTCAATATAGATGACGAGGGTAACCCCACGCAGCGCAACGTCTTAATAGAAAACGGCGTTTTGAAGAATTATATGATAGACCGCCTTGGCTCGCGCAGAATGGGTATGCCCATGACGGGTAACAGCCGCCGTGAGAGCTACCTCTACGAGCCTACCTCGCGTATGACTAATACATTTATTGATAACGGCCCCGATAAAAACGAGGATATCATAGCGTCGATTGATTACGGACTTTATGCCAAGAGTATGGGCGGCGGCTCCGTAAACCCCCTGACAGGTGCGTTCAACTTTGCCGTTACCGAGGGATATATCATAAGAAACGGAAAGATATGCGAGGCAGTAAGGGGTGCGTCACTTATCGGTACGGGCTCGCAGATACTCGAGGATATCGATATGGTAGGCCAGAACCTCGCCACGGGTCAGGGCATGTGCGGAAGCTCCTCCGGAAGCGTTCCCACCGACGTAGGACAGCCGCTTATCCGTGTGTCGAAGATTACAGTAGGAGGCAGATAAATGAATTTTGAAGCACTTAAAAACGCTCTTGTCGAGGAGCTCACCGCCCTCGGTATATCGGAGTATGAAATATACTATATGTCGAATTCCGACACGTCTGTCGAAACTCTCAACAAGGAGATAAGTTCTTTTACCTCCGGCAACCGTGGCGGACTTTGCCTGCGCGTCGTCTATGACGGTAAGCTTGGCTATGCGTCGAGTGAGCTTATGGACACAGAGGAAATGAAGGAGCTTGCGCGTCGTGCGCTAGAGAACGCGAAGCATGTCGAGAAGCCAGATAAGGTAGGTATTTTTAAGGGAAGCGACTCCTACGAGGAATCGAGAGTTCCCGAGTACCGTGCACTCTCGGCAGAGGAGCTTAAGCGCGCCGCGAAAGAAGCGGGTGAGGCTATCTTCGCATATAGCGATAAGGTGAAGGACGGCAGTATGTCCCAGACCGTGTCGACCGGCTTCGTTATCCGTATAGTAAACTCTCACGGTCTCGACCTCTCAACCTCGTGCGGTGTGAATGCCGCTATAGCGGAGGCAGTAGTCGCAGAGGGCGAGGAGTTTCAGTCGGCATTTGCTCTCGAGGAGCTGAAGCCCGAGGATATCGGCGGCTCTCTTAATAAGCTCGTGGGGAAGGCGACGGACGAGGCTCTTTCGAAAATAGGAGCAGGGCTCGTCCCCTCGGGTAAATACAATATAATCTTTGACGGAAAGCAGATGCGTCAGCTTCTCTCCGTGTTCTCGTCGGTATTCTCCGCGAGAATGGTGCTCGACGGAATGTCGATGCTCAAGGGCAAAATAGGCGAAAAAATAGCTGCACCCATAGTAACCGTAACCGACGACCCGCAAAGAGATGGAAGCTCCATAGGAACTACCTTTGATGCCGAGGGTGTTGCAACACACAGACGCGCGGTCGTTGAAAACGGAGTTCTTATTACCTATCTTCACAACCGTGAAACAGCGCTGGAGATGGGTGTAGAGAGCACGGCAAACGCGAGCAAGGGCGATTATTCCTCTCCCGTAAGCATTATGCCGCACTCGTTTGCAATAGAGCCCGGCGATAAGAGCTTCGATGAGCTTCTCGCTCTTGCCGGTGACGGCATTCTCGTCACCGAGCTTAAGGGGCTTCACGCGGGTGCAAATCCTATAACCGGAGATTTCTCGCTCGAGAGCGCCGGATTTATGGTAAGGGACGGCAAGGTATGCGAGGCAGTGAAGTCGTTTACCGTAGCAGGCAATTTTCTTTCGCTGCTCGAGAATATATCTGCTCTTTCCAATGAGCTTGAGCTCGGCGTGGCTACGGGCTTTACGGGATTTGCCTCTCCCGCAGTGCTTGTTCCCGGTATGAGTGTTGCAGGCAAGTAAGACATCGATAAATATTTAACAATTTCTATTGACTTGATAGGGCAACTATGCTATTATGTTTAAGGAAAATAATTAGTTTAAGGAGAAAATAAAATGGCAGCTTACAACAAGAAGACTATTGAGGACATCGACGTAGCCGGAAAAACCGTGCTCGTCCGTTGTGACTTCAACGTTCCCATGAAGGACGGTGTTATCACGTCCGATAAGAGAATCGTCGGTGCGCTCCCCACTATCCGGTACCTGCTTGATAAGGGTGCGAAGGTCGTGCTTTGCTCTCATATGGGTAAGCCTCACAGTATCTTTACCGAGGGCTTCGGACTTACCAAGAAGGAGAAGAAGGCGGTAGAGGCGCTTCCCGCCGAGGAGCAGGCAGCGGCAACGAAGGAGTATCTTGATAAGGCTCTTAAGAACGATAAGAAGAAGCTTACTCTTAAGCCCGTGTGCGCTCGTCTTAACGAGCTTCTCGGTGCAGAGAAGGTCGTGTTTGCCGAGGATATAATCGGCGAGGACGCGAAGGCGAAGGTTGCGGCTCTTAAGCCCGGATATGCAGTGCTTCTCGAGAACACGAGATTTGATGCAAGAGAGACGAAGAACGGCGCAGACTTTGCGAAGGAGCTTGCAGCTTATGCCGATATATTTGTAAACGATGCTTTCGGTGCTGCTCACAGAGCGCACGCATCTACTGCCGGCGTTGCTGATTATATTCCCGCAGTTTGCGGATACCTTATTCAGAAGGAGATATCCGTTATGGGTAAGGCTCTTTCGAATCCCGAGCGCCCCTTTGTGGCGATACTCGGCGGTGCGAAGGTTGCAGATAAGCTCAACGTTATAGATAACCTTCTCACAAAGGTTGACACGCTTATTATAGGCGGCGGTATGGCATTTACCTTTGCAGCAGCGAAGGGACTTTGTGTAGGAAACTCGCTTCTTGACGAAACGAAGCTTGATTACTGCCGTGAGATGATGGCAAAGGCGAAGGAAAAGGGCGTAAATCTCCTTCTCCCCGTCGATACCGCTATTGCGAAGAGCTTTCCTAACCCCATCGATGCTCCAATCGACGTAGACTACGTTGACGTCGAGAACATTCCTGCTGATATGGAGGGACTTGACATAGGTCCGAAGACTGCGAAGCTCTTTGCTGATGCAGTTCTCGCTGCGAAGACCGTTGTATGGAACGGACCTATGGGTGTTTTTGAGAACCCGACCCTTGCGAAGGGAACTATAGCTGTAGCCCAGGCGCTTGCGGAGAGCTCTGCTATAACCATAGTAGGCGGCGGCGACTCCGCAGCAGCCTGCGAGCAGCTCGGATACGCAGAGAAAATAACCCACATTTCCACAGGCGGCGGAGCATCGCTGGAATTCCTTGAGGGTAAGGACCTTCCCGGCGTTTCCTGCCTTTTGGACAAATAATTTCGGTGTAAATCGTCTGCGGCGAGTCTTGCAATAGGTTTCTATTGCCGGCGACTCCCCTCGGCGATTTCCGCTCGAAATTCTTTATTCCAAAATTGGATAAGTAAAGCTAAATACAATTCCCGACAAGACGGAGATGTTTTGTCGGGAATTTACGAGAAATAAGAGAAAAGGATAGAAAAATGAGAAGAACAGTAATAGCAGGCAACTGGAAAATGAATATGACTCCCGCTGAGACGAAGAAATTCATCGGCGAGCTCGCACCTATGGTTGCGGGGCTCGATAAGTGTGATATAGTGCTTTGTGTTCCCGCGATAGATATTCCCGCCGCAGTTGAGGCAGCGTCCGGCACTAATATCAGGATTGGTGCCGAGAATGTGCACTTTAAGGAGTCCGGCGCTTACACGGGTGAGATATCCGCGAAGATGCTCGTCGAGGCAGGCGTAGAGTACGTCGTTATCGGTCACTCCGAGCGCAGACAGTATTTCGGCGAGACCGATAAGACTGTGAACCTTCGTACCAAGGCGGCTCTTGCAGCAGGTCTTAAGACTATCGTCTGCGTAGGCGAGAGCCTCGAGGAGCGCGAGCTCGGTTATACGGAGACACTTCTTAAGTATCAGACGAAAATGGCGCTTACGGGCGTTACTGCCGAGCAGCTTAAGAATGTCGTAGTCGCTTACGAGCCCGTATGGGCTATAGGTACGGGCGTTACCGCTACCGCAGAGCAGGCAGATGAGGGCAACGGCTTTGTTCGCGCGGCTATCGCGGAGGCTTACGGTGCCGAGGCGGCTGAAGAGGTAACCGTTCAGTACGGCGGCTCTATGAACGACGGCAACGCGGCAGAGCTCCTCTCGAAGGTGAACGTCGACGGCGGCCTTATCGGCGGCGCATCGCTTAAGACCGATAAGTTCACCGCCATAGTTAAGGCGGCTAATGCGTAAGCAGTAATGTTTCTAATAAATTAGAAAACCTTTGTTTTGTTAGTAATTTTGTAATATTTGATTGAATAAGAATTGTGCAAATTCTACAAGGATGGTTTTTTTAAAATGTTGAAACTGCCCCTTGCCTTGCGGTGGATTGTATGTTAAAATAAAAAAGCTAGAAAAAATTAATTTAGGAGAATTAAAAATGGCAGGTCTTTCACTCAGACACATTTACAAGAAGTATCCCGGCGGCGTTACTGCCGTATCCGACTTCAACCTTGAGATTAAGGATAAGGAGTTCCTTATCTTCGTCGGCCCTTCGGGATGCGGTAAGTCCACCACTCTTCGTATGATAGCAGGCCTTGAGGAAATTTCAGAGGGTGAGCTCTACATAGGCGACAGATACGTTAACGACGTAGCGCCGAAGGACAGAGATATCGCGATGGTGTTCCAGAACTACGCCCTTTATCCTCACATGACCGTGTTCGATAACATGGCATTCGGCCTTAAGCTTCGTAAGGTTCCGAAGGAAGAGATAAAGAGACGTGTTGAGGAGGCTGCCAGAATACTTGACATAAGCCACCTTCTCGAGAGACGTCCGAAGGCTCTTTCGGGCGGTCAGAAGCAGAGAGTTGCGCTCGGACGTGCTATCGTCCGTAATCCGAAGGTATTCCTTCTCGACGAGCCGCTTTCCAACCTTGACGCTAAGCTTCGTGCGAGCATGAGAACCGAGCTTACCAAGCTTCACAAGAAGGTTGAGACTACCTTCATTTACGTAACGCACGACCAGGTCGAGGCTATGACGATGGCTTCCCGTATCGTCGTTATGAGAGACGGTATCATTCAGCAGGTTGATACCCCCCAGAACCTTTACGACTCTCCCTGCAATCTCTTCGTTGCGGGCTTCATAGGCACTCCCCAGATGAACTTCCTCACCGGTAAGCTTGTTAAGAAGGGCAGTGACCTCTACGCTACACTCGGTACCACCGAGGTTAAGCTTCCTGCGGATAAGGCTAATAACCCCGACCTTAAGGAATACATCGGTCAGGACGTTATCTTCGGTATCCGTCCCGAGTCTATTCACGACGAGCCTATGTACTTAAGCTCTATGGCTGATACCACTATGGACGTTGACGTTGACGTAACCGAGCTTATGGGTGCTGAAATATATCTCTATCTCGGCTTCGAGGGTATGGATGATGCTACCGGCGGTAAGAACATTATCGCGAGAGTTTCTTCCCGCTCCACTGCGAAGTCCGGTGATAAGATTAAGGTTGCTATCGACACCTCGCGTATCCATATTTTTGATAAGGATAACGAGAAGTGCATCTGCCACTAATTTGGCGAATTTCGGTGCTTTTTGCAGAAAATTGACAACTGATATTTACAAATATGTAAATTTTATGAAAAAATCCGCTATTATGCGGATTTTTTCTTTTGTTAGTTATTGACGGAAACATTGTTATTTGATATAATAAAGCAAAGTCGAGAATTGGAAAGGCACGGGTGCCTTTACCTAAAATCCCAAGGAGGCTAAAAAATGGCAAGAGGGCGTAATAAACGCGAGCTCAACGCCGCAAGACGCGGCGCCGTAGATGCTATAAAAATGTATAAAGCAGATATTAAGGAAGAGCTTCGCGAATATAAAAAGCTTTCCCGTATTGTAAAGAGCACATACGACGCCTATGAGAAAACCCGTATTGCTGTCTCGAAGCGTAGCAGCTCGAGGAGTAATAAGCGAAATGCACGTGCTGAGGAAAGCTACCGTTTTGCGCGTTTGGAATATGACCGAGTGCGCGGCAGGCTTGATACCTCGCTTGGATTTTTGGAACGTGAATACGCGAAGCTTATGGACACGTACAGGTCGCGTGGAAATATCAAGGCGGCAGAGCGCGCCCATAAGGAATATGATGAGTATCACGAGAGTGTGCTTACCGTAATGGAGAAGTATGCAAGCAGCGAGCTCTGCTTGCCGACGGGTTCGGACTCTGATTTCCTGCATGAGCCTGAGCCTAAAGAATTAGCGACGGTATCCGAGTCAAGGCAAGAAGCTGCACCCGAGCCCGAGAGCCGTCAGACTCCCCCTATTCGCCCGAGTGCGGTGTCGTCTACCGTTACGTCGGTGACCGTAGCACCCGTGACTATTGATGTTACCCCTATAGTTGAGAGAGCAATAGACTCGTTTATAGAAAGACTTGACGTGGGGCTTTCCCGACGTATTGACGAATATACGAAGGGCTTGTCTCTTCCTGACGTTACAGAAAAAGTTATTGTTGAGGCTGTGCCCGTAACTCGCCCCGGGGCTTTGGAGAGAGGAGCTGTGGCAGAGCTCAGCTCCGAGCTTCTTTCGGAAGAGGAGCATATTATAAGTAAGCTTCAAGGTATGTGCACCTCTATAAGCTCAATGCTTGAGGAGCTTACTGCGCTATCCTCGACCTATCACGACATAAGTCTTAAGTGTAGGGAGCTTGCAGAGCTGCAACGTACCGTAAATGATATGCAGAGGCATACGGCCCGTGAGCAGAAGGGCGTTCAGGTAAATCAGAAGCTCGTTGCTGACGAGCAGGCAGAAATCATAGCGGCCGAGACCCTTGTGGTCGAGAGCCAGCGTGAGCTCGCAGAGCATCAGAGCGCTGTTGCGACACTTCAGCGCGAGGCAGAGGCTCTTGGTGCGGAGAACGTGACGGCTATGGAGTCCATTATCGCCCGTGAGCGTGAGCTTTCTGCGAAGCGTGCTGAGCTGGCCGCCTCCGGTGATAAGCTCGCTGACGCGACAGAGCAGGCTATTCTCCGTCAGGAAGAGCTTCACCGTGAGCAGAAAGAAACCCTCTCACGCACGAAGAAGCTCTTGAGGGAGCAGAAGCAGCTGGCCGAGAAGGCTGTCACACCGACGAAGAAAAAGACGGTAAGAAAGACGGACGCGAGCCAAGCCCCCAAAACCGATGAGGAAAATACGGATACAGGCTCGCAGAGTGAGACAGTACCGAGTGAAGAATAATAAAAAGCCCCCAACATACACTGTCGGGGGCAAATTTTTTAGACTATATATGAGCTGTCGTCAGAGCTTGAAAGATTGTCGTGCTCTGCTGCGACCAGCTGTACGTGATACGCATCGATAACCGCTTCCTCGAGCGCACCGCGGAAATCCGCATTTATCGGGTGAACGATATCTCGATAGCTTCCGTCCGGGTTTTTCCTCGAGGGCATTACGATGAAATATCTGTCGCGCGCATAAATAACCTTGATATCGTGGACCGCGAGGCAGTCGTCGAAGGTAACCGAAACTACCGCCTTCATAGGCCCTTCGTCAAAGAATTTTCTGATTTTGATGTCTGTGATTTGCATAAACTTGTTTCCTTTCCTGTGTTGAAATAGGCACATTCCTTTTTGTTGCTGCATATAGTATACAATAAAGAACGGTATAATTATGCAATAGCTTTTTAAACAAATTACCTTAATTTGTAAACATTCAATTACCGAATATTTAACAAGGGCAGAAATATTAGGAAATATGTCGCTTTATAATTCTAATGTCGGACAGGAAAAGATAAAACGGATAATAACGTCACAGGGCGCACACGTGCATTTTATAGGAATTCTCGGTGCCGGAATGGCTCCCCTTGCCGAGCTACTCGCAGCACGAGGGGTATTCGTCAGCGGCTCTGATAGGGACGTTGGGAAGCGTGAGGTGACACCGCCGCGAGGAGCAGTCATCGCTTCGATATCTGCGCTTCGTCCTCCCGATATCGTAGTTTACTCACTCGCTGTGCCGGAGAATGACAGAGAGATACGTCTTGCGCGGGAAATGTCAGTTCCTGTTGTGTCACGCGCGGAGCTTCTCGGCGCCGTTATGCTCTCGTATCCGAAGCGCATAGGTATATCGGGAACGCATGGGAAGAGTACCGTTACAGCTATTTTTGATTTGCTTCTATCGGGAGCAGAAATACCTCATACGACGGTGTCGGGAGCGGAGCTCACCTCGGGCTCACCTCTTGTAATAGAGGGCGATGATGCCTTCGTCTTTGAGGCGTGCGAGTACCGTGACTCGTTCCTATCTATGCATCCGACTGTGGCGGTAATAACAAATATTGAGCTTGACCACGCGGACTATTTCCGCGATGAGGAGCATTTCTATTCTTCTTTCGAGAGGTGGGCCGAAAGCGCCCGTGACCTTGTGCTCATCGGAGAGGGAAGGTACAGCTCCCGACTTGCCAAACGCATCGGGGAGAGGGCATACGTCTTCGGCTCATCGGATGAATGCCGCTTTCGTTACTTTGACGTCGAATTTTGTGACACGGGAATGGACTTCTCCTTTATAGCCGAAGGTAAGCTGCTCGGACGGTTTCATATATCGGCTTTCGGCGAGCATAACGTGAAAAATGCTTCGGCAGCCGTCCTGTACGCTTATCTCACAGGTATTCCTATGAATACCGTGCGGCGTGCGCTCTCGACCTTTCGTGGCATTGGACGGCGGCTTGAGCTCCTTGGATATAAAGAGGGGCGTGCGGTCTATTACGATTACGCACACCACCCTACAGAGATAGAGTGCACCCTTTCGACCCTTGTCCGTATCTATGGCAGTGTTACCTGCATATTCCGCCCTCACACATACACGCGCACCGCCGCACTGTGGCGTGAGTTCGCAGAGGCGCTCTCAATAGCCGACAACGCCGTAATTCTCGATATATATCCGGCGAGAGAGGAGCCGATAGATGGTATTACCTCGTCTGAGCTTGCGAGGGAGATAGGGAGTAGTGCCGTGTATCTGAATTTTTCGGAAGCGGCAAACTATTGTTTACATAATGCCAAAGGTGCAATAGTCCTTATGGGCGCGGGCGAGGTAGACTCTGTGAAGCGTGAGCTTCTTGAAAGTATAATGAAAAAATAAAACATGTGAAAAATAAAGTATGGGGGTATAAATTATGGAAAAAATACTTGTTAGTGCGTGTCTTTTGGGGCTTTCGACAAGATACGACGGGAAAAGCGTGCCGTGCGACGCCGTGATAAAGCTATCGGATAGGTATACTCTCATACCCTACTGTCCCGAAATATACGGCGGTCTGCCGACTCCTCGTACTCCCTCGGAGCGTGTTGGAAAAAAGGTGGTAATGAAGGACGGGCGTGACGTTACGGAAAATTATAACGAAGGTGCCGAGGGAGCGCTCGAGCTTTGCCGTATGCTTGGAATTAGGCGTGCGGTGCTTAAGAGCAAGAGCCCGTCCTGCGGAAGCGGGCTTATATACGACGGTAGCTTTTCGGGTACTCTAGTGAAGGGAGCGGGCGTTACGGCCGAGCTTCTTTTGTCTAGCGGTATAGAGGTTTTTTCGGAGGACGGGCTGTCAGAGCTCGACGGAGGTGATAATAATGAAGGATGTATTGATAATTAAAAGGGACGAGCTGTTAGCGCTCGCAGAAGAGCGTCGCTTTGCGATAGCCCGTGAAATACTCCTAGATATACCGGCTCCCGATACCGCGGAGCTTTTATCAGAGCTTGATTCGCAGCTTCTCACCGCGTTTTTCCGTCTTTTATCGAAGGAGAAGGCGGCAGAGGTGTTCGTAGAGCTTGACACCGATGTGCAAAGGGAGCTGATAGAGCGCTTCAGCGAGGGAGAGCTTGGCTCGATACTCGACGAGATGTACCTTGACGATACCGTAGACCTCATTGAGGAGATGCCCGCAACGGTCGTGAAGCGTATAATAAGGTCAGCGCCCCGCGAAAACCGAACCCTGATAAATAAGCTGCTTAAGTTCCCGAAGGACTCCGCAGGTGCGATAATGACTACGGAGTACGTCCGATTTACACGCGACATGACGGTGCGGGATGCACTTGCACATATAAAGGACGTAGCAATCGATAAGGAAACTATATACACCTCGTACGTTACTGATAAGGAAAGACATCTTATAGGCATAGTCACTGCTCGCTCGCTTATGCTTTCCGAGGCGGATACGCTTCTGTCCGATATCATGGAGGAGCAGGTGGTGTATGCCGAAACCTCATCCGATAAGGAGGAGGTAGCAAATCTCTTTAACAGATACGGCTTTATAGCCCTGCCCGTGGTCGACAGCGAGCGAAGACTCGTCGGAATAGTTACCGTCGACGATGCTATGGACGTTATGAGAGAGGAGACCGAGGAGGACTTTGCTAAAATGGCGGGTATCACCCCTGCCAAGACGACTTATTTGAAAACGTCGGTTTTAAGTATATGGAAATCTAGAATACCGTGGCTTCTTTTGCTTATGATATCCGCAACCTTCTCGAGCACGATACTCAACCGCTTCGAGGCGGCGCTTCCCGCAGTTCTGATACTTTTCGTACCTATGCTTATGGATACGGGCGGAAACTCTGGCGGTCAGACGTCTGTCACGGTAATACGTAGCCTCTCACTCGGCGAGATAAGCCCAAGGGACGTTCTATCCGTTTTATGGAAGGAGCTTCGCGTAGGACTTCTCACCGGTATATCTCTCGGCCTCGTTGCCTTCGGTAAGGTAATGCTCGTCGACTGCCTCATTATGCAGAACGAAGCAGTCACGCTCTCCGTCGCCCTCGCCGTCGCGGTAACGCTGGCTATCACCGTTTTCACCTCGAAGCTGATAGGCGCACTTTTGCCGATAGGAGCAAAGCGCATAGGTCTTGACCCTGCCGTTATGGCATCGCCCTTCATCACGACACTCGTCGATGCGGCATCGCTTCTTTTGTATTTCTTTATAGCGGGCAGCGTTTTTTCACTCTGACCCGAATGACGGAAAATCGCGGAAAATATTTTCGCGGTTTTTTCGTTTTTATACTTGACAACGCTCCAGCTCGGTGCTATATTATTATGGTGCGAAAAAGAAATTCATTTTAAATATTTTGAAAGAAGGCGATTTTTTGTCAGAGGTATCAATTCTTTTAAGCTTGTCTATAGCACTTCTTGCAGGTCTTTTGCTCTCGCGCCTTGCGAAGCTCGTGCAGCTCCCCGCGGTCACAGCGTATCTTGTTGCCGGTATTCTCGTCGGCCCGTTTGTTCTCGGCCGAATAGGCGTTCCGGGGCTTGGCTTTAACAGTATGGAGCAGCTTGACAGCTTCAATGTACTCTCCGACCTTGCGCTTGGCTTTATAGCTTTTTCGATAGGAAACGAGTTCCGTCTTTCTCAGCTTAAGAAAATAGGTAAGCAGGCGACGGTGATAGGAATTTTTCAAGCTATATTCACTACCCTCATAGTCGATGTTGTGCTTATCGCCGTTCATTTTATGAACCCCACGCTTTTGCCGCTGCCCTCGGCTATAATACTCGGTGCAGTAGCTACGGCGACTGCTCCTGCCGCTACCCTTATGGTTGTCAGACAGTATAAGGCGAAGGGCCCACTCACCGATATTCTCCTTCCCGTCGTCGCGCTCGACGATGCCGTGGGTCTTGTGGTCTTCGCTATTTCCTTCGGTGTTGCGAAGGCAATAAGCACGGGAGCTGTCGACGTGATTTCTATGGTTGTAAATCCGCTTCTCGAGGTAGTGCTCTCCTTGGCGCTCGGCGCTCTTATGGGCGTGCTTTTCACCGTTTGCGAGCGTCACTTCCATTCTAGGAGTAAGCGTATGGCCGTATCCGTCACCTTCGTTATGATGACGGTTGCCATATCCCTAATCGATAACATCACCATAGGCCCTGTTCATATTACCTTCTCGAGCCTTCTTGCCTGTATGATGCTCGGAACGGTATTTTGCAATATCTGTGACTTTTCAGAGGAGCTTATGGAACGCGCCGACAGATGGACGGCTCCTCTCCTAGTGCTCTTCTTCGTTATCAGCGGTGCGGGACTCGACCTTTCCGTATTTGCTTCAATAGGCTTCGTTCTTGTAGGAGTTGTATACATCATCGCACGTTCCGTAGGTAAGTATTTCGGTGCGTCAATAAGCGCGAAATTTATGAAATGCGACACGAATATCACGAAATATCTTGGAATTACCCTCCTTCCGCAGGCAGGCGTCGCACTGGGAATGTCGGCACAGGCTATGTCCTTCGGTGACGAGGCGGGAGCGGTAGTCCGCACGATAACCCTCTTTGCCGTTCTCATCTATGAGATAGTAGGCCCCTTCCTTACCAAAATAGCCCTCACAAAGGCGGGAGATATAAAGCCCGAGGGTAAGGTCAGCGCAAGAAATACCACGGATAAGGGATGAACCGGAAAAACGGATAAAAAACACCGAGCCAAGGATATGTGTGCCGAGGCCTCGGTGTTTTCCTGTTTTAGGAAAACGGAAATTTTCAAATATCCCCTTGACAAATGAAATATGCCGCGTTATAATAAAAGAGAACTTAAACTTCTTTTATGTGAAAGGACAGAACAATGAAAAGGATAGATGAAGAAAAGCTCTCGAGAATGGCGGATTTTATAAAGGGCTATATAGCCGAGCATAACGGCACCTCGCCGAAATTCCGTGAGATACTCGAATATATGCAGATGTCGAACTCCGTCGGCTACAGGTATCTTATGATACTCCGCGACAGAGGTATTGTCGAATATTCTGGGAAGGATACGCTCACCGTCCCCGGTCAGGAGCGTATGCGTGTTAATTTCACGTCCGTGCCCGTGCTCGGTGCTATCCCCTGCGGATTGCCCGAGGAGCATACACAGCTGATAGAGGGCTACGTAGCATTGCCCGGCGAATGGGCGGGAGGAGACTGCTACCTTCTGCGCGCCGACGGCGACTCTATGACGGGCGCGGGGATTGACGACGGCGACCTTGTTTTGATAAGGAGGACCGCTCTCGCGAGAACGGGCAGTATCGTAGTCGCGCTCGTCGACGGCACAGACACCACGCTGAAAAGATATCTTCGCGACACGGATGGCTCGCCGATACTTCGTGCGGAAAATCCGAGATACCGCGATATCCGTCCCTTCCACCTCGCGGTGCAGGGCGTTGCGGTAAAGGTTATTAAGGATGTCGGATAGGGTATACGCCTGCATTGATTTAAGGTCGTTTTACGCCTCGGTTGAGTGTGTGGAGCGCGGACTCGACCCACTCACGGCTCGGCTTGCCGTAGCGGACCCCGAGAGGGAGCGGGGGACTATTTGTCTGGCCATAACCCCTGCTATGAAGAAAATGGGGATAAAGAACCGTTGCCGTATCTTCGAGATACCGACTGGCATAGATTATATAAAGGCGAAGCCGAGAATGAAGCTCTATATGGAGCGTTCTGCGGAGATATATTCGATATACCTTCGCTATATAAGCCCCGATGATATACACGTCTACTCGATAGATGAATGCTTTATAGACCTCACCCCGTATGTGAAGCTGTACGGTAAGACCCCGAAGGAGCTGACACGTATGCTGATGCTGACGGTGCTCTCGGAAACGGGAATACCGTCCTGTGCAGGGGTGGGGACTAATCTTTTTTTGGCGAAGGTTGCGTTGGATATTCTGGCAAAGGGCTCGAAGGACGGTATCGCCGAGCTCGACGAGGATAGCTTCTCACGCACCGTTGCCCATCATAGGCCGATAACCGATATATGGAATATAGGGGAGGGAACGGCCGGACGCCTTCGCAGAATGGGCGTATACGACCTTCACGGTATTACGAGAATTGACGGGAAATATCTTAAGGAGGCATTCGGTGTCGATGCGGAGCTGCTTATCGACCACGCGAACGGTCGCGAGAGCTGCACTATCGCGGATATAAAAAAATACCGCCCGAGAGAAAGCTCGATATCCCATAGCCAAGTTCTGTTCCGCCCATATTCGCGCGACGACGCGCGGCTTATTCTCTCTGAAATGATAGAGGTGTCGGTCCTCGAGATGATAGAAAAATCGCTGGCCTGTACCTCGATATCGCTGCGGATAGGGTATAATTACTCGGGTCGATACGGTACGTCCTCCTTTTCCCTGCCGCCGCCCACGGGCGGCTCGATGAAGCTAAAGGGCAGAACCAATTCCTTGCGCCTTTTGACAGAGCATTTTATGGCGATATACAATAAGCATACCCGAGATGACGTTATGATAAAAAATATAGGTATATGCCTCGGCGGTCTCGTCGACGAAAAATACGTTGATATAGATATGTTTACCGATGTTGCCGCTCTTGATCGTGAGCATTCGCTCCTGTCCGCTATAGTGGAGATAAAGGAAAAATACGGTAAGAACGCTATCGTGAAGGGCTCGGCGTTCGAGCCCGCTTCTACCGCTATCGCGAGAAATTCTATGGTCGGCGGACATAACGGATAAACCGTAAAATGGAGGAATGAAATGAAGGAGTCTTATCAGCCGCGCGCAAAGCAGTTTTTACCGTACGCCTCGCTTCGCGGCTTTGATGAAATAGTAGCAAGAAAAAGAAAGATAAAGGAACCGAGGCGTGAGCTCGGCGAGGATGCGGCAGAGGAGCTTTCGCGTATGCTGTCGTCGCTTCGCGGCGGAGAGAGCATTTCTGTCGTATACTACAAAGTTGACAGCTACGTGCAGACGTCCGCTAGGCTTTTGAGAGTGGATATGCTCAAAGGAGAGCTCGTGCTAGACGGGGGAAGGATACAGATATCAGATATATTTTCACTTGATATTAAGGCCGACGGCTTGTAATCCGTTTGAAATTGTGGTACAATAACAGAAAAACGAAAAAAGGAGACCGCTCTATGAAAAAGCGTGCATCGGGCGTGCTTATGCACGTTTCGTCACTGCCCGGAGATTATTCCGTCGGCTCGTTTGGCGGCGGGGCGTATAAATTTATAGATTTTCTTGCCGACGCGGGCTTTTCCTATTGGCAGGTGCTGCCGTTCTGTATGCCCGACGAATGCGGCTCGCCGTATAAGTCGAAGGGAAGCTTTAGTGTAAACCCGTGGTTTATAGACCTGCCGATATTGAAAAAGCAGGGACTCATCACCGACTCCGAGCTGGATTCGGCGCGTCAGCATAGCCCGTATCTTTCGGAATATGCACGCCTCCCCGAGCGGATGTCGCTCCTTCGTCGCGCGGCCGAGCGTGTTACCGATAGGGAGAGGGTAGAGGAGTTCATAGCGACAAACGGCGAGCTTTCCTATACCGCGAGATATCTCGCAATAGCCGAGGAGCAGGGGGATATTCCCCACCGCCTATGGCGTGATGTGCAGCCCTCTGCCGACACGCTCTTTTTTCATAAATTTTTGATATATGAGTTCTGCAAACAGTGGCAAGGCGTGAAATCCTACGCCAACAGTCGAGGTATATCCGTTATCGGAGATATGCCGATATACGCCGCGTATGAGAGCGCCGATGTATGGGCTCGCCCCGAGGCGTTTTTGCTAGACGGGGAGCTTTTGCCGCGCTCCGTTGCGGGCGTTCCGCCCGACTATTTTGCAAAAGAAGGACAGCTCTGGGGCAATCCCCTCTACAATTGGCGTGGAATGAGGGAGCGTGGCTTTGATTTTTTTCGTGCGAGAATGGAAAACGCACTCTCGCTCTTCGACGGCGTGCGTATCGACCATTTCAGAGCCCTTGACGCCTATTACAGTATTCCGAGCGCTGCTCTCACGGCAAAGGAGGGAAAATGGATAAAGGGCCCCGGCCGCGCTCTCGTGCGCGCCCTTCGCGACCTTACGAAAAACAAGCTCGTGATAGCCGAGGACCTCGGCGACATCACCGATAGCGTCCGTGACCTCGTCCGCTATAGCGGATATCCGGGAATGAGAGTTTTGCAGTTCGGCTTTATGGGAGAGGAGAATTCAATACATCTGCCGCATAACTATACCGAGACCTCATTCGCCTACACGGGCACGCACGATAATAACACGCTCCTCGGCTTTATCTGGGAGTCGGATTCCGTGACCCGTGCGAGAATTTTTGATTATTTCGGTATCAGGCATAACGACTGGTCGCTTGCCTGCGAGGATATAATCAGGTGCCTTTTGGCATCCTCGGCCCGCGCGGTTATTCTTCCTGTGCAGGACCTGCTCGGCTTCGGAGCCGATACGCGAATGAATACCCCGGGTGTCCCTGACGGAAACTGGCGCTTCAGAATAACCGAGGATAACCTTCGCACCCTCTCGGAAAATAGCGGGAAATACAGATATTTAAATAATCTTTACGGAAGATAAAAATCTCTCACAGCAAGCCTTTACGGAAGCTGTGAGAGCTTTTTATTAGAGCCTTATATCAAGCCTTTCGATATTTTCGCTATGGGCGGAGAGCTCGCCGTCGACAAAGACGGAAAGACCCACGCCGCGTCCGTATCTCTTACCGTCCCTATCGTACACGACGGTGATAAACTTATCGCCGTATTTCACCCCGTCGAGGCAGAGATAGGAGAGGTCGGACTCGGTGAAAAGCGGCTCTACCGTCAGCGCCCCGTCCGAAAGACTAACACCGGCAAGTCCCGATATAACGAGGTCACAGAAGGTCGAATGGTTGTAGTCAACACCTCTGTCCCAATCGGCTCTTCCGCCTGCTATCATTATCTTACGTGCAAGCCACTCGCCCGTGAATGGGTCGAGATTTTCGTCTATCCACAGCTCACGCACTCCGTCGCGCTCTATGTAGTGGCAGGCGGCGTATCTGTGAAGAAGCTCATAATAGTCGGCCTTCGTCATAACGCCCTGCTCGTAATCGCGAAGAAGGTTTGCGAGTGCTCCGAGCGTCTGACAGGTCGAGAACGGCCATGAGGGACCGTTCCAAAGGCACATATGCGTGTGCTCGAACATAAACCTTGGATGACACCTTTCCGCCGTAGTCGGACCGTAGGGAGCATAGAAATGGTTTTCATCGTTTAAAAATTTCCACGCAGAGGACATTTGCTTCTCGGGTATATGATAGAGCCACGGAATGTAGCCTATCTCCTCTCTGACGTCCGAAAGCTCATAGCCCGTGCTCTCGGAGCGGTTCTTGTAGAACTCCGCCTCGCTGTCCCAGAGCCTCTCGTTTATAAGCTCGCGGAGTCTTTCTGCCTTTGCTTGCCATTTCGCGGCCTCGGCCTCGTTGCCAATACGGCGAGCGACCTCGGCAAGAGCTGCGGCGTCGGCGTACATATAGGAATTTATGGTGGGGCGCTCTCCGTTTCCGCTTATCGAGAACTCCATTCCGTCGTAGTTGTCAATTTGGTAGAAAAGACCGCTCTCTCTGCCGTGAGTTTTTTCCCACTCGGCATAATTTTCCTTCATTTCCCCGTATATTTCCGCAGCAAGGGTGTAATCGTCCCACACTCGGCACGCGGCAATAACCGAGTCGGCAAGCGGAAAGCTGTATTTCCTTACGTCGCCTTCGCCGCTTACCCAAAATCTCGCGTAATCTCGGAGTATATCCCTGTTGTGAAGCCATCTGCCCTCGTAGAAATGGTGCGTAGCGGGACAATTTATGGTGTTGTATTTTCCTGCCCAAGATACCTCCGGCAGAAATTCGGTAACGACGAAGCCGCGCGGCGTCATCTTTATCTGCTCCGAGTAGGTCTGCCACCTGAAATAGTATACGTCCTCAAGTGTCCTGTCCGATATGTCTAGAAGAGGGAAGCCGATATCGAATGCCGCGTACTTGGGATTTCTGCATTCGTGCTGTCGTCTCTTTTCTTCCTTGTTAAGTAATAAGTAGCTCATTTTTTAAAGTCTCCGTTATTCTTTGTATTCAGATATGCCCTGTGTTCAGATGGCAGAGTGCCGAAATGCTTACGCCACGCGAGGTAGAAGCAGGCGAGCGAATTGTACCCGACGCGCGAGGAAATCTCCGATACGGAGAGCTCCTCCTCGAAGAATATATCCATATCCTCCTTGTGGAAGAAGAACATCTCGCAGAATTTGTGAGTATGCAGAGAATTTATATTCCGAGGCTCGCTCGGGGAGAGAGCCCTCTCCTCTTTTCCCTGCGGGGATTCCGTCCTTAGTGTTGAAGCGGTGCGTGTAGTGCACCGAGACGCACACGTCCTCGATATTGAACTTTAGCTCGGTATATTTATACGACGCGCCCGTGCTATTCTTATTCATACCGTCGCTCCCATTCTTTAAAAGAAGTTTACCATAAAGCTCGCGCTTTGTCCATAGCTTTCCCGAAAAAAGCTGTCATTTCGGGACAAAATTCCGTTTTTATGTCCCGATTTTTGTATGGCTGCTTTCTTCTTCCGATTATCCTCGCGGAAGAAATGACAAATATTCGGCAATCGAGGCTAAATACATTTGTAGCGATGGGAAGTTATAATGTAATTAGTACTAATAAAATCTCTAAAAGGAGACGAAAAATGAAAAAGATAACCCCCGAGGTAGTCAAGGATAAGGAAAGGTTTCTCAAGAGCTCATGCTACAGAGAGGAAAAGCTTGACCGCGCCATAGCCGACGCGCTTAAGAAGATAGATTATATGATAGAGACTATGGACGGAAAATATCCGTCGCATAGCAGCACGAATAACGTCTACCGCCGTGAGGAAAACAAGGAAGGCGGATGGAATCAGGGCTTCTATTCGGGAATACTCTGGATAGCCTACGAGCTTTCGGGCGACGAGAAGTATAAGAACCTCGCCCTCTCGCAGATAGACGAGTATTACGACAGAATGGTGAACGTGTTCGGTAAGATGGGACACGACGTCGGTTTCCTTTACTCACTCTCATGCGTTGCAGCGTATAAGCTCACAGGACATAAGAAGGCGCGCGAGGCAGCTATTATGGCGGCAGACCATCTTAAGCTTCGTTTCCAGGAGAAGGGTCAGTTTATAAAGGCATGGGGAACTGTGAACGGTCCCGATAACTACAGACTCATAGTAGACACTCTTCTTAACCTCCCGATTCTTTTCTGGGCAGCAGAGGAGACCGGTGACGAGAGCTACAGGAAAATCGCGCATACTCACTACAGAACGACACTTAAATATGCGGTAAGAGATAACGGCTCGTCCTTCCACACCTTCTACTTTGCTCCCGAGACGGGCGTTCACCTTCGCGGAGTTACGAAGCAGGGAAGAGACGATGACAGCTGCTGGTCCCGCGGTCACGGCTGGGTTGTATACGGCTCTATGCTCGTGAAAAAATACGTGGACGACCCCGACGCAGAGGACGTCTGCCGTGCGGCTATTAAGTTCTATCAGAACAGACTTCCATCCGATTTCGTACCCTTCTGGGACCTCGAGTTCACAGAGGCGGACGGCGAGGAGAAGGACTCCAGCGCTGCTCCCATAGTGCTATGCGGAATGCTCGAGCTTCTGAAGAAGCTTCCAAAGGGCGAGGAGTACGATATGATAGAGAACACCGTATGCCACTCTATGGACTCTCTTTACGAGAATTACAGCACGAAGGACGACCCCACCTCGAACGGTCTTCTTCTCCACGCGGTATATTCGAAGCCTAACGACGTCGGTATCGATGAATGTAACATTTGGGGCTGCTACTTCTACATGGAGTGTCTTATCCGTATGAAGAAGCCCGATTGGAAGGCTTATTGGTAAGAGAAAAGAAAAAGCAAATAAAAGTATACAAAAAAGACTACCCCGAGCACAAATCTTGACACGGGATAGTCTTTTTCTTATATTTCAACCGTCGTTCCTAAGCTTTCGTAAGCCTTGACGGTAGCCTCGCGTATCTTCATTACCTCGAGCGTCTCTTCCTTTTCGACAGGGGTGGGAGCACCCTCGAAGAAGCGGAGTATATCCGCGATAAGACCACGGAAAAAATCCGAGGTTATCTTCGCGGTACGCTTACCGTCAGAGAAGGTGAAGGGGTGCTTTTGATTATATCGCATCTCGAGTGAGCGGGAGTCCGGGTAGGTCACCCTGCATACTGCTTCCTCACCCTCTTCGGTTACGGTAACTGTCTTGGCACCCGTGCCGAGCTTCTTTACACCCATCTCTACCTGATGAATTATATACTCGGGTAGATTTCCGCCGCCGCCCGTGGTAACTACACGGGTGGGTGCCTCGAACTCCGAAAGCTCCGTCGCATACCGCAGAGCAGAGGTGGAGAATATCGCGGTTCCCGATGTCCTCGCTATATCGAAAATATCTTTCGCAACGGCATAAGAGGGGGCAAAGGTCTTGTCAATATACGTCCTTTTGCCGCAGGGAAGAGTGCTTTTTGCGAGGCCAAGGTGTTTCTCGGGGTCTGACGGTGCGAGGATTATCAGGTAGTCGGCCTTCGTGCATATCTCCTCGATGCTCATACATCTTTCAATACCGTACTTCTCACACCACTCGTCGGTTGTGAGACCGTCGACGGGAGAGACGTCAAGAGATGCGTACGCATACCTGACCTCGTAGTCGACGCCGAGCGTGGCTGCGGCGTCCTTTATCCACGCGGGATAATTGTTCGCGTGCCACTCGCTGATGTAGTAATCAATAAATCCTATTGTCTTCATTCGAACGAAATCTCCCTTTTCTCATCGCTCGAGCGGTAGAGTGTATCGAGGAGCTTCGCGCTCTCGAGTATGTTCTCGATATTGTTCTTGTCCTTAACACCGGTTTTCACCGACTCGATAAATGCACGGTCCTCGCAAAGATACATATTAGGTATTTCGTAGTCCTCGGTAACGCCCTCAAGCGTTTCTGCGCTCCACTCGGTGAAATGTCCGCCGTACTTAAGGCGTGCACCGCCCTTGTCTCCGAGAAAATCAATATACATCTCTCCGATATCGATATTCTGCGCCCACGCCCCCGTGAAGGAAATGCTGGCCTTATCGGTTCTTACGTATCCGGTTACGAAATCGTCTACGTCGTTCGTACCGTTTTCAATATCTGCGGTATCCTCGGCCCACATATCCTTGTACCTGTAGGATTTCATATCCTTTGCCATCTCGGAGTATGCGTCGCAGGTCACGTTCCTCAGCTTCGCGCCGCCGAGAGCGTAGAGCGCGAGGTCAAGAAAATGAACGCCCCAGTCGATGAGAACGCCGCCGCCGGACTGCTCCTTGGTCGTGAAAGCACCGCCGAGACCGGGAATTGAACGGAAGGAACGGAATGAGATATGTACGTGATAAATTTTGCCGAAATCTCCGTTTGCAATCTTGTCGTGTATAATCTCGACTGACTTGTGATAACGGTTGCATACGCCGATGTTGAGCATTTTACCCTGTTTTTCGGCTTCCTTTGCCATCTCGCAGGAGAGTGCATAGCTTACGGTGATGGGCTTCTCGCAGAAGACGTGTTTGCCCGCGCGAAGAGCATCCATAGTAACCGTGTAATGTACATAATTCGGGGTGAGCACCCATACCGCATCAACCTCGGGGTCGGCGAGCGCCACCCTGTAATCGGTTATAACGTTCTCTATACCTTCAAAATCCTTCTTAATCGCCTCTGCCTTTTCTCTCACAAGGTCGCAGGCGTACTTGATACGCACGCCGTCGAGCTTCGTGAGCGCGGGGAAATGAGCGTTTCTTGCTATTCTTCCGCAGCCTATGACCGCAACAGTAAACATATTTTTCTCCTTATGTGTTTTTGATTTCATTATAGCATAGCGGAAATACGAAACACAATAACATTATTTGTGTCTAAATTTAGCATTATTTTGTCTTTGAGGCAAAAACGCCGTTTTTTCTTTTGCTATATTTTATTTTTTCTTGACAAGGGAGTGTGCATTTGTTAAAATGAAGCAAAGGAGATTTAGAAATGGAAAATATTTACCACATAAATAATGAATATCTCTCCAATCCGTTAAAATTCGAGGATATTTACCTCGTCCAGCTTGGCAGGCTCTTTTGCCGCGGAGGTGTCGAATACGACGAGCACGTGCACCTTAATTGGTACGAGCTCACCATAGTCACGGGAGGCAGCGGAACGGTTACGACGGGCGGCGTCAGCGTGCCTGTTTCGGCAGGTGATATATATCTTTCCTTTCCTGCCGACCTTCACCAAATTTCGTCGGACGCTTCCGACCCTCTGAAATACGACTTTTTCTCCTTTCGGACGGAGAATGAGGAGCTCGCAGGTGCGCTTGAAAAAATATACGCCGCCTATGTCTCGGCAGAGAGCAGGGTCTTCTCGGACGGCAGAATAAACAATCTCGTTTCCCTCGCTATAAACGAGATTTTGGACGAGTCGCTACCGCTTCGAAATAAGATGATTTACGGTATGCTCTCGCAGATAATCATATACATTATACGCGCCTTCGACACTGAACGGGCGGTCACCCCCTTTAAAAATACCGACAGACAGGATATCCTGTGTTATCAGATAATGAGCTATATTGATACACATATTTTTACTCTCTCAAAGCTCTCCGACCTCGCCGTTGTTATGAACTATAACTACAGCTATCTTTCAGCTCTGTTTAAAAAGACCACCGGCAGGACTCTTTCTGATTATTATATGAGCACAAGGCTAAAGACCGCACGCCTCTTGATAGATGAAGGTAAGCTTAAGATATCCGAAATAGCGGAGCTCCTTAATTACTCGTCTATCTACGTGTTCAGCAGGGCATATAAAAAGAAATACGGCACGTCACCCTCGGGCACGTCATGACACTTTACATAAACTTTACATAACTAAAACACAGAGGTGGTAGTCACCTATCGGCAGCTCGTGTATAATATAGACTGGACTAAATTGGTCTAGGCTTAAATTGACAGGAGTAAATATGGACATTTTCGATATCCTTATGCTGATAGGCGGACTATGCCTCTTTCTTTATGGAATGAACGTAATGGGACAGGCCCTCGAGAGAAGCGCCGGCTCGAGCCTCGAGCGTATGCTCGCGAAGCTTACCTCAAATAAATTTGCGGGGCTTCTCACCGGTCTTGGCGTTACCGCGGTAATACAGTCGTCCTCTGCGACGACGGTAATGGTCGTCGGCTTCGTGAACTCGGGTCTTATGAACCTGCGTCAGGCGATACACGTTATAATGGGTGCCAATATCGGTACGACCGTTACCGCGTGGATACTCAGCCTTGGCGGCATCTCGGGTGACAGCATCTTTCTTCAGCTGCTGAAGCCCACGTCCTTCACTCCCATACTTGCACTTATGGGAATTATACTCTTTATGTTCTGTAAGAGTAAAAGAAAGAAGGATATCGGAGTAATACTCCTCGGCTTCGCCGTACTTATGTTCGGTATGGATACGATGACAGGCTCGGTATCGGGGCTTAAGGACGACCCCGCCTTTACCGAAATGTTCATTATGTTTAAAAATCCCATTCTCGGTGTCCTCGTCGGAGCAGTGCTCACTGCGATAATTCAGTCGTCTTCCGCCTCTGTCGGTATACTCCAGGCCCTCGCGGCAACGGGTGCCGTATCCTACGGAGCCGCCATCCCTATTATAATGGGACAGAATATCGGTACGTGCGTCACGGCAATCATCTCGTCTGTAGGAACTAATAAGAATGCGAAGCGTGCGGCATACGTGCATCTTTCATTCAACATAATCGGTACTATTGTATGGCTTACCGCCTTTAGCATTGTTAACGCCATATTCTCACCCGCTCTCTTTAACGAGGCTGCAACGCTTTCGGGTATCGCGACGGCACACTCGCTCTTTAACCTCGCGTGCACGGTACTTCTGTTCCCGATGTCGCGTCTGCTGGAGCTCCTTGCATATAAGCTTGTTCCGGATGCTAAAACGCCCGAGAAGGTTACCGTCCTTGATGAAAGGCTTCTAGCTACCCCCGCCGTAGCTCTTGAGAGATGCTATGAGCTCACGCGTGAAATGGCAGAGTGCTCCGCAAGGTCGCTTGAAGAAAGCATAGCTCATTTCCGTTCCCAGGGCGATGCGGCTCTTGCCGCCTCAGTGAGGGAGAAGGAGAACGAAACCGACTCCTACGAGGATATGATAGGAAGCTATCTGGTTAAGCTTTCGAGTAACCAGATGAACGAGGAGGAGGCGACGATGTCCTCTATGCTTCTTAAGGTCATAGGTGACCTTGAGAGGATTTCCGACCACGCCGTGAATATCGTCGAGTCCCGTGAGGAGCTTCTTGAAAAGGGAATATCCTTCTCCGACTCGGCGCTTTCCGAGATAAACAATATGTGCGATGCGACCCTCGAGATAGTAAATCTTTCTCTCTGCGCTTTTCTTAACGAGGATACCTCGCTCGCTCTTTCTGTCGAGCCCCTTGAGGAGGTCATTGACAGACTTAAGGAAACTCTCCGTACCCAGCATATCGACAGACTCAGACAGGGTAATTGCAGCATCGAGGCAGGCTTTGTTTGGAGCGACCTTATCACCAATATGGAGAGGGTTTCCGACCATTGCTCGAATATAGCGGGCTGCGTTATAGATTTGAAGGAGAGAAACCTCTCTATCCACGAGTCCTTGAAGCTTATCAGAGGCGACGGAGAGGAATTTGAGGAGAAGTTCCGCGAATATGCGGCGAAATATATGAGCTTTATAGGTTAAATTATAAGGGGCGGCGCGAAATTTTCGCACCTGCCTCTTTTGCGCTTGCAAAGCCGCCGCGAAAAATGTATAATATTAAGTAAGAAAAAAGAAAGGCAGATAATATGAATTTCGATACACTTATATATATCGTTGAGGACGACGAGGGAATAGGTGAGGTGTACCTCGGTGCTCTCGAGGACAGCTACAGGGTAGATATATTTGCCACCGGCGGAGAGTTCTTCACCGCATTTGATAAACGCAGACCCGACCTTATCATTCTCGATATTATGCTACCGGATATGGACGGATATCAGATACTGTCACGCATAAGAGAGTGCGACGAGCGAGTACCTGTAATCATAGTCAGTGCGAAATCTGATGAGATAAGCTTTGTTAAGGGGCTCAACAGAGGAGCGGACGATTATATGGCGAAGCCCTTTTCCGTCCTCGAGCTGCTCGCGAGAGTGAAGGCGGGACTCCGCCGCGCAAACCTATATGTTAAAGTGGCGGGAAATTTTACCGTTGATAACAATACATACCGCGCCGCATGGCACGGGCAGGACCTTGGACTCACCCTTAAGGAATTTAAGCTTTTGCGGATGCTTATCGGGCGCTCGGGAGTGACTGTCTCGCGTGAGGAGCTTTTCCGCGAGGTGTGGGGAGAGGAATTTATGGGTGAGAGCCGTACTCTCGATATGCATATGGCGACGCTTCGCGAGAAGATAAGTACGCTTGGAGCCCCCGAATGCATAGTTACCGTCAGGGGAATAGGCTATAGGTTTGAGTCGGTATGAGAAGAAAAATTTTTGTCAGATGCTTTCTTATAGCCTTTTTGTCCGTATCCATACTTTTCTCCGCGGGAATAGCTACGACCTACGTGAGTAATAAAAGTCTTGTTAAGGAGCGCCTCATTACGGAGACAAAGCTCGCCGTAGCGTTGCTTAACAGCGAGGATGACTTTGAAGAGCTTGATATATTTATGAACAACGATGAGTGCCGTGTTACGATAATTACCCCCGACGGCGAGGTTTTGTATGACAGTGACACGACCCTCGAGCTTGAGAACCATATAGACCGTGAGGAGGTCGCGGCAGCACTCGCGGGAGAGCCCGTTGCCGTTGAGCGCTATTCCGAAACCTTCGGCTGCAATATGAATTATTACGCTATGCTGACGTCGCTTGATGACGGCAGAGAGGTAATAGTGAGGCTCGCACTTAAAAATACAGAGATAAACTACTACATTTTATCGACTGTCCCCTTCCTGCTCCTTGCGCTGCTCGTATCCGCTTTTATCGCGGGCGTTTTCGCCCGAAGGCTGTCGGACAGCGTCGGCGAGCGGATATCCGATATAGGACGGAGCCTTAAGAGCTTAAATGACGGAGATTACGTACCTCTTGCGACCAATAGCTCCGATAGTGAGTTTTTCTCCGTATATAACGAGATAAACGAGCTGAATGAGAAGACCATAGGGAATATCCTAAAAAGCGAGAGGGAAAAATGGCGGCTTAATGCAGTTATCGATAACGTGTCGCAGGGGATTATAGCTCTTTCCGGCGAGGAGAGAATACTTCTTGTAAACGGGAGCGCACTTGACTTGTTCGGGGTTGAGAGGTCGGTAATATCACTTAAGCTTGACAGCCTTATATCAGACAGTGGGCTCCTTATGAAGATTGAGAGGGCACTGTCTGCCCGTAACTCAAAATTTGAATATACATCCTCGGGCAGGACGGTAACCGTCGAGACCGTTACCCCCGCCGATTCGATGCTCGACGAAGAGATAAGCAGCATTATCATTATTTCCGACGTAACCTTTGAGAGGGAGTTGGGGAGACAGAAGGAAGAATTCTTTGCAAATGCCTCTCACGAGCTGAAAACACCGCTTACCGCTATGCGCGGACTTTCCGAGCTGCTCCTTGCGAAAAGCGAGGACAGCACAGACCGTCCGAAGCTTGAAAGAATACATAAGGAGTGCATAAGGCTCTCCGATCTCATATCGGATATGCTGAAGTTGAGTCTTCTTGAAGCGCCGAAGGAGAGCGAGTCGGTATTTTCCGTAGATATGCACAGAATTGCCGAGGAAGCTATAGCGGAGCTCGCCTATGCAATGAAGGAGAAGGGTATCGCGTGCGAGCTCGTCGGCGACGCCGCCGTCTTGGCAGAGGAGAAGAAGATGTACGAGCTTATGTGTAATCTTCTCTCGAACGCGGTTAACTATAACGTCGAGGGCGGCAGCATTACCGTGACGCTCGGTACTCGGGAGGATGAAGCCTATCTTTCGGTACGCGACACGGGAATAGGTATCTCCCCCGAGCACATCCCTCACCTCTTCGAGAGATTTTACAGAGTGGATAAATCACGCTCGAAGAAGACAGGCGGTACAGGTCTTGGACTCGCTATAGTGAAGCACATATCGGCGCTCTTCGGCGGAAGGATAACCGTTGAGAGCGAGCCGGGTGAAGGAACGGAGATATGCATCTTTTTCAAAAAAGAAGCTTAATACCGAATAAAACAAAAACCGGGACTTCATGGCACGGCTGTCACCCTGAAGCTCCGGTTTTTGATTTTATTGTTCTGTAGCATAGGCACTGTATGCGCTTACGGCTTCTTCTATAGTCGCTCCCTTTGAGACAAGGTATCCGTTCGCATCGGGATAGTAGGCGTCTGCATCGTGTACCCACGTTTCCGTATTGAAGGAGTCGCACGCAACTCCGCTGGAGAAGGTAGCGTAGTACGAGTTCGTATTTGCCTTGCCCTTATACATATCTCCGTACTGTGCCCATTTGCCGTCGCTGTCTTTAACGTAGACGATAGCATACACCGTGACGGTGACGGAGCTGTCACTGCCAAAAAATCCCGTTGTTCCCGTAATGGTATCCGGTGTCATATACATAACCATTTCGTTTACGTCCGCAGCTCCGTTATAATCAAAAACGTCCTTTTCTTTTATCATAACGGTACATTCATTAGCAACAGTTCCGTTTAAGCTCACGTTTTTCAGCGTATCTCCGAATACGGATTTAATTAGTGTGGTATCGCTTGAGCTTGTATCTCCCGCGACGTTTCCGACGTAGTCTCCGCCGAACTTGTAGCCGCCTGCGTTTGAGCTCATTGCATCTTGTATATCAACGAGCACGTCCGGGTCGTTTAACGCTGTGAGGAAGGATTCCGATGCCTTGTTGACGACTGCCTCATCCTTATCCTCCTCACTCGCGAAGCCAAAATTGAACATCAGCGTAGCGGAAACCAGGCTTGCCCCCGTGTCCGTAGCCTTCAGCGTAACCGTTATGTCAGAGGTTACCGCTCCTGACGCGAGAGCCTCTTCTGCAGTAATTCCCGAAACGCCCTCGACGGCAAGTCCAGTATTCGTATCGGTACCCTCTACTGTTGGAGCAGTTACAGACTTGAAAACGAAATTCAGATCTGTATTGTTTCTCACGGTGACAGTGACGGTGACTGTATCTCCCTCCGAAAAATCTGCCGTCAGAGAAAGAATACCCGCAGGCTCGGTCAGAGAGCTGTTACCGCCTCTGTAGCCGACGTCGCCCGAGGATATTTCGGCTGTAGCCACGTAGAGCCACGGCTCTACTCCCGTAAATACTCTTGAAGTCACATTAAGGGTATCGGAAAGGGTCGCGTACCCAACGCTAAGGAACGCGAGAACGAAAAAGAGCGCACAGAAAACAGTCATTTTAAAAGCTTTTTTCATAGTGCGCTCTCCTTTTTTATTCTGTCTTGGGAAGGCGTTTTCTAGCCCTTCGTTCACTGTGACGATTATAATTTTTAAGCGATGAGGTGCTCTTTTTCGTTAATTCTTCGGTTCACTCATCCCCGTCGGGGAGTACTGCGTCGCTCCGTTTGTGTCTTTTGTCACGGAGGAGCTCCTCTACGTCAGCCTTTTCTGTCGGCGTGTTCGCATCGAGTAATACGCCCGTCGGTGCTATTACCTTTATGAGCTCGCGCTCGATAAGCATCTCGGTGCTTTCGTACGGCAGTCGGTAGTCAACATTTGGAATATCGCTCTGCTTTATACCGAGGGCATTCATACATTCGTCAATAAGCAGATACGCCTGCTTCATCGATCGTTCTCCCTTTATCTTGAAGAGCATCGGCACCGTGTCGAGCTTCGGCTTATCTCCGACGTAGGAAACGCGATACTGCTCGTTGCTGTACTTTTCGGGATCGAGCGCGAGGTAAAGAAGGAGATACGAGCCCTTTACGTTAAGCTTTGCACAGCTTATGCGTCCGCGCTTGAAGGATTCGAAATTCAGACTTGTTCTTGCCTTCACACCCGAGAAGGAGAGAAGATAGTTTTTGATAAGGGAGTATTTTTCCTTGATCGTGTCCTCCGACTGTATCAGTCGGGACATAAACGATGTGCGGTATCTTACCTCGACTGCCGCATCCTCCGTTACAGCAGGTATAGCTGCCTCATTTCGGGGAATCTTCCCTGTATCTGCCTCTGCGGTTGCGGACTCTTCCGGCAAAGACTCCTCTCGGATACTCTCATCCGGTGCGGCTTCGGGGCTATCTCCTTCGGTGCCCTCGGGCGTTGCTTCCTCGTAAGCATCATATTCCGCCGAGACCGTGAGCTCAGCGCAGTCGGGCGTGTTATCTGTTACCTCTTTGCTATCCTTGCCGACGCCGTAAAGCTCATCGTAGTTGTCCACCTTTATCTCAAAAAGGTAGAGAAGCTTCGTCTGTGTGGGAATAAGGAATAGAGTTCTCGTTTCATCAGCATTCTCACTCATAAGTATCGGGGATTGTAAAGTATCGCGTATCCCGAGCATCTCGGGGAAGGTATCTATCTCGAGAACCTGATAGCCATTGGTGTCAAATTCGCCCTTCAGCTTCTGTATGTAGCTCTTATATGCTCCGAGAATACGCCTTATCTTGATCGAATAATTAATATCGTGGTTTCTCGTCAAGAAGATGAAGAAGAGCAGCACAATAAAGAGTATGAGTGAAAGGGAAAGACCACCGACAGCCGAATAGCCGAGTGCCGAGCGGCTGGCTAACGATTCGTCGCATATGAATACCTTTGCTTCACTGCCGGGGGCGGTTTCGGTGAGCGACACGCTTACAGTTCTTTTCGTAAGAGGAACGGTAAGGGAGGTTGTATAGCTCATATTGCTGTCGCATCCGAGCTCCTCGGCGCTGCCTGTAACGTCGGTCTTCATAGTAACGGTAAGGCGCGGCGTCACGGAGGAAAGACCGTAGGTCTTGATGAAGCTCTCTGCTATTCCGTTGTACCTTCTGTAATCGATCTCGGTGCTGTCTGTTATTATGAGCTCGCCGCCCGTCGCGTACCCCTCCGTGTTTTCACGTATGACGTACTCAGGGGCGAATATTATCGCTTTAGTATCATTATCTGTAATTTCCAGGGTCGCGTATATACTGTAGGAGTATCGGTACTCCATTTTTTCTTCGTCTGTTCTTAGTACGTAGCTGAAATCAGCCTTAATGGTGTCTATTATCGAGGCGACATAGGACTGTCCCTCTCCGAGCTCCTCCGCGTCGTAGAAATCGTTTTGAAGAAGCCTTACCGTGTAATCTATACCGCCCTTTTCGTAATAGGGTATCTCGTGTGTGCTCTCGGCTCTGAAATAAAGTGCGCCGAGTGCCACGGAGAGAAGGAAAAATACCGTAAAGAGAGCGGTCAGGGCAGTTATCCATTTTTTTCTGTTACGCTTGTAATTAAGCCTTTTTCTTCTTTCGGCTTCAGACATCACTGCCTCCTTTCCTGTCATCAAACAGTCGTGATAACCATACCGTAGGCCAGCCTACGTAGGGAATTTTGAATTTTACGGTACCGATTATTTCTTCTTCGGTAACGTATCCTGGATCTGCATCCTCGTTTGCATCCCCCTTTGTGTAAAACCGGTAGCTGCCGTTCGTGTATTCGAGGTCGTATACTCTGTGAACTACCCTAGAGCCGCCCTTTTCGAAAACTAATATATCCCCGACGGCGACCTCCTCGCCCCCCGAGTCCGTATATACCGTTACATCTCCGATATGTAGCTCACCCTCCATACTTCCTGAGCCTATGACTATTGCTCCGACGAAGAAGCGGCAGGAGGTCAGCATTATAAGCCCGATAAGGCAGATGAGGAGGGCAGCGAGAGATATCGGTCCGAGCTTCGTCCCTCTTTTTATGGCGTAGCTTCTTTTTTTCTCATACAGCGAGCTTATGAAGAGGTATGCGAGAAGGGGAAGTGTTATTCGTGCTGCGGCAACCAGTGCGGGTGCGGCGGTAGGAAGATAGGGAATAAAGTAAATGTAAATGGTTGTTGTCAGCTTATAGGTCAGGGCGGGTAGAAAGCCGTGCCTACGTGTTAAATAATTGAATAAAAGGTTTTGAGAAATCGACGGCGCCAGAGTTGCTCCGACGAGCTCAGTGAAGGCGTAGACACTGTTGATGGAGTCAGCCTCGCCCGAAAGCGTTACGTAGGTGAGTATTGCCCCTGCAGAGAAAATCAGTGTCGCGGGCTTAGAGGACGCTCCCAGCACCAGGCCTCGTGTGTATTCTACTGACAGTATCACGGCGGAAAGCGGTAAAGCCCGCGTCAGGAGCTCGAGCGGAGTGTAGCTCGCCGTTTTACCTATACCGAAATAGAGTCCCGAAAGATAATAGAGCATTATCGCCGCCGCTGTACCGACGGATATGATAAGGAGCACCTGATTTTTATAGATCGACGGTACGCTCCGTTTTTTGATTAGAAAGCTTGCGAAGAGGGCAAGGATGGGGAGCAGGAGAGCAGCATATACCCGACTCCCCTCAGGAAACGCGAAAAGTAAAATGGGAAGGGCGAGCGCGAGGATAGAGACCGTATATAGTTTTTTTCTGTCCGCCGACATTCTTCGCCCTCCTTATCTCGGCTTTTCTAAATGAAATTTATGCGTTTGCGGTTATTGCGATGGTGAAGGTTTCCTCTGCCGCATCATTACCTGAGATATCGTTTGCCATAGTGATGGTGACGGTAAGAGTGGTCGTGCCCGTTTTAGGAGCGAGAGTCGTAGCGGCGAGCTCTGCAGTTGCTGTGAACGTGCTGTCAGTTCCCGCAGCAGTAACGGTAGGATTGCTGAGAGTTACCTCGAAATTACTTTCATTAACTACAGTGAACACGAGAATTATCTCGTCATTCTTCGTTGCGAGGAAGCCGTCAACATCGAGTACTATTTCGTCGGTTCCCGTTCCGCTAACGGTGATAGCGTAGTCATCGTTCGAGGTGTCATCGCTCTTAACGTCGCTGACAGCGGCGCCGTTACGTGTACCGGAGGTGATATTGTAGTCGCTTGCAAAGTATACATACGGGTCAAACGCGGGGGCGTTAGCTCCTGCTGTGACAGTGAGGTCGTCGGACAATGCTGCGTATCCGATACCCAGCGTGAGTATTGCAACTACAAGGAATACGGCTACAACGGTTCTTCTCTTTTTCATTTTTCTTCTCCTTTCCGATATTTCTTTGGTAATTTATGCCAATTTTAAACTAAAATACCAAAAGATAGCTTATAATAGCACAGTTTTGCACAAAATGTCAAGTGGCACTTATCACAAATGATAATAAATAATCATCCGTGATAAGATACAATATAAACAAAAAGAGTGCTTTTCTAAAGCGAAGGAGCGAGAAATGGACAGTATTTCGGATAGAATAAGATATCTGCGTGATAAGGCAGGCTATACACAGACCTACCTTGCGAAGCGGCTCGGTATATCGAGAAGTGCCGTGAATTCGTGGGAAATGTCGCTTTCCTCTCCATCGGTTTCGAACATTATAGAGATGACGTCTCTTTTTAACGTGAGCGCAGATTATCTTCTATCTACCTCGGATAGACTCACCGTCGATATCACCGAGCTTGACAGTGAGGAACGTGAGGTGGTTATCAGACTCGTGAACTGTCTTAAGGCTAATCACGCAGAAAAAAGGTGAGGTGCGTTTGAAATGCTCAAATAATTAAAATCTCTTGACACAGCAAGAAAGAAGAGTTAAAATGAGTATGGGATAAACCTTAAAAAGGAGACTTGATATGCATTTAAGACCGAGCAGAGTATTAAGACAAATGAGAGCGGGTAAGGTTGCCGTTTCGACTAAGCTTAATCTCGACGACCCGAGAGCCGCAGAGATAGCCGCTATGTTCGGCTTCGACTGCATTTGGATAGACCTCGAGCACGTTCCCTCGTCGATGGCGAACGTGGAGAATATGGTCAGAGCCGCAAAGATATACGACGTCGATATTATGACGAGAGTGTCGAAGGGCTCGTACAGCGATATCGTCCGCCCTCTTGAGGCAGACTCGACGGGCGTTATGGTACCCCATCTTATGAGCCTCGAGGAAGCGAAGAAAATCGCATATTTCACGAAATTCCACCCAATTGGCAGACGCCCCATCGACGGCGGGAACGCCGACGGCAGATACTGTCTTGTCGGAGTTGAGGACTACATAACCGAGGCTAACCGAGAGCGCTTCACCGTTGTGCAGATAGAGGATCCGGAGCCCGTAGCCGAGCTTGAGGAAATCTGTCAGCTTCCCGGTATCGATATGATATTCTTCGGCCCTGCCGACTTCAGCCAGGGTATAGGATGCCCCGTCACCCCCACAGAGGAGGTGGACAGAGTACGCCGCCTTGTAGCAGCAACCTCGAGAAAGCACGGTAAGTTCGCAGGTACTGTAGGCACTGCCGCGAACTTCGATGAGCTCGTTGATATGGGTTATACCTTTATTAACGTCGGTGCTGACGTTATTGCCCTCGGCGATTACTACCGCGACCTTTTCCCGAAGGTAGCGGGCAGGAATATCAAGGAAGTTGAATAACCTTAATATGAGTGAGTATGTTTATCATTATTGTAAGCCGAAGGTTTTTAACAGCATTATAAAATCTAAAAAAATATGGCTCTCGGATTTAAGAAAGAGCAACGACTACGAGGAGATAGGCGGTATGATGGCGCGCATCTTTGCAAAGCTGCCAGAGATGCTCCGCCGCGAGCGTGACCTGTTCTTTTTAGGTAACAGAGAGCGCTATTACGCCTACGTAGCGAGCTTTGCGAGAGAGTATTGGGAGCGCGAAATATCCCCCGTCGCTCTTTGGATGGCTATGTGCTTCTCGCGTGCGGAAGACGATCTCTCGCAGTGGCGAGGATATACCGAGCGTGCGACGGGCTTCGCGATAGGAGTCAAAGTTGCTGACGCCACACGCGAGATAACCCGTATAAATCATAGACTGATAAAGCTTAAGGAGATAGTCTACGATGAAGCCGAGCACGAGCGCTACTCCGAGGAAGCTATAGGCCGACTTATCGAGGCTATCCGCCTGTCGGAGGGAAAGACGGAAGAGAATATAGAGCTTAAAATACGTGCTATCGTGAAGCGCTGGTTTGCGCAGCTCGTTCTCGAGCTCGCATACTTTAAAAATCCAAGCTTTGAGGCCGAGGAAGAGGTCAGACTCTGCTACTCCCGTGTCATAAAAATTCAACAGCTCGTCAACAGGAGCGAGGGCTCTACCTTAAATTATCTCGGTTACGACGTTACAGAAAACGACGTTGTAGCTCATCTTGAGGTAAACTATCCGCTCGAGCTTATATCGCGCATAATCATAGGGCCTATGAACCGCGCGACGCCCAACGACATAAAAATGCTCCTCGCTGTAAACGGCTTCAATACCGAGAATATAGAGGTAGTGAAATCACGCTCTACCTACAGAGGATAAGTGTAAAAAAACTCCCTTTTCAGCATTGGCTGAAAAGGGAGTTTTTTGTGGGAGGACATTCGCGCTCACCCGCAATTTCCCGAGGCTCATCGGTGAGGTGCGCCATAGCGTGCGCTTTTTCGATTTACGAGCTATACTTATGTCAGGCTTGTGCTTTTTTTCGTAGTTGTCAGGAGTGCATAGCCCATATCTGAACAGCCTGATGCGATGCTTACACTTTGTGCGGCCTTTCAAATTCTCCGCACCTGACAGCATCTATTATCGCGCCTGTGTATTTAAAAGCTAATCCTTTTGGGAGCGGCGGAGAACGAGCTTATCTCGGCCGTACCGTTTTGCAGGTAGAATACCTCGGTGTTGCCGTCGCCGGCCTTGTACATTCCCTGCAATGAGGGATATGCTGTCAGCAGATGCTCCTGTGCGGAAATGCTCTCGTCGAGTACCGCCTCGGCCGAGATACGAATCCATCTGTCACCGAGCATAGCGCTGATTTCAATCTTGGGGTTTTTCTTCATTTGCGCGGATGCTGCCTTGACCCTGCCTGTCTGAATATAGAGCTTTCCGTTGTAGAGTTCAATAGTGCCGAAGGGGCGCACACGCGGTTGGTCGCCGTCGACTGTCGCGAGGTAGTATACGCCGCTCTCTTTTAAAAAATCATATATTTCCTTCATAAAATATCCCTTTATCAGCCTTTTATTATATTCTTCGCAAATTCCGCAACATTTATCAGGTCATCATCATTCGGACGGTTTTTGTTAAAGATACCAAACCTTCCGCGGCAGTGAAATTCCTCGTCCGACAGTGAAACACCGTATTTTTCCGTAACCTTGCTCATAGGCTTTTTCATTGATTTCATCATAGCGGATGTTCCGAAGCAAACGATTTTTCCGATTTTTTCGTTGTTTTCAGCGATAAATTTTTTTACCTCTTCATCCATGTCGAAGGCATAGTAGGAGCACCCCAGAAAAAGAACGTCTACCTTGTCCTCGAGAGGAGTGTCAATGCTTTTTGCGCAACAGCCGATTGCATCAGCAATCGCCGTCGCCAGCTTTTCGGTATTTCCCGAACGCGTGTAATACCGTACTTGATAGTTCATAACGATTTTATTCCTTTCAATTATATTGAGCACAATTAAATTATAGCGCATAATAGGCCTTGTGTCAACGGGGTTGACAATATATTCGGCAAAATAAATTGCTGTTTTAAAGTGTAAAAGCGCGAAAAAATGAATTTTAGTCATAATATGATAAAAACAAAATTAACCATCTCTATTTACGAGTGATCAAACACAAAAAAGCGAGGAAGAAAAAAATCTTACCTCGCTTTTGCTTTGATTTTAATTCAATTTTTAATGTGTCAGAACCGATGACGGTCGAATAGGTTTGTAAAATTATACCGTCGTCGTATTGATTTTGGACGCCCTCTTTTTTTCCATAAGGTTATCGAGGAACGAGACCCATTTTACGGTCATTCTTCTGTCGGGCTCGGGATATACGTATAGGAGTCTCCCGTTATGATATATATCAAAATGGTCTGCCGGCGTTATGGGAAAAGCGCCGATTTTCTCCGGACTTACCGAGAATTCTATAGGTTCTCCGTGCAGAGTTCCCGAGAGCTTAAAAATATCCTTATCGAGGTATATTTTGCCCTCGCCTGCGTCACCGTCCATAAAGCCGTCCTCTCGGCAACAGCCGAACTTAGCATTAGACTCGAGCCTTTCGGTGTCGGTATCTATCGAATTTTGCTGCCACTCAAACCACTCGTTAATGCGGGTAAACGGGGCGCCCGAGAGCCTGTAGCGTGAATTAAGCTCGGCATCAAGCCCGCACTCGCAGCGAATGTGGTTTTCTCCTGCGGTGAGTCTGCCCTCATTCATACATTTCGGGCATTTGTAGAGTATCTTGTCAACTCCGCGAGCGAGGTCGGGGCACTTGTACTCGACACCCTGCATCGCGAGCTCGTCGTCGTGCAGTATAGCCTCTTCGGTAATCCTTTTAATTTCCGATACGTCACGGCTCGCCACCTCGTCAGCGGAAAGCAGAAGCTTAACGGAAGCATTTATCTCGCCTATTCGGCCGTCGCCCTTGTCTCGCCACTTGGGGAAGGAGAGATAGGCGCCCTCGGCTTTCCATGCGTAGAGGTCGACCCCGAGCTTCTTGATAAGCTCGGCTGTACCCTCTGCTACGGGCAGCGTATGCCCGTAGCATGAGAGTCTGCCCTCGGGGAAAATGACTATCACTGCTTTTTCATTTTTCGCACGCATAATATTAATTATGGTAGAAACGTCGGGTGTGAACATTTTCTTTGTGATAACGTGCATCAGCTTTAAGAGCCTTGCGGTGGATTTTTTATGCATGAAATGCTCACTGACTATGTAGGTCGGGCGAATAGGGTAGAGCGTGAGTGCTGATAGGATATGGTCCTCGTCGCAGGTATGAGTAGCAACGACAATGGCAGGTCCCTTAATGCCTTTTATTGCACTCTTGTCGAATTTTATGCGGTATTTTCTCGTATATTTCCACTTAAGAACGGTGTAGACGATAGCGTAGAGCAGGGGATTAGCCTTGCCTATACGCTTTTTCTTTTTTCCGGCTTTACTCATATAGCATCCCAAATTTGTAAATAATTGTTTTTTATTTTGTTACATTATAACATTTTTGTAATAGACTTGTCAATAAATTTCGCGCCAAAAGGCTTTTTGAGGCATTTTTGCTTTACAAAACCTACAATAAGCTAACGGCTTTTTTCACGGCACTCTTGATACGGGCCTCTGCGGAGCGCGGTGAATGTCAAAGGAGGCAAGCCCACCAAGCCCAAACTGAACCTTGGCTTAATTCAGGCTTTAAGCGGCGCGGACGACGGGACTTCCGCCCGTGGCGGCCTTAACCGACAAACAGTCCACCGGACTGTTTGGTCCCTCGGACAAATTGCCCTTGGCAATTTTCTCCCTATTTCAAATCCCGCCACCCATACCACGCAAAAACACCCCCGAAAATTATGGGGTGTTCTCGTATGTGAAGTGGCGATAAAAAGATGTTTTGGCTTTTCAACCGATGAATTTGAACCCACGTGAATTGCTCCATCGGAACCTGATGATAACGCTTCTCGCTGCGGCTCGTGACACGGAAAGTTGCCGAGGCAACGTAGGGGAAAACAACACTCAGTTGTTTTCTAACACTCTCGCGCCGTTTCGCTACCTCGGTGAAAACTCCAGTACCCGTGTTAAGTTTATTTGTGTACTTAATATGCTATAGAATCGCAACTTAATCAAGAAATTTTAAGAATTTTGTTCTCTTTTTCAGTAATAGTATTCGCCTTAAGCGTTCTCGCTCGGGGCGACTTCTTTTTATGAGATGATGGTTAAAAAATACGTAGCCTTAAACAAAGAAAAGTAATTTTGAAAGAGCGAACTCTAAAGTGCAATTTTAAAGTGCAAAATCCAAAAGGTTGCACTTTAGAGAAATATGTGGTATAATATATACATCGATAAGCAAAAATTTGCATAACGGGGATATTGGTTTTATGTCGCAAAATCAATTAGTACACTTAAAAAACACCTCAAATATTGAACTGTTGAAGCTTGTAGAAGGAAATATCACTTATTCTGTATTGCATCGTATTTTACAAAGCGATTGCACAGATATTTTTTATAACAATAAAAGTGTAATAGTCTGTTATTCAAATCCTCCTTATCCAATATGGGTTTGGTGTAAGGATGCGAGCGTGCACGGTGATATAGTAAGCATCGCTGAATGTATCAAAAACAACTATCCTTTAGAGAAAAGCTATAACGTCATTATGAGCTACGATGTGTTAGAGCAATTAAGAAAATACGATAGTTATTTTGAGAACGTAACATTTAAGATGGAGTTGTACTCATATCAATTAAGAAAAATAAACAAAATAAATTATTTATGTGACGGTCAAGCTACATTAGCTGAATATGCAGATTTAGATGTCATAGCTAATATGTTCAAAGATATGTATTTCGAAATAGAGGGGCTCGTTTTTGATATAGAGGATTGCAAGGAAAGAGCACTGAAATTTATAAAACATAATCAATTATACGCTTGGAAAAACCAAAACAACGAAATAGTTACACTTGCATCCAAAAAAATAGAAGGTAAATACGGTACTATTTCTTCGGTATATACCGTAACGAAGGAAAGAAGAAAGGGGTATGCGATAAATTTAGTGTACACTGTTTCAAAAGAATTGTTATCAGAAAATGTTACTCCTATATTATACACTAACGGCAATTATATTGCTTCTAACGAATGTTACATAAAAATAGGGTTTGAACAAGTCGGAAGAGTTTGCAATATTAAAAGATAGCTTCCATTCGGCAAAATATCAAATGTCAATACTCGTAGCGTAATTGTCTACGGCTGTGTATAGACGATTAAGGTAAAATCCGTTATAACTATGGCGTAAGGAGGTATTTATGACGCTGTCTGAAAAACTTTATGCCTTGCGCCGAAAACAAGGATTATCACAAGAAGGACTTGCTGAGAAATTGGATTGTTCAAGGCAGGTAATATCAAAGTGGGAAAATGGAACGACAACTCCCGATGCCGAAATGTTGCAAAAATACAGCGAACTATTTGGTGTCAGTATAGATTATCTTGTAAAGGAAGATATTGAAGAACCGACAAGCGTACAGCCTACCGAGAAGAACAGCGGAAACAAAAAGCTTCTTGGAATAGTAGGTCTTGTGATTTCGCTCTTGGGGTGCGTTTCACTAATCGTATTCGGTGCTATCACAGTATTCAACTCTGAAACCGCCGACCAAATCGCAGGGGCATCTGTAATAGTGATTGACGGAACGTTTATAGCAATGCTGGCTTCGGTGTTGTTTGTAGTGTTTGGAGCTGTAATACTTATCAAGTCTATGAAATGAGGTTTCTATGAAAAAACTATCAACGATTTTTGCGGCACTTGCAATCTTGTTAACAAACATTATGTGCGTTGTTGTAACATATAATTGCACAGTCCTTCGATGGGCGCCCGGCAATAGTGCACCTTGGTATGTAGGACTTCTATTCGGAATTCCATTTACAATTGGAATTATCGCTTGCTCTGTCGTTGCGTATATTGCAAAAAAGAGAGGAGAATAACTCACGTACAAATTTCAATTTGTCGGGTGTGTTAAAATCATTGCAAATACAAATTAAATTAGGGTGGGATTTCGTGTCCCACCCTTTGGCTTACATATTGAATTAAAAAGAGCGTAAGTCAAAACCTTTCGGTTCAGCTTACGCTCATAGTGGGGCGGACTCGTCATTTAGAAGAGTCAGCTGACACCGCTCCTGCTTCAAATCCCGTCGCCCTTACGACGTAAAAACACCCCAACAAAAAGTTGAGGTGTTTTTACATGGTGCGGATGACGGGACTTGAACCCACATGAATCGCTTCACTGGAACCTGAAACCAGCGCGTCTGCCAATTCCGCCACATCCGCATATTAGGTTGAAAATGAAAGTGAAAAGTTAAAAAATATTCAGTGAAATTCACTTTCAATGCCTGTTCATTATAACAAATGAGTCTCTAAATGTCAAGAGGAGACGGATTATTTTCTAAAAAAAGTTGAATTTCCAAAAGCCTTATGCTATAATGGCTTCGGGCGGTAGCCTGCTTACCAAAAAAGGAGAATAGCTATGGAAGAAGCCATCAAGAAAATTGAAGCGGCTGTTGATAAATACAGAAGCGGTATTATCGACGTTGCCAAATTTATGTGGGATAATCCCGAGACGGGATTTCGTGAGTGGCGCGCCACCCGGTACCTTGAGGAAAAATACGAGGCGCTCGGGTATAAGCTCGTGAAGGCTGAAAATATACCCGGATTTTATACAGTAATTGACACGGGTCGCCCCGGCCCTGAGATACTCGTGCTAGGAGAGCTCGACGCGCTCGCGTGTCCCGGGCACTTTCACGCCGACCCCACGACGGGAGCGGCGCACGCCTGCGGTCACAATGCACAGTCTGCTGCTCTTTACGGTATTGCGGCGGCGCTCACCGAGGAGGGAATGCTCGACGGCCTTTCGGGAAGAATACGCCTGTGCGCCGTGCCCGCCGAGGAAACGGGCGAGCTCGCCTTCCGCGAGGAGCTTAAGAAGAACGGAATTATATCCTACTTCAGCGGTAAGCGCGAATTTATGCATCGCGGATATTTTGACGGGGTCGATATGGCTATGCTCGTCCACACACTGCCCGTCGATTATTATTCGGTAGACGGCAGAGCCGTCGGCCTCGTTGCGAAGCGCGCGACCTTTAAGGGAGTGTCCGCGCACGCGGGAGCAAATCCCCACGAGGGAAGAAACGCCCTCTATGCCGCGACGCAGGGGCTCTCCGCGATAAACGCGATACGCGAGACCTTTCGCGATGACGACCACATCCGTGTTCACCCGATTATAACCGAGGGCGGCGGAGCGGTGAATACCATTCCCGACAGAGTAACCCTCGAGAGCTACGTGCGAGGGCTCACGATAGAGGCTATCGCCGACGCCAACAGGCGCGTAAACAGAGCGCTCGCAGGCGCTGCAGTTTCACTCGGAGTCCAGCTCGAGATATCCGACGTCGCAGGCTCAGCACCTATGATAGACAACCCCGAGCTCGCGAAGGTCGCAGGCGAGGCAATTCACAAGCTGCTCCCCGACGCAGAGTATCATTTCTTCGATAAGATAGTTACGGGCAGCACCGATATGGGTGACGTCTCCTGCATTATGCCTACGGTGCACGCCTATATTCCCGGCGTAGCAGGAAAGGGGCACGGAAACGATTACCGTATCGTAGACCACGATATAGCCTGCCTTATGTCGGCGAAGTGGCAGCTTGCGATGCTCCGCATACTCCTTTCGAACGGGGCAGGGCGCGCGTATAGCATCCTAGAGGGCTTCACACCGCGCTTTTCCTCGGTAAGTGAGTTTCTCGATACGAAGTCTGATATGTCGGGTGAGGGTGACCGCATATTCTATGCAGATAACGGAGATATCTGTGTAAAACTATAGTGATTTATGAAAACAGAAGAGAGAGCAGAGTGAAGAGCCCTGTTCTCTCTTTTCTTAATGTATTAATTATATATTAAATTTTTAAAATAACTTGAATTACACGCTCCTTTATGCTACAATTATTTTAACTGTGATTTTTTTAAGTGTGTGAAAGGAGAGCCGCATGATTTTCGGTAAGCATATAAATAAATACTACATAAAGCATCTGCCGATTCTCCTGCTCGGCATTTTTGCGCTTTTGCTGGTTGACTTTTTTCAGCTTAAGATACCCGAGCTTTACAGGATGATAATTAACGGCCTTGAGAACGGAAGCGTCGAGGTCGACGGCACAACGGTGCCCTTCGATATCGACTTTCTCCTAAATGAGATATGTCTGCCGATGCTCGTTATAATCGCCGCCCTGATAGTCGGAAGATTTCTTTGGAGAATATGCTTCTTCGGTTCCGCGATAAAGGTTGAAACAGAAATTCGCTCTGAAATGTTTGACCGCTCTAAAAACCTCTCCCAACAGTTTTACCAGAAGAATAAGGTCGGTAATATGATGTCGCTTTATACCAACGACCTCGAAACCATAAACGAGTGCTTCGGCGACGGCGTGCTTATGATGTTCGACGCCCTTACGCTCGGCACTCTCGCTATAGTAAAAATGGCGAGAATGAATGGCATTTTAACGCTCCTTACACTTATTCCTATGGTCTTTCTTCTTGCCGTCGGAACGCTGGTTGGCAAGTATATGATGAAAAAGTGGGAGCAACGCCAGGAGGCCTTCTCCGCGCTCTCTGATTTCACTCAGGAGAATTTCTCCGGCATCGCGGTTGTTAAGGCATTCGTAAAGGAGTTTCGTGAGCTTTGGGCGTTCAAAAAGCTCAACCGTGATAATGAAAAGGCTAATATTGAGTTCACAAGAGCCTCTGTGCTTTTACATATATCGGTTACTCTCTTCGTTGAGTCGGTCATCTGTATAATACTCGGCTACGGCGGGTACCTCGTGTATAAAGGCACCTTTAACGCAGGAGAGCTCATAGAATTTATCAGCTATTTCAACTCCATAGTATGGCCTGTTATGGCCGTGTCGCAGCTCATCGATATGACCTCGAGAGGTAAGGCGTCCTTGAAACGCGTCAGCGAGCTTCTCGATGCCGAGATAGACGTGAAGGACAGAGAGGGAGTAGAGGACCTCGTGTCCGTGCGCGGTGATATCGAGTTTAAAAATCTCACCTTCCGCTACCCCGACGGCGATTACGATGCACTCGAGGACGTCTCCTTTAAAATAAATGCAGGAGAGAACGTCGGCATTATCGGAAAAACGGGTTCGGGAAAGACAACTATTGTTGACCTTATCCTTCGCACCTACAATGTGCCCGACGGAACTGTGTTCGTGGATGGAAGGGACGTAAACGACGTATCGATACACTCGCTCCGTGCGAGCGCCGCATACGTGCCGCAGGATAATTTTCTCTTCAGCGACACGATAGCGAAAAATATAGCCTTTGCTTCGGATACAGAGGATATAGCTCTTGTTAAGGAGGCGGCGCGTCTGGCCGACGTGCACGACAATATATCGGAGTTTTCCGAGGAGTACGAAACCGTGCTCGGAGAGCGCGGTGTCACCGTTTCGGGAGGACAGAAGCAGCGTATCTCGATAGCACGCGCGCTTATGAAGGACGCAGCGATACTTATACTCGACGACTCGGTAAGTGCTGTCGACACGAAGACCGAGGAGGTTATAATCGAAAATCTCAAAATGACGCGTAAGGGCAAAACAACGATACTGATAGCCCACCGCATCTCTACTATAGAAAAGATGGATAAGATAATATTCATCGATGACGGACGTGTCGTAGGTGTTGGCACTCATGAGGAGCTGGTGGCGGCATATCCCGCATATAACACTATGGTCGAGCTGCAGAAGCTCGAGGATGAGAGGGGGAGGCAATAATGACAGAGCTTGGAAAGCTGTATCCCATTCTTATTCTAGGGGCAATTATCGGACTTATGTCCATAGTCTTCACCGTGGCGTACGCTATGATGAAGAATAAGAAGGAAGCAATAGGCTTCGACAGAAATATGAAGGACACGGAGATTGTAAGAAGGCTTCTTGTTTATGCGAAGCCTCACTGGAAAAGCTTCGTCCTCGTATGGATAATAATGCTGATATCGATAGCGTACGATATAATATCTCCGCTTCTTATCGGACGGATACAGCTCGTCATTTCCGAGAGCTTCGAGATGTATGAGCTGCTCTCTATCGTTGCGGTATACGCAGGAATACTTATAGTATCGCTCATATCCACCTACGTCCAGTCGCTGATTTTGCAGAAGGTCGGACAGAAAATACTATCGAAGCTCCGCGAGGACACCTTCGTGCATATCGAGAGTCTCTCGCACGCCCAGCTTCACTCGATGCCCGTAGGAAAGCTAGTTACGCGGGTTACGAACGATTCGAACGCTATATCGATGATGTTTACAAACCTTCTTGTAAACCTTCTTAAGAACTGCTTTATCATAATAGGCGTCTTTACCGCTATGCTTTGCTTAAACTACGCCTTAACCCTTATGATACTTTGCTTTGTTCCGTTTATTATTCTCTTCACGGTTATATTCAGAAAGTTCACAAGAAGTGCCTTCCGTAAGGTGAAGGACAGGACGACGGATATAAACACCTTCCTTTCGGAAAACCTTTCGGGTATAAAAATTACCCAGATATTCAACAGAGAGGAGCGTAAATTCTCGGAGTTCGACGAGAAGAACCGTGCCCTCGGAGAGGCGAAGCGCCGACAGATACTCACCTTTGCTATCTTCCGTCCCACGGTCTATATGCTCTATATATCGTCGAATCTCTGCCTGTTTTATATGGCCTCGAGAGGGTATATTGACGGCCTTTCCTTCTTTGGACAGAAGATAACGGCAGACGTTCTTATTTCCTTTTATATGTATATAACGAAATTCTTCAACCCGATACAGAACCTTGCCGAGCAGTTTAACAGGCTGCAGTCGGCGTTTGCCTCTGCGGAGAAGATTTTTACGATACTAGATATGGAGCCCGACGTTGTCGACGAGCCCGATGCAATAGAGCTCGACGGTGTGAGGGGTGATATTGAATTTCGTAACGTTTGGTTTGCATATAATGAGGACGAATGGGTGCTCCGTAACGTATCCTTCCGCGTAAATGCGCGTGAAACGGTAGCCTTCGTTGGCTCTACGGGCTCCGGTAAGACGACTATACTCTCACTTATCTGCCGTAACTACGATATACAAAAGGGCGAAATACTTATCGACGGAATTAATATAAGGAAAATAAAAATTTCCTCACTCCGCCGTCATTTTGGTCAGATGCTACAGGACGTCTTCCTCTTCTCGGGAACAATACGCTCTAATATCGTTCTTCGCGACGATACTATTCCCGACGAGGAAATAATCCGTACCTGCGAGTACGTAAACGCAAATCATTTCATAAACAAGCTTGAACGCGGGCTTGACGAGGAGGTCAGAGAGCGCGGCAATAATTTCTCCGCAGGACAGAGACAGCTGCTCTCCTTCGCCAGAACGATAGTGCATAAGCCGTCTGTGATGATACTTGATGAGGCGACGGCCAATATCGATACCGAAACCGAGGTGCTGATACAGGACTCGCTCGAGAAGATGAGAAACATAGGCACGATGCTTATCGTGGCGCACCGCCTGTCGACCATACAGCACGCGGATAATATTATCGTCCTCTCCCACGGTGAGATAGTGGAAATGGGCAATCATTTTGAGTTGCTTGAGAAGCGCGGTAAATATTACGGACTGTATATGCTTCAATTCAAGCGCGAACAGCTAACAGCTAAAAATAGCTGACAGCTAAAATCAGCTAAAAACAGTTGAAACACCGAGGTGAAAAATGCGAATAGATAAATTTCTCTCGGATATGGGAGTTGCCACGCGTAAAGAGGCGAAGGACAGCGCGAAGCGCGGAGGGGTGCAGATAGACGGCGTTGCCGTGCGCGACGTGTCGGCGCATATCGACCCCGAGCGCGTCACGGTCAGCTACCTCGGCAGAGTGGTAGAGTATAAGCCTTACGTGTACGTAATGCTCAATAAGCCCGAGGGCTATGTCAGTGCGACCGAGGACTCGCGTCTCCCCGTTGTGACCGAGCTTCTTCCCGAGGAGCTCAGGAGGCGCAGCCTCTTTCCCGTAGGAAGACTCGACAGAGATACGACGGGACTTATGATACTCACCGATAACGGAAAGCTCGCGCACGCGCTGCTTTCTCCGCGCGGCCACGTAAGAAAGGTGTATAGCTTTTCGGCTGCCGAGCCGCTGCGCGCCGGCGTCGAGGAGGAGTTTCGAGATGGCGTTGTCCTTGCCGATGGATATGAATGTAAAAGTGCGAAGATTACGCTTGATGAGGTGCGTACCTCGGGATTTATAACCCTCACCGAGGGAAAGTATCATCAGATAAAGAGAATGGTAGCCTCGACGGGAAATAAAGTTACACGCCTCGAGCGTGTGAGCTTCGGAGAGGTGACGCTTGATGCCTCGCTGGAACGCGGCGAGTGGCGATATCTTACCGACTCGGAAATAAAAACGCTTACAGACGCCCTTGGCGTATAAGTAAATAAACGTTAGCAAATATAAGGAGCTTATAATGGACATTTTAAAGACACTCGCAGAAGAATTTAAGATTGGAGAGGAGCAGGTTTCTGCCACCGTCGCGCTTATTGACGAGGGAAATACCATACCCTTCATTTCGAGATACCGTAAGGAGGTTACCGGAAGCCTTGACGATGCAACGCTCCGCGACCTTTTCGACAGATTACAGTATCTCCGTAATTTTGAGGAGCGCCGCGTGCAGATATCGGGTATTATCGAGGAGCAGGGGAATCTTACTCCCGAGATAACCTTCGCACTTAACAATGCGAAAACGCTCGTTGAGCTTGAGGATATATACAGGCCTTTTAAGCCGAAGCGCACGACAAGAGGCTCGATTGCCCGCGCGAAGGGGCTTCTCCCTCTGGCGGAGTATATTATGGAGCAGCGCGATGCCTATGACCCCGAAATAGAGGTATATGCCGAAGAGTTCATCTCTGCCGAGGAGGGAAAGGAGGTGCCCGATGCGGCGGCAGCTCTTGCGGGTGCGTCCGACATTATCGCCGAGGATATATCGAATGATGCAGAGATAAGGAAGGCTCTCCGTGAGCTTGCTATGAAGGTCGGAGCAATAACTACGAAGGCCGCGAAGGACGAGCCCTCGGTCTACGAGAATTACTATGATTTCTCCGAGCCGATAAAGAAGCTTAAGGGGCATAGAGTCTTGGCTATAAACAGAGGTGAGAAGGAGGATTTCTTAAAGGTGTCCGTGACTCTCGCCGAGGAGGATGGAATTGCCGAGATAGTGTCGAAGGTCGTTACGAATAAGCAGTCCCCGGCGCTTCCTCGCATTATGGAAACGATAAGGGATGCCTACGATAGACTCCTTTTCCCTGCTATAGAGCGCGAGGTGCGTTCCTCGCTCTTCGACGATGCGGCGGAGGGCGCGCTTAAGGTGTTCGCGGAAAACCTTCGTAACCTTCTCCTCGTGTCGCCTCTTAAGGGTAAGACCGTGCTCGGCTACGATCCCGGATATGGCCACGGCTGTAAGCTTGCGGTCGTCGATAAAACGGGTAAGGTGCTCGATACTGCGGTGATATATCCCTTCCGCTCGAAGGGCAGAGACAACGAGGACGACCTCGAGCGTGCGAAGGCGGTAGTTCTCCGTCTTATAAAGCGCCACGAGGTAGACGTCGTGTCGATAGGTAACGGCACAGCCTCGCGCGAGAGTGAAAAATTCATCGCGGAGCGTGTCATAAAGGACCCTGCCTGCCCGAAGGGGGTAAAGTATACCATAGTTTCCGAGGCGGGCGCGTCCGTCTATTCCGCATCGAAGCTCGCGACCGAGGAGTTTCCCGACTTTGACGTTATGCAGAGGAGTGCTGTGTCGATAGCCAGAAGGCTTCAGGACCCCCTCGCCGAGCTCGTTAAAATAGAGCCGAAGGCAATCGGTGTCGGCCAGTATCAGCACGATATGAAGCAGGCGAGGCTTAACGAGGCTCTCGGCGGTGTTGTCGAGGACTGCGTTAACGGTGTCGGCGTTGACCTTAATACCGCATCCTATTCGTTGCTCTCCTACGTGTCGGGAATCAATGCAACAGCCGCGAAAAATATTGTAAAATACCGCGAGGAGAACGGTGAGTTTACGACCAGGCGTCAGCTTCTTAAGGTGCCGAAGATAGGCGAGAAGGCGTTCTTGCAGTGCGCGGGCTTCCTTCGTGTTCCGGGCGGCCGCGAGGTGCTCGACAATACGGGTGTTCACCCCGAGTCCTACGCTGTAGCGGAGGAGCTTCTCCATAGGTTTGAATTCACGCTCGAGGACGTGAAGGCGGGTAACCTCGTGCTCCTGCGCTTTAAGGCAGAGAAATACGGTATTGCGAAGCTCGCACGCGAGCTTGGCTGCGGTGAGCCTACCTTAAACGACATAATCTCCGAGCTGGAGAAGCCCGGCCGCGATATAAGAGACGATGCTCCCGCTCCCGTTCTCTCGACCGACATTCTCGAGATAACCGACCTTAAGCCGGGTATGCAGCTTAAGGGAACTGTAAGGAACGTAATAGACTTCGGTTGCTTCGTCGATATCGGCGTACACCACGACGGCCTTCTGCACATCTCCGAGATGTCCGACAGATATATTAAGCACCCGTCCGAGCTCTTCTCGGTTGGCGACGTTATTGAGGTAATTATCAAGGACGTGAACGTTGAGAAGCATAGAATATCTCTTACGAGAAAAGCGCTTAACGCGAAGAAGTAAGAAAAGAGAATAAAAGAGAAGCAAGTGCCGTTTCGGCACTTGCTTCCTTTATTTCTTTTCAAGTATTTTTTTAAGCACGGGTATGAGTGTTTTCGCCATAGAGTAAAATCCGAGGTCGGTAGGATGGCAGCCGTCGACCGTGCCGTGCTCGCGTGCGAACTTCATAAGCGCAGTGCCGGGAATGAAATACACGTTTTCGTCTCCTCTTGCTACCGCATTGTCGTACGTCCTCTTTATAATCGCGAGCCTCGTCTTCTCGACGTCCGTAAGATAGTATTTCGGGCGGGATAGGATAACTATGGGGAGGGTGGGCTGAGCCTCTCTTACTGTTCTGAACATTTTCTCGTGCGTAGCCTCGAGGTGCTCGAGTGAGGGGGCGTTGTGGTCGTAATCGTATACGAAGACCGACATATCGAGCCCTGCTACGTACTCTGCCATAATATCCTCGCCCTTCGCGTTGCCCGAGAAGCCGAGGTTCACGTAGTTCGTGCTGAGAGCACGGGAGATGAAGCCCTGATAGGAGTTTCCGGGACGAGACGCGCAGCCGCCCTGAGTTATGGACGAGCCGTAGAATACTATCGGTTGTTCGTACTTATAGCCCTCGGTCGGGAGAATTTTCGCGTTTTCCGAAAGACCTATATAAACAGCCTCGACGTGGGTATAAAGGGGGAAGTTTATCGTTATCTCTCGCATTCTCCGGCTTTCGAATTTCGCGACGCTCTCAAATCCGTCTGTCATTTCGAAGGGCGGGCGAAATGATGCAAAGAAACGCTCGTTTTTACCTACGTAAAGGTCGAAGCCGTGAGAACCTATTGCCGCCATGTGCGTCATGTGGTGAGGCTCGACTTTTGTTGATATCGCGACGTAGGAGCTATTGGTCCTGAATTTAATTCTTCCGCCGGCGGTATTCTTCGAAAGGTATAGGATGTTTGGATTTAGAGAGGCTGCAATATTCTCCGGCATTCTTCTGTAAAGGCCGTTTTCGTAATTAACACCGTAAATCGAAAACGGCAGACACCTAGGGTCGTAGAATACCACGTCCTGAAGGTCGAGCTTTGTTTCAATTTTAAAATTTTTATCTATTTCGTCGAATCTCATATTTCACCTTTAGAGCGTTTTCAACCATGCTTCTATTTTATCGCAGTAATATTTTCTGTATCCCGCTTCGTTCGGATGCCAGCCGTCACCGTTGTTCGTGTACGCTTGTCTCACCGCGTAGAGCTCGGGGTCGCCCTCCGGTGTGAAATAGGCGAAGGGAGGGACGGTAATATTAAGGTCGAGGAAGGGAACTCCCCATTTCTCACAGCACAGCTTTGCCGTAAGGTAGAAATTGTCCTCTCCCTTGTACTCGGAGGAAAAATGACGAGTCATCTTGTGTACCGCTATGTAGCCCATTTTCTTGCCGTGAAAGCGTATCAGGAGCTGCTTTAGCATAGACTCGAAAGCACCCGCGAAGGTCGTGTCGTCGAGCTCGGCACCGTAGCCCTTGGAGATAGTACCGAGGGCGGGATTGCCGCCACCGCCAAAAAGGGACGCGTCGTTAACGCCGCCCTCGATTATGGCAAAGTCTGCATCGGCATCCATTTTGTCTATTGTACGGCATATCCAGTGGCGCGGCCGGCCGTCGTCATAATAGGTTTCGGCGGCGACAGTGCCGCCGCCTATAGCGACGTTCTGATATTGCATATTGTTTCGCTCCGCGATTATTCTGCCGTAGCCGCCGGCGAAGGCTGCGCCCGAGCAAATACTGTCACCGTTGAAGGTTATTTTCTTTCCGTAAAGCCTTGAATTGTTCATTTGTATCTCCTTATAGCGTCATCAGCCATTCTTCTATTTTGTCGCAGTAATAGCTGTTGTAGCCGTATTCGTTGGGGTGGCATCCGTCGTTGTTCTTCGTGCTTTCGACACTTATGAATTCGAGCGCAGGGTCTGCACCGAACTTCGCCCTGATATATGAGATGGGCGGTACGGTTGCGGTAAGGTCGAGGAAGGGAACTCCCCACTTTCGGCAGCACGCCTTCGCCGCGAGGTATAAATTATTTTCTTCTCCGCATATTATGGAGGGTCTGAAATGCCCGGAGCACTGATGTACCGCTATGTAGCCTATTTTCTTTCCTGCGAAGCGTGCGGTCAGCTGCTTCAGCATTGACTCGAAGCCACCAATAAACGTTGTTTCGTCAAAGGGGCCGGAGTATCCCTCCGTCAGCTCGCCGAAGGCGGGCGTTCCGTATACCTCCCAGTGCGACGAGTCGTTTACACCGCCCTCTACTATCGCGTAGTCGGCGTCGGCATCCATTCTCCCAATATTGGCAGATATCCAATAGTGAGCCTCCTCGTGTGAGTAGACCTCTGTTGCCACGGTGCCGCCGCCGACACCGATGTTTTGATATTCCATATTGTTTCGCTCCGCGATTATTTTTCCGTAGCCGCCGGGATATCCGACGCCCTCGCAGATGCTGTCACCGTTGAAGCTTATTTTCTTACCGTAAAGAGGGTTTTCTTCCATAAAACATCTCCTTTTTTTATAATTCTAGCATAGGGGTTTTTAAAAGTAAATAGAAAAAAGAAAAAAATGTCACCGAAATATTATAAAAAATTTTATAAAAGTTAACACAAAGCCAAAAAAGTGTGTTATACTATATACGTTAAAGTATAAAATGGAGGTGTCCCCTGCTTGTTCGGCTACGTGAAACCCGTCATAAAGGAGCTGCTCGTTAAGGAATACGAGTTCTACCGCGCTACCTATTGCGGCATCTGCCGTTCTATGAAAAAGCATACGGGTACGCTCTCTAATATTACCTTGACCTACGACAGCGTGTTTCTGGCACTTGTCAGAATGGCTTACATAGACGACGGCGCTATCTCGACCCGTATGGGCAGATGCTTTCTCCACCCTGTAAAGCGACGGTGTATGCTCGTCGATAACGAGGCCGTCGAGTACACATCTTACGCCTTTGCCATTCTTACCTACTATAAGCTTATGGACGACCTCGACGACGAGGGCTTTGTAAAAAAATGCGCGGTTACTACTGTCCGTCCGATAGCATCTCGCGCGAAGCGGAGGGCGATGCGAGAGGAGCTCGCGTCACTCGTTCGCGATAAGCTTCTCGAAATACGCACTCTTGAGAAAGAGAGGTGCGCGAGTGCCGATATTCCTGCGGGTCTTTTCGGAGAGCTGCTCGGTGAAATATTCGCATACGGGCTTTCGGGAAGTGACAGGCTCGTTACCTATCAGCTCGGCTACCACCTCGGTAAGTTTATATACTGTGCCGATGCGGCGGAGGATTACGAGCGTGACCGTGCGAGCGGGAATTATAACCCATATTGCGTCCTCTACGACGGTGCGGAGCTGACTGCAGAAAATAAAAAGAGTATTAAAACAGGCCTTCTTCTCGAATGCCATGAGATAGAGGGAGCTGTAAACCTTGTTCCGTTCGGAAAGAAAATAACCGCAGAAAATATAGTAAAAAATATAATTTACCTCGGTCTGACGAAGAGAATTGAGTTCCTCGATGCCGAGGACGGAAAGGATAAAAAATGAGAGATCCCTATTCCATACTCGGCGTCGGGCGCGATGCCACCGACGAGGAGATAAAGAACGCCTACCGTAATTTGGCGCGTAAGTATCACCCCGATAATTATGCCGACGATAATCCTCTGAAGGAGCTCGCCGAGGAAAAAATGCAGGAGATAAACGCCGCCTACGACGAGATACAGAAGACCCGTGCGAAGGGGCAGAGCACATCTTCCAATGGCAACAGCTACTCGGGCAGCAATAGCTACTCCGACTCTTACTCCGGGGGCAATACTACGCTCCTTAAGGACGTAAGAGAGAAAATAAATAAAGGCAAATTCCGCGACGCCGAGGAAATGCTCGCCGCTATAAATGAATACGACAGAGGTGCGGACTGGCACTTTTTAAACGCCGTGTGCCTTAAACGTCGCGGCCGTATAAACGATGCTATGCGTGAGCTTGAGCTCGCATGCAGTATGGATCCTGCGAACGTAGAGTATCAGAGGGCGAAGGAGATGTTTAACCGCTCGGGTAACGCCTACGGCAGTGCCTATTACGGCGATAATAACGGCGGAAGAAGGCGCACCCAAGAGGAGGACGTCTGCGACTGCTGCTATAAGCTCTGGTGTCTTGACTGTATGTGCGAGTGTATGGGCGGAGACCTTATCCCCTGCATATAAGAGGAGCTGCTATGAAGGAAACGAAGAAGCTGGCCTTCAGCGCCATTACCGTAGCCCTTGGGGTAGCATTTATGCTACTCGGCGCGGTGTTTGAGCCCCTTGACCTTGCGTCATCCTGTCTTGCTTCGGTGCTTTTGCTCTTTATATATATCGAGGTCGGTGCGCCTTACACCTATCTTGTATGGCTTTGTACCTCGCTTATCAGCTTTATAGTATACCCGACGGCTCTTATGTGGGTAATGTACCTTCTTGTTTTCGGTATATATCCCATATTGAAGGGCTATATCGAGCGCGCACCGCGCGCCCTGTGGTGGCCTCTGAAGCTTCTTTTCGGAGCGGTTAGTCTTACGGCACTTTTTCTTATCACGAGCTTCGTGTTAGGAGTACCGCTTGTTGACGAGGGCCTCTTCGGGCTCCCGACTCCGGTTATCTATGCGGCGACCGCGCTTCTCGGAGCACTGTGCTTTTTGCTCTACGATATATTCCTTACTGCCGCTGTGCGTGTCTATTATTCGAAAATAAGAAACAAGCTTAAGAACATACTTAAATAAAGGTACATAAAATGACGAAAGTTGCTTTTATCTCCCTCGGCTGCTCTAAAAATCTCGTTGACACCGAGGTAATGATGCATAATCTACATACCTCGGGCTTTGAGGTTACCTTTGATACTGCCGAGGCGGAGATTATAGTTGTAAATACCTGCGGCTTTATCGAGAGTGCGAAAACGGAGGCCATAGAGAATATACTCGATGCCGCCGAGCTGAAAACCTACGGAAAATGCCGACACCTTATCGCGACGGGCTGCCTTGTAGAGCGCTACCGCGAGGAGGTATTTACCGAGCTTCCGGAGCTCGATGCAATAGTCGGTGTCGGCAGTCTTGATAAGATTGCCGAGGCCTGCGAGGCTGTTCTTCGCGGGGAGAAGTACACCTCATTCGAGGATAAAAATAAATCAAAGCTTGGCGGCGGCAGAGTGCTTACCACGCTCGGGCATACCGCATATCTAAAGATTGCGGAGGGGTGTGATAATCGCTGTACCTATTGCGCTATCCCGCTGATAAGAGGCGGGCTCCGCTCGCGTCCGATAGAGGATATAGTAGAGGAAGCACGGCAGCTCGAGATGGAGGGCGTGCGTGAGTTAAACCTGATAGCGCAGGACACCTCGCGCTACGGTCTTGATATCTACGGCGAGTACAGTCTCGCGCGCCTTGTTAGGGAGATAACCGCGAAGACCGAGATACCGTGGATACGCCTGCTCTACTGCTACCCCGATAAAATAACTGACGAGCTTATTGATGAGCTTCGAGATAATCCGAGACTTGTCAAGTATATGGATATTCCCATTCAGCATATATCGGATAGCGTGCTGAAGAGAATGAACCGCCACGGTGACCGTGCGCTTATCGAGAGCGTGATAGAGAAGCTTCGTCGTGAGGTTCCGGGCATCGTGCTCCGCACGACGGCTATGGTTGGCTTCCCCGGTGAAACCGAGGCAGATTTCGAGGAGCTCTGCGAATTTGTGAAGCGGACACGCTTTGAGCGCTTCGGAGCATTTACCTATTCGCCCGAGGAGGATACTGCGGCTTATTCAATGGACGGACAGATAGACGAGCAGGTGAAGCAGGATAGGTACGACTGTCTTATGGCGACACAGCTTACCGTTACCGAGGATATTAGCTCCGAGAAAATAGGTGAGGAGCTCGAGGTGCTTGTTGACGGTTACGACACCGTCGCCGAAATATACTACGGCAGAAGCTATGCCGACGCACCCGACGTAGACGGTAAGGTTTACGTACGCGCCCCGAAGGGAAGATATAGCTCCGGTGAATTTATCCGAGTTACGGTTACCGAGGCTCTCGACTACGACCTTATAGCGGAGCCGTCGGTCTGAACCGTACCCGTGTTAAATTTGAAATCAAATAAAAGGAGAGGAAGGAAAGTCATTATGAAAAGAACATCTTTAAATATTCCAAATACTCTATCTATAGTAAGAGCGCTTCTCGTGCCGATTTTTGTTGCGACGCTGCTGTTTATGAGAAATCTCGGCGTATGGGGCTGCATCGTTCCCGCTGTCGTATTCATTATTACGGGACTTACCGATATGCTTGACGGTAAGATAGCGAGAAAATATAATCTCGTTACCGACTTCGGTAAATTCATCGACCCCCTGGCTGACAAGTTTATGGTCATAGGCTCGCAGATAGCCATACTAGTTTGGATGATGCTCCGTGCTATGGAAACCGGCAGCGCCGCTGACCTAATACTCCCGCTCGTTTTCGTATGGGTCGTTCTCATTATCCTCCTTCGCGAGCTTGGTGTAACGAGTCTCAGGCTCGTCGTAGCGGGTAAGAGCGGCATCGTCGTAGCGGCAAGCATGCTGGGGAAGATAAAGACAGTGTCGCAGATGGCGGGCACGGTTATAATTCTTGTCGAGCCGATAATTCCGTTCTTTTCTGAAAATCACATACTCTCATACGTGTCTATGGCGGTTATGGCGTTTACAACCCTTTTCTCGGGGCTTGATTATTTAAAGGCGTATCTCCCACACATAGACAGTAATAAATAGTAAAAAGTAAAAGCTGCTTTATTCGGGTCTTCGAGATAAAGCAGCTTTTGTTTTACTTTTTATCTATTGCATCGGCAATGGCATAATAAATAGGTATTGTTAGGAAAATAACCCACAGCGGGTGCCAGACGGCATAGAGCATACCGAAAAGAAAATAAATAAATGTCATAAATACGGGATAGGCAAATGAGGAGAGCCTTCGTGCTTTAATGCAGTCGATGAGAGAATAGTAGACGGGAATAGTAACGTAGAGCGTCCAGCCGACCGCCCAACCGCGTTCTGTAAGAAAGCCTAAAAGTAAATAAACGACTGTGACAATAATAGGATAGGGGATAGCGTAAAGTAAGGGAATGCCCCTTTTCACTTTTACAACCTTGCCGTACCTGTCGTCGCGAGCACCGTCATTTGAGTCAAGCACCGACTCAATGTCGGGAGAGTTCACCAGCTCGTCGAGCGAAACACCGAAAAGCTTCGCTATCGCTATCAGATTTTCTGTATCCGGATAGGCCTCGCACCGCTCCCATTTTGACACCGCCTGCCTTGATACACCGAGCCTCTCTGCAAATTCTTCCTGCGACATTCCCGCCCTCTTCCGAAGAGTGTATAGGTTGTCGCCAAAGTACGTCATCACACTAATCGCCTCACTTTCACGAGAATATTTTAACACGTCATGGATGAAAGGTCTATAAACACGGCTTTACAGCCCCGCTACTTTTTGTTGCGTTTTTTGATTTTTGTAACCTTGAGTTTACATTCATCTGCGATAAAGAAGATTTCGTGCTCTCCGTATATCATACCGTACTCTCTGTCGCACTCTCCTTTATACGACGGGCGCGGGTCGTGCGCGAGAATGGCCATTATCTCCCCTCTCTCTCGCTCGCCGAGGGAAGCTTCGCACTCCTTTGGAATATCCACCTCAATGCAGTAGTCGCGGACACCGTCCGAGAAGCCGCATTTGGCATCGGGGTGCGAATCTGTGTAGGTGAGATACGGTTTTATATCGTAAATAGGCGTTCCGTCGAGGATATCTGCCCCCTCGACTGTGAGCACCGTGCCTTCGTCCTTCGTGTTCTCGACGGAGAGAAGGCGCACCGAGGAGAGTCCTATCGGGTTCGGCCTGTAGGGCGAACGAGTAGCAAAAACGCCGACTCTCTTATTACCCCCGAGCCTCGGTGGACGCACTGTCGGAGACCACTCCTCGCGCTCTGCCTCGGAAAAATTCCAGATTAGCCACAGGTGTGAGTAGCCCTCGATACCGCGAAGCGCCTCCGGACGCCTGTATTCTTCCTCGAAAACTATTCTTCCGACGTTACGGGCTATGCCGCTTTGGCGCGGGATACCGAACTTTTCTTTAAAATCCGTGTATATTCTCGCTATAATTTTCAAGAGCCATCACCTCCCTTTTTTAATATATTTTATCATAATGTAAAATAAAAGTCCACCACTACTTGAAAAAAATGTTTTTTTATGCTACAATAAACTCGATTATTGTAGGGGAGTGTGGCCTTGACGCCTCTTCCCATTTGCTCATTTGGAGGAAACGGTATGAATAACGTTTACAATTTTGCCGCAGGCCCGGCGCAATTGCCCGAGGCAGTGCTCCGCCGCGCGCAGGACGAGCTATCGGATAACCGCAGGCGCGGAATATCGGTTCTTGAGATGAGCCATGATTCGCGCGAGTTCTCAACGGTAATAAAATCTGCGGAGGCTTCTCTCCGCGAGCTTATGAATATTCCCCAAAACTATAAGGTGCTTTTTCTCCAGGGCGGTGCTACGACGCAGTTTGCCGCAATACCTCTAAATCTTCTTTCGGAGAGACGCACCGCTGATTACGTAATAACCGGACAGTCCTCGCGTAATGCGTATCTGCAGGCAAAGAAATACGGCGATATCGCTATAGCTGCGTCGAGCGCAGGAGCGAGTCCCGCATTTTCGACAGTACCGGAAACGACACGAGCAGACTTCCGTCCGGATGCCGATTACGTCCACATCTGCTACAATAATACAGTCTACGGAACGAAATTTAATTACGTGCCCGATACGGGTAATATCCCCCTTGTAGCGAATATGTCCTCGTCTATACTCTCCGAGCCTGTCGACGTTACGAAATTCGCTCTCATCTACGCCTCGGCGCAGAAGAATATCGCCCCTGCTGGTATGACAGTAGTTATCGTGAGAGACGACCTTATAGGCAACGCCCGTCCCGAGACACCGTTTATGCTTGATTATAAGCTGCACGCAGACAGCCGCTCTATGTATAATACACCGCCCGTGTACCAAATATATATGGCGAAGCTGATGTTCGATTGGATACTGTCGGTTGGCGGTCTTGACGAAATGAAGCGCAGAAACGAGCGTAAGGCCAGCCTTCTTTACGATTACCTCGACTCCCAGCACTATTATACCGCTCCTGTTGATAAAAAATGCCGTTCTATGACTAATGTAATTTTCATCACGGGAGATGCGAAGCTGGATACCAAATTTGCCAAGGAGGCAGACCGCGCAGGGCTTAAAAATCTGAAGGGACACAGCTCTGTTGGCGGTATGAGAGCTTCGCTCTACAATTCTATGACCGAGCAGGGCGTTGCTGCTCTCGTTGACTTTATGAAGCACTTTGCGGAGGATAATCCGAAGCTCGGTGCATAGGGACGCGTTTTTTTGAAAGGAAGCTATATGATACGCACGGATTTAAGAAATATTGCTATAATCGCCCACGTCGACCACGGTAAAACCACTCTTGTCGACGAGATGCTAAGACAGGGCGGAATTTACAGAGATAATCAGGAGATGGCGGACCGCGTTATGGACTCGGGAGACCTTGAGCGAGAGCGCGGTATAACCATTTTGGCAAAGAATACGGCTATACATTATAAGGGCGTTAAGATAAACGTCGTTGACACCCCCGGCCACGCAGATTTCGGCGGTGAGGTCGAAAGAATACTTAAAATGGTAAACGGCGTAATTCTCCTTGTCGATGCGGCGGAGGGCCCTATGCCCCAGACGCGTTTTGTTCTTGAGCGCGCATTACAGCTCAACCACAAGGTTATAGTCGTCGTCAACAAGATAGACCGCCCGGATGCCAGACTCGATGAGATAGGAGACGAGGTGCTCGAGCTTCTCCTTGAGCTCGATGCTACGAACGAGCAGCTGGACTCCCCGATGCTTTTCTGCTCCGGCAGAGCGGGAACTGCGTCCTTTGACCCCCATGCTCCGGGTACTGACTTGACCCCCCTTCTTGATACCATAATCGAGTATATGCCCGCCCCCGAGGGGGAGGAGGATGAGCCGCTTCAGCTCCTTGTGTCGTCAATAGACTATAACGAGTTTGTCGGCAGAATAGGTATAGGAAGAATTGAGCGCGGTACCGTGAAGCAGGGGCAGGGTGTGGCTATATGCAACTATCACGGAGAGGGGAAATCCCGTCCCTCAAAGATAGTTTCCATTTACCAGTTCGACGGCCTAAAGCGAGTCCCTGTTACCGAGGCGTCGGTTGGAGATATAGTATGCTTCTCCGGCTGTGAGGATATTGCGATAGGTGATACCGTCTGCTCGCCGATGAAGGTTGAGCCGCTTGAGTTTGTTAAGGTAGGCGAGCCTACAATGGAGATGACCTTCTCCGTAAACGACTCCCCCTTCGCAGGAAAGGAAGGAAAATTCGTTACCTCGCGCCACTTGCGTGCACGTCTCTATAAGGAGCTCCTTCGCGACGTGTCCCTGCGTGTTGAGGACGGAGATACCACCGATAGCTTCCGAGTTGCGGGCAGAGGAGAGATGCACCTCTCTATACTGATTGAAAATATGCGCCGCGAGGGCTATGAGCTCTGCTGCTCGAACCCCCGTGTGCTTTACCGCGATATAGACGGAGTCCGTTACGAGCCGATTGAGGACGTTATAGTAGACGTCCCCGAGGAATACGTCGGAGCGGTTATGGAGAAGCTCGGCGCAAGACGGGGAACACTCGTTGATATGCAGCTCCACGGTACAAGGCAGAAGCTGTTTTACAATATCCCCACTCGTTGTCTTTTCGGCTACAGAAGCGAGCTTCTTACCGATACGCGCGGAGAGGGACTCATCTCGACTATTTTCGCGGGCTACGAGCCGTTCAGAGGGGAAATAAAGACAAGATTTACCTCGTCTCTCGTTGCGAGCGAGAAGGGAATATCCACGACCTACGGCCTGTATCAGTCGCAGGACAGAGGGCCTCTCTTTATCGGCCCTGCAACCCCCGTTTACGAGGGTATGATAGTAGGCGAGAACCCGAAGCCCGACGATATCGAGGTCAACGTATGTAAGGAGAAGCACCTGACCGCTATACGCTCGTCAGGCGCAGATGAGAAGCTTACCCTTATAACACCTCGCCAGCTTTCTCTCGAGGAGGCAATAGAGTTTATCACCGACGAGGAGCTTATCGAGGTGACACCGAAATCTATAAGGCTTCGTAAGGTAATTCTCGACACTCCCGCAAGAAAGCGTGCACAGGCGCAGAAGCGCGCAGCGCTAAAGGAAGCGGCAAAGTGAGAACAGTTGGGCGGAGCCAAACTGATAAATGATGAATAATGAATGATTTGTTCACAGAGAAGGGGCTGCTTCATTTAGGCATAACCCAAAAAGAGCGAGGATTCCGTTGAAAAACACGGTTTCTTCGCTCTAATTTTATGCTTTGTTGTTTTTTAAGGTTGAAATTCTTCAAATTTCTTCCATTTTATGCTCTTTTTGTA